>JAAVZD010000010.1 GCA_022791475.1 Clostridia bacterium | reverse complement strand
GCTTAACCACTAATATTAAATAAAAGGTTAATAATAAATGGTTTAGACCAAAAATAATAAAGAAGGTAACGAAAGTTTATCGAAGTAAAAAACTTTTTTCTATGTATTTTTGAGTGTGCTTAATTAAAAAGTACATAACACTTTTCTGGTGATGATGACATAAGGGGAAATACCCGTTCCCATTCCGAACACGGAAGTCAAGCCCTTATGTGCCGAAGATATTTGTGGGTTACCCTGCTGAGAAAATAGGTTGTCGCCAGTTTTTTTATTTTTATAATCAAATTAAAGAAAGTAAATATGTGTAAAATTTATATTTTATAGATATTTACTTTCTTTTTAAGGGAAGTAGCATATTTAGATTATTTAAGGACAAAAAAGACGCGTAGCGGAAAAATGTAAGGTGAAAGATATAAATAAAAAGCCATTTTATTAGAAATAATATAAATGGCTTTTTTAATTTATTATAATTCTAAGAACACATCTTCCATAGAATGACCAAGGCTTAAAGGACTCATATTAACATCTGGACCTAATTTAGGTATATCATTAGTTTTTGAAATACTTTTTAAATGTTCAATCTCTTCTTCTGAAAGTCCTTTATATCTTAGATAAGGAATATGTGCGAAGCGTAAATGTAAATAAGATTCTTTATTTGCCCAATCATAACTTCTATTTGGATGATTTGACAATTCAAAGATTTTACCAGTATTGTCTTTTATATATATAGGCTCACTTTTTTTATAAGATTTTATTTTTATTTTTCTGTCTGTTAATAAAGCTTCATCATAAGGAAATTCTACATCTTCTGGAAATACTAAAGTATTTTTGTCTAAGAAATCTTTATCTTTTAAGTTACAAGCAAGTGTGCTATCAGATTTTATTAACTGTTTTATCCTTTTTAAAAATTCTTTGTCAGATTCAGTAAAATCTTTTTTGTCTGAATACACTTTTAAATGTGAATATAATAAATTCAAAAATGCATCCATATTTGGTATTATCATTGTAGCTAATAATTGTATATTAGTATTTTCATGTTTTTCAGCAATATTTAATAATTTAGAGTATAGTTGTATTTCATCAAATTCAATAAATTTATCTAAATCTATATCTTCTACTTCTGTACTTTTTAAGTATGTAAGAAATTCTTTAAAATCACTTCCAGCATATTCAGATGGAGAAGAAAGAAAAGCCTCTAAAAATCTTGATATACACCTTTCAGCGCTATGTACATATTTTGACATATATACATCTTTATATCTATCTTCACGTAAAAGCAAAGCCTTTTCTATTTCTGGTAAGCTAGAAAAGTCATAAACATCAATATAGGTTTTGCCTAAATTATTTGTTTTTATGCTATTGTCAGAATTACATATAGGAATATTATTCTCATCAGTTTCTACGCAAATACTTTCATAATTTTGAGTTGTTAAATTTAAGTTATATCCTAAGTATAAACTGTCTCTAGATAAATAGTCCATTCTATCAACATCATAACTACTTTCATCATGATTTTTAAAGTTAAGGAAATCTTTTTCATATAGCTCAGCTAAAATACTAGGTAGCTCAGGGCTTATAGATAAAAGAACATTTTGTATATCTTTATTTTCAAGCATAATTCTATTTCCAATTTCCTCATGTACACCTCTGCTACCAAAAATTTGCTCTTCCATAGCATGTGAAAGTGGAGGATGCCCAATATCATGTCCAGCCATTTTTATTAATTCTGCAATTAAATGCAATTTTAAATTATTTTCTTCAATATATTTTTTCCATGAGGGATTTTGATAATTATAAAATAATTCTTCTATTTTCTTATTTAATACTCCTTTTGAATGTTCTAACCTATTGTGGTATAAGTTAGGAAAATGAGTAACTGCTAAACCTAATTGACTAATTCTACCTAGTCTACTCATTGCCTTTGTTTCAAAAAAATCCTCAAATTGTGTAGGATAATAAATGTTGGCATCAGAGTATGTGTGAGCTAAAGATAAATCTATTTCACTATGAAGTTTCACACTATTATTTTCAATTCTATTATCATCATAAAGCCATTCAAAGAAATCTTGAAAAGCTTCCTTTTTCGAATTCATATCTTCTAATTTCATAATAGTAAATTTAGTCCTTTCTATAATTTTATATAAATAGTATAGATTATAAATTAGTGTTAATTTTTAATAAAAAACCTATAATATTATTGTATATGAAAAATACAAAGAAATCAATCATATTTTTTCCTTTAATTTAATAAAAAATATGATATAATACTAAAATAGTTTATAATAAAAATATATAAGAATATGCTTAAATGCTTTTAAATTAATACTTTTAAACAATGAAAAAAGTTATAAAAAATAAAAAAATGATACTATCAAGAATAATTTTAATTCCCATCGTATTAGCCAAATGTTAGCAAAAAATGTCGGACAAAGTAAACACTTTTAAAGTAAAATATACTTGTGAACGAAAGGAGAGAATATGAACTGGATTGAATCAATTAGTAGAGCTATAGAATATATAGAAAACAACTTAACAAATGATTTAAAAATAGAGGATATTGCTAGCTATTCTTATATCTCATCATTTTATTTCCAAAAAGGATTTTCAATTATTTGTGGTTATGGAGTTGGAGAATATATTAAAAATAGAAGATTATCTATGGCAGGTAAGGAAGTTTTAAATACAGATAAAAAGATAATTGATATAGCAATTGAATATGGTTATGATTCTCAAGACAGTTTTACTAAAGCATTCAAAAGATTTCATGGATTTACTCCTACAGAAGTTCGTAATAATGGTGTTACAATAAAAGACTTTGTACCATTAAAGGTAAATTTAATTTTGAAAGGTGGTTATACTATGGAGTATAAAATTGAAGAAAAAGAGGCTTTTAAAGTTGTTGGCGTAAAAGATAGCTTTAAATATGAAAGTGCTGAACAAGATGTACCTAAACTATGGAAAAAATTTTTTATGAAGTCTGCATTTAGTAAGATAAACGCGAAATATGCAGTTAATATTGATACTACTTTAAGTTATGATTTATTTGATTATGTTATAGGAGATGACTATAATACTGTAGGAAAAATACCAAAGGATTTTGAAATAATAGAAATACCAAAACTAACTTGGGCTATTTTTCCTTGTATAGGAAAAGCAAGCAAAAGCATAAGAGAAGTAAATCAAAAAATATTTAAAGAATGGTTACCCAACTCAAATGATTATGAAATAGCAATAGGTTATAATATTGAATGTTATTCTAACCCAAAAGACTATAAAAAAGGCATAGATGATGAAAAGTATTATTCTGAAGTTTGGGTACCTATTAAGAAAAAGTAATAGAATTTATAAGATAGATAATTATTTTGATAGATAATGTAAGCAATCAAGTTGAAAGTTACTTGGCCTTTATGATATAATCAAAACACAATATAGTAATTTTAAAATTAGAAAGATGAGGTAAAATTATGATACATTTAGTATATTGCGATGATAAATCAAAAGAATTAAATAAAATTTTAGATGGTAGTAAAACAATGATTATAAGAGGTGCAGCAGGAAGAAAAATACCACATAGCAGAGTATTTAAAGATGAAATACTTTATTTTATGGAAAAAGGAACAAAAAAGATAACAGCAAAGGCAGTTGTAACAGATGTTCAAAACTATGTAAAATTAAGTGATGAAGAAATAACAAAAACCATTGAAGATAATAACAATAAATTACAGTTAACTAATAAGCAAAAAGAAAGATGGCATAAAAAATGCTTATGTTTAGTTGAATTTAAAAATGTAGAAGAAATTACAGCATTAGATTTTGACCATCAAGGGAATATGGATGATTGGTTAATTATTGAAAAAATAGAAGATGTAGTTGTAGGAACAAGCATTCCTTATAATTATGAAAAATCAAAATTTTAAGGTGGTATAAATATGGCAATGTGGAATCCTTGGCGAGGTTGTAAAAAATGTAGTGATGGCTGTTTGCATTGCTATATTCATAAAGGCGATTCAAAAAGAAGTATAAATACTAATGAAATTATAAAGACAAAAGACTTTGAAAAGCCAATAGAAAAATTAAAAAATGGCAATTACAAAATGAAATCTGGAATTGTTTATTTATGCTTTTCTACGGATTTTCTTATTGAAGAAGCTGATGAGTGGAGAAATGAATGTTGGAAAATGATTAAAGAAAGACATGATTGTACTTTTTTATTTCTAACAAAAAGAATTGATAGATTTATGAAATGTATTCCGAATGATTGGAAAGACGGATACGATAATGTAGTTGTATGTTGTACTATTGAAAATCAAAAGAATGCAGATTATAAGTTATCAATATTTAAAGATTTACCGATAAAACATAAATGTATTACAGCACAGCCTCTATTAGAAAACATTGATATAGAGAAATATCTTGATAATATAGAACTTGTAGTAGTAGGCGGAGAATCGGATATAAATGCTAGAATATTTAATTATACCTGGGCATTGGATATTAGAGAACAATGTATAAGAAAAAATGTTAATTTTGAGTTTAGACAATGTGGAACTTATACAATAAAAGATGCAAAGCAATATAAAATACAGGCAAAAGACTTGTGCAAACAAGCAAAATTAGCAAATATTGATTATAAAAGTAATCTTCTCTAAATTATAATTTTCAGAGGTGTAAAATAATGAGTAAATATGAGCCATTATGGAAGTATTTAAAGGAGAATAATAAAGAAAATTATAAATTATCTTATGAAGAAATTAAGAAAATTATAGAATTTGAAATAGACCATTCATTTTTAACTTATAAGAAAGAAAAAAAGAATTTGGATATGAAGTTTATAAAATATCTTTGAAAGAAAAAACAGTAATTTTCAATAAGATATAATTAAAAAATTACAATTTTATAGCTATAAATCTTGAATGTTAATAAGCATTGCTTGTAGCAACGGACTATTCTTTATATAATAGTTTGTAAAGAAAGGAGTTGTTC
>JAAVZD010000089.1 GCA_022791475.1 Clostridia bacterium | reverse complement strand
GCCAAGCATAGAGGAAGCAGTCAGCAATACGATGCATTTACTGGAAGGTGCTTATTCGCTGGTGCTGATTTCTTCCACAAAGATGATTGCGGCAAGGGATCCCTATGGATTCCGGCCGCTTTGTTATGGAAAGACGGCGGACGGGGCCTGTGTGGTCGCATCCGAAAGCTGTGCGCTGTCAGCGGTGGGAGCCGAATGGATCCGTGATGTGCTGCCAGGAGAGATTCTGGTATTTACAAAAAACGGTGTGGAATCAAGGAAGGAACACTGCAAAAAACAGAGGCAAAAAACCTGTATTTTTGAATACATCTATTTTGCAAGGCCGGATTCGGTGATAGACGGCAGATCCGTACATGAATCCCGTATGAAAGCCGGGGCATTACTGGCAGAGAGTTATCCCAAATGCGCGGATGTTGTGATCGGCGTTCCCGACAGCGGACTGGACGCAGCATTGGGGTATGCGAAAAAATCCGGAATTCCTTATGGGATCGGGCTGATAAAAAATAAATATATTGGAAGGACATTTATTTCTCCGGGACAGGATGAACGACTGGACAAGGTCCGGATTAAACTAAGTCCGGTCAGGACGGTAATCGACGGGAAAAGCGTTGTACTGATCGATGATTCCATTGTCAGAGGCACGACCAGCAAACGGATTGTAAAGCTTTTGCGTGAGGCCGGGGCGAAAGAGATCCATATGAGAATTTCTGCGCCTCCGTTTTTATATCCCTGCTATTATGGAACGGATATTGACTCGGAAGAAAATCTGATTGCATGCCATCACAGCGTGGATGAGATTGCAGGGATGATCGGAGCGGACTCTTTGGGATATTTACCAATCGGGAAGCTGAATCAACTGATCGGCAGTGAGGATTACTGCGCTGCCTGTTTTCAGGGGAAATATCCGACAAAAATTCCGTCAGATTTGCGTAAGGACCGTTTTGAAAGGAAGCTGTCGGAACGGATTTAAGATAAAGAGGTGTATGTATGATGAAAAAATTTGACAGAAAACTGATTTTGTCCGACGGCAGCGAATACCGCGGTTACGGGTTTGGCTCCAGGATTGAAAAAATTACGGAAATCGTATTCAATACTTCTTTGGTAGGATATCAGGAAATACTTTCGGATCCATCCTATACGTATCAGACCGTGGTGATGGCATATCCGTTGATTGGCAATTACGGAATGGCAGAAGAGGATTTTGAAACGGAGATTCCAAGTATCGGCGGACTGGCAGTACGGGACTACAACGACGAACCCTCCAGTTTCCGCAGTCAATATACCTTATCGGAAATTATGGAGAAATATAACATACCGGGCATTTATGGGATTGATACAAGAAAACTGGTGCGTTCCATACGTGACCTTGGAAGCCGGAAGGCACTGCTTACGGATCTTGATACACCCTTGCAGGATGGGCTTCGCAAACTGGAGCTATATGACATTCCCGGGGATGCCGTATCGCAGGTAAGCCGGAAGGAAATTCGGCAATACCCTGTGCCGGATGGGAAGTATCATGTGGCCGCTGTTGACTGCGGAATGAAACAGAATATTGTGAGAACTCTGAACCAAAGAGGATGCAGCGTGACCGTCTTTCCGTGGAATACGTCGGCAGGGGAGATCGAAAAGCGGAGGCCAGACGGAATCTTTTTATCCAATGGACCGGGAAATCCCGAAGATGTGCAGACGGTGGCAGAACTGGTGAAAGAATTAAGAGGAAAATATCCGATCTTTGGCATCTGCCTCGGCCATCAGATGATCTCTCTTGCATACGGAGCCAGGATCTATAAGCTGAAGTTTGGACACAGGGGAGGAAATCATCCGGTAAAAAATCTGCGGACCGGCAGGATAGAGATTACTTCCCAGAACCACTCCTATGCAGTCGATGAAGACAGCCTTGCAAATACCCGGCTGAAAGTAACGCATCTGAATCTGCTGGATCACACGGTAGAAGGCGTGGCCTGTGAGGAAGACAGGGTGTTCGGCGTGCAGTATCATCCGGAAAGCGCGCCCGGACCACAGGACAGCGTCTACTTGTTTGACCAGTTTATCAAAATGATGGAGGGAACAGAGGATGGCGAAAAGAACTGATTTAAAGAAACTGATGGTCATTGGTTCCGGTCCCATTGTGATTGGCCAGGGGGCAGAATTTGACTATGCAGGTACGCAGGCATGTCTTGCTTTAAAAGAGGAAGGCTACGAGGTGGTGCTGTGCAATTCCAATCCGGCGACGATTATGACGGATGTGACAGTGGCAGATCAAGTATATATGGAGCCGCTGACGCTGGAATATGTGGCGAAGATTGTCCGCCGTGAACGCCCGGATGCCATTGTGCCGGGGATTGGGGGACAGACCGGGCTGAATCTGGCCATGCAGCTGGAGAAAAAAGGAGTTTTAAAAGAGTGCCAGGTGGAACTGTTGGGAACCAGCAGTGAAAGCATTGAACGGGCGGAAGACAGAGAACAGTTCAAAACGCTTTGTGAAGAACTGGGAGAGCCGGTACTGCCGTCTGCCATTGCGAATACGGCAGATGAAGCCATACGGGCGGCGGAGCAAATCGGTTATCCGGTGGTGCTGCGCCCTGCATTTACCCTTGGGGGAACCGGCGGAGGCTTTGCGGATGACGAGCAGGAACTTAGGGAGCTGATTAAAAACGCCATCGCGTTCTCTCCGGTTCATCAGGTCCTGATTGAAAAAAGTATTAAGGGCTTCAGGGAAATCGAATACGAAGTGATCCGTGATGCCAATGATACGGCAATCACCGTCTGCAATATGGAAAATTTAGACCCGGTGGGAATACACACAGGAGATTCCATTGTGGTATGTCCGTCCCAGACCCTGACCAATAAAGAATATCAGATGCTGCGGGACAGCGCTTTGAAAATCATCCGTGCACTGAAAGTAGAGGGAGGATGTAATGTACAGTTTGCCCTTGATCCGGCTTCTTTTCAGTATTATCTGATAGAGGTAAACCCCCGGGTCTCCCGTTCTTCCGCCCTTGCGTCGAAGGCAAGCGGGTATCCGATTGCAAGAGTTTCGGCAAAAATCAGCGTGGGGATGACGCTGGATGAGATTATGCTGGTCAATACGCCGGCTTCTTTTGAGCCGGCATTGGATTACGTTGTAACAAAAATGCCGCGCTTTCCATTTGATAAATTTACGGACGCGAACCGGAAGCTGGGTACGCAGATGAAAGCGACCGGGGAAGTGATGAGTGTAGGCAGAACATTTGAAGAAAGCCTGTTAAAAGCAATCCGCTCTCTGGAAATGGGGGTGGATCATCTGCGTATGGAACAATTTGAAACAGAGGACGTTCCTACATTGATGAAGGATATAAAAACCGGTACAAATGACAGAATTTTTGCCATTGCGCAGCTGTTAAGATCAGGCGTCTGCGTTTCAGAAATTTCCGGCCGGACCGGTATCGACTGCTTTTTCCTTAACAAAATGAAAAAGATCATAGAGATGGAAACCGAACTGAAATCATGTGCGGGTGACAGGGAAGCTCTGTATCAGGCAAAGAAAACAGGCTTTTCCGACAAGGCGGTGGCATGGCTCTGGAATCAGACGGAAACAGAAGTTTTTGAACTGCGCAGGAAATACGGCATAGTTCCGGTTTATAAAATGATCGATACCTGCGCGTCAGAATTTGAAAGCTATGTTCCGTATTTTTATTCCACCTATGAGGAAGAAAATGAATCGGTAATCGAAAACAGAAAGAAGATCGTCGTGCTTGGCTCCGGCCCGATCCGGATCGGTCAGGGGGTGGAGTTTGACTATTCCACGGTACATGCAGTCAAGACGATCAAAGAAGCCGGATATGAGGCAATCATCATCAACAACAATCCGGAAACCGTGTCTACGGACTATACCACATCGGACAAGCTGTATTTTGAACCCTTATGTGTGGAAGATGTTATGAATGTGATCGAGATGGAAAAGCCGGATGGAACGATCGTATCTTTGGGCGGGCAGACGGCGGTCAATCTGGCAAAACCGCTGGAAGAAAGAGGGGTAAAGCTCATCGGTACAGACTGTGCGGCAATTGAAAAGTCGGAAAACAGAGACGCGT
>JAAVZD010000128.1 GCA_022791475.1 Clostridia bacterium | reverse complement strand
GCAGTAATAAACCAGGGAGGTTCCCATACTAATAAAGTCCTCTGTGATCAGGCCGATCTTTTTCAGGAAAACTCCTGTTAAAATCAAAAGAAAAATCGGAAGGATTGTATTTAGTCCGAATAGTAATTCGCTCATAACTCTGCTCCACTTTGTACTTTATTTTCCCTGGGATTTAAGGATGCGTTGTTTTCTCTTCAGTACAAAAAGAATCACGCCGGCAAATTCAACTCTCTTTTCAGCCTCCTGAATCCTTGCAATCTCCTTTTGCAGCTGCACAGACGTGAGTCTTCCCTTCTTTTCCATACGCATTATGATTGCATTGGCCTGTTTGTATGCATCCTTTCTTCCCTTTACCAGCTGCGTTGCGGTATCCTCCACAACCGTACCGTCTTGTCTTTTCACCTTTCCATTTAAGCACAGAGTCTCATTCAGATCCCGCCAAATTGCTTCTGCCGATTCTTCATTCCACTCAAAGCTGTCAAAGTAAATCCTTCCATCCCTATAATAACAGATTTTTTCCATCATCTGTTCACTATACGGACTTATTGTGAGTTCTTCTTCATCCCCTTTGCTACCATCGCAGCACAGAACCCGTCTCTTCCTATCCTCCTCCTCTTCCGGAGACCTGACGTCTGCACCTCCCCGACATACCGCTGCCATATTCTTATAATCCAGCGCCTTTTCCTTATCCTTACTGAGAGGAATTATATGTTCGATGGTGGTATGCTGTCCATCATTGGCAATTCGCTTCATACAATAGAAGCATAAAAAATGCTGCTCCTGCAACAATGCGCTTCGAATCTCCTCTTTTGGTAATTGGTCAAACCAGTTCCGCCGTATAGCCTGTGCGTCTGTCTGGCTCGTCTGTCTCCATTCTGGTGTGCTTTTCATCTCGGTTGCCGCCCGTTCCACAGACGGCGGTGTCTCTCCCTTTTTAATCCATATCATATCTGTTTCCTCAGACCAGCTCTAACTCCATTCTGGCATTTTTCACTTCCGTATTATCCGCTCCGAATAAATTCGCCATTTGATCCACAATTTTAGCAGCTACATGATAATCATCCCTGT
>JAAVZD010000127.1 GCA_022791475.1 Clostridia bacterium | reverse complement strand
GGGGCGGGTCTCCCTCCCGTAAATGGTAAACGTCAGCTTTCCGTTCTCTGCACGGCCTTCCACAAAAATCGGGGTACTGTAATTATTGGTAAACCGGATATCTTTTACCGTCCCTGCAATGGCGGCATCCATGGACGGCTTTACATAAGCGACGATCATGGAATGGTTCTGCCGCTGGTTTATCTCCAGCTCCGCCCTTAAAGCCGCATTGTAAAGGGTGGTCGCAATCTGGCAGACCCCTCCCCCCACACTGTCCACTACCCGGCCGTTTTCATAGGCCGCCGCCGTATAATATCCATTGGCTGTGGTAAAGGGGTGCATACACTCATAGCCGGACAACATCTGCCCGGGCATCAGCACATGCCCGTTTATTTTATTTGCGCCATTGGCCAGGTTTTTTCTCCGGGAAGTGTTGCTGCTGGAAAAATTAGTCGTATAAGTCCCTAATACATCCTGAATACTGGATAGGTCCGATTCTGTAATATCCGGCGCCCACTCTGCAACTACCACATCCACCGTTATCTCTTTTTCTTCGCTGCAAACCTGCTGTTGCAACGCTTTCTTTGTAGCCGCAATATCTACCAGCCTCCCGGGCACACTGGGCGTAATATGAAACGCACCCGACGCCCGGGTAATGGTGGCATTTTGCGGCTCGGCTGTCAACCCGCTTGTGTTCTCCCGGACAAAAACTTCTACCCGGCCTTCATCTACTTCTGTTTCCAGGGGGATGTGGACCGGGGTTTTTTCCACGTCCTTACGGGCCATATATTGCTGCACCAGATTTCCGGCAGCAAGGTTACAGGCCGTTTCTTTTAATTCCTCCGGATTTTTCCAGGCAAACCCCAGCTCCTTTGCTGCGACCGACGCTTCGTTGCCATCTCCGTTCAACCTGACCTGACGGGCTGCCAGTTCTTCCACCTTTGCAGCAACCGCCTTTTCGGCTTCTTCCTCTGTCATTCCGCCTAAACTGACATCACCTACATAAAGGCCGTCAGGCAAGGTCTTTTCCTTTGCATATACCGGTTCGGTCCAATGTGCGGCCGTAAGGGCCGCTGCCGCAAAGACAGCCAGTATATACTTTTTATTCATAATCGCTCCTTAAAAATCCCCGTCCCGTCAATGGAACGCAGTTATTGCCGAGGCCACCATAGGCACAATCATGGCCGCTACCAATAGGATAACAATAATGGAAGAAATAATTCTTTTCTTTTTACTATTATGCATATTCATCCTGACGAAATTCACCTCTTTTACTTTTCTTTTAATTTTTTTCACCTAAATAGCGTTTCCCATATAGGTGAATTTATTTTATGACATTTTGCGCCATACTGCAAGTCCCCTTTTTCTTTTTGGCTTCCCCGGCCCTCCCCTGTGGGGACCTTCCGCCAGGAAGCACCCGGGCTTTTTCTTTTGGCCGCCCCGGCTTTCCCTTTACGCAGGCCAGCCAAAAGCCAAAAACCTTAAGCTGCTATCCGGCAACCTGGCAACCGTCAAGTGGCGTCCATGGCCCCGGCCGGGAAAATATGCATAGAGACGTTTCCTGTCAGCAAGTCCCGCTCCCGATAGTCAAACCGTGCAAGCTCACCCGAGCGCAGCATTTCCACATGGACAAGCCTTCCTGCCTCTTCGTATTTTGAAGCCAGGCGGCGGACTTTATCCCGGTACGGCTTCTGGTCTAAAGCAAAAGATGGACGGCCCCTGCTGTTCTCCCGCAGATAAAGGTCACATATCAAAGCATCCTCCAATTGGGCTAAGGTATGCTTTTGCGCCCCGGCCCCCGCAAGCCCTTCCTCAAACCATTCTTCCTCAAGGAACCGGTGAAGGGTTTCATACCGGGCCAAACGGCTGTGGTTAAGCCCGGCCAGCCCCTTTTTGCCATAATAGCCGGCCAGCCGTTCATACAAGCCAAACGCGTCGTCGGTTTCCTTTGACAAAATATCCATCGTCAAAGTAAACTGCCCGCTGTTATAATAAACCTCTACCATTTCTTCCACGGCCTTCAGCCGGATAACGTCCCCATAAGGCAGCCAGGCTGTGGATAATATTTCGTACGGCGGCGTTTCCCGGTACCGCAGCCCGTACCCCTTTGCCGCCTGATGCATGAAAGACCCTTTCAGCACTTTCAAAAAGCCCAGCTGTAGCTGCGCCGGCCTCATGGCGTATACTTGGTTAAAAGAACGGCGAAAGCTTTCATAGCCTTCTTGGGGAAGCCCGGCAATCAAATCCAAATGTTGATGGATATTATGCCCGGCATTGACCCGGGCCACCGCCCGCCCCACTTTTTCCAAGTCCATTTTTCTGTGTATTTCGCGGATGGTGTCCGGATTTGTGCTTTGTACCCCGATCTCCAATTGCACCAGCCCCGGCCTCAT
>JAAVZD010000054.1 GCA_022791475.1 Clostridia bacterium | reverse complement strand
TGCCCTTAAAGTCAAGCCGGAATTTGAAAAGAAACTCCTTAAATTGACCCAAAACAAACCAAATATTAAATTTACCGGATTTATCCCCAATAACCAACTGCCCCAATATTATAACCTGTCTGATATTATAGCCCTCCCTTCAACTGGAAATGAAGGCGCAGGGCTTACTATGTTAGAGGCAGTCGCCTGTAAAAAGCCACTTATTACTACTACATCCGGAGGGATCCCGGAATATATCTCTTCAGAAAATGCAATATTACTAAATCCGGGCCAAGGGCATTTGCAAAACGATTTGGAACATGCTTTGAAGTCATTGATTTATGATAAAAATAAGCGCAACCATTTGGTGAATAACCTTATCCAAAATTCATCGCTTTCTTCCTATAGCGACTATTATGCAGATTTCATAAGTATATTCCAGAATCAATGATAAGAAAGCAGGGTGATTTTATGAAAAATAAAAAAATGATACCGTTATCCTCCGGTGAAATTAAAAAAATTGAATGGGATCTTCTTTGCCAATTTGCGGATTATTGCGACCAAAAAGGTATCCGTTACTATTTAGGCGGAGGCACCCTCTTAGGGGCTATCCGGCATAAAGGTTTTATTCCCTGGGATGATGATATTGATATTATAATGCCACGGCCTGACTACAATAAATTTTTAAGTGAAAATGAGAGGGAACATGCCTTTTGTATTGGCAGTATCTGGAACCGGTCAGCTAATATCCCCTTTATAAAATTATTTGATACCTCCACAATCATAAAGCAAAAATATAGTAAGTGTTATCATACCGGACATTTATGGATTGATATTTTTCCTTTAGACGGGCTTCCGAATTCTAAAATTTCCTTGTTTCTTCATTATAAAATCTCAAGGTTAATGAGAAAAATGTTGACTTTATCCGAATCTAATTTTACGGAAGGGACTTCCCGTATTAAAATTATCGGTAAAATTATGCTATATCCGGTGGCCAAATTAATAGGGGCCCCCCGCTGGGCAATTTGGCTAGACCGTTTTTCTCAAAGGATAAAATTTGAAAACAGCTATTACATAGGCGGGCTGGTATGGGGTTATGGCCCTCAAGAGCGGATGGTAAAAGCAAAATTCCTTCCATATAGCGATGTATCTTTTGAAGGCCGCAAATTCCATGCCCCCAAATGTTGGCACATTTATTTGAAAAACCTGTACGGAAACTATATGAAGTATCCCCCTAAAAACAAACGCCTCAACCATTCTATGACGGCGTGGAAACAATCGTGAGCGGTTAATATTATGTATATTTACTATATTTTATTATTTATCATATCATTTTTAGGGTTTATATTTTTTAAAGATGGGACAACTCCTAAAAGGAACAAATATTTTTTGATTTGTTCCTTTTTTCTTCTTTTTCTGGTGCAGTCTTTAAGAAAATATACCGTTGGAGTGGATGTTCCAACTTATGTGGAAGGTTTTTATCAGATTCGAAATATGCCTTGGAATGATTGCAGGCTCCACGATTGGGAGCCTTTATATGCATATTTGAATAAATTGATAGGATGTTTTACCAATCACTATTCTGTCCTTTTATCCGCTGCCAGTTTCATAATCCTTGTAGGGTGTGGTTACTTTATTTATAAGAATTCTACAAATGTTTTCTGGCCCGTTTTCCTATTTATTGTTTTAGATAATTTTTTTATTTCCATGTATTCCCTTAGACAATTTTGTGCCATTGCTATTGGGATCAATATCTACACTGTATTAAAAGAAAATACGTCTGTAAAAAATTATATAAAGGCTGGTATCCTCTTTTTATTGGCGATTATGTTTCATGTAACAGCATTCGTATGTATTCTGTTTTTTGCTGTTTTTTGGGCCGGTAAAATGTCTAGGTTTAAATTGATCTTGTGGCTTCTCATTGGCATTTTCGGCATATTGTATTTTTCTAAAATCGTTGACTTTTTCTTGTTCCTTTTTCCAAGATATGACCTTTACCGGAGCAGGAATACTGCTAATTTTCAAGGGACATCGGTTCGCAACATTGACCTGGTTTATGATTTGATTAAAATTATGTGCATCTTTATAATGTGGAAATTTAACCATGCCAACAAGGGCCATCAACATATATTAAAATTATTATCCTTGTCTTGCGTCGCGATCATACTTAGTTTTTTAGTGACAAAAATAAAGTTAGTATGGAGGTTTACCTTCTACTTTGATATTTTACTGATTGTAGTAATCCCATTGGTTATCGAAAAGTTTAAATATCATAGATATGTCGCATATGCTGCTGTTTATCTTTCCGGTTTTATTTACCTGTCCTATATTATGCTGTTAAATGGAGGGAAATGTGTGCCATATCTTACGTTTTGGCAATGATAAGAAAGGATGTTTATGAATATTGCAGTTATTTTTGCCGGGGGATCCGGACAAAGGATGAATAGTAAATCCCTTCCCAAACAATTTCTGGAACTCCATGGAAAGCCTATTATCATTTATACTTTAGAACAGTTTCAGAACCATTTGGAAATTGACAATATTATCCTTATATGTATTGAATCCTGGATACCATATTGTAGAAAATTAATGTCCTATTACAAGATAGATAAACTGGATGCCATTGTACCTGGAGGTATAAACGGCCAGCTGTCCATTTATCAGGGAATAAAAAAGGCTTATAGCCTATACGACCCAAACTCCGTCGTTCTTGTACATGATGGGGTAAGGCCCTTAATTGACAAAGAGACGATTTCCCAGGCTATACGTTCGGTTGAAAAAAATGGTTCTGCCATTACTATAGCCCCTGTTACCGAAACCGTCATTGAAAAAGAAAAAGATGGGAAAATTAAAACCATTATTAATCGTAGTTTATGTGAATTGGCGAGGGCCCCACAGTGTTTTTATTTAAAAGATTTATATCATGCACATTCCCTTGCCGCCAGCCAGTCCAAGACGGATTTTATTGATTCTGCAAGTTTAATGGCCCACTATGGTTATAAGCTTTATACGGTTGAAGGGAAACCAGAAAATATAAAAATAACCACACCTTTTGATTTTTATACGTTCCGTGCATTGCTAGATGCCCGGGAAAATTCGCAAATCTTTGGAGTGTAGCCATATGAGCAAAATCAAAAATTATATTTATCATTATTTGCATTTATCTGATAAAATAAAAGCTGCGATATGGTATACCATTTGCAATATTTTACAAAAAGGGATTTCGTTTATTGCGGTCCCCCTTTATACACGTATCCTTACGCCGGCCGAATATGGCCGGTATTCCGTATTTTTATCATGGATCGATATTTTTGATATACTTACAACATTCCGGATTTCCGGCGGCGGCTATGTCGCCGGGTTAGCAAAATTTCCGGATGACAGAGACGGCTATAGTTCCTCTATGCAAAGTTTAGAAATTGTAATAACAACGATTAGCCTGTTACTGTATTGCCTATTTAGTTCCCGGATCAATCAATTGACCGGGATGGGGTTTTATCAAACTCTCTTGGTATTTGCTTTAATGTATGCAATGCCGGCGATTTCTTTATGGACTGCCAGGCAAAGGTTTTACTATCACTATAAAAATGTTGTTTTCGTAACCCTTACATCTAGTTTTTTTATTCCTGTTTTAGGGGTCATCGGTGCCTTTCAGTTAAAAACACATAAGGAATTAGGCATTATTGGCGCAAGGGTAATCGTCCATGGAATCATGGGATTCATATTATTAATATGTAATTGCCATAAAAAATTTGTATTTTTTCATAAACAATATTGGCAAAAAACCTTATGTTTTAACGTCCCCCTATTGCCTTATTATTTTTCAACAATCATACTTCAAAGTTCGGATAGGATTATCATTAATCTTTTAGTCAATTCTTCAGCAGCAGGAATCTATGGAGTGGCATATAGCACCTCCATGATCATGCAATTATTCAATAGTTCTATACACGCATCATTACAGCCTTGGTTTTTTAACCAATTAAAAGAAAAGGATTATAAAAACATCCCTAACATGATTAACACATTATTGTTTTTTGTTGCCGGCGCCAATTTATTTCTAATTGCCTTTGCACCGGAAGCAATTCGTTTTTTAGCCCCTTCCACATATTATGAGGCGATTTGGATTGTGCCGCCGCTGGCTGCCAGTGTTTTTATCATGTTTTTTTACGAGCATTTTATCAATGTGGAAATTTATTTTGAAAACAGCAAAATGATTGCCGTTGCTTCTATAGGCGCTGCTATTATGAATATCATCTTAAAT
>JAAVZD010000063.1 GCA_022791475.1 Clostridia bacterium | reverse complement strand
TTTCCCCCAGGGCGGGGATAGGGGGTGATAATTTCCATAGGCGATTGAAACTTATTTTTAGAAAGGTTATGCAAATATAGTTTTCCTTCCGAATGGCGCAACGGGTTCATTTGATAAGAAAAAAAGTAAGTTTCATTGTTAAGGGAAGCAAAGACCGAATCCACATATAAATTTCCGTCATCACGGATCGGATCCAGGCGCCTCCATTTGTACGGAAAAACTTCGGAAATATAGGCATAATATTTCCCGCTTTTATAACTTTCCGGACATAGAAAAAGGTTGCCTTTATAGTCTATGATAAAGGGGAATGATAAATGCCAAGGTTCTTCAATTGCAATTTTCCAATGGGTAAATGCCCCATTGACATATTTAGAATAGGCGATTACCCCTTTATTCTTTTTATAAAGGTATAATTCTGCAAATAAATAGATTTCCCCCTGATATTCAATTGGGAAGGGGTCAGCAACCCAAAAAGAAGCGCTGTTTTTTATTAAATGAAATTTTGATTCGGATGAAAATTTGTATGCGATATGCCATTGGTCTCTTACCAGTTTCATGTAAGTGTTTTCTCCCCCTGATAGATTGCATCTAACTGAATAACCGATTTATTGATATTGTATTCACTATTTTCAAGTTCTTTTTGGTTGTTTTTTCGAATGTAGTTGTTTTTATAGCTTAGAATATAATCCGCCCATTTTTCCGGGCCATCCGATAATGGATAATGTTCTAAATGGCTTGTTATTTTTACTTCTTTGGGGATTCCGGTAGAAACAATACAAGGAAGCCCTGTAGTTTGGGCTTCGATATTGACAAGGCCTAAACCTTCTGAAAAACTTGGTAATACAAATACATCCATAGCTTGCAAATATAAGTTCACATGTTCCGTTGACCCTACAAAAATTACACTTTCTTCTATTCCTAATTGTTCCACATAATTTTCGATAGCGTCCTTAAGTTCCCCATCCCCGACGAGGAGCAGCTTGGAATTTTTTTCTTTTTTATGTAATTCCCAAAAACATTCTATAAGGAAACGGTGGTTTTTAATGGGGCTAAACCTGGAAACTGTGCCAACAACAAAATTTTCTTCTAATTTCAATTGGTTTCTTATTTCAGCCCTTAAGGATACAGAATAGAAATAGGTTTCCGGGTCAATTCCATTCGTTAGCAGAGAGTAATTTTGCATCTGGCTGCCGAAAACAGAACCGGCTGCTTCCTGTGAACATGAAATGAAGGTATTCGCATTCGAAAGGATGAAAAATCGTAAAAAAGAAACAATAATGTTGTGCAATGGCCCCTTCATCGTAGCTAATTTGGGGTTACATCCATGAATGTGGGATATTCTTTTTCGAATACGCCTTAGCCTGGCATACAACAAAACAAGGCCATTTGTAAAATGCAGCCCGGAGTTCATATGAAGGATATCCATGTGGTTGTTGTTAATAAGATGCCGCAAATCGTTTAGCATACGGATATAGTTGATAAGCCGGTTCTTATGTCTATACTTCCTCCAAAATACTGCATGGGAAATTTGGGAGATCTCGTTGTAATAGCCTTGGTCTATCAAATCACCTGTAAAATACCAAATAAAACGATATTTGTCTGGGCTTAAACGTCTACATAGATTCAAAAACAGTATTTGAACCCCTGCCCGGCGAATATGCCCGTCAATCACTAACAAAATATTTATTGGCATGATTCCTCTCCTGAACGATTATTTATTAAATGACATATCTTGAATTAGCCTTTGGAACATTTCTGGTAGGTTATATTGAGGGGCCCATCCCAATTTTTCAATTTTTTCGGTATTCAGTGCTACTTTCATTTCCGGATTGTATCCATAATTTTTATTGTCCAGCTCAAATTTAATTCCGATGGAATCCTGTGACAGGGAACAAATTAATTTTGCCATATCATATATGGAGGCCGTCGTGTTTTTATTGGCGACATTGTACACTTCCCCTTTTACGCCGTGAATTAATACCGTCAACATGGCACGGATTGCATCCATGGTATAACAATAATTTCGGACAGTATTTCCTTGAGAACGTAATATAATATCCCTTTGCTCCAAAAGGCATCGTGAAAATTCTGCAAAAACACGGTTGTCATTATATAGGACACCAGGGCCAAAGGTTTGGCTTAACCGAATAATTTTAACCGGAAGGCCATATTCTTCCATATAAGAGATACAAAGGCACTCCGCCAACCGCTTCCCTTCCGGATAACTGCTTCTGCTTAAGCAAGGGTCTAAGGAACCGAAAGTTTTTTCATCCAAATACGATATTTCATTTTTTTCAAAGGGAAAACCATATACTTCAAGGGTAGAAAGGTACAAAAAACCTTGAACCTTTTTTTGGTATCCGAAATGGAGTAGGTTTTCGCATCCGTTTACGGTTGTTTTTATGGTCTCAACCGGAAATTCAACAAATTGTTTGGAGTCGGTTATACTGGCCGTGTGCACAATATAATCAACCTCTTCATCCATATGAATTGTATCTACTATATTTTGGATCATAAATTGCAGTTGGCATGTCGGGTAAACATAATTTTTAAAAATACGGTTTACTTTATCCAAACTTCTGGCGATTCCGATTACCTTTATTTTCCGGGGTGTAGTTTCATTATATTGGAGGATACTTTTTATCAATAAAGAGCCAATGAGCCCGGTAGCCCCCGTAATAAGCAAGGTTTTATTTTCTAAAGGTTGGAATAAGGGCTTGTTTTGGGCTATTTCTTCTAAATCATATTTCAATATATCCATAGGTCATACTCCTTCATTTATATATTTTTCAAAAAATCGTTCGATGGGATGGTATATGGTTTGCGTATATTCTTTTGATTTGCTTATAGGGCCATGGTTGCAGGAAATGCCGTCCAAAACAGCTGTTAATTTATTTGTATCGTAAATGTCAGGGTAAGAAATGAAATTTTTTTCCTGGTTTGTGGCCTTAGCAAACATGATTTGTTTTTTGTTCCAAACAAGGGCCATGGAAGGGATATTTAAAGAATAAGATATAATGGATGCATGTAAACGGCAAACACAGGTAGCCTTAAACTGTGAAAAGATATTCAATAATTCGATAACGGTCCTGGGGCGTGGAAGGAAATGGCTGTCCGGATATTGAGGCAACATTTGTTTTAACTCCAACTCTGCTTCATAATCGCAAGGAAGCCCTGTCGTAAATATTTTCCAGGGGATCCCCTTTTTTTCTAAATGTTCGATAAGGCTTTTCCAAATGATAGGCAATTCATGGTGTGCTATGGTGATGCCATTGTCTTTAAAAATATCAAAACGGCTTATGGCAAAACCGATTGTATTTTTTTCTTCTGCAAATGGGATCGGGTAAAATTGGTTTATGCTGCATACCGGGTCTGCCACTTTATATCGTTCACAGAGCGGGTTGCCTTTTAAATAGTAGTTATTTAAAAGACGGAAATCATCCCTAGTTGAAATGATTTTAATGCACTTTCGTGATAAAGATTTTAAAAGGGTCCGGCAATTGGGATTACGCACATCATACCCTTCAATACCTACGCCTGAAAATAGGATAGGTATATTGAAACGGTCTGCTTCTCGAGTGAATTCATCAATATAAATATAGAATTTTTGATATTTATATTTAATAATTCCGCCGCCGGCAAAAACAATGGCACAGGTTTCTGATCTTAAAAGCTGCTTTATAAGCTTTCGGGCTTTGATGCGGATTTGTACATCTTTAAGTTTTGATAAAGGCTTACGAAAAAGTGCTGTGGCAGTGGAATACGCCACATACTTAGGGCCATGCTTCGGCGGCTTATTTCCTAATTCTGTCCCGAAAGTAAAATCAATCAGCTT
>JAAVZD010000100.1 GCA_022791475.1 Clostridia bacterium | reverse complement strand
CGCATCAACAGTTCCCTCGCCCCCATCTGCCACGGGAATTCCTCCGCATTCACATTCCCCGAACACTTCCCCTGCTGCTTTCGTCAATAATTGTATTGTCTGTTCACTGGAAAGTGTTCCTTTCATGGAATCCGAAGCAAATAATAGTTTCATGCCCGGAACTCTCCTTTCTCTTGCCATTTCCTTTGCAGGACCCTTCATCAAAACGGCTGCCGCCGCATTATTCCACAGGCCATATAATCGGATTATTTACCAGCATTTCATTGGGCCATACCATCTTCCAGCTGCCGTCAATCAGCTGAGAAACCGTGGAAAGTCCATAGATATTGTGACCGTAGTTTCCGTTGTTGTCCGGGAAACCGAATTTCATCCCGTCAAACTGAGTCATAATCATATACGGCGAATCTGGCTTCAAATCCATTTCCATCAGTGTCTTTTGCAGATCCGTTCCCTCCATGCTTCCTGCTGCTTCCAGGGCCGCTACCATAACTGCCACAGAATTCCAGGCACAGCCTGCATTCTCATTCATGTTGTAGCCATGCTCATCCACATACAGCTGATGAATTGCCAGGGCCTCTTCCCCTTTCTTCTCCAGGAATCCGGGATTCCAGGTATCGGTCGAGAAGATCCCGTTCGCATCCTCGCCCACGGCCTCCTTAAATTCATCAGTAACAATCACACCGCCGCAACAGAAGAAGCCTACCTCCAGCTCATACTCTTTTACTGTACGGTAAAGTGACACTCCTTCTTCCAAGCCGGAAACCACCGGAATCAGATAATTCACGTCTGCTGCTTTCATCTTTGTAACCTGGGTGGTAAAATCGGTAGTACCTAACTCATAAAATTCCTGATAAGCAATCTGAATCCCTGCCTCTTCAAAATATTTTCTGAAGCTGGCCATCTGAGACTGTCCCCATTCAGAATTTTCAGCAATAAAGCCCACGCCATGTACTTCATCGCCATACATCTCTGCAATCATCTGAATCACTCCCACCAGTCCCTGTGCATTGGTGGAGGCGTCATTTGTCGGATTAAACACCCATTCATTGCCTTCTGCGTAGACTTCCAACGCCGATTGCTGGCTTACCACAAACGGGATTTTGCGTCGCTCACAGATTGGTTTCATTGCCAAAGTAACCGATCCGCTGGAATAGTCGCCGGATATCATCACACACCCCTCATCCAGAAGACGCTCCAGCTCTGTCACCCCTGTCTCCACATCATCTGCATGATCCGCGTAAAGCAATTCGATTTTCTTTCCTCCTAAAGCTTCGATCCCTCCCTGATCATTCCAGTATTTTACCGCGAAATCGTATCCCTGGCGAAGCATCTCGCTCTCATAGGCAGCCGAACCGGTAAACGATAAAATAACGCCGATTTTGATGGTATCGCTCTCCGTATCCGCAGCCGCCGTCGTCTCGTTCCCTGCTTTTTCTGTCGCAGCCGGTGCAGCTGTCGTGTCCTTCGCCGCAGTTGTGGTGTCGCCACCTCCTCCTGATGACCCGCTACAGCCCACTGTTGACAGCATCATAATCACAACCAGTAACCATGCCCACAATCTCTTTCTGTTTCTTTTCACCTTTTTTCCTCCTTGTTTTATATAAATTTTTACTTGCCATATTTAAAGAGCCATCCTCCGGTCTTTTCCCAGCTCACTGTTTTTCTTTTTCCAGAATGCCTGAAAATCTTCGGATCCCATCGGCTTTGCCACTGCTTTGTCCGCATAAGAAAGCCATCTATCAAAAAACGCTTCCGCTTCGCTGGCAATAGCATCGCACAATGCCTGGCGCTCCTGCCGTCCTTCCCCCACTGCCCGCACCCGGGCAAACCAGCTTCTCTCCATCTCATGCATATCCTTTTGGTATTCCTTTACCGGAATTCTCCCATCCACGATAGCCCGGTTAATCCCTTCCCGGCGGATCCACTGATCAATCGCTTCCTCCATCTCCTCATAGGGAAATACCTGCTTTTTGCTGTATGCATCAAACCAGAAGGGCTG
>JAAVZD010000126.1 GCA_022791475.1 Clostridia bacterium | reverse complement strand
CGACGATACTTATTATGTGGATTCCAACGGCGTGATGGTCCGCAACACCTGGGTTAAGGTTGTAAACGAAGACCAGGATGAGGATGACGATCCCGCAGAGTACAACTACTATTACATGCAGTCCAACGGTAAAGCCTACAAGGCTCCGGACGGCGGCAGCACCAAGTTCAGGACCATCGACGGCAAGAGGTATGCCTTTGATGAGGATGGCAAGATGCTGTATGGCTGGGTTGCCGGTGACAGCACCCGCTTGAGCGGCGACAGCGACTGGAACGCAACCACCGAAGGAACCAGCGACAAGGTTTACTACCTGGGCAACTGGGACGACGGCGCTATGAAGACCGGCTGGCAGAAGATCACCGTAAAGGATGACCAGGATGACGACGAAGAGAAAGACTTCTGGTTCTGGTTCAAGTCCAACGGCGTGAAATTCACCGCAAAACAGGGCGAGATCAAGAAAGACAAGAGCATCAACAAGACCAAATATGGCTTTGACGACCGTGGCGTCATGGTTTACCAGTGGACCCAGGTTGCAACCAGCGCAAATGCTGCATCTACCAGCAATTGGCAGTACTTCAGCGATCCGGAGAGCGGCGCCCGCGTATCTAAGGGTTGGTTCCGTGTGATTGCCCCGTTGGATGCCAACGACAATACCTTCCAGGATTACGGCAGCGATACCTTCGCATCCGACGATGCAGCCGATGAGAACGAGAGATGGTACTATGCCGATGACGGCAAGCTGTACGAAGGCCAGATCAAGAAGATCAAAGGCAAATACTATGGCTTCTGGCCGGATGGCTCCGCAAAGGCCGGCGCAATGCTGAGCGGCCTGGTACTGCTGGAGACCGATGGCGACAAGATTATCACTGTTGTGGATGACGGCGTGGATTCCGACGAACTGGATGACCTGATGGATGACAACTATGATCTGAGCAAGGCTACAGATCCTTCCAAGGTTTCCCTGTTCTACTTTGGCGGCGACGAGCTTTCTGACGGCGCTATGAAGACCGGCAACACCACCATCAACATTGATGGCGATTCCTATCAGTTCATGTTCAGCAAGACCGGCGGTGCAGAGAACAAGGGTAAAGGCCTGACTGGTATTGATGACAACAAGTATGTCTACAAATATGGCCTGAAGCTGAAAGCTTCCACCGATGACAAGTACCGTGTGGTATATGCTCTTGGCGATACCGGAAACGGAAGCGCGGTTGTTACTACCGTTGACAGCGCTGACCTGCGCAGCGGCAATCTTGCTAATGCTGGCGTAAACAAAGACGGTGAGACTGTTTACTTTGTTGGTTCTACCAACAAGGAAACCTGGGATACCGGCTACAAGCTGCTGAATACTTCTGGTGCGATCGTAGACACCAAGAGCGCAGCCAAAGACGGCGCTGACTGGTACTTCTATGTAAACAAGAAGAACATCGTTGCTTATGTCAACAACAAGACCCTGAGGGGCGACAAAGACCACACCATGACGGTTGACCTGGATGGCTGGAAACAGTGGAATGCTGGCGCCAACTTTGATCCGGTTAACTAATCTAAAAGGAACGAATAACAAGTTTATGCTTGTTAAGTAAAGGAAAGCTGCGTCAAGGGCTATTTAAGCCCTTGGCGTAGTTTTTTGTTGCATATAAAACAATACTTTCATGAGTTTTGCGATGGAAAAACATGAAAACCCCCTGTTTGACCATATTCAAACAGGGGGTTTTTTAAAATTTCAATTATTTAAAAATATCTTTCCAACCATTCCCGGCTAAGTCGGTTCCTTTGAAATCTTTCTCGCTGGTGTACATCGCTATGCCGTCTTTGGTGGAATACCAGTACCAATCGTCGCCATCTTTCTTGGCTGTGACAGCGCCCTGGATCTTTCCGCTGGTATTTACCAGGTAAAGGCTGCTGGAGAATCCGCTGACTACGGAAATGGAACCTCCGTCATCATTGTGGCGGCTGTCATCATAAGCCAGGCCGTTTAACCCGTCAAACGTATGAGTGCCCTTTGCCGCCTTCCTAACATCGCTGCCGCTGTAATCAATAACAATAGCGTCTTCCGTACCGGTATCGCCAGTAGCATATACTAAAATGTATTTGTCATCCGTATCTGCTTTTACTTTCATGCCATAACGGTAGATGTAGTCGCCATCATCAATTCCATTCAAACCACGG
>JAAVZD010000125.1 GCA_022791475.1 Clostridia bacterium | reverse complement strand
TCCTTGATTCTTTAGATATTGTTGAAATTGTAACTACTGTTGAAAATATGTATGGCATTGAAATTGATCCAATTCAAATTGACCCGGATAATTTTGAATCGGTCGAAACCATCTGGAAAATGATTCAAAGTATAAAAGAAGAAAAAATATAAAAAGATATTGTGCTGTGCAATACCCGCAATTCTTTAAAATATTATAAAGTTAAAGTATTATTCTTTGGAATAGAACGCGATTTACAATATTATGCTATGTCATTTAATACTTAAAATTTGACTGATAGATTTACTCTGTTAGAAAAATCCAAGGAGTTTACCTTCATTAAATGCAAACGAATAGAATTTTTCGATATCCTATTTCTACAATTTTTATTTTATTTATCCTATTTTCCCTCTATTTTTAAACCGATATTCCAATGCATTTGGATTCATACCCAATGAGTGGTTTTCCAATTAGCAACAGGATTCCAAAGCCATCGTGGTAAATAGCTTAGAAAATGCCAAGGCCCATGGGCTTTGGTATCATTATGGCCTACTCGGTGGGTACATAAAGCAAATAAGACCCGCGGGTCCAGCCGCTGCGGGATATTTTTATGGGGTATGAACTGCTGGCATATTTATCCGTGCGGGCAACCCAATTAGGCTACCGGGCCTGTGAGGCCCCCGTGACACGGGCCTATCCGAAAAGGGGCAAAACGCCTACAAAGATACACCCCCTTCGGGGAAACTGGGATCTGTTGAAAATATTGTTCCTAAATTGGGCAGGGGCTTACAACCCGTAAGCCCCATCAGGCGTTTTACCCATCCCCTGCCTTGAAGTTATATATTGGCCGGATAACCTTCATAACCTTTGCCGTTTCCCCGATATTTTTTACAATATCTTCCATCCCCTTGTAAGCCATGGGGCACTCGTCTAAAGTGGATGCATTGACGGAAGTGGTATAGATCCCTTTCATCTGTTTCTTAAATTCTGACACAGTACAATTCTTTTTCGCCTGGGCACGGGACAGGAGCCGTCCGGCGCCGTGGGGGGCGGAATAATTCCAATCTTCATTCCCTTTCCCTTCACAAATCAAAGACCCGTCCCGCATATTTATGGGGATTAGCAGTTTTTCCCCGGATTTTGCTGAAACAGCGCCCTTCCGCAAAATCATGGCATCGGTGTCGATATAATTATGGACCGTAGTAAATTCGTCTTCTACCTTTAATTTCATCCCCCGGGCCAGCTCATCCATTATGGCTTTCCGGTTCAGCATGGCAAACCGTTGGACAATTTTCATATCGTGGATGTAATCGTCCATCAGCGCGCCC
>JAAVZD010000009.1 GCA_022791475.1 Clostridia bacterium | reverse complement strand
TTTTCTAGGTCCATTGTTTCTTCTTGATGATGTTCTTCCTCCTCCACCAAAAAATGATGAAAATATATCTCCTAAATCTCCAAAGTCTGAAAATCCATCGAAGCCACCTGTATATGAGTAATATCCACCTTGACCAAATGGTCCCTGACCTCCTCCAAATCCTTGTGGTCCATTAAATCCAAATTGGTCATACATTTTTCTTTTTTGTGGGTCTGATAAATTCTCATATGCTTCATTTACTTCTTTGAATTTTACTTCTGCTTCTTTTTTATTGTCTGGATTAGCATCTGGATGATATTTTTTTGCTAATCTTCTATATGCTTTTTTTAATTCTTCATCTGTTGCTGTTTTTTCTACACCTAAAACTTCATAATAGTCTCTTTTATCTGACATTATTCCTAGTAGATGTTAGCTTTAAAAGCTAACACTCTCCTTTCTTTAAAATATATTTCAACTGAGGAATAGCTTTTCCTCAGTTGCACATTTTTTGTAAATTTATTATTCTTTTTTATCATCATCTTCTACTTTATAGTCTGCATCATATACATTTCCATCTTCTCCACCTTGTGCAGTTGCATTTGGGTCTGCTCCTTCTGCTCCTGCATTTGGATTAGCATTTTTATATAGTTGCTCACTCATTTCATAGAATACTTTTGTTAATTTCTCTGTTGCTTCTTTTATAGCTTCTGTGTTATTTCCTTCAAGTGCTTTCTTAGTAGATTGTATTTCTTCTTCAATTTTTGCCTTTTCTTCTCCACTAATTTTGTCTCCTAATTCTCCTAAAGTCTTTTCACTATTATATACTAAACTTTCTGCATTATTTCTAACTTCAATTTCTTCTTTTTTCTTTTTATCTTCTTCTGCATGAGCTTCTGCATCTTTTACTGCTTTTTCTATATCTTCATCAGTTAAGTTTGTTGAAGCAGTTATTGATACATTTTGTTCATTTCCTGTTGCCATATCTTTTGCTGATACATGTACTATTCCATTTGCATCTATATCAAATGTTACTTCTATTTGTGGTACCCCTCTTGGTGCTGCTGGTATTCCAGTTAATTGGAATCTTCCTAATGTTTTGTTATATGCTGCCATTTCTCTTTCACCTTGTAAAACATGTACTTCTACTGATGTTTGACCATCTGCTGCCGTTGAAAATACTTGTGACTTTTTTGTTGGTATTGTTGTGTTTCTTTCTATTAATTTTGTGAATACTCCACCATATGTTTCTATTCCTAATGATAATGGTGTTACGTCTAATAATACTAAGTCTTTTACATCTCCTGAAAGTACTCCACCTTGAATTGCTGCACCTATCGCAACACATTCGTCTGGGTTTATTCCTCTATCTGGTTCTTTTCCTGTTATTTTTTTAACCATTTCTTGTACACATGGTACACGTGTTGATCCACCAACTAATAATATTTTGTGGATATCATTTGCTGTTACACCAGCATCTTTCATAGCTTGCTCTACTGGTATTCTTGTTGCATCTACTAAATCTGAAATTAATTCTTCAAATTTTGCTCTTGATAGTGTTATGTCTAAGTGTTTTGGTCCTGTAGCGTCTGCTGTGATAAATGGTAAGTTTATTTGTGTTTGTTGCATTCCTGATAATTCTATTTTTGCTTTTTCTGCTGCTTCTTTTAAACGTTGCATTGCCATTTTATCTGTGCTTAAATCTATTCCATTTGATTTTTTGAATTCTGATACTAGGTAGTCTATAATTCTTTGGTCGAAGTCATCTCCTCCTAGGCGAGTGTTTCCGTTTGTTGCTAAAACTTCAAATACACCATCACCAATATCTAATATTGATACGTCGAATGTTCCTCCTCCTAAGTCATATATCATTATTTTTTGGTCTTGGTCTTCTTTGTCCATACCAAATGCTAATGCTGCTGCTGTTGGTTCATTTATTATTCTTAATACTTCTAGTCCTGCTATTTTTCCTGCATCTTTTGTTGCTTGTCTTTGGCTATCTGAGAAGTATGCTGGTACTGTTATAACAGCTTGTGTTACTTTCTGTCCTAAATAGTTCTCTGCATCTGTTTTTAATTTTTGAAGTGTCATTGCTGATATTTCTTGTGGTGAGAATGAATCTCCATCTATATTTACTTTTTCATTTGTTCCCATTTTTCTTTTTATTGATATTATTGTGTGGTCTGGGTTTGTTACTGCTTGACGTTTTGCTATTTGACCTACTAATCTTTCTCCATTGTTTGAAAATGCAACTACTGATGGTGTAGTTCTATTTCCTTCTGCGTTTGGAATTACAACTGGTTCTCCACCTTCCATAACTGCTACACAACTATTTGTTGTTCCTAAATCGATTCCTATAATTTTACTCATTTTTATTTACTTCCTTTCTTTTTTCGAACGGTAGGGATGGTCTTTTTCGTTCCGAAATCGGAACGGTGGGGACAGTCCTTGGTTCGTTATTTTTTATATTTTTAAAATTAATAACGGTTTTATATTACTTTGGGTTTCCGCATCGGGGACAGTTCCTAATCTAGCTAGATTATTTTTGTTTTTTTACCTGAAGTCCTTCTCTATCTTGTTTCCGATTACGAACCGTCCCCAATGCTACTGTGTCGCTAATTTGCTACTACTACCATTGAGTGGCGGATTACTTTTGAGCCTATTTTGTATCCTTTTCGGTATTCTTCTTTTATTATTTTTTCTCCTAGTGTTTCGTCGGTTACCATTCCTACGGCTTCGTGTACTTCTGGGTCAAATGGTGTTCCTACGGCTTCTATTTCTTGTACTCCGTTTGCTGTTAATACTTCTTTGAATTGTTTTAATACTAGTTCTACTCCTTGTTTGTATGCTTCATCTTCTGTTTTTGCACTTACTGCTTTTTCTAGGTTGTCTATTACTGGTAAAAGTGATGTTACTATGTCTGATATTAGACTGTTGTATAAGCCTTCTCTTTCTTTTGAACTTCTTTTTTTGAAATTATCAAATTCTGCCATTAGCCTTTTTAGTCTGTCTTCTTGATCTTCTAGTTGCTCTTTTTGAAGTAGTATTGTGTCTTTTAATTTTGTTATTTCATCTTTTTCTTCTACTACATCTACTTTTTGCACTGTTTCTTCATTTTTATTTTCTTCTGACATTTTTTGTCCTCCTAATTTATTAAATTTATATTTATTATTTATTTTTGAATGTAGTGGTAAACCTTGTGTCTACCCTTTATAGTGATTTCCTCAAAGTCCAGGCAGAGACAAGCCCTGCACCTACATCTTCTATTGTTGTTTTAATAATTATCCTTTATCTTTATTTAATTTATTACTAATATACTTCATTACAGATATTACTTTTGAGTAGTCCATTCTTTTTGGTCCTATTATTCCTATTGTACCTAAGTCTTTGTCTCCTACTGTGTGTTTGAAGGTTACTATGCTGAAGTCTTTTAGGTTTTCGTTATCATTTTCGTCGCCAATATATACGTTTATGTCTTTTGCTACTCCTGAATTTAGCATGTCTAGCATTAGTTCTTTGGTATCTAATAAGTTTATGAAGTTTTTTGCTACTTCCATACTTTTGAATTCTGGCAAGTCAAAAGATTTTTTTGTTCCTTCTAAGTATATTTTTTCTTCTTGCTCTACTATTTTGTTTATTTGTTCTATTATTGGCTTTATTACTTCTATACTATAACTTATTTCAGCCAGAATATATTCTTCCATTGGTTTATCTATTTTTGATAATGGCTTTCCTTTTAATTTTGTATTGAATAGGTTATTCAAAGTTTCTACTTGATTTAATGTTATATCTTCGTCATATTTTATTATTGTTTCTTTTACAAGTCCTGTATCCGTAACTATTACTACCATAAGCATTCTGCTACCTAATAGTACAAATTTTATTTCTTCTATTATTTGCATAGCTGTTTTTGGACCTATTGCAACTGTTGTGTAATGTGTTACTTCTGATAATGTTGATGTTGCAATTTTGGTTAGGTCTTCTATTTCATTTACTTTTTCACCTAGTTTTGATTGAATATATTTTATTTCCTCTAATGATATATCTTCTTCGTTTATTAATTCATCAACATAAAACCTATAACCTTTTTCTGATGGTATTCTTCCTGATGATGTATGCGTTTTATCTAAGTAACCACTTTTTTCTAATTCAGCTAGTTCATTTCTTACAGTTGCACTACTATAATTTAAACCATATTTTTCGACTAGGGCTCCTGAGCTTACAGGTTCCGCTGAATTTATATATTCATCTATTACCGCTTGGAGTATTTTCTTTTTGCGGTCATTTAACATTTTATCACCTACATTCTAATAGTTTTCATTTGCTTATTCTATGTAGTTTATTAATTAGCACTTTACCCTTTTAATTGCTAACTTCATATATATTATACCCAAAATTAGCACTTGTCAATACCAAGTGCTAATTTTTTTATATTTTTTATTTTTTTTATTGACATATATTGGAAAATATAGTATTATATATTTAATCTTAAAGATTTATACAATAAATCTTTTCATACAGAAATAAAAAACCCCGTTGTTGTGGCAACGGGGTTTTTCCTTAATCGTTGAACTCTTTTAGTATGTATAAAACTAAGATTAAGGCTATTATCTTTGGTAATCTTTTCATACAGAAAACCTCCTTTCTACCTTTTAGGTAAAAGGTTTGTTTATTATACATTATGTTACTATATTTTTCTATACCTTCGACAAAGGTTCTGTTAATGCGACAAAAATATAAAGAAGATGTTCTAATTGAACACCTTCTTCATATTTAATAATTCTATTCATTATTTTATTAAGGAGCTTTCTCTCCCAAGAACTCTTTTTCTAATGCAAGCATTGTGCCTCCATCTGAGATAGCATCGAATACATCATCATTTGGAAGTTTTGCTATTAGATATTTAAAAGCGCAAATCATTGGCTTTACTAATATAGCGGTCTTAAGTTTTTCTTCAGTAAGTAATTCTATAATATTATCTACTATATCAAATTTATTATTACTTGAAAATGTAAATTTTACTGCATCATTTAAAATATTTTTATAAAAATAAATTTTAAATAGTTTCACAACTTCATCATATGAAATTGCTTCATACCTCTCTGCTTTATTTCTATTGTCTGTAATAAATTTTTTAATTTCATCAAACCGTGTTCTAATTGCATTTTCCATTTGTGTAAACAAGGGCTTAACCTTTTCTTTTACTTGTGGTAATTCAAAAATAGTTATTGGAACTTGTGTTTCAATCCTTACTAATACTTCATCCATACTGTTTTTCCTCCTTAAATATTTTTTTACAATAGTTGCTATCCTATAATGAAAAATAGGAGTATAAAGTTTATTATGTTATGTATTTTATCATATAATTATTGTTTTTTCAAGGTATTTTATACAAATTCTTTCCAAACTAAATTTGCTAAGTCTAAACCTTTATTAGTAAGTTTTATATTATTTAAGTCTATTTCTATTAAATCTTCATTTACTAATTTTTCTAGTTCTTTTCTATATAAATAAATTGGATTATCTACGAATTTATTTTTGAATTCCCCAATATTTACTCCTTCTAGCTTTCTTAAGGCTAGTAGCATATATTCTTTTTTCTTTTCTTCTTCATTTTGTATTTCACATATTTGTATATTGCCTTTGAAATTGTTGTTTTCTACGTTTTTTATATATTCTTCTATATTGCTTGTATTGCAGAAGCGTTCATTATTTATATATGAATGTGCAGAAAGTCCAAGGCCTAGGTATTCTTTTTGATTCCAACAATTTGTATTATGCTTTGATTCAAAACCTTTTTTTGAGAAGTTAGATATTTCATAATGTATATATCCATTTTCTTCTAATTTGTTTTTTATATTCCAATACATTTTTCTTTCTAGCTCATCAGAAGGTAGTTGTATTTTTTTGCTATCTACAAGTTGTTGCATTTTTGTGCCTTCTTCTATAATTAAAGAATATACTGAAATATGTTTTGGCTCTAATTTTATTACTTTTTGTATGCTATCTTCTAATTCTTCTAATGTTTGACTTGGAAGTGCTAGCATTAAGTCTACATTTATATTTTTAAAACCTACCTTTTTTGCTAGATTATATGTGTTTAAAAATTCTTCATATGTATGTATTCTTCCTATTTGTTTTAGAATTTTATTATTTGTACTTTGAAGTCCTATGCTTATTCTGTTTATTCCAGTTTTTTTATAGTCCTTTAGTTTTTCTTCATTTACTGTTCCTGGGTTTATTTCTATTGTTATTTCCGCTTCTTGTTTTATTTTAAATTTGCTTTTTATTGTTTCTACTATTTCTTTTATATATTTGCTTTCTATAAAAGAAGGTGTTCCGCCTCCTATGTAAATTGTGTCAATAATGCAGTTATTTGATTCTTTATTTTTTATTTCTTTTTTTAAACATTCTATATATTTTTCTATTATTTTTTCCTTGTTTGCAAAAGATGTAAAATCGCAGTAACTGCATTTGCTTTTGCAAAAAGGTATGTGTACATATATTCCTAGTTCTTTCATATTATTTTCCTTCTAATAATTTTTATTTTAAATAAACAAGAAGAAAACTAAATTATAAAGTTTTCTTCTTGAATAATATTGCATCAATTAATTTTCTTTTTGCTCATCTGTATGTATAACTTTAAGTTCTCCATTTTCAGCAAAATCATAATCATACATATCCATATCTGTTCCTTGATCCATACCAAATAAAGAATTAAGATTTTCTTTCATTCTTAACATAGAACGAGTTGTGAATTATCCCATTTTGCATAAAATCTCTCCTCCTATTATTTATATATATACTCTATTTTTTTGCAATTATATCATGTTAATTGTAATAAGTCAAACAGTATGTTAAGATAATTTTGATACTGCTAAAAAAAGTAGCTTCTTTGTACTTACTTTTACATTTTTATAATTATATTAAGTATTTTCTATAAATTCTTTTGTTAATGCTTTTTTTACATCGTCTGATTTTTTTAAAACTTCTTTAATCGCTTGTATATATTCTTTATATTTTTTCCTAAATTCTTCTATATCAATTTTTAGTATTTTTCTATTATGCAATTCAATATCATATTTTGTTATTTTAACATCCAAAATTTCTAGTGCTATTATTAGTTTATATGTACAATTTCTCAATTCTTCTATATCGTTTAAATTTGTTTCAAATTGCTCCATATAATCACTTTTCTACTTTATTAAATATTTCTCCTTGCTTTCACCATCCTAATACTGTAATAATTATTTGTTCAAATTCGTTTTTTTCCATTTTTTTACCTCCATGCAATTTTTATAGGTTATTATTTATATATTAATTTTTATAAATTTATATAATTTATCTATTGTTACTTCTAGTCCCATAGCAATTAGTTCTAGTGTGAATATGCTTGGTATTTTATAGCCTTTTTCAATGTCATTTATCTCAGTTTTACTTACTCCACTTTTCTTTTCTAATTGCTTTAAAGTTATTTTGTTACGTTCTCTTACTTCTTTTATATAAAATTCTATTTTCATTTAATAACACCTATTTTTTATTGTGTGTGATATTAACTCTGCTTAAAATAGTTGTCAACTAGTTTCGAAAACTTTCTAAAAGTTCTTTCTATAAACTGTAAACCCTGAAATTTTTGAGTGAGTAAAATGGTGTATTATCCCCTTATGTTATAAAAATAATACACCATAAATTAACCCCCTCATTTCGTCGTTTCGCTTATGATAATCTAGTATGTAGAAATATATAATCTACTGCAGATGCTGTTATTTTATAACTTTGTTCATACTTGCCCAAACTTTTCACATCTGCATATCCTCTTACAAGTTTTGCCTCCTGAAACTCTTTATTTTATTATGAGTATACGTCACGAATTCTCACTTACGCACTTTGTATAAATAGATCGTTTATACGAATACGAATGAATTTTATTGCATTGGCTCATTACACCTATCACTTTATTATTTTACAACGAGTTTATGGCATCTCTCGTTTTTATAAATAAAAAACACCCAAAATTGGATGTTTTCTATTTTAATAATAATATATATTTTTTAATTTCTAATAACTGACTTTATTCTTTTTCCTAAAATATAATAATCGTATTTAGTTATACCTTTTGGCGATTCTCCTTGTAAAAAATTACCATCTATGCAAAAAGAATATCCTAGTCCTATATATTTTCCCGACCCACCATCTCTCATTAATTTTGTACCAATACAAAAAATAGGTTTTTGAAAATTAGTTACTCTTAGATAATCAATAATTGCAAAAATTATCAAAACTATTAAAATTATTAAAATTATATAAAAAAACCCTTTCATTTTTTTCCTCCTATATTAATTATACCATACTTCATACTTTTTTAAAATATTTTTGTTAATAATGTATTGAAATCACTGGGTTCGACTATTATCGACAAAAAAAACCTCTTTCAATCTTTTATTGCGTATGATATATAAATTATAATTTAAAAGCTTTTAAATTATAATTTATAGAAACAATCTAATAATTTTTTAGATAATTAGATTCTTATTTTCTATGCAAAAATATATAAAATAAAGGAGAAAAAGAAATATGAAAAACAAATTAACTACTAAGTTGTTTTGTATATTATTAATAACAGTTACTTTCTTAACTCTATTTTTTACTAGTAATGTTCAAGCAACTAGTTTAAATGAAGCAGATGCAAAACTAAATGAAATTATGAATACGGAAGATAAAATTATGAAATATGATGTAAGGTCAGATGAAACTACTGAAGTCGATATACAAGAATTAAGACAGATAATTTCAAGGAAAAATTATAGTACCAATATTAGTCACACTGAAGGATATATTCCATCTAAATATATCCAATCTTCTTTACCCAAAAAAGAAACTACAGCTTTTTTTTCGTCTGACTCTGCACAAAGAATAACTAATACTTCAGTATATCCTTATATACAAACTTGTAGAATAAAAGCTTATGATGGTTCAGTTGACGAAGGACATGCAATATATGGTACAGCATCAATAGTTGGTCCTAAAGCTGCCCTAACCTGTGCACATTGTGTGTTTAATGATAAAAAATCTAATACTAAATATTTAAATTGGACTATATATCCAGGATACAACAATGGTACTTATTATGGTACAGCCTGTGGTTGGGATACCGTTTATTATTCTAATACTTGGATGGAAACTCATGATTATGAGTATGATTGGGCAATTTGTGTATTACAATCAGATGTAGGAAATCAAATTGGGTGGTGTCGGAGTTCAATCTTATGGCACTAATTCTGAAATGAATAATATGTCCGTAAGAGTCTTAGGATATCCAGGAGATGTAAATTACGGTTTTCCATCAACTGCTAAATACCAATATTCGACAGGAGAAAAAATTATATCGGTTAGAGATTTAAGTTTTAGATATTCAGCTATGTCATGTGATGGATTTAGTGGTGGGCCTATAATGCGTACTTCTGATAATTATGTAGTTGGAGTTCATCATGGAACTTATAAAGGAGTCAATGAAGCCGCTGGTGTAAGAATTACACAAGGAATGATAAATATTATTTTAAGCCTTAACTAATAGTTTATTATAGAATATACATATAATTTATAACTTACTAAAGCCGAAAATTTATATATAAATTTTATGGGAGATATTTACAAATATGTAAAATAATGGTAAAATAGTTTTGTTTTATAATTAATAAATATAGGGGATTTAATACTAACAAATGGAGGTATTAATATGAAAAAAAAACTAGTCAAAAAAGCTGTGAGTTTTTTACTTATTTTTTCTATATTTTGTTTAAATGGAAATATTGTATTTGCTAAAGAATTAGTTTCAGAAAACCAAGAGCTTATACAAGAAGATATATCTATATCTAATGGAAGTATAAGTACAATGAACTCAGCTGATGCTGGAATAGTTCCAGTTAGGGGATATATAGATTTATACCCTGAGTTAGATAGTTATATTGGATTTAATAAGAAGATAACAGTTAATGCAACTACCGATAGTGAAAGTACTTTTATATATTTATATTTGTATGATCCAAACGGAAATTTGAAATCTAACGATTGGATAATGGGCAGTAATGAAATAGCTCAATGGAGTTTATTTCTTCCTTCATCAGGAACATGGCGGTTAAGAGTTATTTCTCACGCTTCTACAACTCCTGTAAGGGTATTTGTCCAATGGGAATAGTAATGTTTTTATAACAAATTCGTAACTAGTAAACCATAAATCCCCTATAAATATTGGGACGCAATATATTATATTGCGTCCCAATTTACATTCTATATAACACTATTGAAAACACTTACAAATTCTAGTAAATACTCAATATTTTATTGAACCTCGTAACCTTCTATTGGAAATATGTAAAATAAATTAACTTCTGTTTTGTGTCCCATTGAGTTATTTGCCCTTACATATTTTACAGAATATCCCAATCCTATATACTCTGTCACATATTCTATTACATTATATTCTAGAAATTTGTATCTATTTTCGTATTCTTTAGAATGAATTGTTATTAAAGGTTTTGTATATTTTACACAATTATTTATATCTGTTAGCCTAATACAATCTACTATTAGTAATATTATCCATGCCAATAGTAGAATTATTAGTACATATCTAATTACTTTTTTATTTTTTTTCATATTTTTTCTCCAATCTAATCTATTTATTGATTGTTTGTTTAATTGTATCATAAAAACAAATAGTTCTCAATATACTGCTAAAAAAAGTAGCTTCTTTGTATGTTAGGATAATTTTGATAATGTGGCTTCACTATGTGTGCGATGTTAATCGCCCCCTACAACTTTTTTTACGTTCTCTATCTTTTCTAATTATTCGCTATTAACTATTCACCAAAATTTTGAGCAATGCTCAAAATTTTATTTAGCCTATGGTTTACTCCTGATTTTCCTATTGGGTCTTTTAGCATTTGTCCTAGTTCTACCAAGCTTGCGTCTGGGTTTTTTATTCTTATTTTTGCTATTTCTTTTAGGTTTTCTGAGAGTTTATCGAATTCTCCTATTTTTTGTAGTTTCTTTATTGCTTCTATTTGTTTTACTGCTGCATTTACTGTTTTATTTATGTTTGCTGTTTCACAGTTTACTTTTCTGTTTATATTATTTTTCATATCTCTTAGTACTCGTATTTGTTCAAATTTTAATACACTACTATTCGCACCTATTAATGCTAATAGTTTTGATATTTCTTCTCCATCTTTTATATATATACTATATCCATTTTTTCTCTTTAGTTTTTTTGCTTGTATTGTAAATGTTTTTAAGATGTTTATTATTTTTTCTGCATTGTAAATAGTACTTAGTATTATTTCTAAATGATATTTGCTTTCTGGATTATTTATGCTTCCTGCTCCTAAAAATGCTCCTCTTATTATAGCTTTTAGTAGTTCCTCTTTACTAGTTTCTCCTTTATATTCTATGTCTTCTTCTAAATATATTATTTCTTCTATATTTTCTATTTTTGGAGCTATTATTATATAGTTGTTACCTTTTATATCTATTTTATAATTTGTTATGTTTATGTTTGAAAGTAGCTTACTAAATCTATTTATATTATATTCATTTTCAGTTTTGTATGTTGTTTTTCCGTTTTTATATACTGTATTATTACTAATCAAATATCCTATTAATTCATATTTGACTATCTCTTTATTTGAAAGATTACTTATCTTACTTAAATTTTCTTTTAATTCTGATGAGAAAGACATATTTGTTCCTCCTTATACTTTTGCTATAATCATTCTATCGTTTCCGCTTAAATCTTTTTTGCTGTATATTTCTTTATAATTCTTATTTTCTTTTAGTAATTGTATAACTGCTTGTTTTTGGTTGTAACCTATTTCCATGCAAAGATAACCATTTTCATTTAAGAATTTATGTGCTTCGTTTGCAAGTTTTCTATAAAATTGTAAGCCATCTTCTCCACCATCTAACGCAATGTGTGGCTCATTTTGTACTTGTTTTTCTAATTTATTTATTTCTTTACTTTCTATATATGGTGGATTTGAAACTATTATATCATATTTTTCTTTTATATTTTTAAACATATCTGATTGTATAAATTGTACTTTTGAAGTATCTTCCATATTTTTTATATAATTACTTTTAGCTATGTTTAAAGCTCTACTACTTATATCTGACATTGTTATTGTAGTATTTTTAGTATATTTTGCAATTGATGTCCCTATACATCCGCTTCCTGTACATATATCTAATACTTTTACAGATGTATCATTTATTATATTTATTACTTCTTCTACTAATATTTCTGTATCTGGCTGAGGTATTAATACATTTTTATCTACATAAAAATTTAATTTCATAAATTCTTGATTATTTGTTATATATTGAATTGGCATACCTTGAATTATTTCTATTAATGCTAAATAATATCTTGTTTTTTCATCTTCTGATATTTCTTTTTTATCATTTACTAATATTTGCGCTTTACTCATATTTAATATAAATTCTGCTAATAATTTTGATATTAAGTTAGCATCTTCTATATTATTAGCTGTTAGTAAATTTTTTCCATACATTATTAATTCCTTTATTTTCAACTTTTATGCACCTCTCTTATTTCAAATTTTACTATATACACAAAAAAAACGCAAGTTTATATTAAACTTGCAAAAAAATTTCCCCACCATAAGCCGCAAGATGATTGGATTTTTAATACCTGTTTTCACAGGTGGGTGTCTTGTTGAAAGTTTCTGGGTTTCTTACTATATAATGTAAGCATACACGCTATTCTTCCAATATTCCTGACTCCCTTTTATTATTTGTTGGTAATAAAATTCCAGTCTACACGTACCGAGCAGGGAAATATATTTTCTATAATTATAATATCATATGTTGATTATAATTTCAATACTTTTTTGTTGGTAATTTTTGTTTTTAAATTATTCATTTTTACAATTTATAGTACAAACTATAATATAGTAGTAACTAGCGCGAAGTAATTAATATATTTTATTTATATTATTATATTCCAATATTCACTGTTTTAGTATAATATCTCTTTTTACTTTTCTATTTTTTACTATTCCAGTTCCTAGATACTTATTTGTATATATATTATATATACCATCTTCTTTTTCGACTGATATTTGTACTCCATTTATAAATTTTTCTATTTGTTTTTCATTTAAGTTTATAATTGGTAATTGATTTAATAATTCTTGCATTGATAGTATTTTTCGTTCAGCACTATTTTCTAACTTTTCTAAGGTTATTGCATCTTCTATTTTAAACCTTCCAACCTTAGTTCTGTTTAATTCCTTCATATATCCTATTGTATTTAGTTTTTTTGCTATATCTTCGCACAAACTTCTTATATATGTACCTTTTGAACAACTTACTTTAAAGTATATTTCATTTTCTTTATTATTAAAATTAATTAAGTTTATATTGTATATTTCAATACTTCGTGGCTTTATTTCTACTTTTTCACCATTTCTTGCATATTCATATAGCTTCTTTCCATTTACTTTTATTGCAGAATACATTGGGGGATATTGTTCTTGTTTTCCTATAAAGTTTTTTAGTCTTTCTTCTATTTGTTCTATACTTATATTTTGAACTTCTTTTTCTTCTATAATATTTCCTTCTGTATCTGCTGTGTCTGTTTTTATTCCTAGTTTTAAAATTACTTCATATTCTTTATCATGTTCTATTAAATATTTAGAAAGTTTTGTACTATCATTTAAAAGAAGTGGTAACACTCCTGTTGCATTAGGGTCTAATGTACCTGTATGTCCCACTTTTTTTATATTTAATATTTTTTTTACTTTTGATACCACATCATGTGATGTATATCCTTTTGGTTTGTTTATAATTATTATTCCGGTTCATGTTTCTCCTTTTTAAGCTATTCCTTCGAAGAGCGAGTCGCCGAAGGCTACGACCCTTACAGTTACTTTAATTGCATTTTTATTTGGTTTACTATTTTTTCTTTAGCTTGTTCTAGTGGCATTGTTACTGTGCAGCCTGCTGCGCGGACGTGTCCTCCGCCACCGAATATTAGGCATATGTCTGATACATTTACATATTCATTTGAACGTAAAGATACTTTATATCCTTTTTCTGTTTCTCTCATAAATATTGAAACTTCTACTCCTTCTATACATTTACCTTCATATACTATTCCTTCATGATCATCTAGAGTTGCATTTGTTTCTTCTATATCTTGTTTTGTTATATATGTAAATGATATTTTACCTTGTTCTAAAAATTCCATTCTATCCATTGCTTTTTTTCTTAATTCAAAATTTGCTCTTGTTTTTGTGTTCATTGCTTTTTTATATATTTCTGAAACGTTTATTCCTGCTTTTAAAAGTCTTGCTGCAAATTCAAAAGTTTCAGGTCTTGTTGCATGGTACTGAAAACCTCCTGTATCTGTTATAATTCCTGTTAATATAAGTTTTCCAATATCGTTTGTAATTTCTATTCCAAAATATTCAAATATTGTTATCAATATTTGCGTACATGCTGGAGAATCTGGATTTACATAGTTTAAATCTCCATACATTGTATTTGTTCCATGGTGATCTATTATTATTTTTGTTTTTGCATTTTCAAAATAATTTGACCAACCATTTAACATTTTTATTGAAGCACAGTCTAATGCTATTGCTAAATCATATGTTTCTTGTCCTTCTTTTTTTACAACATCTACATTTGGTAAAAATGCATATGTATGTGGATATTCTGGTATTATAACATCTACATTTTCTTTTCCAAGTTGTTTTAATGCTTCATACATTGCTAAAGTACTTCCAACTGCGTCACCATCCGGATTTTCATGGGTTAGTAAAACAATTGATTTGGCTTTTTTTATTTCTTGTAATATGTTGTCTAGTGTCATTTTTATCCTCCTAATGAATTTGATAAATTAAATAATGAATTCTAGGTTTTAATTCAATAACAATAGTAGTATTTAAAATATTTAGAGTAACCTTATGTGTTTATATATATTAAAATAAAAATTGAAGCCCTACAGTCCTTTGATACGGGGAATCCCCCTTGTCTTGGAGGGTTCGATTTTTATTTTAATATATATAAATGCAGAAGGTGGCTTATTTTTTTAGCTGTTTCTTCGAAGAATGGACAGATACAAGGCCTGCCCCTACAAATATTTTTAATTTTCTGCTTTTCTGAGCACAATTCGGTAGATTCTTAGAGGTATTCCTAATAGATTAAGCCCCACATCATTATCCAATTTCTTGTTTCTTATTTGTTTAAATCTTTTAATATTGAATCTATTTTCATTCCATATTCCATTGAGTCATCTTCTTCAAATACTAGTTCTGGTGTTATTCTTAAGTTTATTCTTTTTGCTATTTCACTTCTTATATATCCCGAAGATTTTTTTAGTGCTTCTAATGTTTTTTCTTTGCTTTTTGAATTTAACATGCTAATATATACTTTTGCATATTTTAGGTCTGGTGTTATTTTTACTTTGGTTACACTAATTAAACCAGTTAGCTCAGGGTTTCTAATTTCAAAAGAAATAATGTTACTTATTTCTTTTCTTAATTCTTCATCAATTCGATTTAATCTGGTGTTATTTTTTGGCATAATTTGCCTCCTTTTTCTTTTTAGGCTTTGTTTTATTATTTTTCTTGTTCTTCTTGGTCTTCTTTCTCTTTTTGCTCTATTCTAGCAATTGCCTTTAAATAATTGTCTTGCCTTTTTTGGTCGGCTACTTGAGCATCTTTCCTAGCATATATGTTTTGTAATTTTTTCTTAAATTGTTCTTGTTGTTTTTTTCTTTTATTTTTTGCTTCTTGGTCTTTTTTGTCTATCTGTGAAATGACATCTTCCATTGTTATATCTTCTTTATATTCAGTTTGTTTTATTTTTTCTATGCTTTTTTGTTCTTCTTTTTCTATTATTTCCTCTATATCTCTATTTTTTGGAATTATATTTTTTTTATTCTTTTTTGCCATTTTTATCACATCCTTTTTTATCATAGTATTTTATAGATTGTTATTCTCTAATTTTTTCCGATTGGGGACAGTTCCTAATCTATCCAGATTATTTTTGTTTATTACTTGTGGTTCTTCTCTATCTTGTTTCCGATTAGGAACCGTCCCCAATCTACCAATCTACCCCATCTACTTGTTATCTTTTTATTTCTTCCATTATATATACTTCTATGATGTCGCCTTCTTTTAGGTCGTTGTAGTTTTCTATTTGCATTCCGCATTCGTAACCTTTTGCTACTTCTTTTACGTCATCTTTGAAACGTTTTAGTGATACTAGTTTTCCTTCATGTATTACTACATTTTCACGAAGTACTCTTACTCCTGCATTTCTTTCTATTTTTCCTTCTAGTACATATGCTCCTGCTATTGTTCCTACATTTGATACTTTGAAGGTTTGCCTTACTTCAACGTTTCCTATTACTTTTTCTTCATATACTGGGTCTAACATACCTTTCATAGCAAGTTTTACATCATCTATTGCTTGGTATATTACTGAGTATTGTTTTATTTCTATTTCATTTCTTTCTGCTAATGCTTTTGCTGTTACTACTGGGCGAACATTAAACGCTATTATTATTGCATTTGCAACTTGTGCAAGTGTTACATCTGATTCAGTAACTGCTCCTGCTGCACTATGAACTACTCTTACTTTTACTTCTTCATCAGATAGTTTTTCTAATGATTGGCGAATAGCTTCGCTACTGCCTTGTACATCTGCTTTTACTATAATATTTAAGTGTTTTAAGTTTCCTTGTTCCATTTGTGTAAATAGGTTATCTAATGTTACTTTTTGCACATCATTTATAGTTTTTTCTCTTTGAGCACGTTTTCTTCTTTCTATTAAGTGTTTAGCCATTTTCTCGTCTTTTACTTCATAGAATATATCTCCTGATTCTGGTACTTCTGTTAGTCCCATTATTTCTACTGGTGTAGAAGGTCCTGCTGATTTAACTTTTTGTCCTTTATCATTTTTCATTGCTCTTATTCTACCTATACTAGAACCAACAACAATTGTATCTCCTTCATCTAAGCTACCTCTTTGTACAAGCATTGAAGCAATTGGTCCTTTTGATTTGTCAAGTCTTGCTTCTATTACAACACCTTTTGCTTGTTTTTTAGGATTTGCTTTTAATTCTAATACATCTGCTTGTAGTAATACCATTTCTAGTAAGTCATCAATGTTCATACGTTTTTTAGCTGAGATTGGTACAAATATTGTATCTCCCCCCCATTCTTCTGGTACTAATTCATATGTCATTAATTCTTGTTTTACTTTATCTATATTTGCTTCTGGTAAATCTATTTTATTTACTGCAACTATTATTGGAATATTTGCTGCTTTTGCGTGGTTTATTGCTTCTACTGTTTGAGGCATAACTCCATCATTTGCAGCTACTACTAATATTGCGATATCTGTTATTTGAGCTCCCCTTGCACGCATACTTGTAAATGCTTCGTGTCCTGGTGTATCTAAGAATGTTATTTCTCTTCCATTTACTTCTACCTTGTATGCACCTATTGCTTGAGTAATACCACCTGCTTCACCTTCTATTACGTTTGTTTCTCTAATTGCATCTAAAAGTGATGTTTTACCATGGTCTACGTGTCCCATAACTACTACTACTGGTGGTCTTTCTTTTAATTCATCTTCTTTGTCTTCTGAATCATCAAATAATATATCTTCTTCTTTTACTTCTTGTTTCTTTGTAGCTGTTACTCCAAATTCTTCCGCAACTAAGTATGCTGTATCAAAGTCTATATCATTATTTATTGTAACCATCATTCCTAATCCAAATAACTTTTTAATAACTTCTGCTGATGTCTTCTTAAGCTCGGCAGCTAAATCTTTTACAGTTATTGTTTCTGGTATTTCAATTTGCTTTAATTGGAATATTTTCTGTTTTCTTTCTTCACTATTTTTATTTGCTTTTTTCTTGTTTCTCTTTCCTCTTGCTGTTGTTAAATCATAATAATCAAGCATTCCACCTTCTTGGTCATCAAACATATTTGATAGTCTATCTACTTGTTTTAGTCCTTTTAATTTTCCACCATCAAATTCTTCACCATTAAATCTTCCGCCTTTTTTGTTTTTGTTTTGCTTTTTATTATTAGCTACTCTTTCTTCCATTCTCTCATTTTTAGCCTTATCTATTGCACGAGAACTGAAATCTCTTTGATTTTCTTTTTCCATTATGTCAGTTTCCATTATGTCTTTAATATTTTTGTCTATTCCTCTTTCATCTAATGGTCTTCTTTCTCTATTATTAAAGTTTGGTCTATTTTGATTATTTCTAAAATCACCTTTATTTTTATTTTGGAAGTTATTATCTCTGTTTCCATTTCTATTTTGGAAGTTTGGTCTATCTCCTCTATTTTGGAAATTCCCTTTTTCATTTCTTTGTCCAAAGTTTCCTTTATTAGCAGAAAAATTGTTATTTCTATTTTGGAAGTTTTCACGATTATTATTTCTATTTTGATATTCGCCAGAATTATTTTTTCCTTTTTGTTCTATATTATTATTTTTATATTCTATGTTTTCTGTTTTTTTAGTTTCAACTGCTTTTTGTTTATTATCGCCTTTTATCTGGTCACTTGATAAGTCTGAAACCCCTATAGTTTCTACTTTCTTTGTTTCTACTTTTTTAGGTTCTTCCTTTTTAGGTTCTTCTTTCTTTCCAATTCCAAATAATTCACTTACTGTCATTGGTTTTGTTGGTTTATTTCTATATACAATATTGTAGTCGGCATTTTTATTTCTTTCTACAAATCCAACTTGTTTATTTTTATGATTCTCATTAGAATTTTTATTTACTTTCTTCTCATCTTCTGTTATTATAACTTCTCTTCTTATAATAACAGGTGCTTTCTTTTCTTCTTTTTTAGCTGGCTTTTCTGCTGGCTTTTTAAGAAATTGTTCTTTTAGTTTTTTAGCTTGTTCTTCATCTACTGTGCTCATATGAGTTTTGGCTTCTATTCCAAGCTTGTTTGCCTTTTCTATTACTTCTTTACTGGTTAAGTTCAACTCTTTTGCTAGTTCGTATATTTTTATCTTACCCAATAATTTCACCCCCATCAATAATTTTTAATATCTCGTTTGCAAAATTTATATCTTTTACACAAATTACTGCTTTATTTTCTTTTCCTACCCATTTACTTAAAGTTTCTATCGTTCCATATATTCTCATGTTTACATGGTTTTCTTCTGAAATTCTTTTAATGTTTCTCTTTGTTCTATCTGCTGCATCTTCTGCTACAAGTACAATTTTTGCTTTTCTATTTTGTATTGTTTCTATAACACTTTCTGTTCCAAAAGCTATTTTCCCTGCTCTGGTTGCTAAGCCTAATAGTCTTAGTGCTTTGTTTTGTTCCATTTTAACTCCTTTGATATTTGAAGAATTTTCATTTTTCAATAATTTCTTAAAAGAATGTATGAGAATTTAAATCTCACTTACAATCTTTTTATTATTTAGGCGTAATTTGGTAAATGCTCTTACATATTACTTACCGATTAAGCCACTACACTATTTCATTGTTTGTCTTAATTCATTATATATATCTTCACTTATTTGTGTTTCAAACGTTCTTTCTAGTTTTTTTGTTTTTATGGCTTTTTCTAAGCATTCTATGTTGTCACATATGTATGCCCCTCTTCCATTTGCTTTTCCTGTTTTGTCTATGAAAATTTGACCTTCTTTATTTTTTACTATTCTTATTAGTTCTTTTTTTGCTTTTATTTCATTGCAACCTATACATGTTCTTTGTGGTATACTTTTCAAAATTTTCACTCCTTGTTTATTGTATTCACTAGGTTTTTAGTTCATGTCCTTAAACCGTAGTTTGTACTTTTCATTATGGTAATTTCTTCGAAGAACGGGCGATTATACTAACGCATAACTTATCTCTAACTCGTTATCGCTCTAGGAGCTAAGAAATAATCGCCTCTACATATTAATTTTTACTCTTCTTTTTTCTTTCTGCCTCTCTTTTTAGGTGCTTCTTCTACTTTTTCTTCTTCAGTTTCTTCAACTTCTTCTTTCTTTTTTCTAGTTTTCTTTTTAGGTGTCTCTTCTACTACTGCTTCTTCTTTAACTTCCTCTATTACCTCTTCTTTTTTCTTTCTACCTCTCTTTTTAGGTGCTTCTTCTACTTTTTCTTCTTCAACCTCTTCTACTATTTCTTCTTTCTTTTTTCTACCTCTTTTTTTAGTTATTTCTTCTACTTCTTCAGTAATTTCTTCATTAGTAGAATCAGATTCTGGTATAGCCTCTTCTATAATTTCTTCTACTGTTTCGGCATTCTCAGATTCTTCATTTTGCATTTTTGCTATCATTTCTCTAAATTGTGTTTCACTCTTTATATCTATTTTCCAATTTGTTAACCTTGCTGCTAAACGTGCATTTTGTCCTGCTTTTCCTATTGCTAATGATAATTGGTCATCTGGAACAATTACTTGTGCAAAGTGTTCTTCTTCTTTTACATCAACTGCCATTACCTGTGCTGGTAATAATGCTGATGATATATATATTGCTGGGTCCTCATTCCATTCTATTACATCTATTTTTTCACCATTTAATTCGTTTATTATATTTTGTATACGTATACCCTTTTGACCTACACATGAACCTACTGGGTCTATATTTTCATTTGGTGAGTATACTGCTACTTTACATCTGTTTCCTGCATCTCTTGATACACTTTTTATTTCTATTAATCCTTCATATATTTCTGGAATTTCAAGTTCAAATAATTTTCTTACAAAATCATTATGGCTTCTTGAAATTATTACTTGTGTACTTCCTTTTAATCCCTTTTCTACTCCTACAACACATGCTCTTATTTTATCATTTACATGATACCTTTCAGTTATAATTTGTTCTTTTAATGGCATAACTCCTTCTAGTCTTCCTAGGTCTACTATAACTACTCCTCCGTCTGCCTTTTGTATTATACCAGATACTATTTCACCTTTTTTATCATTAAATTCATTATATAAAAATTCACGAGATGCTTCTCTTATTTTTTGTATTATTACTTGTTTTGCTGTTCCTGCTGCAATTCTACCAAAGTTTTTTGGCACAAGTTCATTTTCTACAATATCTCCTACTTTATATTTTTTATCTATTTTTTGTGCTTCTTCTAATGATATTTGTGTTTTTTCATTTTCTACTTCTTTTACTACTTCTTTTTGCATATAAACATGTATTTCGCCTGTTTCTTTATCCATTGTTATTTTTACATTTTCGTCTTCACAATCGTAATTTCTTTTATATGCTGTAACTAATGCTGTTTCAATTGTTTCTAGCATTTCTTCCTTTTTTATTCCATTTTCTTTTTCAAGTTCCTCCATTGCAAATATTAATTCTATGCTATCGATTGCTGGTCCATTTACTTTTGTTTGTTTCTTTTTCATTTTTTGTTTCTCCTTTCTTACTATCTATATTTCCTAATAAGATATATTTTCTAAGTTTTTATTTGTTTTATTTGGAAGTTGTAAGTTGGTGGTTGGAAGTTGCATTTTAAGGTATATTCTTCGAAGTAGTTACCCTATTTCCAACTTCTAACTCCCAACTTCTATTGCTACCAATTATATTTTTGTTTCATAAGCGATATATTTTTTCTATATATCTCTATTTGTTCATTGTTTTCTATATTTTTTATTACTATTTTTTCGTTATCAAATTTTTGTAATATTCCTGACCATTCTTTGCTTTCATTAAATGGTTTGAATAATTTTATTTCTATTTCTTTTCCTATAGATTCTTCTAAATGTTTATCTTTTCTAAGCATTCTTTCTATTCCTGGTGAAGATACCTCTAAGAAATATTGTTCTTTTATATAGTCTGATTCATCTAGCAATTCATTTATGCCACTACTGACTTTTTCACAATCATTTAAGTCTATTCCTTCTTTATTGTCTATAAATATTCTTAAAAAATAGTCTTTCCCTTCTTTTGAATATTGAACATCATATAGTTCATATCCTAATTCTTCAACTTTTGGTTTTACTAGTTCTTCAACTCTTTCCTCAATACTTGCCAATTAAAGACCTCCTTTAGATTAATTTTCTATAATCATAAATCAAGAGCGGAATTTGTTTCCGCTCTTCTCTAACTCATTTTGTTTACTTATATTATTATAACCCTATTTGGTAAAAATTACAAGTGTTTTTTACAAAAATTTGATTTTTTTCTGTATTTGTAGTATAATATTATTATCAAATAATACTAAGGAGACTTTATACATGAAAACGCAAAGACGGAAAGAGGAACAGAAGAGCTACATAATGGTTGTAAACAGAAGCAAAGAAAAAGATTTCTTTAAAGTTGCAAAAGATGCTGGAATTGGAAGTGAGTACATAAAAGCATCATTTGTAAGTGGCGATTTCGTTAGCTATATAATTGACTTTTCAAGTTTTAACAAAAGAAAGGTTACTGAGCTTCGTACATTATTAAATAGCAAAATTCCTGAACTTCTTTAATTATCTCCAGCACCCGTTTATTAATTTTATCGGGTGTTTTTCTTTATATTATAGAAAAAATATATTAATTAGGGGCAAATTTTAATAGTAGTGATATTAATTGTACCTATATTTGTAATATTTTTTTAAGCTTGTTAATATACATATATAAAGGAGGAACTTATGTTTAAGGAATATATTAAGAATAATAGTAATGAAGTTGTAGCTTCTGTTTGTGATTTAATTACATATCCTAGTGTCTCAAGCCCTGAAGAAAGTTCACGCTTTCCTTTTGGCAAACCTTGCTCAGAAGCTTTGAAATATTTTTTAAATTTGGCACAAAATTTAGGTTTTAGAACAAAAAATGTTGATGGTTATTGTGGATATGCAGAATGTGGTGAAGGTGAAGAGTTAATTGGAATTATTGGTCACTTAGATGTTGTTCCTGCTAAAGATGAAGATTGGGCTTACCCACCTTTTATTCCAACTATTAGAAATAACTGTATTTATGGTAGAGGAACTATTGATGATAAAGGGCCTGTTATTGCTTCTCTTTATGCAATGAAAGCTGTTTTAGAATATTATAAAAGTAACAATATAAAAATGAATAAAAGAGTAAGGCTTATTGTTGGCCTTAATGAAGAAAAAGATTGGAAATGTATTAATTACTATAAAGAGCATGAAGAACTTCCTACTGTTTCTTTTAGTCCTGATGGAAGCTTTCCAGTTATTTTTGCTGAAAAAGGTGTTCTTTCGCTTTTAATTTCTGCAAGACTTCCACAAAACTTACCAGTAGAGATTGAAAGTTTAGATTGCAATAATAATGCTATTAATGTAGTTCCTAAATTTGCTAGTTGTATTTTAAAAATAAATAAAAATTTTAAAGCAGAATATATAATATCAATTTTAAAAGATATTATTACAAATTATTCATATGAAATTGATATTTATAAAATTGATGAAAATAATATAAAACTAACTTCTTATGGAACCGCTAGCCATAGTGCTCACCCTGAACTTGGTGTAAATGCTATTACAAAATTGCTTACCGTTTTAAATGCTCTATTTGATAAAATAAATCTTTCTATACCTATATTATCCACATTTTGTAAATATATTGGGGATGATTATTCTGGAAGTAATATGAAAATAAATATTAAGGATGAGTCTGGAGCTTTAACTTTAAATACTTCTCAGATTTATATTAAGGACAACAAAATTAATATTGGTATTAATTTAAGAGTTCCTATTCATACTTCTATGGATGATATTATAAATATTTTTTATAAATATTTTGGAAATTTCAGCATTGGAGTTATTCGTACACAAAAGCCTTTATATGTTGATAAAAATGATAATTTAGTAACTACATTGTGTAGTGTTTTCAATAAAGTATGTAATACTAACTTTGAGCCTATTGCTATTGGTGGAGCTACATATGCTAGGGCTTTTGATAATTGTGTTTCTTTTGGAATGAACTTTCCTGGCGATGAAGATATGTGTCATAAGGTAGATGAATTTATAGAGATTGACAAATTACTTTTAGCAACTAATATTTATGCTAATGCAATATATAAATTATTAGAATAAAAAATATGAAATGTGATTGACAAAATTCAATCACATTTCATATTTTTTATTCTTCTGTATCGTCTTCTTCTGGTTCTTCATCTCCTAAGCTTTTTTCAAAAGCTTCTGAGAATTTTGTTCTTATTTTTTCTTCTATTTCTTTTGCTGTTTCTTTATTATCCATTAAGTATTTCTTTACATTTTCTCTTCCTTGCCCTATTCTATCTCCATTATAGCTAAACCATGAACCACTTTTTTCTATTATGTCTAGGTTTACTGCTATATCTAGTATATTTCCTTCTTTTGATATTCCTTTTCCATATACTATATCAAATTCTGCTTCTCTAAATGGTGGTGCTACTTTATTTTTTACTACTTTTACTCTTGCTCTATTTCCTACTACTTCTCCATCTTGTTTTATATTTTCTACTTTTCTTATGTCTAAACGTACTGATGCATAATATTTTAATGCTCTACCTCCTGCTGTTGTTTCAGGGTTACCAAACATAACTCCTACTTTTTCTCTTAATTGGTTAATAAATACTATACAGCATTTTGATTTGTTTATAGCTCCTGCTAATTTTCTTAGAGCTTGTGACATTAACCTTGCTTGAAGACCTATGTGTGAGTCTCCCATATCTCCATCTATTTCTGCTTTTGGAACTAGCGCTGCTACTGAGTCTATTACTATTACATCTAATGCTCCACTTCTTACTAATGCTTCTGCTATTTCTAATGCTTGTTCTCCTGTATCTGGTTGAGATACTATTAGGTTATCTATATCTACACCTAAGTGTTTTGCATATACTGGGTCTAATGCATGCTCTGCATCTACAAATGCCGCTTCTCCACCCATTTTTTGTGCTTCTGCTATCATATGGAGTGCAAGTGTTGTTTTTCCTGAAGATTCTGGACCATAAACTTCTATTATTCTTCCACGTGGAATTCCACCTATTCCTAATGCTATATCTAAGCTTAATGCTCCTGTTGGTATAGCTTCTACATTCATTGCTTGGAATTCTCCTAATTTCATTATTGAACCTTTTCCAAATTGTTTTTCTATTTGTCCTAGTGCTGCTTCTAACGCTCTCATTTTTTCTGTGTTTTCATTACTCATTTATTTTTCCTCCTAAATATTTGTTTTGTAAACTTTTGTTTGTTTTATTATATACTATTAAAAATTTTTGTCAAGTGTTTTTCTTAATTTTTTTACATCCTGCTCCATGTATAGAAATTATAATAGCTAAAATAGTTATTTGGTGTTAATTCACCTGCTAATTTTTGGCTTCTTATTACTGTTGATTTACTTCTATATAAACTTAAAAAAGGTAATTCATTGTTATATATTTCTAGAATTTTATCATATTTTTCTTTTAACAAATTCTCATCTTTTATATTTTTCACATCTGTTAAAATTGCATTTAGCTCTTCATTTTTATAATTTTGTAAGTTGTTTGGTCCAAAAAATGTTTCTACATTTGGACTATATGAATTATAAACTCCTGTTAATATCATTTGATAATTTTTATTTTGCAAAATATTATTATACTGACTTGTAGATACTTTTTTTATTGTTATATTTATTCCTATTTGTGCAAGTTGGCTTTTTATATTTTCTGCAACGGCTAGCCTATTTGCGTCATCCTTATTTACTGTTAAATTTAAGTTTATTCTGCTTGTCCTATAATTCTCAGTTTTTTGCCATTTATTATTTTTATATTGCCAGCCATCTTCTTGTAATACTTTTTTTGCTTGCTCAGTATTATAGCCTGAACTTAAATTATTACTTGTATATAAATAATTTCCATAGTCTAAAGGGAAATCTGATATATAGCGATTATTATTAAAAACTGTAGAAGTAATATTTGTTTTGTCTATGCTATACTCTATTGCTTTTCTTACCTGTATGTTTTTTAAAATACTATCTTCACAATTGAATGCTAAATAGTCAAATTCTCTTGCTTTAAATTCTGTCTTTACATACCCTATTGTTCCAATATAATTTTCTAAATTGTAATTTGATGTTGTAAATATATCTATATTACCTAGCTTAAAGCTATTATATATTTCACCTATTTCCGAAAATATTTTTATATCAATTGTTTCTATTTTTGCATTTTCATTTTTTATATTCCACCATTTTTCATTTTTTTCTAATTTAATATTGTTACTATCTATTGAAGAAATTTTATACATTCCTGTTCCTATTGGTACTTTTGCTGATGTGTAAAAGTTTTCTCCTATATAATAGTTATTTGGTAATATTGGAAAGGTTAAATTATATTCAAAAAATGGTACTTCTTCACTTAAATTTATTTTTATTGTACTACTATCTATTATTTCTACACTTGATATTTTTTGAACATTATATGCATATATAGATGATCCTTCTTTTAGCCTATCTATTGTAAATTGTATATCTTTTGCTGTAAATGGTGAGCCATCTTGCCACTTTTTGTCATTATCTATTTTTATTACATATGATGTTTCTGATGTTTTTGAACATTCTGTTGCTAAACACATTTGTATTTTATAATCTTTGGTTATATTTACTAGTGGTTCAAATATTAATTTATCAATATTTAAAATTTCTTTATTATTGGATATTAATGGATTTATATTATCGAAATTTGATATTCCAAGTCTTATATCTTTCTTCTCTATTACTTCTTGCTCTTCAGCTTGTACTTTTTCATCGGTATTGTCTTTTTCTTTAAAATATATTGCATAAACTGAATATATTATAATGCATATTGCAAATATTATAAAAATATATTTAAAGAAGTTTGATTTCATAATTCACCTCATTTCTTAAAGATGCCTTTTATTTTTTAACTTAAGCTCCTTATTTTATATTTTTAGAAATAATCTTTCTTTATAATATAAGATTTTTTATTTTTTTTCAAGTTTTTATTTTATATTATTGGATTTTTTAAGATTTTAAATTTACAGATACTTTAAAAATTCTTCTAATTCTATATCAGCTTGTTCTAAGATGCTTTTTAATGTTCCTCTAGCTACTTCTGAATGCATAGGAACAATGCAAATTCGATTTGTTATTTCATTTTTATATTTTGCATGACTACCTTTTTGTGCTACTTTATAAAAGCCTAACTGTATTAATGTTTGTACTATTTTCTTGGATGATAGTACTGGATATTTAAAATTCATTAAACTGCCACCTCCACTGTTGTAATCAATACCTCTTTTGGTTCTACTGGTTGTTCTGTTTCATAGTATAATTCAATAGCTTCTTTTAAATTTTTTAATGATTCTTCTATTGTTTTTCCTTGTGAAGCTACACTATTTTCAATACATTTTGCCACATACCATTCTTCTTCTTTTTGTATAATTACATTATATTTTATTTTCATATTATTTCTCCATTTCTTTCTATTTATTACAAATTATTATTCTAGGTCGCCAATTGTGGCGACCCATACATTGCTAATTTTTATTTTCTAGATTCCACTATAATTCTAATACCTGTTCTGTCTTCTCCTTCAACTTCTACTTCTGCAAATGCTGGTATACAAACTAAGTCTACACCTGCTGGCGCTACGAATCCTCTTGCTATTGCTACTGCTTTTACTGCTTGATTTAGAGCTCCTGCTCCGATTGCTTGCATTTCTGCTTTGTTTTCTTCTTTTACTAACCCTGCTATTGCTCCTGCAACTGAATTAGGATTAGATTTTGATGAAATTTTTAAAACTTCCATTTTTTGCCTCCTATAATTTTATTTTTATTTGAATTACATATATATTTATAATACAAAGAAAATAAAATGTCTAGTATTTTTTTGGAAAAATATGGAAAAGTTTTCGCCTTAATTTTACTTTTTTCGTCATTTATTTTATATTAATTCTTTTGATAGCTCTTACTTGACAATCTTCATCATTTATATCAAAAATACAACCATTAAACATACAATTTCCTTCTGCTAGTTTATACCTTTCTGGAAGTGATGTTACAAATCTTTTTACTGATGCTTCTACATCCATTCCTATTACTGAATTTATAGGACCTGTCATTCCAATGTCTGAAATAAACCCTGTTCCTTTATTTGTTATTTCTTCATCTGCAGTTTGCACATGTGTATGTGTTCCAAAAATGGCAGTTACTCTACCATCTAAATAATATTTCATTGCTATTTTTTCGGCTGATGCTTCTGCATGGAAATCTATTATTATTATATCTGCTTTACCTTGTACTTCTTTTATAATGTCATCTGCTTTTGTAAATGGGTTATCTGATTGTACTCCCATTTCTGTTCTACCTATTAAATTTATAACACATATTTTTTTATTTTTACATTCATATATATTATAGCCTTTTCCTACTACTCCTCTTGAATAATTAGCTGGTCTTAAAAGCTTATCATCATCTATAAATGTAAATATATCTTTTTTCCCCCAAGTATGATTTCCCATTGTTATACAATCAATATTTAATGCTTTTAAGTTATTAAATATTTGCGTTGTAATTCCCATTCCACCTGCTGAATTTTCTGCATTTACTATTACGAAATCTATATTATTTTCTTTTCTAAAATTAGGTAAAACTTCCCTTAATTTTTTTACTCCACTTTCTCCTACTAAGTCTCCTATGGCTAATACTTTCATATGTTTATTCCTCTTTCTAATTTAATTTTTATTTTTAAAATAATTTATCTTTATATAATTCTGCTTGATGTAGCATATGTCCTATATTACCTTCTCCAGCATATTTATTTATATCAAAAAAGTTTTCGTTCTTATCTATCCAATAAAGTTTGTTTACTTCTTCTTGTAAAATTACATCTTTATTTAGTATTCCTGTATAAACCTCTAACTCCATGTCTGACATCTTATATTGAAAATTCATAATATGTGTTAATTTAATATCGTTATTTGTTATGCCTGTTTCTTCTTGTAACTCTCTATATGCTGCATGTAATTCATCTTCATCTTGTTCTACTTTACCACCTACTAAGTTAAACTTTCCCTTATATGGCTCTTTTTCTCTTTTGCACATAAGTATTTTTGTATTTTCTTTATTATAAACTAATATTACATTTAATTTTTTCATTTTTTGATTATCTCCTTTATTTATCTTTCTATACTATCTATTATCTTAAATCTTTCTGAAACTGCAATTTCCATTGGAACTAAAGTTCCATCTTCAACAATATTTATTTCTACTACAAAATTATCTAATCCATCTCTTAATAGTTGTTCATGTATAATCCATAAAGGAAATATAACTTGGTCTCTTACATCTCTAAATATTTGCATACTAATTCCATTATACTTTTTAGGCATTGATTCAACTATTTCATTCTTTTTATCTGGAAAGGCATTAGTTAAGAACTGCATTCTTTCTTTTGCTGTTTCTATATATTCTTTTGTATTTACTTCAGCAATTTTATATTTCTTTATCGCAGTATCCTCCATAAATGCAACTTCTTCCCATGGTATATTCCATGATTCATGTACTGCTTTTCCTTCGCATAATTCTCTAGCATCAAATCCTTGTCCTACATAGTCTATATATATATAGTCTCCAATTTTTATATCTAAGGTAATACCTCCTTGTGTATGAATTCTTTCATTAGAACCTTTTTTCATATCTTCTAATATAATTATAGCATTTGGTACTTTCTCTTTAACTTCTTTTATATATTCCTCAACTCTATTCCTACTGAAAGTTTGACCAGATGGTAGCTTTCCATTAATTCCTTCTAAACAATCACATCTTACTGTCATCATATCAGTAGGAAATTCATGTTCCACCTTCTCCCAATCTTCAATGCAGTCAATTACATACATTTTATTTAGTTGACTTAATTTAGGTAAATATTTTTCTACTAAAGTAATTCCTTTACATTTTTTATACATATTAATTATTGGTAGATGTTCTTTATTTCTTATATCTAAAATCATATTTATCTCCTTGCTTTTAATATCTTTTAAATTATAACATAAAATTAAAGTTAATATCAATATTATTTATTTACTCATTATATTAGCTAATTTGTTAATTTCATTTTTCTTAAATCTATAATGTCACTTTCACACTCACCTGTTCCTATTAATGTAACTGGTGTATTAGTTTCTCGTTCTATCTTGTTTACAAATTCAATTACTTTTTGTGGAAGCAAGTTATAATCTTTGCATTTATATGCTTTCCAGTCTATATATTGTGCAAAATTTAAAACTATTTGAGTTGGTCTATTAATCATAACATTGTATTTTAATCTTTCCCAATTCATTTCAAAAACTCTTCTTACTTTTTTTGTTACAGTTGTATATTCTTTTAAATCAATATCACACCCACATCTTTTCTTAATTTCTTCCCATGTAATTTCCTTACTTTCTGCATAGTCACCACTATAAATATCCTCACCGATATTAGTTTTGTTACTTATTCTTATAGGATATGGTCTTATAATCATATAAATATCTTTTACTTTAAATGGGCTACATCCACTGTCTGCTATTAATTGACTTGCACTACACATTCTACTGGTTACATTTGGATAATCTAGTCCATAATTTATATCTAAATCTTGTCCTTGTGCTCCTTCTATTAAAATAGGAGCCTTACATTCATTTATCATTTTGGCAGTATCTATTATTTCAATATTATTTTTTAAATCGCTTGGTATATTGTTTATATAATCCTTAGCTAAAATAATACCTGGTTTTCTTATAATTTTTTCAGCTTGTGCTGCACCACACCCTTTATATGTTGACCCACTTTTAATTATTCTTTTTTCTTCTTCTCGATGTTTTTCTAGAATAATCATTGCTCTTGGATTAATGTATATTTTTCTTTCCCCAATAATATCTTTATATTTTCTTATTTCTTCAAATAATATTTCTGGTGTAATAATGCACCCTGCATTTAAAACTAATTTACAATTTTTTCTTAACATTGCCATAGGTATATGGCTAACTATAATTTTTTTGTCATTATCACTTACATAAGTATGACCTGCATTACTAGACCAATTATTTGTAGATATAGCAAAATAATCCTTTTTAGCTAAATACCCACAAATTTTCCCTTTTCCGCAACTCCCAGCTTGCCCATCTATTACTATCGTTATATTTTTATTGTTCATAAATAATTCTCCCTATTTAATACCAATTTTTTTAATTAAATATCTTAGTACTTATATATATTTTTTGTTTATTATATTATGTTTTTACATAATTTTCAACTTTTTATGAATATTTAATAATAGCTTGTATATAATTTTAGTAAAATAAATTTATGGAGGTTTTATATGAATATTGAAAGAGTAAACCAAATTATAAGAAACAAAGAAATTTTAGATATATATTATGATGATAGGCCTGTTTGGATTCAAGAATTAAATAATAATATTGCTAGAGTTGGTTTTTTAGATGGTGAGAATGAAAAAGACGTTTTTGTGGAAGAATTATATGAAAATGAGTAATAGCTAATTATATTTTCTTCTATTTAATTTAGAAATAGCAAGTTATTTATGTTTTATCTAAATAACTTGCTATTTTTGTATATATTTATAAATTTTGTTAATTATAATATTAGGTGGTGATTATAATGACAAGTAAAGAACTTTTATATGTTGAAGATGCTTTAGGACATGAAGTTTTTATGAAATCATGTAGCATGAAAACAGCTAATCAATTAACAGATGTAAATCTTTCTAATTATATGAAAGATTTAGAAAAAGAACACACAGAGTTATTTAACAAATTTTTAAATTTATTATAGGAGGCTATTTATGGAAGATAAGGATTTAATGGAAAAAGAATTATTAATTATTAAAGGCGTATGTGATTTATATCTTCATGGAACAATTGAATCTACTACTGCTGAAGTGCATTGTGCTTTTAAAGAAGCATTAAATAAATCATTAGATATTCAAAATAAAATATATAATTTAATGGCTGAAAAAGGTTGGTATAAAACTGAAATTGCTGAACAAACTAAAATTGATACTGTGAAGCAAAAATTTGCTATGCAATAAAATAAGTTAAAATTAATGGGGTAAATTGAATCTACTTTTTAAAAAGTGAATTCAATTTACTCCATTAATTTTAACTTATTTTTGTATAATTATTTGTTTAATTATTTATAAAATATCCATTTGTTCTATATAAGTCATAACGTTCTCTTGCTAGTGCTGTTAAGTATGTTTTTCGCAATAGTGTTATATCTTTATTGTATTTTTGATATTGGTTTGATTTTACATCAAATTTTTGTAGGTTATTTGATATTATTCCATTTATATCATAAGTTTGTGCTGCATTTACTATACAATTATAACATTTACTAGCATATTGTGGATAATAATATCTTTCATCTCCCTGACTTATTACTACTGTTTGCCTTTCAAAATCTATTATGTTATATGCTCCTATTATTTCATAATCGCTATTATCTATTAATTCTGTACAACCTGGCATATGTACTTCTATTACATTATTTTTTCTTGATAATACATATATTGAATTTTGAGTTACTACTTCTTCATTTTTATTATTTGTTACTATACAATAACTGTTAAAGTATTTCGCTTTTATTGGTATTCCTTGCATAAATACAGATAATGATATGTTATTTAATATTTTATCCCAGTCGTTATCGGTAAATATTGGCATTTGGAATTCATACATTGAGCTTGAACCTGCATTGTAGTTTGCTATTGCTGTAGATAAATTTGTTTCAATACTTTTCCTTATTACACTCATTCTATGCTCGTTAAAGCTTGAACCTTCAAGTAATGGGTCATTGTTTTTATTAAACTCAAATATATTTGCGTTTTCTGTATTTGTAGCAAAATCTGTTATTTTATTTCCATTATTATCTACTGCATTTTCTTGTGTTATTTTATTTAATCCATATTGTTTTAATCTTTCTGAAAAATCCTTTGCCTCTTTATAATATTGTATTGCACTATTACTATATAAGTGTCCATTTTCTGTCATTGTTTGTACATATCTAAGTTCTGTTATTTCATCATCTCTTAATACTTTACCTTCATCAGATAAATATTCCTTTGTATTATTTTTATAATAAAAATATCTATTTTCTCCATTTTCTTTATATATTTTTTGATTATTATATTTTACATATTCATAGCTTGTAGGGTTTATAGCTACACCATTTTCAGCAATTACTACTAATTGTTCAGTTAATATTTCCTTTTCTATATTTACACCATCATATGATATTTTTGTAGGGTAGTCCTTTCTATATGTACCTTTTACATAAGATACTATGTTTTCTACACTTCCTACTAAATTTGGATTTATTACATATCCTGAGTCTGTTCGGTATTGGCCATTTATTTTACCATATATTGTTATACTATTATCTAAGGTGTAATTTACTACAAAGTCATAATTATTTCCATATATATATCTGCATGAGTAATATATGTATGGTTTTAAACCATATTGATATTGATTTATTGTATAATTAAAATATTTTCCATATATATAATATCCATCATACATTGTATATAACATTGCTGGTATATATTCTTTTAGGGTGTCTTGGTCATATCCGCTTGCTCCCATTGAAGTTCCTAGTGAATTATAAAATGTTGCTACTGATGCTTCTATGTCTCTTATTTTTGAGTCACTAATACTTGAATATTTATTATTTACAGTATTTAGTTGAAATGCCTTTATTGCATCATGTGTTGCATCTTGAAGCTTTTTATTGTATCCGTGTTTGTAAATATATGGTGTCTATTTGCGTTTGTATGTATTCGCCTATTACTAACGATATTGGTAATATTATAATTATAAATATTATGGCTAAATGTTGTAATTTCATTTTTGCTTCCTTACCCTTCTATAAAAATTTATGTAGGGGCGATTATCTATCGCCTGTGCTTCATCGAAATTTCCCTAATTAATATTTTTAGAATGCCTTCGAAGAGTGGGAGATTAGTAAGCTCCCCTACATTTATTTTCAATATTAATAAAACAAAAGTTAGAGTAGAAATTAGAAAATTTAAATTTCCAACCTCTAACATCTAACTTCTAAAATCTTAATATTCTATTTACTTCCATTTACAGTAATTATTCCTGCGTTTTGAGCTGTTATTTGGTATGTATCATTTCCTGATAATTGGTAGAAAAAGTTCTTTAATATTTGAGATATTGTTTGGTTTGTGTTTCTTACTGTTACTGAAACCATATCTCCTTCTTTTAATGTTATTCTTTTATCTGTATCTAATTTTTCTTCAACTTGACTAGTATATAACTTATAATATAGGTTTTCTCCTATTTTCGTCATTTCTGCTTGTGTAGTTTTAACTCCTGGATTTTCATCTAATATTTGTAATTCTATATCTACATCAAATGAATTACCTGTTGAAGCAATTGTTTCCATGAATTTATCATAATCATCTGTTGTAAGCTTTCCTGTTGTTCTTACATTGTCAACAAAGTCTGTTGTCGCTGTTTGTACTGCAAGTTCTGATATATCATCTGTTCTTTCAGACATTGCCATTAATGGAAAAACAAACATAAGAACTGCTGCTAAAAATATCGCTATAATTGTTATAAAGCTATCTCCCATTTTTTCATTTCCTCCTTAATTATTTGTTATTAGTGTAAATATTATCATTCTTTTAGATTTTTCCTTTGTTAAACTACCTACTGTACTATCATTTGCTTGTGAAGTACTATATTTGTATTCTTGTATTGTTTCAACAAATTTAGCATTTTTATATTTTTCAGTAAATCCTCCTATTCCTATAATTTCTCCATATTTTATATACTCAGAGTTATTATTTGGATTATGATAAGTTTTACCTGATAAAAAACAGTCTAAATTATTTTTAATTCTGTCATTACTACCTGTCCATGGTTCGTGCCTTAATGTTTCTTCATCTAAGTCAAAAGAAAATATTTGTTCATTAGGCTTTTCCTTTCCATACTTATTTTTCATTAAAGTATTATATGAACTTTGCCAGTTTCTGTTTGCTTTAGTAGTATATATTGGTAAATAGTCCCAATTAGAAATTTCGCCATTAGTTTCATTATAGTTTCCTCTTCTAAATACTACTGTATAATTTTCTTTATAATATTTATATAATGTTGGAATTACTGTTTCCAAACCTACTATTCTATTCTCGGCCTGTTTTCCTCTAACACCTTGGTATTCATAATAGTTTGTTTCATCTTTAGTATATAATATAATATCTGCTGTTTGTTTTGCATTATTAAATGCCACTATTGAAACTGTTAGTGCTATTACTAATACCATTACTGAGAAAGCCATTATTAAAGCGTGTGTAGCATTCTCCATAATTTTCTACTTTCTAAAATATTATTCTGTTACTGTGCCTGTTGAAGTTCCGCTTTTCTTTGCGTCTTCTACTGTTATTGTATCTATTAGTCCACCTTTTTTCTTATCGTATGTACATGTAACATTATAGTATTTCCCATTTCCTATTTTTGCTCTTAATTTATCTATATCTGAAGCTTCTGTAGCTTTTTCACCATTAACTGTTATTTCTATTTCAAATGAATCTTCTCCATTTGCTGTTAAGTTATTGTTTTTAACTTGTGTGCATAAGTCTTTTACGCTTGACCCTCTTTTGCTATCTCCTAGATAAGTATCAAATCTTGAGTTTGCTGCATTTACTGTATCTTGGTCTAAATTTGCCTTTCCTATTGTTTCCTTTGCTTGATTAAATATTAACATACCTAATCCTATAATTAAAATTGATAATAATATAGCTCCTGCTATAATTAATGCTTTTGATGCATTTTCCATTTTTATTTCCTCCTTCGTTTTTTAGGGATACTCTTCTTAATGTTCTCCCATATTTTATTTTATTTTAGAGGTTGGAAGTTGGAGGTTATAGGTTGGAAATTTAGGTAATTACTTTGAAGTATTTACCTTATATTCCAAATTATAACTTCTAACTTCTAACTTCATGTTTAAAATTAATAACTAAATTTGTTCAAACAATAAATATTTTATATTGTTTGTTTTTTCATGATAAGTCTTTTGTGTACATTTAAATGAAATTGGTCCATAATTTTTCATAAATTCTTCTGAGCCTATTCTTCCTATGCTTTCCATTGAAAATATATTATCTGATTCTGTAAATTTTACTTCTATTTTTATTGATGTTGTTTCATTTTCTTTATATAAGCCCTTATCATCTTTTAATATATTATTTTTTTCATTACTATTTATAGCCTTGTTTATTAGTGTTATAAGTGATGTTCCTAATATTTCATTTTCTGTAAAATTTTCATATTCTTTGTTTATTTTTTTTATCTCTGCAAGTTTAATATTATAACTATTATATTGATAGACTACCACTGCTATAATAGCAACTATTAAAAGTATTAATATTATTAATATTTTTTTCATTTTCATATTCCTTTATATTATAACATTTTTATTATTTTTTTGCAAATGTATATTTTTACCTATTTTCCTTTTTCTTCCAATTTGTCAATATATACTTCATTTACTTTTTTTGAATTATCATCATATTTTATATCTACTATTTCATAGTAGTACTTTGAAAGCTTTTCTCCATTTATCGTTATCAAATTTTCTGATTGTTCTTTTAGTAAAACACTTAATTCTTGTTCTGTACATTTTTCTAAACTTTGTTTTATGGGCTTTCTTATTCTTACTTTTATATATGCTGCATTATTTTCATTAACTTCTTGTTCTATATTTGTTTTTTGTGCCAAATTTGCAATTGTTACCACATCATGTGCTGTAAGCTTTTTGTTATCATATTTTAAGAATTGACTATTAAATTCTGCTATTTTATTGTTTTCTATCTGTGTTGTTATATCTCTACTAAAACTTCCGAAAGGATCTAAATAGAGCTACACCAACTGAAATAATCATTAAACCTAATAAGACACTAGCCGACATAATTAATGCCTTTGATGCGTTCTCCATTTGTTTCCTCCTTCGCTCACTGTATTTACTATTTTTAATTTATAATATCAAATTTCTTCAAATTGCATTAAGCTTATTCTCGCTGTTCCTTTATCATATTTAAATTCTGTTGCTTTAAAGGTTTTACTTTTCAGTTCTGTTAGTGCTGATTTATATTGTAAATAACTTTTACTTTTTGCTTTCACTTCTTGTAACTTATCTTTACCTACTAAATCTTCTAATTGATTATCTCTCATTCCAGATAATGCTGAAATTGTTTTTCCTACATATTTTTCTTTTCCTAAGTCTGATACCTTCTTTTCTAGATTTTGTGATATATTATTTAATTCTTGTGCATTATATGTTTTCTTACTATCTATAAGTTTTTCTCCATTTGGTGAAAGTCCTATTTTAAACTTTACACTTGTTTCTACTTTAGAATATCCTTCCTCATCACTTTCTCTTATATTATAGTCTACTACTTTATTTGCAATTGATAGTATATCGCTTCCATAAAGGTTATCTCTATAGTAAACGTCATATTGCTTATTGAATTCTGATATTTGTTCTGATATATCTACTTGATGATTTGCATTTTGAAATTCTTTTATATTGTTATAGAACATTACAAGTAATGAAATTACTAAAATTGCTATCAAAACACTTCCTGCAATTATTAGTGCTTTTGAGGCATTTTCCATTTTTTTCTCCTTCATGCGAAGTATGTACTATTGACTCTTCGCTTTTCACTCTTCACTTTTGGTAATTTCTTCGAAGTGTGGGCGGACACAAGGCCACGCCCCTACAAATTTTATTTTTTATCTTGTTTGCATGTTGCTAAATGATGTTGTCATACTTGTTAGGCCTATGAATACTAGTGGAATAATTAAGTATCCTACGAATAGTAGTACCATTGGTGCAAAACCAATTACTTTTCCTATCATACCTTTTTTTGATATTAATCTTTCATTTGATTCTTTACGTTTTGCTTGGTAGTAATCTCTTTCTGTATCTAATTCGTCAAATGCGTCTTTTATTGGTATTTTTTCAACTGCTGCTTGCATGCTTTCTATAATACGAATAAAATCTTGATATGTAACATCTTCTTTCATTGCTTCTAATGCTTCCCAAGGTCCTGCTTCATAGTTGTTTATACATTTACTTAATGGGTCTTTGAATATATTTGCATATCTTTCAAGCCATTCTAGTATAATTTCAACATTTACCCTTTCAATTCTCATAAGCATTAAAATTATTGTTTGGAATTGCATTACTTCATCTTCCATTTCAAGTTGTCTCATCTTAGTTTGGAACTTTAACATCCATATTGGTGACATATATGCTATCATTGCAAGTACCATAGCTCCTAATATTTCTGTCCATGCTATATATTCACTATTTATTGTAGAAATTTTCTTCATTATTCTTTCTGCTGCTACTTTTCTATCTCCATCTGTGCTATCTACATAGTCTTTGTTTATTTTTCCTTGAGTCATAATTTTTGTTATATCTGTTACTTTTAAGTCAGATTTATTTTTAAAATATTCTATATATTGATTATCTGACTTTGTTACTTCCATTCCTTTTCTTCTATCTTTTTCTGCCATTGTTCCTATAATGTCATAGGTTACTGTTGGGTCTGTATATACATTATTTATTACTATATTGTGTAGCCTACCAAATAGTATAACTGAAAGTACAAATGTTGCTATGCAAAGTACTATTCTATTAACATATACCCATTGTAGTTTATCTTTACTTGCTGCATCTTTCATTAAAGTTCTTAGTTTTCTGTCTTCTTTTGTTCCTTCTTTTGGCATGAATAGGTCTATAAATTTCTTTACTATTTTTATTCTATATAGTTTTTCTTGCCATGGATTTTCAGTATTTTTTGTGTTTATATTTGTAGAGCCATTATCTTTTAGTTTTCTTGTTAATATATAACATACAAAAGTTGCTAACAATATTAATATTTGTACTAACATTCCGTTTTTGCCATTATAAAAACTTTCAGTAAAACTGAATTGCCCTATCGCCCAGTTTTTTATTGGCTCTAAACATAGCATCGGTACTATTGCTATTACTGATAAACTTTGGAATACATAGTCTAGTTTATCTCTTTTTAATATTTCTAATTGCATTTCTTGTGTAATATTATTTAAGTTTTTTAAGTATAATGATGCTCCATCTACTTTTCTGTCACCAAATTCTTTTGTTAAATATGAAATTCCTGCAAATTCTTTTAAATAACTATTTGGTGCTACATCATAATATTTTTCTAATTCAGATTCTGGATCATCTGATATTAAAACTTCATATATTTTTTCTGCTTGCCTTGCCATTTCTGGGTTATCGTCATCTTGTGCTGTTTGATATATTGCTTCTTCTACCATATTAAATTCATGATAGGCATGTCTAATTTCTGAGAAGAAATTTATTTGTTGTTTTAATAAATTATTGTCAATTTTATCTACCATTCCATCAATAATGGTATCCATTAAAAATACCTCAAATATTAGTAGTATTGACATTAATAGAACATTATTATGTGTCAATGTCATTATTGCTATTGTTATTGGTATTACTATTAAAAATGTTTTTGTTAATATTTTTGAAGCTTGAAGTCTTGTTAAATATTCATCATCTATGTTTACTATTTCAAGTCTTCTTCTTAATTTTAATATGTATCTTTTAATAAAAGGGGTTTTTAAATAAAATAAATACAATTTTTGATACATAATTTCTGAAGAGAATTTTGATTTTTTTGTTCCTTGTTGTAAACTATTTATATATTTCTTTTCCTTGTTGTTTTTTTGCAATATAAGATATATTGTTATAATAATTGCAAGTAAGCCTACAACACCATAAATTAGGTATTTTAGCATTTGGGTATTCATTTTATTTTTCACCTCTCTATCTTGTTCAAGTTACTGACGGGGACACATCTTTTCTTGGGGTCATGTCTTCCGTGACAAGATATGTCCTGCGCGCCAGGTTTCTTTATTATTTATTTATTGGTTTTCTTCCACGTTTCTTTGGTGTTTCTTTTTCGTCATGGCGTTTTGTTTTTGTTGACCAGTGTTGTTCTATGAATTTTGTGAATTCTTCGGCGTCTGTATCGTCCATATTGTTTAACATTTCTTTTATGTTTGTGTCTGATATTTTATTTGTTAGTATATATTCTCCATCGTGATATTCTAATATATTTACATATTTGTATAATTCTCTGTTTGTAGATTTTGTAAAGTAGTATGTAGCATTGTCCATAAATTTATCTAGTTTTCCTTCTAATGTTTTTTCTTTTCTATGATCAAATGTATATTCATTTTTATCTTCTATTGGTATACATTCAGTAACCCTTTCTACATATCTTTTTCCTCTAAAGTTCTTTGCTAAGTGTATATCAAAGTTTAATACTGAAACTACTTGTTCTTCTGCTGTTCTTTCATTTTTAAATACGCCTGCTCTTAACATAGAGTTACGTAATGCTGTTACTAAGTCTGGGAAAGTTTTTGCATGGTGAGTAAATAATGTAAATTTAGATGCAACTTGAGCTGATTGTATCATCCAAGATGCAACTGGGTCTGTTGCAACCTCTCCAATTATATTAACAGAACCATCTGTTTTCTTTTGAACGTCCAAACAGTCTTGTCCAGATACTGTTTCTGTTTCTCTCATTGATAAAATATTTCTTGTTGGATATATTTTTCTTAAGTGAAGCTCGAATGCAGTTTCTGTAATACGTAGGTTCATGGTTTCATATATATTTTCTATCATTCCCATAAGAAGTGTTGTTTTTCCGGCATCCTTGTTCACCAGTAATTGATGTAATTCTTGCTCCTTTTACTAAATATTTTAGTAATTCTATTGATTCATCTGCTCCTGGCTCATTTTTAAACCATTGCTCTAAAGTTGAACGTTTTACGTCAAATTTTCTTACGAAAAATGCCCATGTTTCAGACATACTTGGCCTTACAACTACTACACGAGAGCCGTCTTTCATTTCATTAATTTTGTATCCATTTGTATCTGATAATTGCCCTGGATTATTATATTTATAAATGTTTTGACATACTCTTTTTAGTTCTGCTTCTGTTCCAAATGATAAAAATGCTAAACGTATTGATTTACCTTGGAACATTATCCAAATACTATCACAAGCTCTTGGTACTTTGTGTTCTATTATTTGACCTAAATAATCTCCATCTGTTTGTGCTACTTGGCTTAAGAAACTTTCTGGAAGTCCTGATACACCACCAGAAATACCATCTATATTCATGTCCCTTATTTCATCTATTGTACTATAACCTTTATAATGTTGATATATTCTTTGTACTACTACATGTAATTTATCTTGAAAAGAAAGTACAAAGTTTTCTTTTTCAAAAATATCATTAATTTCTTCTTCTGTTATTACATAACAAGGTTTTGCTTCTCCTGCTACATATTTTAGTCTTGCTAAATCATATTTTTTTATAATTTGCGTTAAAGCTTCATATCCGAATTCTTGTTTATACATATATAATATAATATCAAATTTGTCCTCAGCTGTAAGCAATGATGGAATATCAAATGAAATTGCTTTTGATACATTTATTTCATCTACTCCATATTCTTTGGCTAATAAATCATATATTAATTCTTTAACATATTTTTTATCGTTTACATCTCCATATGTACAACCTTTTAGAGCCTTTTTTAGTTCATATTTTTTACTTTTTCTTCTTTTTAGTTCTTCTTCTGAAAGCCCTATATCATATAAATTTATTTTTGTTATTTCATCTAATCTTTTTTTAACAAATGCTGTCATTTTTTCTAATGTATATGTTTTATCATCAATGTGTACTTGTTCTTCTATTTTTTCGTCTTGCTTGGTTTTTAATTTATAAGCAATTAAAATTCCAGCACCTATTAATACTAATATTATCATGAAAATATTAAATAGATTCATTTTGGCTCCTTTCTCTATCTTGTTTAAGTTACTGTCGGGGACACATCTTTTCCTAAGTTCATGTCTTCCATGATAAGTTATGTCCCACGCTGGTTATCTTGCATTATTTATAAACGGTAACACGTGTCTTTTTTTTGCTATTTATATTTTTTCCTATGCATGAGGTTTATCTAATTATTGTTTTATTCTTAATTCTTGTATTTTGCTTAATAATACTTTTGACATTCTATCTACTTCTTGTATTAGTGCTCCGTTTCTGTCTTCTGTGTCTGCATTTCTTAGTCTTAGGAAAAATTCTGCTACTTTTCCTTCTGAACAACTTTCAAAAAATAGTGTGTTATATGGTATTGCTAAAACATCATTTTTCATTCTTAAATATCTTGAAATGTTTTTCATATTATATTTTGAAAATCTGTCATATCTACCTATATTTAATAATACATTATTATTTTTAAAGAAATTATTTTCTTCTTTTAATGTAAAAAATTTATCTATTATTTGTAATTTTTGTGTAATATTTACTATTATTATATCTGCTATTTCTAAAATGTGATTTGCTTCTTGTTCATCCATTTTTTTTGAAATATCTACAAAAACTAAATCATAACTTCTATTTGCAACTTGAAGTATATCTGGGTACATTTTTGCTATTTCTAAATATTCACTATATATTTTGGTAGTTGGAGCACATAGAATATCTAATCTATCATTAAAAATAACTTTACTATAGTTAGATACAATATTAGGTGTCGTTTTGTTACTTTTTATTATTTTGACTAGTCCCTCAATTCCAGCTTCTAATCCTACTACTGATTCGGTTTCAGTAATTTTCTTTATAAATGAGTTTTCCTTTTGTAAATTCCAATAACATTTTTCTAGTGTATCATCTTTAAAATTTGTACTAACATTTAGTATTTTAAAGTTGTGTTCTATTGCCATATATGTAGATAGTGCTACCATAGATAATGTTTGACCTGTTTCTCTTTTTTCATCACTCCAAAATGCAACTATTGCCATTTTATTTTTCCTTTCTTTTTTATTGCTTTTTGTACTCTTCATTTTTGTTCTGGAAATTCTTCGAAGAGTGGGCGGACACAAGGCCACGCCCCTACAATTATTTTTATCCTTATACGCCTTTTTCTACTTTTTTGAAGGCTTTTTTTATTAATGGATAATTTTCTTGTCCTATTATATCTCCTACTATATAAAGTAGGCCTTCTTTATATTGGTTTGTAAGACCTTTTAATTTTATTTTTGCTACTCTTTGGTTTTTATATATAACTGTTTGGTCTCCAAGTTCAAATGGTAAAAATATCATTTCATTGTTCCACCTAATGTTGCTATCTTTAGCTAAAAAGTTTAAGTAATCATTTTCTTCTTTTGTGGCTTGTTTTGTAAACATTACTTTTGTAGCTAAAACATCAGATTGTATTCCGCTTATAGATTCAATTCCTCTTCTTATTGAATACATATCAAATGACGTTGTAAAGTATATTTTCTCACTATTTTCTATATTAAAATTCATTACACTTCCTGCTGTGTCTGTATCTATTAAGGCTATGTCATATGGAAGTTCTTCAGTTAGTGGAATTCCTAAATATTTTTTTATATCTTCAATTGTTTTTAGTCCTACTGCTATATCTATTCCTTCAAATTCTGTTACATATGTTCTTGAAGGTTCAATAGTTGGTACAATGTATCTGGCTTTTTGCATAATTGTACCATCTACCACCAATACTTTTTGACCTAATTCAACTAGTATTTTTGATATATATAATAAGAAATCTGTTTTATCATATGCTCCAATGAATCCTATTTTTCTCACTTTGCTATTTCCTTTCTTTTAATATCCTCCTAATGCATCTAGGTAAGATTGTCTTTGTTCTCTTGCTTTTGTTATTTCTTCTTGAACTCTACTCTCAACATTTGATTTTCCTTCTGCTGCATTGGCATTTATTGAATTTACTATATTTCCCCTTATTGCTCCTGATGTATTATTATATCTTGCAAATAATTCATTTTTTGCAACTGTAACTATATTTGGATCAGTATTCATAAGTGTTACAACTTCGTTACTTGGTAAATATGTAGGTGTTGCGCCTTCTTGCATTCCTGGCTCTGCGTATTTTGTTACATATAGTTTTGAGCCTGGAATTAAATATGATTCAACTATTGCATTGCTCATTAATAAGATTTCTTGTTCTGCAACATTTATTTTTATTGTATTTAATGAATCTGTACCATTTATTTGTGGTATTTCAACTTTCTTTTTAGATACAACAATGTAATCTGTTCCATTTGGTAGTCTTAAACGAATATCTATGTAATCATCATTCTCTATTTGAGTTGGAAGTTCTATTGTATTATATTCTTGTATTCTTAAATCATTTGTTGTTTGTGTATTAGTTTCATCTAACATATTTTGTGTAAGTACCATACCTGTTTTTAATTCTATTCTTGCTATTGTTTCTTCTGTTATGCTACTAATGTCAACTGTATTACTTGGCACAGCATCTTTTATTACTGATATTGTTTTTAAATCTGATGTCTTTACACTTTCACCAGATTTTATATCTTTAGAAACAACATATACTTTTTTCATATTTGCTTCTTGCTGTTTTATTTGTGTATTTAATTTATTTAATTGCATAAATAATATTGCTATTATGCTTCCTGTTATTAATAATGTAACTAAAACCCCTATTAATAGGTAATTATTTGCCTTTCTTTGCATTGGATTTGTTGCCATATCTATTTTCCTCCTTATATTCAACAAAATAATATTACTTATTTCATTTTACTACAAATTACTATATAAAACAACAAATTAAGGCAAGTGTAACGCAAAAATAATGTTACTGTAATATTGCTGTAACAAATAGAAAAATGACGCATTGGGATTTGCCAATACGTCATTTTTCTTATTTTATATATTCACTTGGATTTATATATTTATTATCTTTTAATATTTCAAAATGTAGATGAGGATCATCTGCTATTTCAAAAGCTGCCGTATTCCCTACTGTTCCTATTGTTTGACCCTGTTTTACTTTTTCTCCTTCTTTTACAAATTCAGCTGTTAAAAGATTAGAGTATACACTTACATATCCATTTGTGTGTTCAATTACTATTGTAATTCCATATCTTGGGTCATTTTTTATGGATTTTATTGTTCCTTCGCTTGAAGCTTTTACTATAGTAGCTTTTTCTGCTTTTATATCAATTCCATTGTGTGTTACCCATTCTTTTAGTGTTTCAGAATAAATTAAATTTTCACTTGCAAATTCTTTTATTATATCTCCTTCAACTGGTTTTGCAAATGTTGGATCTTTTATTTCTTCCTTTTTAGTTTCTTCTTTTTTTTCTTCTTGTGCTTTTGTTTCTACAGTTTCATTTGTTTTATTTTCTGTTTGTTTTTCTAAATTTGTTGTATTTACCGCTATTTTTTCAGTATTTTCTTGTTCTTGCTTAACTTCATTTACATTTTTACCTATTGGGCTACTTGCCTCAGATAATGTACCTTCTGTTTGTGTTCCAATATCAGTTATTTTTTGTGTTATATCTCCTGAATTTTTGTTTAAAACATTGCTATAAACTACATATGTTATAACAAATGTTAAAATTGCAAGTATTACTACTGCTATTGAAATATAGATTAACTTTTTTGTTTCTGTTTCCTCATTAAAATTTCTAGCTCTTCTATTATTTCTCATTATAACTCCTCCTTGTTTTTCGGTATGTAAAACATTACCTCGTTTATTTAGTTAGAGTATTTCCTCTTTTATTGATTTTATACATATTATAATTAATAAAATGTGTAGAGGGTCGCAGCCATCGGCGACCCGTTCTTTGAAGAAACTACCATATTTAAAGTAACTCCGTTGAAGTGCGGGTCGCCCATGGATGTAACCCTCTACATATTTACATATTTGTAATTTCTACTCCTGTATAAAAATGTTTTATTATTTCTTCATAATTACTTCCGCTTTTTGCCATACTGTCTGCGCCTGTTTGGCTCATTCCTACTCCGTGACCATAGCCTGTTACTTTAAATTTTATATTTTCGCCTTCTATTGTAACTGTAAAATTTGCAGATTTTAAGCCTAATATTGTTCTTACTTCAACTCCACTTAATTCTAAATTGCCTATTTTAACTTTTTTCACTCTATTTCCCTCTGTGTATTCTAGTATTTTTATGCAATCTGCTACATTAAAATCTATTTCAAAATTAGCATGTTTTTCTTTGATTTTATCTATAAAATTCTTCTTTGTAAGAGTTACTTCTGAACTATATTGCGAATATGTATCTTCCCCCGAGGTCTCTACGGATTGAAGATATGGGTAGCCTGTACCTCCCCATACATTTGCTGTTGTTTCTGTTGTTCCACCACTATTTGAGTGAAAGAATGCATTTATTGGCTTTCCTTCATAAGTAATTATTTTTCCTTGTGTAGAATTCACAGCTTCTACTATTTTATTCCAATTAGAATCTCTTACATTTTCTTCCCATCTTGCCAATCTATCTTCTTTTGTTATCCACGCTTGGCAACAGTTAGAGTTATCACATATATTTGCTCCTTCATGTTTTTTACCATCATTTATTATTTTGTAAATTGTATATGTTCTCGCAACAACCGCTTGTGCTTTTAATGCTTCTAATTCAAAATTAGCAGGCATTTCACTTGCCACCACTCCATACAAATAATCATCTAAATTCAATTCTTCTATTTGACCCGTAGAAGAATGTAGTAATTTTATAGTTTTGTAGTTTTTATAATCATATGTATTAGGTGTGATTTCATTTTCATTAGTAATTTCTTTTGATACATTTTGTATTTTATTATTTGTAAATATTATTGGTATGATAAAACATATTAAAATAAATACTAAAATATATAACGCAATTTTTTTCATTTTTTTCCTTTCATATTTAACTATTAGAATATTATTCAATATATAAATTGGGTATTTCTATTAGATATTCCTAACCGATCAATCCCCTACAGTATAATTTAATATTGCAATATTTCAGAATAGTAGTAATAAAATTTTGTAGAGTAACTTTATGTGTTTGTATATATTAGGTGTCTTATTTAACAATATATACTATTTCACTAATTCACCATTTTGAGTTTCATAGATTCTAATATCTTTTTTTCAATTCTAGAAACTTGTACTTGGCTAATCCCTAGTATTTTAGCAACTTGACTTTGTGTATTATTTTTGTAATATCTAAGCATAATAATTTGCTTATCTCTATCATTTAAAGAAGTTATTATATCTCTTATACTTATTCTATTGGCAATTTGTTCCGCTTCATCTATATCATTCTTAATTTTATCTACAATACTTATTCCACCTTCATCATTTGAATATGTTTCGTCATAAATTGAAACTACTGGGTTTAGTGAGTCAATTGCAACAGCTACTTCTTCTTTTGTTGTTTTCAATTCTTTTGCAATTTCTATAACACCTATTTCTCTTCCTTTTTCTCTTAAAGCTCTTGCTTGTATTTCCTTTATCTTACATGAAAGTTCTTTAATACTTCTGCTTACTTTTATGCTTCCATCATCTCTTATAAACCTTTTAATTTCCCCCAAGATATACGGAACTGCATATGTTGAGAGTTTTACATCGAAAGATGTATCAAACCTTTTTATTGATTTTATAAAACCTATACATCCTATTTGATATAAATCTTCTAATTCATATCCGCCTTCCTGAAAACCTTTTTACTATACTCCAAATAAGCCCATTATTTTCTTCTATTATTTTAGCCATAATTTCTTGATTTCCATTTTGAGCCTCTTTTATATCTTTTATATTATTTTCATATAACATAAGTATCTCCTCTTTTCGAATGTCAGATATCAGATTTCAGGGTAACTCCTTCGAAGAACGGGTCGCCGAAGGTAGCGACCCCTACAATTTTTATTTCTCTGATTTCTGCTTTCCTCTTCGTTTTTACAATTTTAATTTTCTTTACTAATTTGATTTAATACTTCTGTTATTTCTTCTTCTTTTATTTCATCTTTTTTTATCATTTTTTTCATTGTAACTTTTGTTCCAAGTCCCACTATTGATTCCACATTCATTTCATCCATAAAATTCTCCATAATTGTAAAGCCCATTCCTGAGCGTTCTAAATTTGGCTTCGATGTGTATAGTGGTCTTTTTGCTTTTTCTATATCTTCTATTCCTTTACCAGAATCTGAAATTTCTATTGTTATAGAATTTCCAATAATTTTGCATACTATTTTTACTATTCCTTCTTTGTCTTCATATCCATGTACAATAGAATTTGTAACAGCTTCTGATACTGCTGTTTTAATATCTGCAATTTCTTCTATTGTTGGGTCTAAGCCGTGCTGCAAATGCTGCTACACTAATACGTGCAAAGGCTTCGTTGTTTGATTTGCTAACAAACTCTAATTTCATTTCATTTTCATAAATATTTTTCATATTTCTAACCTCCATTTGGGTAATTTATTTGAAGTACAGGTCGCCCATGGGTGCGACGCCCTACATTTCTTTATTTTATTATCTTCGTCTTATAATTTCGAACTTCTAATTTCTTATTGGGCATATTTTTGTTACTCCACTCATATCAAATATTTTTTTAAGTGGTGTACTTACATTTTCCATTTCTAGGCTTCCACCTAGCATATTAATTATTTTGTATCTGCCAAGTACCATGCCTATTCCTGCACTATCCATAAAACTTACATTATTAAAATCAAGTATTACTTTTCTAGGCATATATTTTGTAATTTCATCATCTGCTTTTCTTCTTATTTTTTCTGCTTGATGATGGTCTATTTCTTCAGTCATTTCTATTATTAAAAGCTTGTCCTCTTTAATATATTTAGAATTCATTTTTTATCCTCCTTGCTTTCATTTGTTTTTATAAATTATATAACTATTGGAAATATTTTCCAATAGCAAAACTTTAGAAGTTTTGTCGAAACCCTAAAAAGTTTTCGACAAAAAAAATAGATAATATTTTCTTCATAAAATATTATCTATTTTTATATCTTTTATTTTAATTCTCTTCTATTATTTCTTATTGTTTCTAATGCTTGAACAAGTGATGTTTCTATATTTTCTAAAATATTGTCTGCATAATCTTTTGTTCCTTTTGATATTTCTCTAGACATTTCATTTGCTGTTTCTATTATTTCCGCTTTTTGTTCATAAGCTTTTCTTGTAATTTCATGTTCATCTATCATAGAAATAATTCTATTTTCTGCTTCTTTTACTATGTCATCTGCTTCCTTTTGAGCTTCTACTAATATACGTTGTCTTTCTTCTTTTACCCATTTGGCTTGTTTTAATTCTTCTGGAAGTTTAAGTCTTATTTCCTTAATAATTTCCAACATTTCTTCTTTGTCTACAATTCCTTTGCTAGAAAATGGTACTGATTTACTGCTTTCTAACATTTCTTCAATTGTTTCTAATAGTGTAAATATTTCCATGGTATTTTTAACCCCTTTCACGTAAGAAAATTAAACTTACTCTTCCATATTTTCTTACATCATATACTTCTAATTCTATATTTTCTATCTCATCTAGTTCTCTTTTTTCTTCATCTGTTTCTAATACTATTATTCCATCTTTTGAAAGTATTTTATATTCTAATATTAATTTTATAGAATTTACAGCTATATCTAATTTGTATGGTGGATCTATAAAAATAATATCATATTTTTTTCCTATTAAGCTTTTTAAACACTTTTTGTAGTCTTGTACAAATATAGTTGCTTTATCTTCTAATTTAGTTTTTTGTAAATTTTGTTTTAACATTTTTACTGATTCATATGATTTATCACAAAATGTACAATGGTTTGCTCCTCTACTTAAGCTTTCTATTCCTAATGCTCCACTACCTGCAAATAAATCTAATATATTTGAATTTAGAAGATAACTTTGAATTATACTAAATAAAGGTTCTTTTACTCTATCTAGTGTGGGTCTTGTTGATATATTATCTATTGAATTTAGCTTTGTTCCTCTTGCTATTCCACTTATAACCCTCATAAATAGACCTTCCTTAATTTAAACTCATTTATATTTTATACTTTAAAAAATATATGTCAATAATGTTAATAGAATTGTAATGTACGTTTAATAATTTTGTAACACATTAACAGTATTGTAACATAGTATTGATATTATATAACATTATTTTATTTTTTGCAATATGTTAACCAGTTTTTTTAAAAATTATTATGCGTTATTATGTTTGTAATTGCTAATTGTATATATTACCAATACTTTTTGTAATTAATTAATTTTAAAATAGTTGTATTTATTAGCTTTATATTGTATAATAATAATGTAATCAGTTTACTTTTATATGGGGGTGTAATTGGTTTCGACAGTATTTTAGAAATATTAATGGCGAGTAGTGGATGGTCGCTTTGGCCACTTAAAAAAAGCGAAAATAAATATAAACGCTGATAATAGAGAATTAGCATACGCTGCCTAATTGTAGCGACGTTTTACTAAAGGGCCTACTCCTTTGGATAAAGCGTTCGACTTAAGTAGGAAACAAAACAACTTCTTGCTATGGAAGTTGTGGGTATTTTATATAGCTACTTTATAATAATGTTTGTTTGTTAATGTTATTATAAAGGAAATTTAATAACAAACTACACTCGTAGAAGTTAATATGGAAAAGGTATTGGACAGGAGTTCGACTCTCCTCACCTCCACCAAATATGCGACTCGAAGCAAGTTGCAATTAATAATGAATAGTATATAATGTACTTAAAAATTAAGAGCACATTTGGTAACTATTCACTATTAATTTTCCATTATTCACTTTTAATTATTTTCATATTCCTTTTTACGATTTTTAAATTTTCATATGTAGAATTTTATATTTTAAATTTTTTAGTGGTTCATTTGGTGAATTTTTACTTCAAATCTGCTTAAAATGTTTGCTCTTTTATTAACTCTTGATGGCTTGCCTTCAATGTATATCGGCAATGTGTGAACACTCGCTTTCCTGCCCTCATTTCTAATGAGGTATTTTCTGTTTTAATATCACTTATGTCTACTTAATTAAATATACTTATCCTTAATCGAATAATATATCTATTTATTATCTTTCTTCTCAATTCTTTTATTTATTTGTTTCAATGCATTTAAATATTCTCTTTCAACAGGACTAATAGTTTTAACTTGATATTTTTTATATTCTGATTTTGCTCTTTCAATTGCCTGTTCATGACTAACTGTACCTGCATCAATTAATACTTTTTCTCCTGTAGAAGAAAGGATTGTGTCTAATTGTTTAATATAATCTTCCATATACATTGGCTTATGTCTTATTGCTTGTATTTCTGCAAAATCGAAATACCCTGATATTAAATTACTTAAAACTTTCAATTCTTCTTGACTTAAATAATTTTTAGCAATTACTACATCACTTAATATTGGAATATCTCCTTTAAAAGTTGTTAACCCCATAAAAGGCTTTTCAGAATCAGCTCTTTGATATATTACTTCTGAAGCAGTATGTCCATGTGTCGCATAGTGTAATTTATTTTGAACAATTTTAAAAAATTTAATTGATTTTTCATCTTTTGGATTATAATCTACTGCTGTTGCATATAAATCAAGAACTTGTCTATAAAGTACCTTTTCTGATGATCTAATATCCTTAATTCTGGCAAGTAATTCTCTCCAATAATTTCCTCCACCATTTCCTTTAAGTCTTTCATCATCCATAGTAAAACCTTTTATCATATATTCTTTTAATCTTTCTGTC
>JAAVZD010000099.1 GCA_022791475.1 Clostridia bacterium | reverse complement strand
GGAAAACTGCACGATGACGCTGTCCCCATACTGTGCTGAAATCTCATTCACGGCTTTCATGGTTTCCTCTTTTGACATCTTATCCATGACCTTGTTGCCATGCTCATCCGTGGTGTTGAACCGGTATTTCACTAAGGTGTCCTTCTTCGTCGCCGGATTAGAGCCATAGCTTTTCAACTGTTCTGTTCCCACATAATACTGGCTGTAATCCTGATTAACATTCATTGACATTTTCTCATCCCCCTATATCGTAAAATCAAACCGTCCGCCGCTCTGCGGCCTGTTCTCTGCCTTTACAGAATCCCAATCAACACCCCTGATCTTCTCCAGAAGTTCCTCCATGCTGCCAGCCTGGACTGTTGTCCGCTTCACGTCCGTATCCTCCCGCAAATACCTGTTCTCCAGCCTTTCCTTTTCAGCCCTTTTCTCCTGCTCTTTCCTTGCCGCACGTTTTTCCTCCCGTGCTTTCTCAATATGCTCCCTCTGCCTTGCACTGGATTTCTCCAGCTCTGCAAAAAACGATGTGGTGCCATCCGGATTAAAGGAAATCCCTATCTTGTTTATTTCACTGTTACCGGATTTCTCCCCGAATGCCGATGTAAAGCCAAATTCACGGTTGATCTGTTCCGACATCCTGAGTGCGCCCTGTACCCGCTCCATGTATTCCTTTTCGTATTTCTCATCGGAAGCCATTTTCTCAAGCTCCGAACTGGAGAATATGACAGAAACCTCTTTGGTTCCGCGCGACAGAATATCCTTGGCGTTATCTCCCTTGTCGAAGTCAGCCACCATGAAATCCATATCACTGTAGCTTTTCCTCAGCTTTTCCAATAGAGCCTGCGCCCTTTTGGAAAGCCCCGATTCACCGATACTGCTCTTCTGGGTTGCTGCCTTGCTCTCCGCCGCCTGCTTTTTGCTGTTTGCGGCATTTGCATAGCCGCTTGTATAGTTGCTGTAATTGTTTGTAATCTCTATTGCCATGAATATCATCCTCCATGATTTCCTTATTTCAATAACCTGTGGAACAAGGTGCTTTATGCCTTTATGTCAAAACTCCCCCCTGTGAATGATGATGTACCAGACGCCGCCGCAACAATATTCTGTGTAACACTTTTCACATCCGTGCCAGTGGCAGATACCGTGAACGTACCTTCCATCCGCTCTTTTCTTTCCGCCCGCCGTTCTGCCGCCTTTTCTTCCTCCGCCTTTTTCTCTTCCCGCCTTTTAGCCGCTTTTTCCTCCTGCTCCTTTTTTTCTTTTGCCCGCCGTTCCGCATTTTCTTTGGCTATTTTTCCGTCCGGG
>JAAVZD010000124.1 GCA_022791475.1 Clostridia bacterium | reverse complement strand
GAAGAAGAACCAGCTTTCCCCCCGCAAAAACGTTACGATTGGAACCGTTGCCAATATCCGGTTTTAGTGTTAGCCGGCGCGGACGGAGGGATGTATTTCTTTTATTACGGGTTTGACCAATATATAAGGGAGGCCTCCTACCCCGGCACAATGGATTTAACCCGGTCCCATGAAACGGTTGATGTATTAAAGGAGGTAAAGTTAAGCCTGGTAAAAAACAACATCTTTCAGGCGCCGTATGTAGAAAATACTTCCCCAATAGATACCCGGCCATATTACGATGTGGAAGTTGAGATTTATGTTGATGGCTTGTCTTTGGAAGATGGCCGCCCCCTTGATGTATATGGGGACGGCCATTACCGGACAAACTATTGCAGCAATAATTTTGTAGACTGTATGTATTTTAGCGGCCTAGACCCCAGTACAACCAATACCCATGCGGATTACCGCATTAAACAGGAATATAGTGCAAAGCAGCTTTTGGCGTTTTACCGCCAGGGGCTTGGACTACAACAACAGCTGACCGGGCTGTATGAGGGGGCGCGCCCCGGGAACCAGGCCCCGCAAACCCCTTAAAACAAAGGGGCCCCTTTTTACGCCGTAAGGGAAAGCCGGGCGCCACTGCCAAGGGCCGGTATTAGATTGACGGAAGGGTGTTTGTGTTGTAAGATAAAAACAGAAAAAGCCATTTCTGTGTAGGGCAAGGCGTATTGCCATAAGCAAGTGCGGGGCTGGCAATGAAAACCAAGAAAGGGGAAAGGGAAAAAATGAGGCAGTGGACGCAGGCAGCGATTGTAGGGATGGGGGCTTTGGGGATGATGTATGGGGAGCGGATTGCCGAACGGCTGGGGGAAAAAGCCGTCTGCTTTGTTGCCGATGAAGAAAGGGCCAGGCGATATGGGCAAATGGATTTTACGGTAAATGGGGCATCCCGGCAGTTTACGGTACGAAATTACAAAGAAATGGAACCGGTGGACCTGGTAGTTGCCGCGGTAAAAGGGCCGGGGCTTTTGGAGGCCCTGGATGTGATGGCTCCGTGTGTGGGGCCCGATACCACGATTATTTCGGTGTTAAACGGCATTAGCAGTGAGGAAATAATCGGAGGGCGGTTTGGACGGGAAAAAGTGGTTTATTGTATCGCCCAGGGGATGGATGCGGTGAAACTTGGCACTGCCCTTACCTATTCTCGATTTGGGGAGCTTCGCATCGGGGTTTTAGAAGGGGAGGAAAAGGAAGGGGGCCGAAAGGCCGGCCAGCAAAAGCGGATGGAAGAGTTGAAGGGCTTTCTTGAGCGGGCAGGGATCCCTTATGTGGAAGAAGAGGATATCCGCTATCGTATGTGGGGGAAATTTATGCTGAATGTAGGGCTTAACCAGACTTGCATGGCATACGAGGCTAATTATGGGGAGGTTTTGGAGCCAGGGGAGGCTTATGATACCATGATTGGGGCCATGGAGGAGGTGATCCTTTTGGCAAATGCAGAAGGG
>JAAVZD010000123.1 GCA_022791475.1 Clostridia bacterium | reverse complement strand
CCCCCTCAAACTCCGGAAACCTCAACTTCGGTACTCTCTCCCCTAGACTGTTACTTGAGGTTTGTTCTTGCACTTAATCCGCATATTTCCGATGATGAATTCGGAGGTGATGCAATATGACTGAAAAAAGTCAATTCAAGACATTGGTTAATCAATGGCTCAAAGAAAAATCGCCAATGATTACACCATCAACTCATGCTAATTTCACTTTGATTGCGGAAAATCATCTTATTCCGCACTTTGGAAAGATGCAAATCGGCAAAATTGATGAAGCAGAAATACAAAAATATATTTTGTATTTACATGCTTCAGGAAGATTAGATCAGAAAGGAGGTTTGACGGTAAAAACTGTTCGTGATATTATTTTGGTTTTTCGATTAGCTATGGAGTATGCTTATAAGCAGAAGGTAATTCCGTTGCTTAATTGGGAGTTGATTGAATATCCGAAGGATAACTCATCACATAGAGTTATTTCTCTAAATAAAGATGATGAGCAAAAGCTGATTCAGTGTATATATATGCATATGAATCGCAAATCCACAGGGATTCTAATTGCTCTTTTTACTGGTTTACGCATTGGAGAGCTATGTGGTTTGCAAATGAAAGACATTTCTCTTTCAGATAAGACTATATCTGTTAATAAGACGGTTCAAAGAATATATGATAAGAAAAGTAAACAATCATATGTTCATATCGGACTGCCCAAGTCAACTTCATCTGAAAGAATAATACCTATCCCCTCATTATTGGCAAATGTTATTATGAAGTATTATACAGATAATCCCAATGATTATTATTTGACAGGAAAGAAAAAGCCGACAGAACCAAGAACCTATCGCCAATATTTTACGAGATTCTTAAAGCGATATGATATGCCTAAAATATGTTTCCACGAATTAAGACATACTTTCGCAGTGCGAGCTATTGAAATTTCTGATTTTGATATTAAATCGTTATCAGAAATACTTGGTCATAAAAATGTTTCATTTACTCTCAATGTATATGGGAAAGCAAATATGCAGCAAAAGATTAAATGCATGAATCTTCTTAATGAACTTTTGTAGTCAATAAGTGTTTAGTTTAGAGAAAAGGCTGTTACGGCAAAAGTTGTAACAGCCTGAATGTTTTCAAGGAGAGCAGATTTTGCTTGAGAAATTCTTGGCTTTATTGTTTATCTCAATCAAGAAAACGTTGAGGAAGCAGTGTGAATATGCTATACTATAAATTAACACCACTTTACAACTTTTATAAGTGAATTCCCTGTCGCCTAACCAACTGCTTTAAGGCTTTCATAACAGCATTTGATTTTATACTGTTTTCGATGTTTTTTACGAAAGTGGCATAAAATATCTGTTTCCTGATCTGT
>JAAVZD010000086.1 GCA_022791475.1 Clostridia bacterium | reverse complement strand
CGAAATATACTAATTCATGCCAACTTATGCCAAACGAAAAATCAAGAAAGATTGCAGGAATCCTTTATTTTGGCGCAAAAACCGAACTATACTAAGCTATGAAAAACTATGCTAAGTACCGAAAATCAGGCACAATTAACAGAAGGGTAATGATAGCTTTCAGATTTGCGGCAGCATCTATGTAGGTTCCCACATCGTTTTCATCAACAATAATTGCACTGACATGTAGAAGTTGCTCCAACATAAATTCTCGACTGAAATCAGCAACGGAAATGCTGACATAGCTCCCGTTTCCCACTAAATTTCGCATCAACTCACACAGGGTCCCCTTACCGTTATTTCCCGTCTCTGAATAGAGTCACGCCGATTTTCCCCAAGGAACATTAGGACGGATAACTGCGCCCAAAATTTCCCAAATAAGTTGCACAATCTCAGGGTCATCTGACAACTCGCCAATCCACGATTCTACATCCCAGCATGTTCCATCATCCGAATTATGGATTATCGGATTAACAGCCGCCGCAGTGTAATTGACCTTGGATTTTGCGGTAAATACCATGTCGGGACTAAACGACAGGAGCTGTTTGGTCTTGTAATTAAATATGCCGTTGTTGACTGGAATCAGGTCTGGGTCACTACAGCGGGGTACTACAGGAGCCATTAAACGCAACGTGGTCATGATTTCGTCCAAATCATGCCGTGTCATCTGGTAGTTATATGGTAGGAATAACCCCCTAAACTCGTCCTCAGAGGACATATAAATTCCTTGGTTGCACCCTTGCCGTTGGTAAAAGGCCAGCAAGGTCCCGTCTTGGTCGCTATCACGCCCATTACAGATAATTCGGCGTACAGGGTATAGATGGTTGATGATTTCCGCAATCTGCGAGTTGTGGAGGTGCTGCGGGATAGGCCACGCCCGCCCCTTTTGCTTTACGGAGTTTTCAAGGTCATATTGCTGCTCGATTTGCTCCAGTAGCTCGGATTCTATTGTCACGGGGTCTGGTGGGTTATCGGTGTCAAGCGTAGACAGATACTTCAAGGTCGTTTCCCGCAGGACTTGGCTCTTGGTCCTATTTGGCATTTACCTCACCACCTTTAGCCTTGGCCTCGACCCACGCCGCCAGCCCTGCCCGTGAGACTAATGTTCGTCCGCCTACAGAAAAGGCGGGAAAGTCAATCTGTCGGGCCAACTGGTAACAGGTCGTTTTGGACACCCCAAGGATTTTAGCCGCCTCCGGTACACTGCATGTTAATTTCTCAATCTCCATAGCTGCCCTCCGTTTCTCGTGCAAGCAACTCTGCCGGGTCACAGCCCAAGGCACGGGCTACTTTTCCCAAAGTTGCTGGCCGCACGTTTCGTCCCCGGAGTACGCCGTTTACCGTTTGTTGCGGTAAGCCTGCTGCCTTAGCTAAATCCTGCGAGTTCATACATTTTCTGGCCATTTCCAGTGCCAGATGTCTTTTTTCAGCTTTCACATTTGTTCCTCCTTTCGGTATAGACCAATTCGGTTCTGTCTATATCTTAACAGAATAATTATGGTCTGTCAATACAAAGACTGGTCTGATGTAGATAAAATTTGGTCTGGACAAAGCAAGGAATTTCTGGTAATATAGTAATGAGGTGATTTTATGACTATTGGTGAAAAAATACGCGCTATACGAAAAGAAAAAGGTATGACCCAAAAACAGTTGGCGGATATTTGCAAAATGGCTGATTCTGCAATAAGAAAATATGAATCCGGCCAAGTTGTTCCCAAAATGGAAATGATTGAGCGAATCGCAAATGCTTTGGGTGTCCCTGCTGTTCAGTTGATGAACCGCAATCTACAGATGCAAATGGAAGTTGATGGGGTAAATCGGATTTTGTTCCGAGCGCAAGAAAAATATCGACTGGCAGAAGAAAGCGGAGCGGATAAAACGGAACTCGAAGGAATATCCGAAGTTATCACCACAGCGCAGGAATTGTTAGTGGAGATTTCCGGTGAAAAAGAACTCCACGCATCGGCAGAGCAGCAGGCCCAAGCTGCGTTGGCACGGGCAGAGGCCCTTTCGCAACACCAGCAGGGGATTGACAAAAAGGAACCTACTTTTGAAACACCGGAACATAGAGAGCGCGAAGAAAATTCCAAGTTGCTGCTGACACTCTTTGACGAATTTACCACAGAGGGGCAGCGAGAGGTTCTAAATCGCGTTAGAGAACTGAGTTTCATCCCTGGTTTCCGTAAATAATAATGTGCAACTCGCGCTTGTACATTTTTGCCCGCTATGCGGGCCGGGTGAATTTAGGGCCAGAAAATAGCTTGCGGTGAAGCTGGACTTTCACCGCAAGCAAGAAAGGAGATTTTCAACTATGGCAGAGAAAAAGCGCCGTGCCCGTGGCGAGGGTAGTATCCGCCAGCGCAAGGACGGCACCTGGGAAGCCCGCTTTGTTACCGGCGTTGACCCTGGTACCGGCAAGGACATTCGCAAAAGCGTCTATGCCAAGACACAGAAAGAAGTCAGGAAGAAAATGACCGAAGCCATAGCCGCTTTGGACAAAGATGATTACCGGGAACCATCGAAAATGACCGTGGGGCAGTGGCTGGACGTATGGGCGGCGGAATATCTGGGCGGCGTGAAACCTATGACGGTGCTGAACTATTCT
>JAAVZD010000065.1 GCA_022791475.1 Clostridia bacterium | reverse complement strand
GAAAGGGTATCTTGAGCATTCCGGCCGGCTTCATTTGTGGAACCGGGTACGGCTGTTGAAGCTGCCTCTTCCCGGAATGGCCCGGCAGGCAGGGTCTTACCTGGAACAGCTTTTATGGGGGGAATTGGGGGATTATGTCCGTAGTATGTTAGAACACATTTGACTGGCCCTCCCTGCCATATGCCCACAAAGGGGCCTGGCGGACATACCCGTTTTGCAGCCGGGCGCAAAACGGTTGCACAAGTATACAGACAGGAAAAGGAGATGGTTGGCCCATGCATATAAATCAGGCGGGGATGGGGGGGGAATCTGAGGAAGAAAGACGTAAAAAGCAAAAAGAAACTTTAGGGCGCCTCAAAAACCAGATTCGCGCAGAACTGCAAAACCGCCATCAAATCGAAGAGGAAGAGCTTAACACCTGTATCCATCAGGCTATCGAAGGGGAAGCCGCCCATTCTTATCTGCCTTTAAAACAAAGGCTGGAATTAAAAATCCGGTTGTACGATACATTCCGGCGGCTGGACATCCTACAGGAACTGGTGGATGACCCAGAAGTAACCGAGATCATGGTGAATGGAAAAGACCACATATTCATCGAGAAAAAAGGCGCTATTTACCAATGGAACCACCGGTTTGAACAAGAAGGCCAATTAGAAGACTTGATCCAGCAAATTGTCAGCAGGATTAACCGTTCGGTCAACGTGTCCCATCCCATAGCTGATGCCCGTTTGGAAAGCGGCGCCCGAGTACATGTCGTGCTCCCTCCGGTGGCATTGGACGGCCCGGTTGTCACGATCCGGAAATTCCCCGAGCCGATAACGGCAGAAAAATTAATTGCCTTTAATTCCCTTAACCGGGAAGCCGCTGATTTTTTGAAAAAATTAGTGGAAGCGGGATATAACTTATTCATCAGTGGCGGCACCGGTTCTGGAAAAACGTCTTTCCTCAATGCTATGTCTGGCTTTATCCCGGAAACCGAAAGGATCATTACCATCGAAGATTCGGCGGAATTACAAATCCGGCAGATCCCCAACCTGGTACGGCTGGAAACCCGAAATGCCAATGCCGAGGGGGAAGGCGCCATTGAAATCAGTGACTTGATCCGGGCATCTTTGCGCATGAGGCCTGATAGGATCATCGTAGGTGAAGTCCGGGGGAAAGAATGCCTGGATATGCTCCAGGCCCTGAATACGGGCCATGCCGGCAGCCTTTCTACCGGCCATGGCAACAGCCCCAGGGACATGCTGTCCCGTTTGGAGACCATGGCCTTGATGGGGGCAGATTTGCCCCTGCCGGCGGTGCGCAGCCAAATCGCTTCCGCCATTGATATTCTCATTCATCTGGGGCGGTTACGGGACAGGAGCAGAAAGGTACTTGAAATAGTGGAAGTGGGGGATTTTATAAATGGGGAGATACGGCTCAACCCGCTATTTTGTTTCGAAGAAGGAACCGGATCCGGGAAAAGGGTCAGCGGCCAGCTTAAAAAAGTCGGGACGCTGGAAGCAGTGGGAAAACTCAAAGCAGCCGGTTATATGGTATGACCAATATCGGCTGAACGGATGGGAAATTATCCTTGGCTTGGGCAAAGGGGCTGCGGCATGCGGGCTGCTGTCTTATACGTTTTTTCGTAGTTTTCAGATTTTTCTGTGGATGATGCCATTTTCCCTGATAGGGCTGGTCATTGAGCGGCAATACCGCCTGGAACGCCGCCAAAAAGAATTGGCAGGGCAATTTAAGGAAGGGATAATGCTTCTGGCTTCTTCTTTAAGTGCAGGTTTTTCCATAGAAAATGCGTTGGCTGCCAGTGTGGAGGAATTGTCTATGTTATATGGCAGCAATGGCCTGATCGTCCGGGAGTTTAATTTTATGGTTCAGCAAATCCGCACTAACCGGCCGGTAGAACAAGTGCTGGAAGACTTTTCCGCAAGGAGCGGCCTAGAAGACGTACAAAATTTTGCGGAGGTTTTTACTGTAGCAAAAAGAAGCAGCGGCGATACCGGCAGTATTATGCGCCATACGGCAGAAATCATCCGGGATAAGCTGCAAGTCCGGGAGGAAATCATCACTATGACCTCATCCCGGCAGTTTGAACAAAAAATTATGAATATGATACCTTTTTTCATTGTTTTCTATGTGGAACATACGTCGCCTGGTTTTTTCGACCAAATGTATGGCACCAGTATCGGGCGGCTCTTGATGGGCGCCTGCTTAGCCGTATATTTAGCCTCTTATACACTGGCCAAAAAGATTCTGGCAATTGAGGTGTAAATGCGTTGAAGGGAACAAGGATATTCGCTTATGGAAAAAAGAAGGAAAAAAAGGAAAAAAGGCCAATTGGCGCCTGTCGCCTGTATGATAGGAAGCCTTATACTGTCTGCAGCGCTCTCCTTTGCCAATAAAGGCCAAAGCCCTATTTCTGGGGAAGGCCGGATTTTACGGGAAGGATATGGCGGGGAGGACAAAGAATATCCGATTTTGATCGATGGGCTGGAAGCGGAAAAAATCCCCATAACGGTTACGGTAGGTGCACAGGCATATACAGAAAAAGAGGCCGATGCCGCGTTTACGCAGGCCATGGAGCTTATGGAGGAACGGATAAGGGCCCAAAACCCATCTTTAATGGAGGTGAGAAGTGATTTAACCTTGCCTGGTTATTGGGGCGAAGGCATCCGCCTACGTTGGCATTCTTCCGATATGGAAATTATGGATTCTTCAGGTAAGCTGAATAAAGAAGTGGAGTCGGAACAGATGGTTACATTAATGTTGGAACTTTCCGCTGGCCTCTACCGGCAAAATTATGAAATACCGGTACGGGTATTGCCTCCTGTCCGAACCCCGTCCGAAGAACAAATCGCAGGCTTTTTGAAAGAGTTAAAGAAACAAGAGCAAGAACAACAAACCCAGCCATACTTTTCACTTCCCGGCACTTATAAAGGAAAGGCTTTGAAATATGAAGCAGAAAAATCATCCGATTATGGAGCCATTATCATAATTGGTGTGCTTATGGCTATTTTGCTGGCCGCCAAAGGGCAAAATGAGGCAAAACAAAAAAACCAGAAAAGGGAACGGGAATTGTTGCTGGATTATTCCGACCTGCTTTCGAAAATCATGGTACTCACCGGGGCCGGATTAACCGTGCGCAATGCATGGGGCCAAATGGTAAAAGATTATGAAACCGGGTTGGAATTGGGGAAGCAAAAACAGCGCCCCGCTTATGAAGAAATGCGCAAAACTTATTACCAAATGCAAAGCGGCATGGCGGAAGGGGAGGCTTACCGGGAATTTGGCCGGAGGTGCCGTCTGCAGCCCTATTTAAAATTAAGCGGGCTACTAGAACAAAACCGCAAAGCAGGGACGAAAAATATACGGGCCATTTTCCAGGCCGAAATGGCAGATGCATTGGAGCAAAGGAAAAATCTGGCCCGCCGTTTGGGGGAAGAGGCAGGGACAAAATTATTATTGCCATTGTTTTTGATGCTAGGGATTATTATGACAATGGTCATGGTCCCTGCCATGATGACCATGGGATAAGCAATGCAGCCGGCCTTAGGTGGCATATAAGTATATACGCCAAATTCAGGCGTTGGGCAGGGGATTTAAAAGTCAAAAGGAGGACATGGGTATGAAAGTCAAAGAAATTATGAGTGAAATTATAGGCTTTTTCCGGCAGGAAGAAGGGGTTGGCGTAATTGAAGTAGTGTTGATCCTGGTCGTACTGATCGGTTTGGTGATCATCTTTAAAGGGCAGATTATTAGCCTTTTGCAGGATATTTTTAAGCAGATTAACAGCCAGTCAAAGGAAGTGTATTAAAAATTATGGGCCAAAAAACGAAAAAAGGCCAGATAACGGTATTTATCAGTTTGGTAATGCTCTGCATTTTTGCACTGTTTTGCGTGCTTTTGGAATCTGCCCGGACAGCAGGGGCCAGATGGTACCTGCAGACAGCCTCATCCTCTGCCCTGGACTCAATATTCAGCCAATATCATCGGCAGCTGTGGGACTCCTACCGGCTGTTGTTTGCAGAGTATGAAAATGCAGCCGAACTGGAAGCTGATTTTTCTCAATTTTTGCAGCCCTATCTGGAAACCGGCAATTGGTACCCCTTAGGGCTGCAGGCAATCGAGGTGGAAGAACTACAAACTGCCATAGACGGCGATGGCGCTTACCTGGAACAGGAAATCCTGGATTATATGTCATTTGGTATCTGGAAAATGGATTTTGACGAAAATTCCGTAGAAAGGCTGTGGGAGGACGCCCAGGAAGCGGAAGCTGTCCAGGAGGTAGCGGAAGCTTATCGAGGCCACGCAAAAAAGGCGTTGGAATTAGAGAAAACGTTGGAAGCGATTGATAAAGTCCAGAAAAAACAAATAGAGAAAAAACAGGAGTGCCTTTCCCTTTTGAAACGTCACGATGGCCCTAAATTCCGGCAATGCGCAAAAGAGCTGATCCAAGAGTTGGCCCGCATGCCTGGCCTAATAGCCCAATATCGCCAACAGGCGGACAAACTGGCAAAAGAGCTGGAACAAGGCAGATCTTTGTTTGATGAAAAACGTAACGATTGCACCAGCCAGGTAGACGGGCAAATGGATGATGAAATCCGGCAATTTGAAGCCTACATCCTCCAGGACGGAGAGAGGAGGCAAGAAATCGAAGCATTGGGGCCCCAGTCCCGCCAACAGATTGCCTTGGTAGAAAAGGTTATCGAAGAAGCTAAAGAAGTAGAACGGATCATTAAAGAATGGGAGGATGACGATGAAGAAGATGAAGGGCCCGATTTAAATGCGCTTTGGGCACCAGTAATTAGGCACTTTAACCAGTTGTCCGTTAACCCCTTATCCTTTTCCCATGGTGTCAAAGATAAGGAGAAAGAAAACTGGCTCAATCGAATAACGAGCCTTTATAGCACAGGGCTTTTATTGTTTGTAATGCCAGAAGGCATGGCTGTTTCCCAGGGGCTGTTGGAAACCCCAGAACTGCCCTCTCACAATCAAACGGCTGCAGGGGGAACCCGCACTGCCCCGTTGCTGGAGCATTTGATGCTCAATGAGTATTGCGGCAAATTTTTCCGCTACTTTCCTGCAAATACGGAAGGTTTTCAAGATCAGGGGGTGTCTGGCGAGAGTGGGCTGTCCTATGAAATTGAATATATAATCAGCGGGAAAGATAGTGACGAGGAAAACTTAACCCATGTTGTTAACCGGTTATTGGCAATCCGGGAAGGGTTAAATCTGATCCATATTTTATCCGACAGCCAAAAACGGCATGCTGCCGAGGAATTAGCTGCATTGATTACAGGGATAGCCGGATTATCCCCACTTGTGCTCCTTACCACCTTTTTTATTATGTCGGTATGGGCCATGGGCGAATCCCTGATGGATGTGCGTAATTTATTGGCAGGAAAACGGGTGGCAATTGTTAAAAATGCTGCGGATTGGTCTTTGGGGCTAGAAAATCTGCTGACATTAGGCCGGGAAGGGCAAATGGATACCAAAGGAGGAGGGAGGGGGCTTACTTATCTGTCCTGGTTAAAAATATTATTACTTATGGAAACGATTGTGAGGCAAGAATACCGGATGATGGATATGATCCAGATGAACCTGTGCCGAAAACAGCCTAGCTTCCGGATGCGCCGCGGCACATACCAGGTTCGGATGACGGGCCGGTTTAACGGGAAGCATGTATTCTTTTCCCTTAAATTTGTGGAAAGCCTTTTAGGCAATGGGGATAACTTTTACCCTATGAGCGTTAAAGTAGAACGTACCTATTAATGTTTATCGAGGAAAGGGGGCGGACAGGAATGCCTTTTTCCATGGCAGCCATTTACAATTATCGATTACGAGATCTTCGAATCTGTAACGTGTCCACAAAATATAAAAATTTGTCAAACTTCTTTGACAATATATTCCCTGATATTTTGGCAAATAAAAAAATTGCGACTCTCCAAGTACGAATCTTTAAAAGCCATAAAAACAATAGGGTTTTAAAATGCCATGGCAAAAAGGCATTCCCGCCCGTCCCTGCCTCGTTAACATTAGAAGCGGCAATGTGCCTGACCTTGTTTATATTCGCCTCTACTTGCCTGATCCTTCCAATGAAAATCATGAATACAGAACGGAGGATACAAGCGGCTTTAGAAGGGGTGGGTGAAGACCTTAGCCAATATGCTTATTTAAAAGATATGTTAGAAAGGAATCATGGAGGTGACCCTGCAAAAGCGGATGATCCTGCCCAAGGCATCACAAAATACCTGGTATCTGGAATGGCCCAAGGATATGCAGAAACACAAGTTTTACCTCATATAGACACAAAAACCTTGCAGAATATGCAGATGGTTCATTCACAGGTATTAAAAGATGGAGAAACCATCGACCTGGTGCTGGATTATGAAATTCGTCTTCCCTTCCCCATATTAGGGCTACTTCCCTTGCAACGTACATCCCGCTGCAGAAGGCGGGCATGGATCGGCAAAGACGGGAAAAATTATGAAGAAGACGGAGACGGCAAAGAACATACGGATGAAATTGTTTATATAGGAAAAAACAGTACCCGTTATCATAGGAGCCGGGGCTGCCATTACCTAGCAAATAAAATGTCTGGCGTTTCCTTAGAACATGTGGGAACCATGCGCAACCATAATGGAGGAAAATATTATCCTTGTTCTGTATGCGGAAAAAATGCCGGAGGAACCGTCTACATAACAGCCAACGGAAAAAGCTATCATGCCGCACAAAATTGTTCGGCAATTGTGGCTTATGCCCGGGCAGTCCGCTTATCAGAAGTAGAACATTTAGGCGCTTGCTCATATTGCGGGAAATAAACAGCTTTAAAAATGCAGGCTGGGGGTGAAAAATAATAAAACTATTATATTTGTTGTTTTTAGCATTTTTATGGATTGCAGCCATACAAGACTTTTTTCAAAAACAGGTAAAGCTTTGGGTGTTTGTCCTATTTGGGGCGATTGCTATAATAATAAGCAGTTATTTGTGGATTTCACAAAACCATGATTTTCCATGGAAGGAGCATTTGGGAAGCTGTTGCTTAGGCACCTTATTATTAGGGGCCGGGAAATTATGTAACGGAGAAATTGGATCCGGCGATGGTTTGTTCTTTATGGTAAGTGGAACGATGTTAAGGTTTGGCGAAAATTTGGCATTATTATGTAGCAGTATCGCTTTATGTGGAATCTATTCTCTTATTTACCTTTGTTTCTATCAGATACAAGGCCGGAATATGCGGAAAGCTACGTTGCCATTTTTGCCTTTTGCCTTATTGCCGGGAACCTGGCTAGTATCTTGCATGTTATTGAACCATCACCAAACTACCAATGGCAATTTATCCGCGGTGGAAAATATGTTTGCATTTCTATGAAATCAAAAGGGGAGGGGAAATTAATGATAAAACAGGCGAAAAAAATCTGGGAGAAACGGAACAAAGACATTTCGGCCAGCTATACGGTAGAAGCCGCCGGGGTAATGGCTATTGTCCTTTTTTCGATTATGGTTTTGTTAAATCAATCTTTCCACGTGCGGGCCGAAACTGTAGGGAAATTCTCAGTGCATGAAGAAGTGGAGCGTGAACGCCATGCTATTTCCAATGCAGATAACAAAGAGGTTACCCGGCAGGCACAAGGGATGAGATGGGGGCTGGAAGTGACTGCCCCAATATTTCGCCCAGAAAAATCGTTGCGT
>JAAVZD010000084.1 GCA_022791475.1 Clostridia bacterium | reverse complement strand
CACAGGATAATATGGAATTATCAGTGGAAATCGTAGCAAGGAGAGCAATGTTATGAGGAATGAGCTTGATTATAGGTTCTCTATCCGCCGATTGGATAAAAGTACGGATTCAGACTATGCTGCCGCCCTGAAGATTTACAATGAGACAACTCCATATGAAATTAAGACTAACACCAATGAAATAACCTTTTGGCTGGATCGTAAGGATAGTACAGATCCTTTTGAATCCATGTTCTTTGCATTGTATTATTCTGAAAAGCTCGCAGGATTTGCCATGATGACTTACATCAAGGCGCAGCGTATAGTAATTCTCGAATATGTTGCTTTAGAAACTCAGTATAGGGTTAATACTGTTTTCTTTACCTACATCAATTTATTAGAGAGCTATCTGCATATTAATCAGTACGATGTGGCGTTCATCCTCAACGAGGTAAGCAACCGCCGCAATGGGAGCGACATTGATAAGGAAAGCCAAATTTTCTCCAAACTACTCTGCATTGAGGGATTTGGAAAAATCGAGGCGCCCTATGTTACACCACCGCTTGGGACAAATAATTTCGAGAGCAGTTTCGATGCATTCCTTTTTGCAAAGTCAAGCGGTGATGTTCATGCACTGGAGCGGCAGACTTATTTAGAAATTGTGAAAGCAATTTACTTCGATTATTTCTTGGTCTGGTATGAACGCGTACTCCCGGCAAATCTGGCCAATGAGTACAATGGGATATTACAAAAATCTTTTGACGCCATATCAAGAAAACTATCAACAAACGGAACAGTTCCTGTATTATATGTGGAGTGCCCCATCCTACTAAACAATACTTGTAATATCAAAACGACCGGACTACCACCAGCCACACCTAAGAAATCAAAAGTCTTTTTGTATGCCTTGCTTGCGGTGTTTATTGTGGTCTGCCCTCTAGCTGTAGCCTGGGGCTATAACTATGTATTGAATCTATTGGGTGTCCCGATTGGCTCTGTAAGCACCATTCTCGGGAGTTGCTTGAGCGCATGTTTGACGGCTTGCGCTACATTATGGGTGGCTAAAAAGAAATTATGACAAAATTGCACAATAAATTGAAGTGGACATTTGACAATTGTTTTGCACACAACAAGGTATCTGCACATTAAATAAATATATATGGTGTTGCACTTGGACTATTGAACATGTATAATAAAACAAAAAATGAAAACGTAGATCAGAACAAACACAAAAGGCCTGCTAAAAATCAATTCCAGAAATATGAGTGGGTATCCACCGATGCACAGCTCGTCGCCACTGGCCTGTTGTTAGCCCCCCTCAAATCAATGGTTAAAATCTTCCGGGAATATTGATAAGGCATATAGGAGAATCACATGGGTATACAAAAAGCTTTCCTGGAGGAGTTCTCCATGGATGAACTGATGCGGTTTGTGGATTATTATGTCGAAACCAATGATATCCTCCATGTCCCAGGCCACCCTTGGGATGTGTGCGACCAGCTTGCCCGTTTTTTAGGGTTTGGCTATGACAGGACATGGTCAAGCAATGAAATCAGCATTTTGACACGCCATTATCCTCAGCTGGGCGCAGATGAAACTGCGAAACTGCTGCCATTACGATCACCTGTGGACTGCGATAAAAAAGCACGCAACTTGGGACTCCGCACCTCTGTCAAGCGGCCCCGCTCAAAAACAGAAGCGGCCTCCTGGATGCTTTGGGAATTGGATATCTTGTCGAAATATTACCCAATTATCGGGAATAAAACCGCAATACTTCTTCCGGATCGAAGTGAGACAGCCTGCACAGGGAGAGCGGCACTTGAAAAAATCACTTTAGCTAAACCTGTTCAATGGACGGATAGAGAATTGGCCATAATGAAAAAATATTATCCGCAAATTGGGCCGGATATAGAAAATATTCTTCCTGGCAAAAGGCGTCAGCATATAACTTCCAAGGCCAGGATGATGGGCCTCTCTGCACCATCGAAGGAATGGACGCCCCAGGAGGATGAACTGCTGAAGCTGCACTATCCGCAAATGGGTGCAGATGTCTCCCGGTTTTTTATGGGACGCCGTTCCCGTGGTGCATGTACCGCAAGAGCCAACAGCCTGGGCATAGTTTATGAAAGGGACCGTCGAGCATGGTCTGACGATGAATTGGCTATTTTAGATGCCAATTATCCCATATTGGGCCCGCAGACTAGTGCGATGTTGCCCGGGAGAACAGAGACTTCATGTAAAAAGATGGCGCAACGCCGTCATTTATCTTATCAGATCAGCAAGGGTGAGGGAGCCGAGACACGCCAGCGATGGTCTCCTGAAGAACTGGAGATTTTACGGAATGCTTTCCCTGAAATCGGCGCAGATGCCCACAAACTTCTGCCCAATAGGTCCAAAACAGCCTGCCTAAATATGGCGGTGTCATTGGGGATATGCAGAGGGAAAAATGTGTGGAGTAAAGAGGAAGATGATATTCTCAAAAAGAACTATGCCATGATGGGAACCGCTGTCACCTCACTCTTGCCTGGGCGGTCTAAAAGTGCCTGCCAAAACAGGGCCAGGATTCTGAATCTTCGTTGGGAAAAGGCGGAGTGGACGGCAGAGGAAGATGCTATCTTAGAAGAATTTTATCCACAAGAGGGAGCGGCGGCGTTTCGGCGGTTGCCGAACAGGTCTGAGACTGGCTGCAGAACCAGACTCACTCGATTGGGAATTCATAAGCGCAGGGCATCAGATGACCCAGCCTCCACCAGCCCTGATGGAACCCTATTTTAGTAATTTGAAATCGTCGCTTTACAAAGTCCGCTGGGCGCATAAATTCCCAGCAGGCTATCCAACATGGAGCGCAAAGTACACGGATGATCCTTGCTCAAGAAAGCGGAGATTTCTTAGAATCCACTGTTGATTCTGCCCGATTTCCAATGCCAATGTTGGATACGGTGGCCGCTTTTATACAGGGAATTTTGTGAACAAAAAGAGGCTTCGCAGTGTTGCAACATTGCGAAGCCTCTCTTTAACCTACCAAGAACTCCTGATTTGATAAAGAATACGGCACTGTTTTATACTTTGCTACACCGTATGATGTAGTTATTAGCATGAGCGGCCAATAGCGGAATCCTTCTGGCCAATGTATCAAATCGGGCAAATTTGACGGACTTTTCTTCCTGACCATTTGAACTTAATGCAAAGGCGCTACATATATGATACGGGAATACATCTTGAATGGAAAAATGGTAAGCTTTCAATAAAGATTTGATATATGGAACCGAGTAAAGCCATTGTGTATGTGCCGAACCTTGAAACTGGACGGTGACAACAGTTGCAGATTCTTTATAACATGCGCTCTTACGGTACTCGAAGCCCCCACTGCTTTCAAATTCAAGAACAAGGACGGTACCCGGCTTGGATAGGCGTGAAAATTCTGCGATTACGGCACCAGCATCACAGTAGTTGATAACACTGCCTACACAAACAATACCGTCAAATCGCGCATCAGGAAACGGCATGGACTCGACACTCGACACAACCGCGTTGGGGATTCCCTCCAGCTTTTTCTCAGCAACATCAACGTGTACCATCTCACCGCAGGAAATATTATAGCTGTTGCCACCTGATCCCGCATTAAGAACACTGTCTTGACTTGAAAACGTTATGCCATTTAGGTATCTTTGGAGTTGCCGGAGTGACCATTGATGCCATTGATCATCTGCTGCCCATATCTCAGGTGTTGCATTATAGAATTTTTTCACCTCATTTAGATCCACAGTGTTCATTACAAAGGCCACCTCATTTCTATGGATAATTCCATATTATCCTGTGTTATATTTCGAATGGAAAGACTAACACCACTTTTGGCACTCGGTAATAAAAACAGTCTGACCAACTGCCAGACTGTAAGCCTGTCGAAAAAGTCTGCCGGGAGGCAGACTTTTTCGCAT
>JAAVZD010000122.1 GCA_022791475.1 Clostridia bacterium | reverse complement strand
CTCCTGTAAAACTCATACACGCCCCCTTTGTCCCCCATCTGCGCCCTGGCATTAATCCTGGGATATTCTTCTGCCATGCCAAGCCAGGGCTTATGTACGGAAAACCCGCCATACTGTGTATTGTCCCAAGGGAAGGGGGTGCGTGCGTTGTCCCTGCTGCGCAAATTCACAAAGCGGAGCGCTTCCTCCTTTGTATACCCTTCCTCAACCGCACGGTAATACTGGTCAATGCTGGACAAATCGTCAAACTCCCCGATGGACCCCCTGTTAAAGTTCTGCATCCCCAGTTCCTGGCCCTGATAGATAAACGGAAGCCCCCTTAAGAAAAAGTACATGGCTGCCAAGGTCTTTACGGCCTCCGGATTGTCCTGGCCATCTTTTAAATATTTGGTGGCTGCCCTGGGCTGGTCATGGTTCTCAATAAAATTGGCGCTCCAGCCATATTTTTGCAGCGCCATCTGGCTGTCCATTATTTTATCCCTGAAATCCTTTATGCCCCAGTCAACGCGCTTAAACCATTCGCTGCCGGAGTCAATATCCAAATCCGCATAGCGGAAATCAAAAATCATGGAAAAATAGCCGTTTTCCCCGATAAATTCCCCCAGCTCCCCATAAGGGACTCCTGGCGCCTCCGCAACCGTCACACATGGATACCGGTCAAAGGTATGCTCTTTCAGTTCCCTAAGGAACACCCCTATGCCCGGCTGGTTCCTGGAGGATTTTGTGCATTTAGACAACCCGTCCACCCCGTCCGGCTCCTTACTTTTCCAGGTTAAATCCTTTTTGACAAACGTAATGGCGTCAATCCGGAAACCTGCGATCCCTTTATCCAGCCACCAATTCACGATTTCATACAATTCCCTCCTCAGCTCTTCATTTTCCCAGTTCAAATCCGGCTGTTTCTTCCCAAAAGAGTGCAGATAATATTCTTCCCGCCCGGGGACCTTCTCCCACACGCTTCCGCCAAAGACGGAACGCCAGTTGTTCGGGATCTGCCCCCCCTCCTTGAAAATATAATAATCGTGAAAACGGCTCCCGGAATCCGATAAAGCTTTTTGAAACCATTCATGCTCGTCCGAAGTATGGTTAACCACCAGGTCAAGGATAATCTTGATCCCCCGTTTCCCCGCCTCCCCAATCAGCTCTTCCAGGTCTTCCATTGTCCCAAACTCCGGCGCAATGGCTTTATAATCCGAAATGTCATAGCCGTTGTCGTCCATAGGCGATTGATAAATAGGGCAAATCCATAACATCGTCACCCCAAGGTTTTCCAGGTAATCCAGCTTTTCTGTAATCCCACGCAAATCACCGATGCCGTCATGGTTGCTGTCATAAAAACTTTTGGGGTAAATCTGATAAACAACCTCCTCCTGCCACCACTGTTTCTTCATAATACTGCGCTCCTTTCCCATGGATGGATGATGTTTCTCCTTACCAATTCTTTATAAATGCCGTCCTCTGCCGCCGCTTCACATACAGAAGACGCATATTTCCGGATCCTCATGTCACCGGACCCTACTGCTACGGCAACCCCGGTTGCCTTCATCATGTCAATGTCATTTACGCCGTCACCAAAACTCATGCTCCGGCTTTTCAAAAT
>JAAVZD010000008.1 GCA_022791475.1 Clostridia bacterium | reverse complement strand
TCTTTTATTTGTGGTATACTGTTCTTGACACATAATTAAAAACCTCCAATGTTTAGTCTCGCAACTAACATTTTATCTGATTTTTAATTATGTGTCTATATTTTTATGTCTACAACGTGCATTTAATTATACAATATTCAATATCCATTTAAGAAAATTTTATCAGATAATTCCATGATTAGAATCGTAAAAGGACGTTGGACAATCTGGAAGAGCATCTAAAATTTCTTGTTCATTTTTAGGTCTAGTTGGATCATCTATCCAATTAGAAGGTGGATTGACTACTAAATTAGATGTTTCAGTTAATCCAAATAGAGCTTTTAAGTGAAATATATTTCCAGCAGGATTTCCAGATTTTGCGAGTAAATGTTGTGTAAAATATGACATTATCATTTCTTTTGCTCTTTTTATAGTGTCACATCGAAAGTCTCTATGATCATTTTCTATTCTGTTTAAAGTTTGCCTATCCATATCTAGCCATATAGAAAGCAATTCTATTGTTGGATACATTTCATTTTCTAGTACGAATATAAAAAAATCATCAATAGCAGTTTGCAATTCTTCAAGTGAAGAGTACTTTTTATTCCATACTTGTCTTTTCTTTATTTCAGACTTAAATTCTATAAGTTTTTTATTTGTTTGCTTAAAAGTTTCGTTAGTAACACTATTCTTTGCTATATACTTAGGTAATAATTGTTTAGAACTGTCTAAAGAATTATTAACCCTTTCTATAGCTAAATTTTTATCATATGGTAGTATTTCTTTTCCTTTACCTTTCATATTTACCTCCTATATATTAATAGTATCGTTACATAACGTTACGCCATATTATACAATAATTAAGTAACGACAAGTAACGGTAAATCTATTATAGTATTATTGATATCCTAAAATAGGATCATAAGTTTTATTTTCATCAGTGTTTTCAATATTTTCATTGCTCCTATTAGGAGAACAGAAATATAATGTTCTTCCTTTAGATCCTCCATTAGGATTTGGAGGAGAATAAAATATATTATCATTTTGCTGTAATTTATAACATAAGTCATTAATGTATTTAGTAAGAGATGCTGGCGATTTTTGCTTTGGCGTAATACCAGTTATTTTATATATTTGATCTAATAAATCAGATGAACTAATCTCAAATCCATTTGGAAATTCTTTTAATAATTCTTTTATAGTAATAACAACTGGAAAAGCATTTTTTCTAATTTCAAGTAATTGTTCTGGTGTAGTTAATAGCGTCCAATGACAAGTATTTTTATCAAACTTTATAGTTTGCTCATATGATTCGACATCTCTACCAGTAATAGAAAATAAAGTTTCCTCTTGCATACGATCTGGTTTTGATAATACAATCATTGTATCTGCAGCACCTGCGATTCCATTTGTACCGCTTATTTGATTAAAGACATCATCTTTATCTCGTGCTTTTCTTAAGTGATGAACTAGTAAAATGGAAATACCATGCAAGTCTGCAAACTTCTTTAAAGCTCCGACTTCTTTATAATCATAACCATAAGCTGTTTCAGTGGTTTTCATAGTATCTCTAACTTTCTGCAAAGTATCTATAATAATTAATTTTGTATTAGGGTGAGTTACTAAAAAATTATTCAGTTCTTCTAATAGTCCAGTAGATATAGAACTGGACATTATGGATAGATATAAATTATTTGGTGCCTCCATACCATTTAAAATTAGATTTAGTCGTGATTGTAATCTATTATGGCTGTCTTCTAATGCTAAATAAAGAACATCTCCTTGTAAAGTTTCATTGTTCCAAATAGGTTGTCCAGTAGCAACGCAAACTGCTATATCCAAAGACAACCAACTTTTACCAATCTTTGGCTGACTAGCTAAAACAGTTAATCCTTGATATAGTATATTTTGTACTATTATATTTAATTGTGGTAATTCTTTATCTTGTAATTCTTTAGCAGAAATTACATTTAAAAGTTTTTGACTATTATTAGTCGTAACATTCATAGGCATATTATTTTCCTCCTTTTTCTTGTTTAATTTGATCAATAATTTTAAATATTTTCTGTTTTTCTTCTGTATTTAATTCTTTTCGTAATTTAGTACTTAATGTGACGTAATGTATTCCTAACTTTTCAGCGATTTCATACATTCTAACGTTATTCTGGAAAGCCCAAATACGAATATCAGTATTATTAGTTTCCATATTGATCCTTGCACCTCCCTTAAAGTTGGTAAATGCCTATTAAAAATACCAATAAATTTGCTTATAATATAATTTTACTAAATAGAACATATATATTGTCAGTGTCACTGTAGAAAAAAATTATTAATAATGTAATTATACAAAAAACAACGATCATGTTGTCAGTGCACTATAGTAAAAAATTATTAATAATATAATTATACAAAATAAGAAAGACATATTGTCAGTCGACTGTAATAAAAAATTTTATTATAATTATATAAAATGTGAATTACACATTTCTACAAGTTGTATGAAAAAATAATTTGAAAAAATAAAAAAAGCACTGTAAAATTAATTACAATGCCTTATAATAGGTTATTTTAATATACATTTTATAATGCGCGAGAATTAAGCAAATAGACTATTTAAGAATTATTCATTTATAGTGATATACTTAGCACTAACACTCGGTATGGTTACACTCGAACCTAAAACGGTAGTATAAGTTTTTTCGCCTTCAAAATCTCCATATAGTGTAATGATGTCATCTTCGAGTATTTTACTTTCATTGCTAGATGAATAGGTATATTCAACGTAAATTGTGTCATCCCAAAAATCATATTTATCTTTTGTAACATTTACTCTTAGCATAATACTATTTAAAAAATCTTCTTGTATTTGAATTACTTGACCAGTGAATTTAACTTTTTTACCAGTATAATTATTTGGATTTCTTGCTAATTCCTTATAAGTATAAGTTTTGCATGCATTTTTATAATTTTGTTCATCTTCTTGTTTCTGTCTTTCAGCTTGTTCTCGTGCCTCTTTTTCTCTTTGCTCTCGAGCAGCTTTCTCTTCAGCAGTTTCTTGTTTCACAGTTGAAGAGGTAGAAACACTTTTAGGTTTAGAATTTGAATTAGATAATGTAGAAGATGTTGTTCTATTATTATGATAAAATTCGTATGTAACAATACTTATAGCGATTATTATAAGTATAATTATCATTATATTCAACTTTTTATTTGATTTTTTTTCCATGTAAAATCCTCCTTTTTATTTCTTACTAATTATTTTTTAATATCCATAACAATAGTTCATTTGGTAGTTGACAACAACACCATCTGCATCATTGCCATATACAGTAAAAGACCATACATTATTTCCTTCATAATTTGAACTCGATAGTCCTGTTGTTTCTCTTACCTTTTTTCCATACTTATCTAATAGGATAAAAGATGGAGCTATTCCTGTATAACTACCTTCAACTTTTTGTCTTATTTTTCCAGTTATTTTATAAGTTCCATCGCTACTACGACTTCCAACTGTTTCACTTTTTATAAGTTCAAAATCGCTAGAATTAATAGTTGTTATACTGCCATTAGAAGTTATAGCTACTCCTGAACACCCCGTTAGGATAAAAATTGTGCTAATAAGAATAATAATTAAAGTACTTAATTTAAAAAATAGTTTTGCTGTATTTAACATATAAAATTCCCCCCTTAAAATTAATATGAACATATTATATAACATGACGCCAAAATTTGGCAATATTTTTTGACACAATTTTTTAATAAAATTTACATTAAAAGAAAAGTATAAATTTTGAGGTGAGGAAATGTCAGAAAGTAAAAAATTTAAAATAGAAAAACAAAAGAATACAAATGTGAGGATTCCTATTAGAGTAACACCAGAAATGTATGAAGAAATAGCTCAAACAGCACAAGAAAATGATATTAGTATGAATTCTTTGATTATAAGCTGTATTCGTTATGCCTTAGATAATAAAGAATAAGCCTTTTTGTTTTTGAAATTTAATAATGACCATCATGCAAATACCTACCATACCTTATGTCTAATAGGGCGAGGTAGGTATTTTTACGGAGAAAATAGCTATAAAGCTTGAAACGACAATATTCGAAAAAAACACCTCTTCCAAAATATGACAAAATGTGATATAGTGCATAACAGAATCAGGATAGCGTATGAAATATAAGTTAATAAATAAAAATAAAGAGGAGTAGTAAATGGATAAAAATAGTGAAAAAAAGATTATATTTTCAGAAGAAATAGATAGTACCATAAGTGGCTTTTCATTAGTGATAACTTTTATAGGAGTAGGAATATTTTTAATATTTAATAAAGATTATTTTGGAAATCAAATAGTAGCAAATATAATACAATGGACTTTTATAGTAATTGGTTGTTTAGGATTTTGGACAGAAGTCTCAAAAATCAATAAGAAAAGAAGAATTAGTGGAACTGATAATTTAAGCATGGGAATAGTAATGATTATAATATGGGCGGTTGTATATTATATATTTAAACATTGGATTGGAAATGTAATTGGATTTTTTATTTTAGTTATAGGTCTATATGGAGTGACAAGAGGTATAATTGAAATAGGATATTCTATAACCAAATTAAGAAAAAACAGTAAAAAAGAAGAAAAACATGATATGAGTGTTGTAAAAGATGTTGTACTAATATTTTCAGAGATAGCGGGAATGGTATTAATAATAATACAAATTTTACAAGCTATAAAGATAGTATAAAGAATAACGAGGAGAAGGTAAACTAAGTATGACAGTATTAGCAGTAAATGTAATGGAAAATTATAATAATAAAAACTATGAATCTAAAGTAATAGAGATAGAATATGAACCTGAAAGGACTTTACTAAAAGAAATTAGAGATAAAATAGGAGCACCAATGTCTGGAATAACATTTGATCAATATTACAAATTAGGATATTTTAGATTCTCTAATAATAAATTGCCATATATTATTAAGAGCAATGGAAAGATAGAATTTTGTTCTAATATCGATGAAACTTTATTAAGTGAATTTTTAGAAACGCATAAGATAGAAAATAATATGATAGAAGTAGAGTATGGATTTCCACAAGCGGGTGGACCAGATGTAATGGAATGGTTAAAATTATGGAAAATTGCTTGGCAGGCTATAGAAGTAATTAGTACAATAGGTGGGGCAATGGGATTTATAGAATTAATCAAATCGAAATTTAATAAGAAAGAGCCACTACCACATGAAATGATGGAATGCTTATATAAGAGAGAATATTGGAATCATCATGAATTAGCTAAAAAACTAGATATTAGTCCAGAAGAAGCAAAAGTGCTTTTAAAAACATTTGGGTTTGTATGGAATCAATCAAAGAAAATATATGTAATTGATCAACTAAAAAAGAAGGAAATAGAAGAAATAATATACAAAATTAAATTTTTAGATGAATAATTAAGTAGTTTATTGGTCCTACATATTGACTAATAATATAAAAGTGGTATCATATATATAAGTCAATAAATAAAAGGTAACTATACCAATAAACATTAAAAAAATCGACTAAAAAAGCATATTAATTTTATATTCAAAAACTCCATCAAGAGTAGAAAGAGCAATACGTCATGCAATAGAAGTAGCTTGGGGAAGAGGACAACAAGAAGCAGTAGAAAACATATTTGGATATACAGTATCAGCAGCAAAAGGCAAGCCAACCAATTCAGAATTTATTGCAATGATAGCTGATAAATTAAGACTTGAACTAAAGAGTGCATAAAAGATAAATATTTAAATAAATTTACGAAAAATAGAAATTTATATTTTAATCATGATGGATGTTTTTTAGATTGAAAAACAAAATGGTAGTGACAGTAATGTTAAATAGAGTTTTTTATAATATATAAAATAGTTTAACGCCTATTAAAATATTAACATTAAAAATAGGCGTTTTCTTCTTAAAAAAACAAAAAAATAAAAAATAAAAAGCAAAAAAATAAAAAAATAGAAAATAAGTATTGACAACTGTATCAAAATTTAGTATACTAAGCAATGTCGGAAAGATAGACGGTCGCTTAGCTCAGCTGGGAGAGCATCTGCCTTACAAGCAGGGGGTCATAGGTTCGAGCCCTATAGCGACCACCATTTTTACGGCCTGGTAGTTCAGTTGGTTAGAACGCTAGCCTGTCACGCTAGAGGTCGACGGTTCGAGCCCGTTCCAGGTCGCCATTTTTTATTGTATAGGAAAAATCAACTTTTTTATTAATATCTTGTAGGTTAGCAAGCGTAAGCAATAAAAAAGAAAATTGAAAATTTCCAATACAATAAGGTTATGCTACCGTAGTCTTCCAAAGCAAAGTGAGTGGTATGTATTTCGCACATACTCCAAAAAATGGCTAAGCAAAATGCCTTTCTTATAATAGATTACAGATTAGCATAAGTAATAAAAATATGTTTAATAATTTAGATAGTAAATTAAAGATAGAAAATCAATAATTTGCATATATGCCTTTATAGCTCAGTTGGTAGAGCAAAGGACTGAAAATCCTTGTGTCCCTGGTTCGATTCCAGGTGAAGGCACCAAACAAAAAAGCGAACAGAAAATTACCAAGTTTTCTGTAACATCTAAAAAAATATCTAAAAAATTTGAAATTGGAGTAGTTTTTAGGCGACTACTTCTTTTTCATTCTTTATAGAAAGTATATTAGATATTGCAATACCACTTTGTTCCATACTACTACTATCTAAATGTGCATAAATATTCGCAGTAGTGTTATAATTAGAATGTCCTAGCCATACTTGAATTTGTTTCATATTGATTCCTTCAGCAAGTAATAAACTTGCACAAGTATGTCTTAAATCGTGAAAACGAATTATTCTTAAACCATTCTTTTTTAATAATTTTGTAAAAGCATGTGATACATAATCGGGATTTAATAAAGTTCCCATATTATCTACACATATATAATCTAAATATTCTTGATTATAACTATTACCACAAATTATTTTATTTTGTTCTTGTTTTTCTTTTAGTTCTAATAAGTAGTTTTCAACTACTGGTAACAAAGGCAAAGTTCTTGTGCTAGATTTTGTTTTAGTTTTATCTTTTTTTACTAACTTATTAGAATGATTAGAACTTATTTGTGTTACTGTATGATTTATTAGTATAGTTTTATTTGTAAAGTCTATTGCACTCCATTTTAAACCAACAACTTCACTTCTTCTTAATCCATAAAAACAACTTAAAATAATTGGTGTTTCTAGTTTTGTATTTTCAATTGTTTTTAAGAGTTTTAATATTTCTTCACTTGTATAATGCTTTGCATTATATGGAACAATTTTTGGTAATTCTACTTTATCAGCAGGATTAGAAATAATTACATCTGTTTTTACTGCATATTGTAAAGCCTTTCTAATATTTGCATGATAATGTTTAACAGTATTCCCAGAAAGTCTATTGTCAATTAAATACTGGTAGAAGTCTTAAATATCTTGTGCTTTTATATTTTGTAATATTACTTTTTTATTTTCAAAATAAGTTGTCATTCTTCCATTTATTAATTTTTCATAACCACAATAAGTTGTTTCTTCAACAGATGACCTAATTATCTTTAGCCACTTTAGAAAAGAAAATGCTTGATATTATGAAAAGGGTATTTGAAGATAGTTCTTATGAACTAATTGAAATACAAGAAAATTTTAGAAAATGTGTAGATCAAGTTTATAATCTTAATGGA
>JAAVZD010000082.1 GCA_022791475.1 Clostridia bacterium | reverse complement strand
GTGATGCACACCGTACAGTTCATCGTCTGCGCCAGGCTCTCCGAATACTGCTTCGCCAGGGCGCCAAGCTCCCCGATGGGGGAATATTTTTTCAGGATCACTTCCCCTTCCCGGTCGGTAAAAATCTCCAGCGGGTCGCCACTACTGATAACATTGACAGTAAAGAGTTTTTCGCCTTGATTGCGTGTTTTCAGGCGAAACTTTGTAGCGTCCGGACGATTCTCCATTTCCATCATCAATGTAGTGCGAAAATCGTCTGTATTTAATATAACTTTACTGTCATCATTAAAATTTACAGGTATACTTTCCTCCTGTAACCGTTCAGCATGTAAAATGGCATCTACATCGGCCTTCAGTTTCACATCTATATGATCCTCATACACCGTGATACGCTCTATGATAAGCTGTAGATCTATTTTGTCCAGCTTCGGTTTATCTATGATATCATTGAATACATCAATGACTGTCCTTGCCAGACGGTTGATCCGGATAATCTCGTTACGTTTACCAGAAGTCAGATTAATCTGTGTCTGTAAACCGCCGATCCGCATGATCGTTTCCTCTTCCATCTCTGCATAGGTTTCCTCAATGATCTCCACCTGGCTGGCAGCCGCCGGATTGGTTTCTGCCTGTGCTTCAAATTTGGCAATCTCCTTAATTTTTCTCTTTTTGATTGCTTTCAATTCCTCTTTCGCATCACGCAGATGTCTTTCCAAAAGGGATAATGTATTTTCGTTTTCTTTTACCTCAGCAGCCTCATTTTTTATAGATGCTTCCAGCTTTTTCAGCATATCACTGGAATTGTCTCTGACTTTCATCACATACTGCTTCAATATAGCATCCAATACATCCGTTCGTGTATGATGTGAGGTACACCCCTTTAAACCGCGCTTGTGATATGTTCCACAGGTATATGCGGGGGCCAGGTCTCCCCTGCTCATAGAAAACATTGGCGAACCGCAGTCTCCGCAAAATAAAAATCCGGAATACACATTATCGTATTTCTTTACGCCACGGTAATGGGCGGTGGAGCGCTGTTTCAATAATTCCTGCGTAATAATCCATGTTCGGTTGTCAACAATCGGTTCATGATGATTTTCAAATACAAATTGCTCCTCCGGATTTATTCTTACATCCTCTCCATTAATCTTTTTGCGTTTATACTTATGCTGTCTAAGTGTACCAATATAAAAGTCATTTGATAAAATCCCCTGCACCGTAACAATGCTCCATGCAGTATACGTCCTTTTCCTTTTGTACTCGTCTCCCCTGGCTTCTATCCGCTCTTTCTCTTTCGCTCTCGGCGTTGGGATATGATGCTCCGTGAGATAATTCGCGATCCGCTTGTATCCCCACCCCTCGTTATATAATGAAAATACCTTTCTGATAATTTCTGCTTCGTCGGGTTCGACAGCAATCTCCTGTCTCTTCATATTAGTAATGATGTAACCGTATGGAACAACATTAACCCACTTTCCATCTTCTTGCATTCTGCGAATTACATTCCTTACCTTTTTACTGGCATCCGTTACCGGCATCTCATTAATCAAAAACCGGAACTGTATCGCCATCCAGTCATCAAAAGTGGGGTAGTCAATCGAATCACCTATGCTGATAATCCGCACTCCTGCATCCCTCAGATCTTCCAGTTCCACCAGACCCTTACTGTTTCTTCGGGAAAATCGGCTGAAATCTTTGACGATCAAAATCTTCGTCTTACCGGACATCAGACGTTTCCGCAGCTTTTGATAATCTTCTCTCTGTTCAAACGTATACCCAGAACGATCTCTGTCTACATAAAAATTCAACTTACATTTAGGAAACTTTTTCTTGGCAAATTCTCCTATAATCTTTTTTTGGTTTTCAATAGAAGTATTGTCTTTGTCAAGTTCCTCGTCAACAGAGATTCGACAGTATCCGCTTATTTCTTCTTCAAGAAGTGCGTCTGCTATCTTCTCCATATTATTTTCCTTTTCATCTTAATTTATTTTTTATATTACAGATAACATTGTAAAACATTGGATAAAAAAAGGCAAGTGATTTTTCTTAAAAATGGATATTTTCCCCATTTATTCAGGCATTCGATAGAATTTCAAAAAGACAATCTGATATGTTCATCCTTCTTTTTGCAAAATAAAAAGCAGCGAACTTTTTTTGCAAAACTCAGTTCACTGCTTCACTGTATTTGTTATTAAGTTACTTTGATTATGCCAGCACAGGCTCTTTTTTCTCAATGATAGCCTTGATTTCTTCAATGCTTCTACTTGTTGCTAATGCAATCTGCTCAAGCGTAAAATTATTCTGATGCATATTTAAGATGATTTTTTCTTCTCCTTCAGCTCTGCCCTTTTCTCTTATTCCCTGTGACAAATTACACATGGCGCTCACGTCCTCTCTTATTCTATCGTCTACCGCAATACTGTACTCTTTTTCCATAATCCCTAATTTTTCATCAACAGAAAGTTCCATTGACAACAGCGTACTCAACAGACGATGCAACTCATATTTATCATCATGCTCTGGAAGTTCATTTGCTATACCGATCAGGACAATATTGAGCAGGTCAATTCCGCCTTTCCACGGATAAGAATCAAGCAGATTGTCCTTTGCCAAATGCACATAAGCCATACTGTTCCTGTCCATGTTCATACATATCCAAATGGAAAAAACACGCCTAATGTCGTTATAGTTTGTCTTAATAAAATCCCGTTCCTTTTGCGAGGAAATAAGGCGGCTTACATAGAAAACTGCCCGGTTCAGGATATAGTAACTTGTCGGCTCGTCTTTTTGAACTTCTACATTCACAATTACCTGTGAGATACCGTCTTTCATGCGTACATAAAAGATAATGTCAAACCGGATCAGCCCTTCGTTAATCTCTGCATTTTCTGTATTCAGTCCAACAATCCGCTGCCCATTTTTTTCTTTTTCGATATTGGTCAGCCCCAGCTCTACCGGAACCACGCTGACAAAAGGCTCTCCCTCAATGTAGGATACCACATCTTTCGGTTTCATACCCTTAAATTCATCAACGGTCTTTACCAGTATATGCGCCAGAATGATCTTATTTCCCAACAGGCGTTTTGCCTTCTCGTCATATTGGGCATTTTCGTCCGCAGCACTTACTGCATTCTTTATCTCAGTGTCCACAGCCATAACCTCCTTTTGTATATTGAGTACTCTCGGAAACTCACAGCCCTTGAAATCACTGCGTTTCCAGAGTTCCCTTATTTTTCTTCACCTCCTCTTTTCAGGGGGGCTTAGATTTTTTATATTTTTATCAAAAAATTCCCAAATTCCTATTGACAAATCTGCCAGTTTGTGCGGCCGCGTTATTCATTGCCAAAAAATGCAATGAATAACGCGGCCCTTTGGTTAAGAAGAACTATCCACT
>JAAVZD010000121.1 GCA_022791475.1 Clostridia bacterium | reverse complement strand
GGTGTTGTCCAAATACATCTGCTGAGCCCCTTGGGGGTCTGTCTCGTTCAGCTTTAAAATGGTCTGCGCCGATTCATGGATCGCCTGGTGGATCGGCTTCATCTCTTCAACCAGGCGCAGTATTTCTTTATCCTCAAGGGACGAAATCTCCTGGCCGTAAAGCCAGGCGCCAAGCACACACCCTTTGTAATCGGTGCTTCCGGTAAACTCTGTCCCTAAAGATATGGAAGAACATAAGCCTTCTACCCAGCCATAATGGGCCTTCTCCGCCATCAAAACCAAAATATGGATATCCGTAGCCTTCTCGGTGGACTTACTATGCTTTTTCACGGTACTCATACCACTTAACGTCACAATTCCACTGACAATCAGAACCACAAAAATAAGGGCTACGCGTATCATAATATCCTGCTTAATACTACGTTTCATCATTTCCTCCATTCCATGCCACGCTATTTGCATCCGGTCTGGCAGCTGGCATGTTTCCGATTCTTCTTAAAAATATTTCCTAAAACCCCCATGAGCCGCCGGTATATCGGCCGCTTTATCAATGCCGGCTTTCCGGCCAGCCCTTCCTTAAATATAAGCCCTACACAGGCAGTTAGCAGAAAAAGCAGCGCCGGCATACGAAAAAACATCATCCGTACGCCGACGCTATCGGTCATAAGCCACTACCTACATGCAAGCTGCCGGCCAGCCTTTAATATTTATCATTTATTCCATAAGAACTCATTGGCATCGTGTCGGGCGCATCATATCCTGCATCCGAATCGTCATAGTGGGAAAACTGCGGAACGGCTGCCACTGCCGAACCGCCTTCCAGCTTGAATTTCCGTACCAGGTCTTTCAAAATCTGCGCCTGTCCGGACAGCTCTTCGCTGGCTGCCGCGCTCTCCTGGGCCGTGGCTGAATTGGTCTGGACAACGCTGGAAATCTGGTCAATACCTACGGTAATCTGGGTAATTGCTTCTGCCTGCTCGTGGGACGCCCTGGCGATGGAATCCATCATAGAGGTCGCTTCCTGAATGCCGCTCATAACAATTTCCAGGGAATTTGCCGTTTCGTCTGCGATTTTCTTTCCGTTTTCCACTGC
>JAAVZD010000059.1 GCA_022791475.1 Clostridia bacterium | reverse complement strand
CTAACAGACAGACAGGGAGCCCGCCATGAGATTATGTCCTGTATGAAGGATGACGGGAAGCAGGAGGAGTTTGATAAGGTTTACGGCGCATTGATTGAGCGTGTATAGGAGGTTACATCTATGCCAGATAGATTTAGAATACATGGTGATAATATCGTTGAATGTGAACGAATTGTCAATATAATATTAGCAGAAACGAACCCGTCTCGTATTGAAATATCACTTCTTTCGCCATCAACTATCGTTTACAATTTAAGTTTTGGATATTGCGGCTTTGAATTTTGGTGGCAGTTAGAGCTTCTTCCAGGATTTAATAAAGCTGGTCGTAAGCGATGGCAAAGGAATATATTTAACGCGCTTAAAGAGAGTGGAAGTTTTTTGGATGAAACACCAGATGCCATTGTAACCTGTGTAGATGGTGATATGGAAACTATCCTTTATGCCATAGAATTTTGTAGCGCTCTCCAAGCGGGAAATCAAGCGTGGCAAAGAAGCGGGCGAGCATTTTCTACTGGCCGTACAGGATGCCCCTATCTCTATATCGTAGATTTTGTAAAGTATGAGTTAGACCCTAGAACCCGTGAACGTATCGCGTTAAGATTTCCTAATCCAGCAGTTCCGTACAGTTATATAAACTTTTCAAAAGAAAGTGGTAATTTTGTAGCTCAAATCTATGTTCGCTCAGAAGAATTTGATAAATGCGAGGACTGTTTTTTGTATAACTTTGATGAAAACGATTTCGCTGAAGCTGAACTTCGTGCATACATAGTAAAACGAATGTGTGGATTTGATACTAGTAGTGAAGAAAATTCAATTTTACAAAAGAATCTTAATGTTGTTATGTTTTTGGCTAATCTCTCCAGACCAATTGCAAGTTTTACATCATCTCAATGGAAAAGATTATATACATATCAACAAGGAATCATCCAGTTTTCTATTGAAAACTCTGATTTCAACTATCATAAAATAGTAACAGCCAAAGGACATCATGGTAAATCCCCTGAATTTCTCAAACTGGTTGATGGCTGTAGTGTCGGATTAGCATCGAAAGATTTACCTTTTGGAATTATACCTGCAAATAAGCGAGATGTTTTCGCAAATGGGATTCAACGTATTTACCCTGAGTATGATTCAAATATAATTAGGCAAATTGGAGATACCAATTCTGATTTAATTCTTTGTATCATTAAGGGTTTCAAGCCTCGTGGTGATGATAACCGACCTGATAGAGGAATACTTCCTTTTGTGGCTATGCTATCTTCAACTAATATGGAAGTAATGACATATATTTATGGTCCAGTCATTGCAAATAATCTTGAGACTCTTATAAAGGCGCCGAAACGTTTGGCACATTCAAATGGATTTTGGAAATCAATACTTGCTTTAAGCAATTATATTGCTCTTGATGTTCCTGTCCTTTCCGGACAAAATGAGGATGCGCAAGTACTACTAAACACTTCTGATTTAAAAAAAGATTATACTGCCATTGCTACGAATAATAAAGGACTAACTCGAAATGTATTTTCCAGTTTTCCTCAAGAATTTCATGAAGATGATGTAGATACAGGTATCCATTTTATTTTTTCACATCTTCTTTCCTCGGTTTGTTTTGAGGGAATGTGTAATCCGCCTGGCGGGGATTGGAGTGGGCTTTCCGTATTATATAAAGATTATGAAGTACGATGGCTTTCATTGCCGCGTGTAAGCAAAGAAATAAATGGTAAACGTCCTGACCATGTCTTGGAATTATTTGGTGTTTTTGATAAACCGCTTCTTTTATCAATAGAATCAAAAGAACACTCTTTTGACTTGGAATATCATGTTGGCAACGGTCTCATAAATTATATTACTGGGCTAATGAATTATATTCCTAACGTAGAACGCAAGGTCTATCCGCAGGTGGAATGGTGGCATAAGACCGAAAAATCTGTTGATATTGATGATTTTGAAGTTATTTCTGCCGCTGCATACTTACGAGCTTCTGCGCAACCCAACCATATAGTATTTCAAAATTCAAATTGTGATATGCTTTTTATTATGGAACCTCAACAATATGGATGGAAAGTAGAAATTGTCCCCAATACCAGTAAATCATTAAAATTAAAATCCTTTATTAAGGATAAAATGTTTGAATTAAAATTTTGCAATATAGATATTCTTTAATTACCAATTTAAATACAATGATTCAAATACTTGGAGGTTTTGTTTGTTCATTACTTTCTTAAAACTTGAATTGCCGGATGGGATAAATTCATGCCTTTTGTATAAATCTTTGGGTAAATCAACGGTATAATTATCTTCGCCTCTAATTCCGTCAAACGAAAGCATATATTTTATTCCCTTACGGTTTAAAGATTCAAGATACGTAAGGAAAGTTTTATAATCTATACTACCATAATACCGACCCTTTGTATGAAAGTACGGAGGGTCTAAATATATTAAATCTCCTTCTTTTGCTTCCGATGTGGTTTCAAAATACTGCTGTGCTACGAATTTTGTATTTTGAATATGTTTAGACCAATCTTTAATTATCTTTTCTAAACTGTTTGGCGCGATGCCTGGCCTTGTATGATGCAATGAATTGTTAAATTCTCCATTTGCATTAAATCGAATCAATCCGTTGACACAGGTTCTTGATAGAAATAATAGATCTTCCGGCTTATGTTCACGATTAAATACATCTCTAATTTCGTAATAGACTGGATATCCTTCTTCTTGCAATCTACTCCAGCGGACTTTATATGCTTCTGCAAGCTCATCCGGATGATTCTTAATTTCATTCCACAAATCAATTAATGGAGTACAGATATCTCCACATACTGCGTTTAATGGGGTTATTGCATAGAGTATAGACCCTCCGCCTAAAAAGGGTTCAAAATACGTTCCGTAGTTTTCAGGCAGAAAAGTTTTGATCATATCTGCTTGGCTGCGCTTACTTCCGCTCCATTTTATAACAGGTTTAAACATGAGTATCCTCCGTTGGTTTATCAGCTTCAATTAAAATATCATTAGGATTAAGATCCAAAAAATCACATAAGCGAATAAAAGCTACAGATAATGGTGTCTTTCCATTTAAATAATCATATATTGTAGGTTTGGAGACTCCGGATTTTAGCGCCAACTCATTGATTGTTTTTATTTCTAAATCAATCATCCTTTTTCTAATCTCTTTCTCATTAATTATAAGTGTTTTCATAATGCAGAGGCACCTCCCGACATATTTAAACCTAATTTCCCCAAAGAATCTTCATTTTCTTTTGTATGAATTAAACGAGTTTCTGCCAACTTACAATATGATTCGTCCATTTCTATGCCAATATATTTTCTGCCGGTCATTTTTGCTGCTACACATTCACTTCCAGAGCCGGCAAAGGGGGTTAATACTATATCTTCTTCTTTTGAGGAGAGCTTAATCATTCTTTTTAATATTCTAATAGGTTTTTGGGTTGGATGTTTACCATACACAAGTTCAATTTTTCCTTTATTATTTGATATATCCCAAACTGTCCGCATTTGTTTGTCAGGAACTTTTAATCCATCATAGGAAAAATCTCCGGATTTTGAATATTCGTAATCAAAAAAGTACTCTCTTTTTTTACCACCCTTATTACACCAAAGAATCGTTTCATGGCTTGCTGTTAAGCGTCTGCCTGCGAGATTTGGAAAAGCATTTCTTTTATACCAAATAACCTCATTAATTATTTCAATTTCAAGCAGTTGACACATAACATTAATGATTCCGATGTTATGGTATGTGCCGAATATCCACATAGAACCTGTCGGTTTCAGAATCCTTTGAGTTTCTGATAGCCACTCGTTTGTAAAAGCCGTGTATGCTTTGAATGAATAATCATCCCATTCCTGCATGACTTTATTCCAATTTCCTCCCATACCCTTTAGTTCAACGCTATTATCCCATTTCCAAGCCCCGCCTTTTGAAAGATTATATGGTGGATCAGCAATAATTAAATCGATACAAGAGTCAGGCATTTTTTTCATTTCAGCCACACATTCGCTGTTGATAATTGTATTTAAAGGCAATTCAATCATAGCAATTCCTCCTTGTGCAAATAGTATATCATTCCATCTTTTTGTGGTCAATATATTTTGCCTTTTAGTTAAAAAAAATTTACTCAGTCCATCCAACTGAAGGGGATGAATTGCGGTGTACCTAAAGGGATATATCCAAATATAATTGAAGAATGTGTATCATCGACTTCGATGTGAAAAACTCCATAACGAAACCGATAATACACATTCTCACAATTTAATCATTTGTTTTTGTTCAACATAGTGTAACGTTGATGTTCTAAGATAAGGAGAGTTTAGTCGTCTTCCTCTCCCTGGATTGTATAAGTCTGTCTCTTTCTTGCCATCTCATCATTTTCCAGATATTCGTCGTAAGTGGTAATCTTGTCAATCAGCTTGCCGCCAGGAACAATCTCCATAATCCGGTTCGCCGTCGTCTGCACAATCTGATGGTCTCTGGATGAAAACAGAAGAACGCCTGGGAACTTAATCATACCGTTGTTCAGTGCG
>JAAVZD010000071.1 GCA_022791475.1 Clostridia bacterium | reverse complement strand
TGACGGACACTGATTTTGCCACTGATACAGGATAGAAGTAGTTGAAAGAATATTCCACATCCGTCTCAGCTGCCCGCGTTTCAAATGCTCTGCCGAAAATATCCAGTGAATAGGTGTCCTGTAATCCGTTACGAAAGCCCGGCGCACCAAAACCCTCTCCCTCAACAGTGTTGAGTACAAAAAATTGTGTTTCCGGATTATCTTTGGGTGACACCGTATATGCCCTTACCCTCCATACATCATCATAGTAATCATCCATGACAGACCCGGACGAAAGTACCGTAAATTCCTGCCCATACTGTTTCTCTAAATATTCTTCCACTTCCTGTTTGGACATAAGACGGAAATCACATGAAGTAAGCAGTAGCGCCAGCACACATATAAGGCTGGCAAAACATATTCTTGTTTTTATTTTACCTGCCATTTTCGCCCTGCCTTTCACGGTACAATGCTGCCAATCGGCTCTGTAATTCCAGCCCCTGCCTGTAATATTCCAGCAGCTGCGCCGCACTGTACTCCTGCTTGATATTCTGGTCAGAATAGGCGTTTGCACTTGCAGGATCTATCCCATTCCACAGACGACACTCTTCAAAATTATTGCTGCAATAATTCGTTTCAAAAAAACCGCCGCCAAAGACCAATAACTCGTCCCCGTTCTCCAAGGACTCCGCCGTTATTTCAATACAGACGGACACATCATAATGGTCTTTTGTGTTCGCATCCGCCGTATTTTCAAAAAGAGGTTCCTGCTTTATATCCCCCTTGCAGATCTGCAGGCGTACTGTTTTCAAAACATCCTCGTATTCTTTCTCAGCGTATTGGCTAGCCGGAACCAGCATCATGTTTTCTATGTACTTCTTCTCGCTGATGTATTGGTCGAAACCATAATAAAAGCAGTACATTCCACCATCTTGATTTTCCAATATCAAAACTGTGCCGGCAGGTTGAAAGTAGTACCGCATCAATCCTGCGTTATCCGGCTCCTCGGTCATTTTCGGCAATACAGATACCTCGTATCCCCAGCTTTCGATCTCACTCTGATATTTCGGAAGTTCCCCGATGATAGCTTGTATAATAGAATACTCTGTTTCTTGCTTTTTATATTGCCAGATTATAAGTACCGCAATCAGCAAAAGTACCGCCAAAATAGGAAATATCCATTTCCTGTAAACTCTTTTCCCGGTTATGGGCTTTTCCATTTTTTAATACCCCTTACCCTTGTACGACAATCAGCAACGCCAGTACTACAATACCGGCCATCAAAGCCAGCGAAACTTTAACCGGAGAACGCTCCCCACTTTTCCAGTCAGAAAACAAGCTGTTGTCATCACCATCCCTGCACTTCCGCCCGTTTCGGTTCCAAAGCATAAAATGGTAAGCCGCCGAAATAAGGTCTATAACTCCAAAGATCAGCACAAGGTTACGCACCAGGAAAACAAATTCTTTTGTTTTCCAACGGATCCTACCTCTTATGCCGTTTTTTTGCTGAATCATATTCTACCATAATTCACAGTATATTTCCAGCTAGCATGTTCCGCTTCCGTTTATATACTTAATATTTTTTGAAACAGCCCCCATTTCTGTTTTCCGCAAAACGGTTAAGTCCTATCATAAAACACAGGGTAAATCCCATGTCAATCCCTATGGCACACCCGGCATGAGCCTGAACAATGCAGGTGATTAACAAAAAATCGTCCCCATGGACGAGAGTATGGCATTGCCGGTCAAGCTGGCTGCTTTTGACCACATGAAAAATAGCTATGGGTGAGTGATTGAGAGGATGATCGTCTGATCCTTGAGTGGCTACTCGTACTTGAAAGACAGATCCCCTCTCTAATCATTTATTTCATTCATCATCCATCGCAGACACCCCAATGGTCACTTCCTCCAGCACATCCAGAAGCACCCTCACCGTGTCCAGTGATGTAAGCATGGTAATATTGTTCTGCGTTGCCGCGCTTCGGATTGCCGCGCCGTCTTCATAATGAATACCGGAAAAAATTGCACGGGTATTGATGACATAACTGACATATCCGGCCCGGATTGCATCCAGGATTTCACTGCTGCCTTCCGATGGTTTCCCCAGTATACGGGTACGGATTCCATGCTGTTTCAAATATTCACCCGTGAGAGAGGTTGCTTCTACATTAAAGCCCATATCATAGAACCGTCTGACCAAAGGAAGAGCTTCCTCTTTATCCTCATCCGCCAGCGTTACGATTACAGTCCCATAATTCTGCACGCGAATGCCGGAAGCAATCATGGCTTTATACATTGCCCTGTGAAGTTTCCTGTCATATCCGATGGCCTCTCCCGTAGATTTCATCTCCGGTGAAAGACAGGTATCCATGCCATTTAATTTGGAAAAGGAGAAGGTCGGCACTTTTACGTACCATCTCTGCTTTTCTTTCGGATATGCCGCATGAATCCCCTGCGCGTTCAGGTCCTTTCCAAGAATGACTTTTGTTGCCATATCAGCCAGCGGATATCCGGTCGCTTTTGATAAAAACGGTACGGTCCGCGAAGAACGGGGATTTACTTCAATGACCGATACATTTTCCTCTTGATCCACAATAAACTGGATGTTGAACAGGCCGACAATGCCGATGCCGATCCCCAGTTTCTTCGTATAGTCCAGAATTGTTTGTTTTACCTTTTCGGATATGCTGAACGCGGGATATACACAGATGGAATCGCCGGAATGCACGCCGGTCCTTTCTACCAGCTCCATGATTCCGGGGACAAATACTTCCTTTCCATCGCAGACGGCATCCACTTCCACTTCCTTGCCGCAGATGTACTGATCGATCAGTACCGGTTTCTCTTCCTTGATTTCTACGGACGTTTTTAAATAATGACGCAGCTGTTCTTCCTTTGCCACAATCTGCATGGCTCTTCCCCCAAGCACGAAGCTTGGACGCACCAATACCGGATAGCCGATTTCCTCTGCCGCTTTTATCCCTTCTTCCATATTTGTTACAGCCCGTCCTTTTGGTTGGGGGATGGAAAGCTCTGACAGCAGTTTTTCAAACGCGTCTCTGTTTTCCGACTTTTCAATTGCCGCACAGTCTGTACCGATGAGCTTTACCCCTCTTTCTTCCAGCGGTTTTGCCAGATTGACCGCCGTCTGCCCGCCCAAAGATACGATCGTTCCATCCGGCTTTTCCATCT
>JAAVZD010000064.1 GCA_022791475.1 Clostridia bacterium | reverse complement strand
GATATTTTTCTATAAAAATCGGAATCTTCACTCTAAAATAATTTCTACCTTCCACTTCATAACCTTCTGACTGAATCTCACATTCTCTGCCAGCCAGCTTCTTAATCCATCCTCCAAGGCTTCGTATCTTTTCCGGCTCTATTTCGCCTCTTTGGATATTTTCTTCTGTTTCTTTCATTTTTGACAATATTAGAGAATTTATGCACTGTTTTATATAACAATTAAAACTCCAGAACGAGATACCATCCTCCTCTGACTCAGGCACACGATCCTGATACCGTTCTATTTGTTCCGGATGAACAGAATCTTCACATTCATTCTCTATGATAAGATCTCCCCCTTCCTTATATAACTTTACTATAACACATTTCTGTTCTTTTTGCACATCCGGATTGGAGATTTCCTTCTGAATTTCTCTTATTCCCCGTCCCTGCTCTGCCGCATTCAAAATCAAAGAATAAATTAGCAAGGTAAGCTCCTGCACGGAACGGCCGCTGTCTTCACACAAAATACGGGTATATTCGTCTATATCCAGAACCTCAAGCCTGACAGATACCTTTTCACCGTCGCTCTCACGATACACGAATGTCTTACTGTCTCGAAGCACCGCTGAAAGCTGTCCCCAAGACGCATGTTTTTCTATCTTTTTCTCATACTTATATATTCTTTTATGCAGTCCATCGCGATAATATCTGCTTACATTAATATCTGCCAGCAGGTTCAAAATATAGGAAGCATAGTTTTCCCGAATGTTTTCCTTTTCATGCCCCTCCATAAAGTATCTGGCCGCATGTTCAAATTGCATCTCCTGCTGGTAGTCTTTTGTATGGGTATAAACCTTATTGCTATTATAAATACGCTGTTCCTTGCGGAAGCGTGATATCTCATTCAGAAAATCATCGTTCTCCGGATTGAATATCTTTTTCTTTAACTCCTGATAGAATACCATCACCCTCCGCATATCCCGCGCAATCTTAAGCCCCCGGCCTGCTTCGTCCCCAATCCAATCATGATTCTCGATACTGATCCAAATACTCCTCTGGCTATTTTCAAGCTCCCATATTACGATTCCATGCTCCCTATCCCTCCTATAACTGCGCGGCCTGTCTTTGCTTTGAACCATACCAGACAGTAATAGCTCCACTTCCTGAGATAATTCTGTATTACAATCTTCATTATCCGCTTTCTCAACAATCACGGAATAGTGTTTTTTCCCTCTTATATGGAGTCTGGGCAGATGCTCGCTGCCGCACTGTCTCACAATATCATTATATTTGTCTTCAATATTTCCTTTCCACTTATCCAGATTATTATTGTCCTCATTCTCAATAATAAATTGGACTCTGTCTGCCTTAAGAATAATTTTAAATAACGCCGCAAGCTCCTCAACCTTATCAAGCACCTTTGTCTCCGACTCTCTGCACAGCTTCAGTATTTTCATACAGCATGCTATCATATCTGCACCGCCCGAAGAAATCTCCTCACCTTCCATATATCCATCCCTATTTAATATTTTATAAAAATTACCATACTGATAACTGTCACATTCTTGATTGATTAATCTCTTTAATTGCCCGCTTATGGCATGTTCATTTTCTTCTTCTATTTCTCCTTCTAACATTTGTTTCTCTGTATAAAAAATGTCACTCCAATTTTTATTTCCACATTCAAGGCTGTACGCAGTTTTCCTGAAATCGATTGTCTCAAGTTGGGGCAAAGTTTTTATAAAACGTTGGATTCGTTCCTTAATCTCATAGATGTTTTCACGGTCCAAATCATCTTCGGCATTCCTGTATGCTTCTAATTCTGGGGTATTTTTATATAAAAAATCTTCAAACATGGAATACGCCCTATGGTAATCGTAACACTTTTTCAAATCGTCTATTCTTTTCTCCGAAATCTGACGGAATTCTTTAGACGCCATGATATATAATTTTTCAATACCGTCGCGGAAAGCCCTTGTGTTCTCTAAAATTACCCATGCCCTGTAATCCTCCGTGACATATTGAAATCTATTGCCGGATATCTGGTGATCCAGCCAAATACTTTTATTGGTATCAGAGCTTGAGCTTACCAGACGGTCAATTAAAGTCATGTAATAAACTTCAAACTCTCCTTTTTCAGTTCCCGCCTCCTCCATAAACCGAAAGATTACTTCCATCTTATCCGGGCGGATAATATAATTACTCTTTAACTCTGTCAGTTGTTTCATCAGAAGCCTTACCAAATCCCGTTTATCCTTCTTTGTAAGCTCAGTATCGTTCAAAATATTCTTATCAATCCAATTGAACAGAAGAATCAATCGTCTTTGCTTTAAGTATGTCTTCTCACCCTCCACAGTCTTTATCACGTCACGTAAGGATTTTTCTTGTATAACCGCCTCTATAAACAACAGAAGAATATCAAAAATTGCTTCCTTAACAGCCCTTCTAAACACCAGAAAAGGACGCGAAATACATTTGAGATATGACAAAAAATACTCATACCTGTCCTTGCTTTTTTCCTCTCTGCGGCCTTCATAATCTTTACACAATAATCTTAAAATCAGGTAGATTGTCTGCTCACGGTCATTTCCATGGTTTTTTTCCTCCAGAACACTCTGGGCCATATGAGTACAGAACAGCCTTCTAAACGCTCTGTCCGAATCCTTCAGCGGTTTATGATTGTATTCCTCAAGCTGATAAAGCTTAAATTTTTGTATACAGTGCATCCAGTATTCTGCAATCTGCTTGGTTGACGCTGTGCTGTAAAGAAGCTCCGCTTCATTTTTCAGATTGCAAAAGATACAGGAATCTCCATAATTACGGAGAGATGATATATTAATGTGGATAAACGTATAAAAATCCGTATCGCAGTTCTTTACATACTGCCTTCTGCTATGCATGGAATTACGGTCTACTATAACAAAAACCTTATCAAAAACTTTTATCTCTATTTTGTTTAAGTTCCGGTCCATTCCCAGTACAGATTCAACCAGGCTTTTCGCCCTGTGATAAGTGCGGCCGCTGATAATCGCGTCATCCACAAAATGAACACGAATCATCCCTCTCTTATCCTTCTTATATAATTGTTCTGCATAATTACGCAGATAAGAGAATTTCGTATATGCATTGCAACGGTATTCCTTATCAAAATCTATTCTCAGCAAAATCGCGTTCCCGCCAAATACCTCCTGATTGACTAATTCTACAAATCCGGCATTGCTGAAATGCATCGGAGCTACAATAATATTGTATTGCAGCCGTTCCTCCCGCTTCCATCCCTGCCTCCAGATATGCAGTGAATCTCTGATCTTTTCTTTCTCACACATCCACAGATGTTCTGTCTTGAAATAATAAAGAAAATGGTTCTCATTTCTCTGGATATGCCCATATATGAACTTATCTTTCAGGCACTTAAACTTGTCTTCCTCCTCCTTGATTCGCTGATAATTTAATTTTAAATCTTTTACTTCTTTTATAATTCCAAATCCCTGATTCGGGATTGTTGACGCCGCGTTTACTTCAATAAGAGGAATCTCTGCCAGCGGATTCTCAGGGAAACAATACACACACTCGGAAGGCTCCTGATAATTTGCATGAGCATGGACGAAATACGTGGGAGTGGGATTGATTGTTCCGTTCACTAGCTTTACCTTCTTATCCTCCAGTGTCCAATAACGGTTCTCTTGAGCATTACCAATCAGCAACACTGCATAATTACAAAGCAGCCAGCTCTCATCCAGCTCATCTTTTCTATTTTCTTCTTTAAATAAGCTTATCAACCGTAAATGGGTCTTTAAAGTTGAATTAATCAATACGATTGTCGCAACCTTACGGTCTTTAAAATAATTTATCCGGTCTTCTTCCGATTGGAACAGGCGATTATAGCGGATTCTGTCTTTATGTAGAAAACCTCTTTTTTCTTCTTCTCTTTCCAAAATAATATAATCTGCGTCTATCTCCTCCGGATAAAGTCCATGAATCATATCGATCATCTGTACAAGAACCGTCTCCGAGTAGGTTCCATACCCATACAGAGTCAGTTTGCCAACACCTTGCAGACGGTCCTTCATATCTTTTACCAGAAGCAGTGCAAAACGCGATACAAATAATTTATTTTCAAAGAGAATCTCTGCTTCGTAGAACTCGTCAATATGGATCGTAGAGCCCAGCCTCATATGTGTATGCTCAAGCTTACATCCAAAATCAGGCGTCTGGATACTCTGGTTCAATATGACTGCCGTATAGTGCTCAAATATTGTCCGCTTCTCATGATCAATCTCTATCTCATGCAGAATATCGTACGGTATATAACTGTCCGCCCCTCTGCTTAAGTCATACCTTTTCTTATCCTGATTAAAATACCATTCCGTTGAAGTAATACATTTCATATTTGCAATATATGCATTAATATTATCCGTATTACTTTCACTGCCCAAATCAATAATCAATTCCTCAAACTCTTTAGAATAAAAAGCAATCTGAACTTTTAATCCATAAAACATTTCTTCGATGCTTACGCTTCTAAAAAAGATCCTCAAAGTTTCAAACATATTCTTTTTCAGGGAGTCCGAACATTGATAGAGAACGGCTGAGACATCTCTTTTTAACTGGTAAAGCGCCATAACCAACGCCTTCGCCAGGATCTCCCCATTACCTTCCTCCATCTTTTCCATAGATATATATACAATATCATAAACATTCTTTTTTAGATCGCCGCATATATCATCCGCCCATTTCACAATCTGCCTGTCCTTATGTTCTTGCGATAAGAATGCCGGAGAGATTGGGGCAATACTCATATCCCCGATTCGATATCCCAAAACATGGTTTACCAGATTACCGATATTAAGCCCGCTGTCTAAGCTTAAATCCTGCTTCCTAATTACCGCCTGAATAATCTCTAAAGGCATAAGAATATGATATCTCGTACCCGGCATACATATTCCTGGGCCTTCGTCTTCATATGTAAAAAAACAATCTCCTGCTTCACATCTGTATCCGCTATGGCTCTCTGCCCCAAAAAAACCATTAAACGTTGAAACAACAGACTGGAATATCCTAAGCCCATAATGTTTTCCTATATTTTCCGGTTTTCGATAAAAATACTTCCATGCATCGGCCTCTCCTCTTTCTTTTTCATAATCAAAAAAAGAACTCGGTTTTAACCCGCTAAATACCTTTTTATCATCTTCTTTCTCAAGATTAGAAACGAAATTCTTTGCAATATTTCCTGACAGGTTATTGCCGCAAAAATCGCTAACGATCACCTCCAAAAAAATACGTTCTTTTCCTTTACCAGACACATGATATTTCTGTTTCATATATGAAGAATTCTGCTTGTGTACCCTGACTGCAATGACCCCAAAGCCAGTCTTTGAATGGAACACGATATTCTCCGCCAACTGCCGGATTGCCATAGAATACTGCCGCATCTGAAAGGCATAACGCTCTAACAACAGTGAATCAAAAGCTTCCTTTTGCTTCACGCTGATTACATAACATAATAAATTAAAAGCAAAAATATCCATTTCACGAAAAATCTGGATGGCCTGCTCCTCCGGAATTGCGGACAGTTGTTTTCGGATATCCTTAAGCAGCTTAATTCCCCCTTCTACAAGGTCTCCTTTTTCTCCAAGATCTTCCTTTTCCTCTCTATTGTTAAGTATTCTGTGTAAATACTTTTCACTCAATACTTCTCTGCTGTTCCCGAATAAACGCACCAAATTATCCTGATCCACAATCTGCAGCGGGATAAAGCTTCTTGATAACTTTATATTGTTTATCTGCGCCCTCTGTTCTTCTCCGCAGCTCACAAAAAAACAAGAATCATAAAAATCTTTATCATGGCTTGTAATTCGGTATAAAAATTGCGAAATCTTATGATAATTAGCTCTGTCGCATTCCTCAAACAGAATCAAAATCTTAAGCTCGGCGTAATAATGCTTAATCAAAAACAGATTATAAAATTCTACTATATCACTGTCTTTATTGACCCGTACGCAATATATAATCTCATATTTATCTGTTATATTTTTAATATTTACAGGCTGATTCACAGATTGATATGTCGTTTTGTCTAATGATATTCTCCTTGCCCAACGTTTAAGCTTCCTATATGAATTCCCAATATAATATTTATAAGTTACATGCCCCATCTCCTCCTGTGAAAGTCCCATATGATGTTCTCTTTTATAGATAAAATTTGCAAGCATCGCATAACTTTTTTCATCATCTACATCTATACGAAATACTATCGTATCCTTCATAATTCTCCCATCCCCAAATATTTTTCAACTCTACCAAAAAAATGGTAAGCAAACAAGGGGAATCACTTCCCCTAATTTCCTTACCATTGATAAACCACTTATATATTAGCACATTTTTCGTATATTTTCGACACTTTTCGTATATTTTGTAAGCTTATTTGTAACAGTTCAGCCTGCAACTGCTCTGCTCACAGTGGCAGGCCGCGCGGTTAGCAACCAATAAATTGGAGCAGTCAGGAATCCGGAAGGCTGAACTGTTACGCTTATTTCACCTCTTTATCTCCCATCTCCTCACAGACATCCACTTCTACACCAGCCGCTACGCCCCCATACTCTCATACGCCACTTTCAGCATCTTAACAATCTGTTCTTTTGTAAACCGGCTGCTGTCAATGCATATATCATAGGTACTCATATCCATCCACTTTTCATCTGT
>JAAVZD010000001.1 GCA_022791475.1 Clostridia bacterium | reverse complement strand
CCTAATTAGCAAAACATTATTTGTTCATTAGGCTTTATTTTATTTGCTCCCTAATTAGCAAAACATTATTTGTTAAAATAATATTAACATGTGTAATATTATTTGTCAATACTATTTTATGTATATTTTATTTTTTTATGCAATTTCTACATAGCTACCTTTTGGAAATACTAACCTTACCTCTGTACCTTCATTTTGAACAGAATTTAGTTCTATTGATATTCCTAGTTTGTCACATAGTTTTTTACATAGGTATAAGCCTATTCCTGTGGATTTTTTGTTTGCTTCTCTTCCGTTTGTTCCAGTGAAGCCTTTTTCAAATACTCGAGTGATTTCTCCTTTTTTTATTCCTATTCCATTATCTTTTATATATAGTATTACATTTTCTTTTGCTTGTTTTGCGTATATTTCTATTTGTGATAGTTCTTCACTTTTCATATATTTAACACTATTTTGTATAATTTGGTTTAATATAAATACTATCCATTTACTATCTGTATTTACTTCTTCCTCTATGTTATGGATATTTAATGATATCTTTTGTGCTATTAATATATTTTTATTTTTCTTTATGCTTTCATTTACAATATCTTGAAGACTTGTTTTTTTTATGTAATAGTCTTTTTCTACAGTGCTACTTCGTGCATAAAATAGGGCTTGTTCTATATAGTTTTCTATTTTTTCTAGCTCTTCATCTATGCTTTTTGTTACTTCATTTTTGTTGTTTTCTATAACCATTTTACTAGTTGCAATTGGCATTTTTATTTCGTGAATCCATAGTTCTATGTATTCTTTGTAGTCTTCTAGCATGTATTTGTATTTATTTACGTTTTCTATCATTGATTTATTTATTTGCTGTAATGAATTGTTTAGTATTTTTCCTTCTATAAAATTAGGAGATTTTATTATTTCTGTAATTAGGTATTTATCTTCTAATTCTTCTAGTGTCATTATTAAATTTGTATAAAATTGTTTTTTTATTAAATATTCAATTGTGATTCCTACTGCATAAAGCCCTATGATTATTATAGGTATATATATTTTTATAAAATTGGCTATTGGATATGCAATTAAAAATATTTCTATTGCTAAAATTGCAAATAGTAGTAACGTTGTTGTTATAATTTTATCTTTAAAAAAGTTTTTGAATTTCATAAATTTCTCCTTTTGGCTTCCGATTGGGGACAGTTCCTAATCTATCCAGATTATTTTTGTTTTTTACTTGTGGTTTTTCTCTATCTTGTTTCCGATTAGGAACCGTCCCCAATCTACCAATCTACTTATCTACTTATCTTCTTATCTTCTTAATATATAGCCCTGTCCTCTTCTTGTTTCTAATAGTTCTTTTAAATTTAGTTCTTCTAGCTTGTTTCTTAGTCTTGTTATATTTACGGTTAAAGTGTTATCATCTATAAAGCTTTCTGTTTCCCATAGGCAGTCCATTATTTCTTCTCTTGATACTATTTTTTCTCTGTTTTGTACTAAATATTTTAATATTTTGTATTCATTTTTTGTAAGTTCTATTACTTTTCCTTGCTTTTCTATTGTACTGTTTGATGTATTTATTATAAAATCTTTTGCATCTATTTTATCTGAAGTTCCTGCACTTAAATCTGTTCTTCTTAATAATGCTGCTATTTTTGCAAGTAAAATTTGTATATTGTATGGTTTTGTAATGTAATGGTCTGCTCCATAGTTTATTGAAAGTAGTTCATCTATTTCATTATCTCTACTTGTTACTATTATTACTCCCATGTTTGATGTTTTTCTTATTTCTTTACAGACATACTGTCCATCAACATTTGGTAAGTTTATATCTAACAAGACTAAATTGGGATTTATTTTTAAAATGTCATCTATTGTATTTTTGAAAGTTTCTAAAACTTCTACTTCATATCCATTTTTCTGTAAAAATATTTTTAGTTCATTTCTTAGCTTTTCGTCATCTTCTACTATTAATATTTTTTGCAATTTAATCAACTCCTATTTTATTATAACACAAAATAAACAAACTGAATCTTACATTTTTGTAAGATTCAGTTTTAAAAATTTGGTACTAATTTATATTCATTTAGTTTTCCATTGTATACTAATTTAATACCTTCTAAGTTTTTAAAATCTTCTGGTTTTATTATCTCTGGTAAATTTGTTTTTACTCCTGCTTCTTCTAATACATACTTTACAAACTCTGCACAGTAAAAGTAATTCTTAAATTTAACTTTCTTATTAATACTTACAGCAAATAATCCTATTATATTAAATTTATATGATTTCTTTCTAGTTTTCATATATTCAATAATTTCTTCCATTTTTTTGTATTGTTCTTCAGTAACTTCAAATGAATATACTTTTGTTTCTGTTAAATAAAATCTTTTAAAAGTACCATGATCAATTCCTTCATGCACAAAACCTGCCCAAAAAGGATTGTATGGATGTAGCCTTCCAAAACTATACATTTTTTTTAGTTTATCATCTAATGATATAGATACATGAGAAAATTCATTTTTTGTATAACTTTTTATTAATTTTGATAGTGTTGTACCAGTATGTGTTAATATTATATATATCTTTTTCATCTTTATTTTCCTTTTATATAAATTTTATATAATTATATATTATCATAAAATAGATTGTTTAACAATATTTATTTTATTAAAATTATTTGTAGTTTATTCCAAATTAGACTTTAGATAGAATAATTTAGTATTTATATAATATTTTTATATAGGTGGTTTTTTTGAAAATTTTTATTTTTAAAAAGAATGCTTTTTTTATAAGTTTTTTTATAATTTCTATAATTATTCTAATTTTTATTTGTAAGCTTTCAAATTCTTTAGCTACAAGCTTATCTAGTAATAATGAAACTCCTAATGATTATATGTATGAAATTAGTAATCTTACTAAACAAAAAGAGAAGATTGCTTATTTAACTTTCGATGATGGTCCTAGTTTGGTTACACATAAAATTTTAGACATTTTAGAGAAAGAAAATGTAAAAGCTTCTTTTTTTGTTATAGGTAAATCAGTAGAGGTTCACCCAGAAATTGTAAAGAGAGCTTATGAAGAAGGGCATTATATTGCAAATCATACATATAGTCATAATAATACTATTTTATATAAGTCTTCTGAAAGTTTTACAAATGAAATTAAGAAGACCGATATAGCAATTGGAAAAGCTATCGGCGTAGAAGATTATTCTTCTTTAATTTTTAGGTTTCCTAATGGTTTTATGTCTTCGCAATATAAAGCAAAAAAGAAAGAAATGGCCAAACTTCTTTCGCAAATGAATTATTCCTATATTGATTGGAACTGTTTAAATAACGATTCTGTAAAAAAGTATACTTCTAATCAATTACTAAATAATTTAAAACAATCTTCTAAAAATAAAGATACTTTAGTTATTTTAATGCACGATACTAAGGATGTAAGTAATAGCTCTTTAGCATTAGAAGATTCAATTGAGTATTTGAAAAGTGAAGGTTATAGTTTTAAAAATTTTTATTCGATTATAAATGAGCAAAAATAAAAAATCGAATTTAACCGATTTTTTATTTTTGCTTTTTAATTTAATTTTATATTCTTAAGCCTCAAAGCATTTAATATAACTGTAAAACTACTTATTACCATTGCAATACTTGCTATCATTGGATTTATTGTTATCCCTATTGGTGTAAGTAACCCTATTGCAACTGGCAACATTAGTACATTGTAGAAAAATGCCCAGAATAGGTTTTGTTTTATATTTCTTATTGTTTTTTTGCTTATGTGTATTAGGTTTATAATTGAATTTAGGTCATTTCTTGTTAGTATTACGTCTGATGAGTCCATTGCTATATCTGTTCCACTATTTACACTTACTCCTATATTTGCTGTGGCTAATGCTGGGCTATCGTTTATTCCGTCTCCACACATTAGTACAAATTTGTTTTCTTCTTTTAGCTTTTTAATTACTTCTAATTTTTGTGTTGGTAGTACATTTGCAATGGCTCTTTCTATTCCTATCTCTTTTGCGATTTTTTCTGCCGCTTCTTTATTGTCTCCTGTTAACATTATTACTTCTATTTTGTTTCTATTTAATTTATTTATTACTTCTTTAACATTTTTTCTTATAATATCACTTACACCTATTATTGAAATTATTTTTTTATTTTTTACAACATATATAATACTATTTCCCTCTTTTGCAAGTTTTTCTTCGTCTTGCTTATGTGTATTTTCTATATTATATTTTGAAAGTATTTTACTATTTCCTAATATTATTTGTTCTTTGTTAATTGTGCCACATACTCCATACCCACTTATTTCTTCATAATTTTCTACTTCTAATGTTTGTATTTTGTTTTGTTCTAAATAATCTACAAAAGCCTTTGATATAGGGTGTGTACCTTTCTTTTCTATACTTCCTGCTAAGGCTAATATTTCTTTTTCTTCCATATTAGTATAATTAATTACATTTGCTATTTTCAAAGTTCCATATGTTAATGTTCCTGTTTTGTCAAACACAATAGTGTTTGTTTTTTGAGCATTTTCTAGTATTTCGCTCTTCTTTATTAATATTCCATTTTCTGCACACAAACCTTCACTTACTACAATTGCAAGTGGAGTTGCTAAACCTAAGCTACATGGGCATGCTACTACTAAAACGGTTATAAATACATTTAATGCTACTGCAAATGAGGCACCTATTAAAAGATATATTATAAACGAAATTGTTGCAACCAAAATAACAACTGGCACAAAATAGCCACTTACTTTATCTGCTAATTTTGCAATAGGAGCTTTTGTATTTGTGGCATCTAACACTAACCTTACAATTTCAGATATTGTAGATTCTTTTCCTATTCTTTGTGCTTCATATTCTATATATCCATCATAATTAATACTTCCTGCAATTACCTTTTCTCCTACTGTTTTATTTGCTGGCATACTTTCACCTGTAATAAAAGCTTCATCAAAATGTGCTTTTCCGAAATGTTATTTTGCCATCTACTGCTATTTTTTCACCTGGTTTACACACTAAAATATCACCTTTATTAACTTCATCTATTGTTACTCTTCTTTCTTTACCATCAATTTTTATAGTAGCTTCATTTGGAGTTATTTTTACTAATTTTTGAATGGCTTCTTTTGTTTTATCTTTACTTATTCCATCAATATATCTACCTAATTTTATAAAAAATATAATAATTGCTGCTGACTCAAAGTACAAATTTTCTACATAGAAATGCTCTCCTTTTATTACCATAAACATACTATATAAGCTATATGCTAAACTACTAATTACACCTATGCTTACCAAAGTATCCATATTAGGAGTTTTGTGTATTAAGTTTTTATATCCATTTTTTATAATATCAAAACCATACACTATAAAACAAGTAGTTAATAAAAATAACACTATTGTATAATTAATTGGGTGTGTATGCATATTCAATGAATCTATAATTGGTAAACCTACCATATGTCCCATTGAAACATACATTAAAATAATTGCTAATACTAAGAAAATAAAGAATTTAACTTTTTCAGTTTTATTCTTCTCTTGCACCTTTATTTCCTTAAACAATCCTAAACTTTTAAACCCTGCTTCTTTAATAAACTGTTCAATTTTATTTTGGTCTAACACTTTTTCATCATACTCAACAGTAGTATTTGCCATAACCAAATTTACACTAGCACTTTCAATACCCTTTTGTTTATTCAGATATCTCTCTAATCCATTAGAACACGCACTACACGTCATTCCATCAATCTCTAAAATTATCTTTTTCATCTTTAATACATAGGGTTGTCCCTTTTACCTCCTTTAATATTTTCATTTATTTTTAATTTTTATCATTTGTTTTATTGTTATTATAATTTAATTTTAACTTTATGTAATAATATCTTGATTTTAAATGTATTTAAATGTATAATGTTTTCAATGTCATAAGTAACTGTTAACTATAATTATAATTAATGGAAGGAGATTTTATATGAACAAAGAAAATCGGAGTTTTAAAAATCGTTTAATGTTACACACTGGAGTACTAGCAGATGGTATTTATTCTATTATTGCTTATTTATTGTTAATTGGAACTGCATTTTTATTTTTATATGCAACATCTCCAATAAAACCTTTTGTTATATTTGTAATATATATCATTATTCATGTTATTAGTATTGCTGCATATCTATTTATCAAAGAGTTGGTATCTGATTGGTATACTGGTAAAAAAAGAGAAACTATAACTAAGAGTGTGAGAATTTTCTTTTTTATAATTACTATTATTTTGATACTTATATTAGCTTATTTTAATTTTAAAATATGTATAGTAGCATCAGTAATTGTAGCTATAAATATTATATTTACAAGAAAATTATGCAAGATTGATCTTTCTTACAATATTCACGGGAAACACCAAAGTCCAATTGAAACATTTCCAACACTTCTAACTCTATTTTTGATATTATCGCCAATTGTTGTATTTTTGATAGCCTTATTTGCTTTTACTTCATTTTCTATACTTGTTAAAATACTACTGTCAATAGTAAGTATTATTGCAATAATTGTTTTGTACTATTTCTTGTGTTCATTTTTATAAATTTTTAAGTCAAAAAGCACCTAGATTTTAGGTGCTTTTTGCTTATTTATAAAACTGTAAACCCTAAATCTTTTATTCTCTCTTTTACTTTATCTATATCTATTTCATTTACCTTTACTGCAACTGTTCCTTCTTTATGGTTAGCAACTACATTTTCTATTCCTTCCATATTCTTCAAAGCATTTTGAATTCTTTTTTCACAGCCTTCACATGCCATTCCTTGTACTTTTATTATAGTTTCTTTCATTTTATTTATTACCTTCTTTCTTTATATTTTCTTATTTTTCCATTAAACTTATAAATTTGTCACTAAATTTTGGAGCATATTTTTTTAAGTTTATTGGTTTTAAACTTCTTTCTGTAAAGCAATGTTTTGTTTCTGCTACAATGACTACTTTTCCAGTTTCTTTTTCTTTAACATCATAACCTACTGTCATTCTTACTCCTGTATATTCTTTTATAAATACATGAATTTGCAAAGTATCTCCAAATGTAACATGATACTTATAATTGCAGTTTACCCCTAATACTGGAATTGTTATTCCATTTTCTTCTAATACTTCAAATGGAATTCCTATATTCTCTAAAAAATAGCATCTAGCTTCTTCTAAGTACCTTATATAGTTTGAATGATGTACTACTCCCATTCTGTCTGTTTCATAATAATTTATTTTTCTTTCAAATACTTTATCCATGTTATTCCTCTTTTCTCATTATTTATTAAATTTTTTAAATAAACTAATTAACTCATCTATTATTTCTAGGTTTCCTTTTTCTAAATCATTTGTAACACAACTATATAAATGGTTTTCTAATATATGATTTGATAAACTTTTTATAGAATTTTCGATTGCTGATAGTTGAATTAATACATCATTGCAATATTTGTCTTCTTCTATCATTTTCTTTATTCCTTTTACTTGCCCCTCAATTCTACTTAAACGATTTGTAATAAGCTTCTTTTCTTCGTTACTTCTATGTGTTTTTTTGTCACAGCATTTTTCATTTTCCATTTTTAATCACCTAACACATTATATACCCCCTTAGGTATTTTGTAAATAAGGGGGTATTGGAGTATAACTATTGATTTTTAGGTATTTATTTTATTAAATCTTTTACAACTTCTGATGCTATAATTAAACCTGCTACTGATGGTACAAATGATATACTTCCTGGTACATGTTTTTTTTCGTTTTGCTCTACTGTTTGTTTAGTCTTTATTGGCTCTTCTTTTGAGTATACAACTTTTAATTTTTTTATCCCTCTAGCACGTAATTCTTTTCTTATAACTTTTGCTAAAGGACATACTACTGTCTTGTTTATGTCTGTTATTTCAAATTTGGTGGGGTCTAATTTGTTTCCTGTTCCCATTGAAGAAATTATAGGTATATTTAGCTTTTCCGCTCTAATTACTAGTTCTATTTTTGCTGTTACAGTATCTATTGCATCTACTATATAATTTATAGTATTATCTATTATTTCTTCATCTGAATTTGGCATAAAAAATTCTTTTGATATTTCTACTTTGGCGTTTTCATTTATTTGCATTATTCTTTCTTTCATGATTTCTACTTTATATTTTCCAATTGTATTTGTTAATGCATGTATTTGCCTATTTAAGTTACTTTCGCTTATTATATCATTATCTACTAACAAGAAACTTCCTATTCCTGCCCTTGCTAATGCTTCTGCTACAAAAGAACCTACTCCTCCTATTCCAAATATAGCAACTTTTACATTTGAAAGTTTTTCTATTGCTTCTTTTCCTATTAATAATTCTGTTCTTGAAAATTGTTCTGACACTTTACTTCTTGTCCCTTCATATATTTTAATTTATTATATCAATTACTTTTATGCTTTTCAAGTAGTTTAATATTATATATCCTAAGATAATTCTTTCTAAGTATGGTGCGCTCTAAGTGCGCTCCCCTACAATACAATTTCATTATTTTTTGCATAACATATATTCCCAAAAGTGACAGATACCCCAAAAGGAAACGTCCCCAATGGGAACTTAAATATTGTCATCCCTTATTACATCTATTATATTCTCTTTTTTTACCTTCCTACTTGCATATACCATTGTCACATACACTACTGCATATATTGCTATTATACATATTATTATACTATTCCATGGTATTTTGAACATAAACTCTATCATGTCACTGAAAGCATTGTTTAGTAGGTAGCATACTAGTATTCCTAATGGAACACCATATAGTAGTGCCTTACTTCCATAGAATATACATTCTAGGTCTAACATTTGTTTGAATTGTTTGTTTGTCATTCCTATTGATTTTAGGTTTGCAAATTCTCTCCTTCTTAGTGTTATATTTGTTGATATTGTATTAAATACATTTGATACTCCTATTGCTGATATTAGGAATATGAAGCCATATAGGAATATTTGAATTATTAGTTTTAGGTTTTTCATTTGCTCTATTTGTTCTTTTATGTTGAAGCCATTTTCTAATCCTTCATTTTGATATTTTTCTTTTAACATTCCTATTTGTTGTTCTAATAAGGCTACGTCTTTTGTCTTTATTCTTACTGTTTCTTCTAATTCCATATCATCTTTATTTAGTTTTTCAAAATTCTCCTTTGAAGTTATAAATATTGTATTTCCTATAAAGCTTGAACCTTCTATTGTAAATGGTAGTTTTTGTGTTATTTTTGCAAATTTCATTTTGAAACTACCATCTTCTGTTTTGTTTGTTTCATCTCCATATTCATCATATTCGTATTTATATCTTGTTACTTGTATTTCGTCACCATTTTTATAATTTAATATTTGTGTTTCTATTTTGTATTTTTGTAACAAATTAGCATAATTTACTAGTATAAATTCATCTTGATTTAAGTTATTTATTCCTGTTTCTTTTAAATAGTCTTTATATGTTTTTTCATCTAAACAATATATATACGCCGATAAATTATAAGTACCATTTTCATCTAATGGGTTTTGCTCACTTTTTCTTCTTTCTTCATTTATAGTATTTTTTAATTTTTCATTTAACTTATTTACTGGCACTTCTATTGTTTTGCCTATATATTTATATTTGATTATATCTTCTATTTTTTCTATATTACTTATCTTTTCATATAGTTCATCAGTTTTTTCAGTTTTGTTTAGTCTTATTTCATAGTCGTAGTCTACCGTTTTATATATTGTGTCAAAACCTTCAAACATATAGCCTACAAAGCCTGTTGTTGCCATGAATAATACTATACTTATTACTAGTGATATTACTGTTGTTCTATACCTTTTTTTACTTCTTTTTAGATTTTTAAGTGCAAGTTCTCCTTGAATTCCAAATATTTTTCTTATTATTTTTGGTGTTCTTAATTTCTTTGGTTTTACTTTAATATCTGTTGTTTGCCTTATTGCTTCTATAGGACTTATTTTACTTGCTCTTTTTGCTGGTATTATTACTGATAGATATATTGTAAATGCTATTAATATTGCAGCTATTAGTATTGATGGCCAAGATATTGTAAGTTTAAATCCCCAGTTTGTATCTGTTAACATTGGCTTTAATAAATTATCTACAAATTTTAAAGTGATTCCTATTCCTGCTATTCCTGATACTATTCCTGTTGGTATTCCTATACTTCCTAAAACTACTGCTTCATATACTACACTTCTTTTTATTTGTTTTCTTGTTGCTCCTATTGAGGATAACATTCCGAATTGTTTTTTTCTTTCTGATACTGATATTGCAAAACTATTGTAAATAACTAATACTGAGCCTACTATTATAACTGTTATTAATATTGCACAAATGCTATATAATGTCCCATTAAATTCTGCTTTGTGGTTTACTCCTTTATATGCTAGTACATATGTGTTATAGTCAGTTTTGTGAGTGCTCTCAGTATTTAAATTTTCACAAATCTCTTTTGTGTTTTTATATACGTCTTTTGCTTTTCTATTTATTATACCTATATCTACTAGTTCTGATGTTATTTCTTCTTCATTTTCTAGAAGGGTTATTCCTGATGTATAATGGTCTGTAGAGCTTTCAAATATTGGCCTATATATTTTCCCACATACTGTAAATGTTCGTTTTTCACTTTCTATAAATTCTTCTGTTTCACTTTTTGCTTGTGATAGTAGTTCATTTCCTTCATCTATTCTTTTTCCTAAGGTAAAGGTTACTTTTTCTCCTATTTTGGGTTCATTTTCTTTTCCATCAAAAAATGTAGTACTTAAAACTATCTCATTTTCATTTTGTGGCATTCTTCCTTTTAGTACTTCGCCATTCATTTTTGTTAGGGCTTCTTTACTATATTTATATAACATTATGAATTCATCATCTGAATACTCATTTTTTGCTATTGATAATGGCTCCATTACTAGTATTTCTTTTAGTTTTTTATTTTGCTTTATTTCTTGTAATTCTTCTAAATTTACATTTTCTATTATAGCTTCCCATTCTCCACTTTGTGATATTTCTACATCTAGCATAAATCTTTGAAAAGTTACTGCAAGTGTTGTTACTGCACTAATCATTGCTCCAGATAAAATTATTCCAATTAGAGTTACTAGGCTTCTTTTTCTATTTAGCTTTAAGTATTTTTTTGTTATTTCATTTAATATTTTCAAAGTTCTTACCCCCTATTCTCTCGTACTTTTCCATCTTCTACCCATATTATTCTATCTGCTTCTTTGGCAATGTTCATGTCGTGGGTAATCATTATTAGGGTTTGATTATATTGTTTGTTGGATTCTTTTAATAGGTCTAATATTTCTCTTGAATTTTTACTATCTAAATTTCCAGTTGGCTCATCGGCTAGTATTATTGAAGGGTGTGTAATTAGGCTTCTTCCTATTGATACACGTTGTTGCTGCCCTCCTGATAGTTGGTTTGGTAAGTGTTTTTTTCTTTCATTTAAACCTAGAATTTGTAGAATTTCTTCTAAGTCTTTTTTATTTACTTGTTTTTTATCTAATAAAACTGGAAGTGTTATATTTTCTTCTACATTTAGTACTGGTATTAAGTTATAGAATTGATATATTAAACCTATTTCTCTTCTTCTAAATATTGCTAGTTCATCTTGTTTTAAAGAATTTATATCTGTTCCATTTATATATACTTTTCCAGAACTTGGCCTATCTACACCTCCTAACATATGTAGCATTGTTGATTTACCGTGAGCCTGATGGGCCTACTATTGCAACAAATTCGCCTTTTTCTATTGAGAAGGAAACATCATCTAAAGCTTTTACACAAGTGTCTCCTTTTCCATAATATTTTTTTAAGTTTTCTACTCTTACTATTTCCATTTATTTTACCTCTTTCCTTTAATTTTCTGTTTTTATTATATAGCAATTTATTTGTTTTTTAAGTGGTTTAAGAATTTATTAATAATATTTAGGAATTCTTAAGAAGTTTGTTTTAAATAAAAAGTAGACTAAAAATTAATATTTTTAGTCTACTTTTTATTTAATTTTTATTAAGCTATTTTTCCTCCACCAAGTACAATATCTCCTATGTAGAATACTGCTGATTGTCCTGGGGTTATTGCTCTTTGTGGCTCGTCGAATATTACTTTTATTTTGTCTCCAGCTTTTGTTATTTTTGCTTTTGCTTGTTTTGCTGAATACCTTGTTTTTACTTCTACTTCCATTTCTTCTTTGATTTCATCTACTAGTAGCAAGTTTATGTCTGTTACTGTTATTTCTTTTTTGTATAATTCTTTTTCTTCTCCTACTATTACTTCATTTCTTTCTTTATTAAAGCCTAATACAAAAAGTGGTACTGCATTTGAAATTCCTAAGCCTTTTCTTTGGCCTATTGTGTAGTTGTATAAACCTGTATGCTTTCCTAAAATTTCGCCTTTTTTGTTTACTATGTTTCCTTCTTTTGGTTTAATTTCCGAGTTATTTTCTAAGAACTTTTTGTAGTTTCCGTCTGGTACAAAACAGATGTCTTCACTATCTGGCTTATTTGCTACTTTTAAATTTCTTTCTCTTGCTATTTGCCTTATTTGTTCTTTATTTTCAAAGCTTGACAATGGGAATAATACATATTTAATCAAATCTTTTGGTATATTCCATAATACATAACTTTGGTCTTTTTTACCTGCGTTTGATTTTTTTAATACCCATCTACCATATTCTTCACTATATTCTGTTTTAGCATAATGACCTGTTGCTATATATGTACAACTTAATTCTTTTGCTTTTTCATACATTGCTCCAAATTTCATATATTTATTACATTCTATACATGGGTTTGGAGTTTTACAATTTGCATAACATTCTATAAAATCATCTATTACATGTTTTCTAAATTCTTCTTTATAATCGTAGGTAAAGTGTGGCACTCCTATTGAATTACACACATTTTTTGCATCTATATATGTATTTACATTACAGCAACTACTTCCTGTAAATAGTTCTAATGTTGTTCCTATTACTTCATAACCTTGTTCTTGTAGTAGAACGGCTGCTACTGAACTATCTACTCCACCACTCATACCTAATAGTACCTTTTTATTTTCCATTTTCTTTTTCATTCCTTTAAATTTATTTATCTCAAAAAGACTAGATTGTTTTGGGGTAATTTTTAATTATCTACCCCAAAATATCCTGGTTTTTTGAGGTATTTATTATATCTTCAATTGTATGCCATGCAAGTAATGCACATTTTACTCTTGCTGGCATGTTTGATACGTTTTTAAAGGCTATTGCGTCTTCTAGTTTTTTTAGAGTTTCTTCGTCTTCTATTTCTCTTTTTATCATTCCTATAAATGTTTGTACAATTTCTTTTGCCTCTTCTAGTGTTTTTCCTTTTAATGTATCTATCATTATTGAAGTTGATGCTTGTGATATGGCACAGCCGTGTCCTGAAAATGCCATGTCTTCAATTATATTTCCATTTAATTTTAATTCTAGTGTTATTTCATCTCCACAATTTGGGTTATGTCCAATTTGCTGATAATCTGCTATCTCTAATTTTCTTTTATTGTATGAATTCATACTGTGTTCCATTATCAGTTCATTATAAACATCTGTTAAATCTTCCATTATTTTAAAACTCCTATTCAAATTATATTTTAATACCATATGTAGTATATCATTTTTATAGAGTAGTCCAAAAGTTGTATATGTAATAAATTTATTATATATACAACTTTTGGATGGCTTATTTTATATCAAACATTTGGCTAATCTTTAATGTATTTCTTAAACATTTCATAAGCTTTGTTTAATCCTTCTACTAACTTGTCCACATCTTCTTTCGTATTATAAAAATAAAAACTTGCTCTACATGTAGAATCTATTCCCAAAAATCTCATTAATGGCTGTGCACAGTGGTTTCCTGAGCGGATGCATATTCCTTTGCTATCTAATATACTGGCTACATCATGTGGGTGTATTCCTTTTATGTTGAAAGATATTACTCCTGAATGATTGCTACTGTTTGGTGTTATATATAGTTCTACATAGTCTAATGTTGATAACTCTTGTTTTGCATATTCTACTATTTGCTTTTCTATTTCTTGTATATTATTATATCCTATGTTTTGTATATAATCTATTGCTGCTCCTAAGCCTATTACTCCTTCTATATTTTGAGTTCCTGCTTCGAATTTATTTGGTAGTGGTGCAAAGGTCGTTTCTTGTTCATATACGTATTCTATCATATCTCCACCCATTAGGAATGGTGTCATTCTATTTAATAGTTCTTTTTTTCCATATAGAACTCCTATTCCAAGTGGTGCTAACATTTTATGTCCTGAAAATATTAGAAAATCACAGCCGAAGCTTTTCTACATCTATTTTCATATGTGGTATACTTTGTGAGGCGTCAACTATTACTATTGCTCCTTTTTTGTGGGCATATTTTATTATTTTTTCTATGTTGTTTATTGTTCCTAATACGTTTGAAACATGTGTTATACTAACTATCTTTGTTTTATCTGTTATTTTGCTTTCTATTTCTTCTTCTGAAATTTCATAATTATTGTTTATGTACATATAGTTTAGTTTTGCACCTGTTTGTTTGCATACCTTTTGCCATGGTACTAAGTTTGAATGGTGTTCCATTATTGATATTACTATTTCATCATCTTTTTTTAAGTTTTCCATTCCATATGAATAAGCAATCAAATTTAAGCTTTCAGTTGCGTTTTTTGAAAATATTATTTCTTCTGGATATTTTGCATTTATAAATTCTGCTATCTTTTTTCTAGTATTTTCGTAAGCTTCTGTGGCTTCTATACTTAATGAATACGCTCCTCTATGTGGGTTGGCATTGTATCTTTTATAAAACTCTTCTACTGCTTTTATTACTTGTATTGGTTTTTGGGTGGTTGCACCACTATCTAAGTATGTTATTTGTTTATTTTGCAATATCGGGAAGTCTTTTTTTATTTCTTCTATGTTCATATTATTTTTTCCTTTTCTCTTTTAATTAAATATTTTCTCATAAATATAACCTTTTTCACTTGTTATATTTCCTAATATGTCTGGTTCTCCATTTGGTATGATTTTTTCATATACTTTTTTACATCCACAATTTTCATAAAATTTAAAGTTACAACTTTCATCTGTAAGTATTTCAATATTTTTCATTTTGTCTTTTTTCGCATATTCAAATATTCTGTTTATCATTTTTTTACCAATGCCTTTTCCTCTATATTTTTTGTCTACTATTAGTAAGCTTATTTCACCATCAAAATGATTTTCTAGTTCTATTGGAGTGTAGTCATAGTCTTTACTATACTTTATCATTGCTTTTTTATCTTTTATTAATGGACTATTTATACATATAATTTTTAATAATTTGAAAAATTTCTTTCTTATTATATATTTTTTAGAATTCCAATTTGCATATCCACACATTCCTATAACTTTATTGTTTTCTTTTTCCAATACTACTTTTTCAGTTTCTTCAAGTACTTCAAATAGATATATCCATGCACATATTTTTCCCTTTGCTTTCGCTTCTTTTTTTCCTAAATTCCATTCATTATATAGCATATTAACTATTTGCTTCATTTCTGATGTTTTCATTTTCTCCTCCAATTATTTTATTGTGTGTTCCTTAATTTAATTTTTCATCTATCTCTTTTGCTATTTGACATTTTAATTCTTCATTTTCTATGTTTTCTATTATTTTATCAAATTTTGCTCTTACTATTAATTTGTTTGCTTCTTTTTGTGTGAAACCTCTACTCATTATATAAAATAGTTCTTTTTTGCCTATTTTTCCGTGTGCTTGTGCTATGGTTTCCTTCTACGTCTTCTTCAGAACATAGTAACATTGGTAGAGCTTTTGATTTTGCTGTGCTTGATAATAATGTGCAGGCTTCTACTTCGTTTCCGCACTGCTTTTTTTGCCCCTTTTTTGAAGTCTATTGTTCCTTTGAAGTTCTTTTTAGCTTTGTCTGTTAGTACCCCTTCTACTTGAATATTTACATTTGTTTTTTCACTTTGTAGATGGGTTATGTAGTTTAAGTCAAATTGTTGTTCCTCTTTTCCTAGATATATTGTGTTTATATTGTTTTTTGAATACTTTCCTATTAAGTTTGAATAGTAGTTTGTTATGCTGTTTTTTCCTCCGAAGTCTACTATCCAATATGTTACATTTGAGTTTTCTTCTAAAGTATTTTGTATAGCTATAAAATTGTTTGAGTTTGTGTTCATTAAATTTACTAGTATTATATTTAAGTTAGAGTTTGGTTTAGCTATTACATTTATTATTCCATTGTGGTAGGCCTCTATGTTTTCGGTTGATTCATATTTTATTGTTATTGTTCCGCTGTGAATTTTGTTCAGCTATTATTTCAATGTTTTCTACTAGCCCAGTGTTTTGTTTATCAAATTTGAAGTCTATTTGGGCATTTTCACTATTCTCTACTTGTATTTTTATTTTTTGATTTGAGCTTTCTTTTACTTGATTTTCTAATGTTTTTGATAAGCCATATGTTAAATTATTAATATTTATATTATTTGTGTATTCTATACCTGTTATTGAAACATTTTCGAATGGTCCAATTTCTTCTGATAACTGTATATTTTCTATGGTTATATTGTTTATATTGTAGTTCCTTGCAGTTCTTATTGGTGTTTCGTTTAATTTTATGTTTGACATTTTGGTTTTCCTTTCTAAACTTGACTTTTTATGTCAATTTTGCTATAATACTAGTGTAACAATAAAAACTTTATTTTAAAAGAGAGGACTTGTTTATGAAAAAAATCTTTCTAATTTTTCTCATTATTATTGCACTTGTATTTTTGGTAGTAGGTATTTTTACTAATAATATGTTTTTTTTACGTCTTACAACTATATTATTTGCTATCGTCTCTGCTATTTTACTTATTATTAACAAAAAATGATTACTCTCTCACTACTGTCTCAGGAATTGAGACAGTAGTTTTTTGTTGCTATTATTTTTGTTTTGCACTTATTTTATTTTTTTATCTTGTTTCCGATTACTAACCGTCCCCAATGCTAGCGACAATCCTAATGCTAGTTTTAACCGATTGAGCCTTCTAGTTCTAGGTTTATTAGGTTATTCATTTCTACGGCGTATTCTATTGGTAATTCTTTGGAAATTGGGTAGGCGAAGCCTCGTACTATCATTGCTTTGGCGTCTTCTTCGGATAGCCCTCTACTCATTAGGTAGAATATTGTTTTGTCACTTATTTTTCCTATTTTTGCTTCGTGTGAGAATTCTACGTCGTCTGTTCGTATATCACTTGTTGGTATTGTGTCTGATATTGATTTATCGTCTAGCATTAGTGATTCACATGATACTGATGATTTTGAGCCTTTAGCACTTTCGTTTATTCTTACTAGTGAACGATAGGTACATTTTCCTCCGTTTTTTGATATTGATTTTGCATTTACTACACTTGATGTGCTAGGTGCATTATGTACTACCTTAAAGCCATTGTCTAGGTCTTGACCTGCTCCTGCAAATGATATTCCTGTGAATTCTGTTTTGGCTCCTTCTCCGTTTAGTATACTCATTGGATATAGCATTGATATTTTTGATCCGAATGAGCCTGATACCCAATCTATTTGTGCATTTTTTCCACATATTGCTTTTTTTGTGTTTAGGTTAAGCATGTTTTTTGACCAGTTTTCTATCGTTGAGTATCTTAAATATGCGTTGTCTTTTACATATAGTTCTACACAGCCTGCATGTAAATTTACTTTATTATATTTTGGGGCACTACATCCTTCTATAAAGTGCAAACTTGCACCTTCTTCTACTATTATTAGAGTGTGCTCAAATTGACCTGATTCTGGTGAGTTTAGTCTGAAGTACGATTGAAGTGGTATATCTACATGTACATTTTTTGGTACATATACAAATGAACCTCCTGACCATACTGCTCCATGTAGTGCTACAAATTTGTGGTCATGTACTGGTACACATTTCATAAAGTGTGCTTTTACTAGCTCTGGGTATTCTTTTACTGCTGTTTCCATATCTGTGTATATTACACCTTGTTTTATCAAGTCTTCTTTCATGCTATGGTATACTACTTCCGAGTCGTATTGTGCTCCTACTCCTGCTAGTGATGTTTTTTCTGCTTCTGGAATTCCTAGTTTGTCAAAGGTGTTTTTTATGTCCTCTGGTACATCTTCCCAAGAGTTATTTAGTTTTGATTTTGGCCTTACATATGTTGCTATTTCATCCATATTAAGTTCTGATAAGTCTGGTCCCCAAGTTGGTAGTTCTAGTTTATTATACACTTCTAGCGCTTTTAATCTAAACTCTTTCATCCATGCTGGGTCATTTTTTTGTTTTGATATTTCTTCTATTATTTCTGGTGTTAAACCTTTTTTTATTTTGAATTCGTATTCATCTTTATTTTTTATGTCGTAGATGTTTCGGTTTATTTCTTCTATGTTTGTTTTTGACATTTTCGGTTTTCCTTTCTGAATTTGACTTTTCATATTTTTTATGTTATAATTATGTCAATTGTAACTTATTAGTCCTTATTTACTTAATAGGAGGTATATTTTATGAAACGTGAAACTTTTTGTACTATTCTTTTTTATATTGCTCTCTTTGCTATAGGTGTAATTGTACGCAAACTATTCGAAGTTGCTAATTATCCTCTTGCAATTACACTAACAATAATAGCTCTAGTAATTGCTATCGTAGTTCCTATATTAACAACAAAATAACTTTCGTTTCATTAGAGGCTAGTTTTTCTAGTCTCTTTTTTATATTATAGGAAAGTATGTTGTTTTAAGTTGTATAGTAGCGCAAAGTTAGTAATATATTTTATTTTTGTAATGGAGCCCCGACAGCCCTTTGAGGCAGGGGAATACCCGTTAGCTTGGAGGGCAGAATAGAAAAAATAAAATATATTACTTACTTAGGAGCGAACAGTTTAATACGCAGAGTTTCAGAGCTACTTGCTAATTTATTTATATTGAGAATATCCATTTTCTTCTATTTCTTTTGCTAAGTCTTGTGAACCTGTTTTTACTATTTTTCCGTTTACTAGAATGTGGACGTAATTTACTTTTAGGCTGTGCAATATTTTTGTGTTGTGAGTTATTATTAGTATTCCGTTTTCTTTGTTTTTGAACATTTCTATTCCTTTTGACACTGTTTTTATTGCATCTACGTCTAGACCTGAATCTGTTTCGTCTAGTATTGCTAGTTTTGGGTTTAGTACTAGCATTTGAAGAATTTCATTTTTCTTTTTTTCTCCGCCTGAGAATCCTACATTTAGACTTCTTTCCATGTTTTTTGAGTTCATATTTAGTTCGTCCATATATTTTGCAAGTTCTTCTTTAAATTCGAATATTTTTACTGGTTTTCCTGTTACTTTGTTTTTAGCATATTTTAGGAAGTTTGTAACAGTTACTCCTGGTATTTCTTCTGGTAATTGGAATGACATAAATATTCCTTTTCTTGCTATTTCATCTGTTTTTAAGTTTGTTATATCTTCTTCTTCAAATTTAATAGTTCCTTTTGTTTTTGTGTATTCTGGGTTATTTAATATTGCATTTGCTGTTGTACTTTTTCCGAGAACCGTTTGGTCCCATTATTACATGAATTTCTCCTTTATTTATTTTTAAATTTATTCCTTTTAAAATTTCCTTATTTTCTGCATTTACATATAAATCTTTTATTTCTAATAATGTACTGTCCATAATTTTTCCTTTCATTTTTTTATTATTACATATTTATTGTAGATAGACACAAAACCTACACCTACACCTTTTTTAAAACTTTTTTCTTACAGTTTCTACATTCTTCTTTATTAATATCGTAATTACAATTAAGTTCGTTTAATCCTAATGTTTTATATATGTATTTAGTTAATTTGTTTAATGTATTGTCATTTAATACAGATTTAATTTTTATTGCTTCTTCTTCTGCCTTTTGTTTTTCTACTTTTAATATTTCTGTTAAAAATATGTATGTTATATCATAAGCTTCTAATATTTTTTTTGCTAATTTTTCGCCTTCTTGCGTTAACTCTATATCTCCATAAACTTCATAATTTATAAGTTCCTTTGCTTGCAGACTTTTTACTGCTTTATTTACACTAGGCTTAGTACAATTCATTCTTTCAGCTATGTCTGTTACTCGTATTTCTTGTTTTTCATTTTTTAATATATATATCGTTTTTAAATATTCTTCTAATGAACCGCTAATCATTTATTTTACTCCTTTTGATTGATTTGTTAACTTTGGTTAACATTATACAACCATTCTATTTGTTTGTCAAGGCTAACAAATGTTTTTTATAGAAAGGTCGCCTAATTTTAAGGCGACCTTTTGTAAATTATTTTAACATTTTCCTAAAACAGTTACTTATCTTATAGGCTAAAAAGCACATAATTCCTAAATAGATTATAAATATTATTCTACAAATTATTAATTGAGGAGAACTTATTACAAGTTCACTTACTCTTGCATTTTTCAAACTTATAAAAATCGACCCAGTTATTAATGTAAATATAAAAGCCATAATGCATAAAACACCTCCGGTATTTGAAAGAAATAGTAATCCAATTTTATTATTTCTAATTACTTCTTCTCTTTCTTTAGATAAGCTTTTTATCAATTGACATATTGCTGTTTCAATAAGAAAAACACCAAAGAGTAGTATCAACGCTATAGTAGAATTTTGGAAAATGAATAATTGCATAGTAATTATTAAAATAGTTATTATAAAATCAATATTCTTTACTCTTTTTGTTTTTTCCTCATTCCGTGTAAATGCAATTAATTTTTCTTTCATTCTTTCTCCTCCTTCAATTATGAAATATAGGTTATTGGTTATATTTTTACATATCTATAATTTTATCATACTTTATGTTGATTTTCAAGTGTTTTTTATGCTTTTAAGAATAGTGCGTGTAATTTTTGTTTATTTTTTAAATAGAAAAGGGCGTAATAACGGGTCGCCGATGGCGGCGACCCGTACAATTTATTTTTATCTATGTTTATTAAAATACTCTTCAAACTCTTCTTTCATTAATATCTTTGAATAATAATATCCTTGAATAATATCACATTTTATCTTTTTTATAAATTCTACTTGTTCTTTAGTTTCAACACCTTCTACTATTGTTTTTACTCCAAGGCGGTTAGCTATAAGCATAATATAATTAATAATGTTTCTATCACTTTTTAAATCTGCTTTATCTACAAATACTTTATCTATTTTTATAATGTCTATTGGCATTGTTTGCAACATGCTAAGTGAAGAATATCCTGTTCCAAAGTCATCTATTGAAATTATAAAGCCTTTTTCTTTTATTTTTTTCATTACTTCTAATACGTCTATGTCTTCGTCAATTGTGGCACTTTCGGTTATTTCTAAGTCTATATTACTTCTTTGTATATTATATTTGTCTGTAATTTTTACGTATTCTTCTATAAAGTTTTCATTAACAAAATGTGTTTTAGAAACATTTATTGAAATAGTTGGAATGTAATTATATTTTTCTTTCCAATATTTCAAATCTTTACATACTTGTTCAAAAATATATAAATCTAATTTTACTAAAAATTTATTTTTTTCAAATAGTGGAATAAACTGACTTGGTGGAATCATTTTTCCATCTTTATTCCATCTTACTAATGCCTCTGCTCCAGCTAGTTTTTCATTATTTGTATAAATTTTAGGTTGATATACTATTTTGAATTCTTCATTTTTTAAAGCGTCTTCCATAGATGATTCTATTTTTTGTTCTTCTACTAATTGGTTTTCAAGTATATTATCAAATATGTAATAACTTTCATCATATAAACCTTTTATTTTTGCACGAGCCATATAGGCCTTATCTAAAGCTGTATTTATGTCTTTATCTTCTGGTGTTATTTTATATACTCCAATTGATAAATTTAGATTTATTTGTTTTCCTTCTATTTTTAATTTTGAAACTTGATTAAATATCTTATTAAGTAAATTTTTGATATTTTTGTTGTAGCTAAATACCGCTGTAAAGACATCTGCTGAAATTCTACAAGTAATATTATCTGTTGGTAATGTATTTGTTAATTTTTCTCCAAGTTCTTTTAAGATATTATTACAAAATTCATAACCATGAATATTATTTAATGCTTTAAATTTATTAATGTCTAATGAAATAATATATTTATTTTTTGTATTATTTCGTAAGTAACTATTACCACTTTCTTTGAAATATGCCTGATTTCCTAGTTGAGTTATAGGGTCAATATAAGCAATATCATATATTTTTTTATTCTTTTTTTGGTTTAAAACATTAATATAGATACAAATAGATACAATAGTAATTGTTACTAGTAAACACACTGTTTGTAAAATGATAATTAGCATAATAAGCTCTTTTGCAATTGTGCTGTTTGCTGCTGTTGTTATTACATACCAGTCGTTAATATTTACTTTTTCATAATGTATAAAGTAAGGCTCATCTCCAAATTTCACATCAAAGGTTCCCACTTCATGCCTTTTTATGCTTTCTTGCATGTTATTGATTTTTTGTGCTTCTTTACCTTCTAATTTATATGTATTTTTAACATACTCATATATGTTTGCGTTTTTCTCTTTAATTGTACCAAATGAATCTATTAATACTGTTCCATCATTATTAATTAAGTATGTTCCACCTTTACCAAATAGTTTTCTTAATAGAATGCTTTTATAGTCTTCTGTATTAATAGTTGCCATTAAAACTCTATCTTTTCCATTTAATTTGAAGGTTTTTGAATAAATATTTACTTGGTTATTTGATACAGTGCTTGGTCTATTTTCAGATACATATACTTCGTTTTGATTAAAAAATTCATCTATCGCTTCATAATTTTCAACTGTAAAACCATCACTTGTTGTTCCATTTCCTTTTTTATCTAATATAACAAGCCTTGTGAAATGGTAGTCTCCTAAATCTCCTTTATATCTGTCAAAAATGTCTTGTTCTGTTTTAAAGTAACCTCTATTAATTGAGTCTATCATTATTTCTACAAAATGTTCTTGATCTTTAATAGCAAGTTTTAGTTGTGTAGCTGTTTGTTCACTAAGCTCCTTTACATTGCTATATATGTGTTGATATATTAGTTTATTTACATTTTTAACATATATAAATGACATTATAACCATTATAACAAGTATGGCAATTATCCACCAAATATTTAATTTTGAACTTTGTGCATATGGGTATTTTCTATCTTTATTTTTTCTCATATCTCACCTCTAATTTTTTATATATTTTGACTATATAATAAAAAAGCATTTTTTTCAACAAAAAATACTTTTTTTCTTTGAATATTTTCACAATATATCTATTTGAATGCGCTCCCAGTAAGTAATATATTTAATTTTCTTCTAATATTTTTTTCATTTCTTCTTGTCTTTTTATTTTTTTAGTTGTTGTTTTTATAAGCTCTTCACTTGTTAAAATCATGTTTTGTATATGTTTATACCTTGGGAATGATTTATTTAATTCTTTTATTTGTTCCCATATAATTTGATATAATTCTTCTCCTGTTTTATCTTTATATTTTTCTTTAACTACTTCTTTATTATATGAAATTTTTACTGAAACTTTTACGTCATTTTTATCTTCTTTACTTGGCATACCAAATACCATTGATTCTTCTACTAGTTCTAGTCTATTTACTAATAGTTCAAGTTCTTCTGGGAACACTTTTTTTCCATTTCTTAGTACTATCATGTTTTTATTTCTTCCTGTTATATATAAATATCCATCTCTATCAAAATATCCTAAGTCTCCTGTATAAAACCATCCTTCTTTTAATACTTCATTTGTAAGTTCTGGCATTTCATAATATCCTAACATTATATTTGGACCTTTTACTCTTATTTCACCAATTCCATTTTCATCTTTATTTACTATTTCTATAATATCATTTACCATAGGTATTCCAACAGTTCCATTTTTTATTGCTTTACTATTTTCTGCTGCTATAACAGGTGAAGTTTCACTTAAACCATACCCTTGTGCAGTTTTTATTCCCATATCATTAAAACCTTTTGATATTTTAGGGTCTGCAGGAGCTCCTCCAGAAATAATAAACCTTAGCTCTCCTCCTAATGCCTCAATTATTGATTTAAATATTTTTCTTCTAATATCAATATGTAATTTTAATAATATATTACTAATTATTGTTGCTATTTTTATTATTTTAGTTTTTCCTTGCTTTTCAATTTCCTTCATTATTGTTTTATAAATGGCTTCTACTAAAACAGGTACACCAACAAATAATGTTACTTTATATTCTTTTAAGTTTTGTTTAATATATCTTAAACCATCTGGAAATACAGTTTTCACACCACATGCAAGCATCATTATTATACATGTTGAACCAAATATATGGTGAAATGGTAAAAATGCAATATTTGTATCTGTACTTCTAATATCTTCTACACATTGCATTGCATATATGTTTGATGCAATGTTTTTTTGTGAAAGCATAACTGCTTTTGATTTTGATGTAGTCCCTGATGTAAATAATAGTATGTTCATTATATTTTCATCAATTTTGGTATCAATATATTGCGTGTTTCCTTCTTCTATTAAAGCTTCTCCTTGTTTTATAAGTTCTTCTACTGATTCAAAACCTTCTATTTTACTCATACATATGTAGCTTGTTAAATTAGTATTGTTCTCTTCTTTAATTTTTGTTATTTTATCTGTTAATTTTTCATCAAATATTATACAGTCTGCTTTACTTCTTATAATAGAGTTTTCTAATTCATCATATTGCAAGTCTTTATCTAGTGGAACGGAAACTATACCTCCTACCAAATTTGCAAGATGAGAAACTACCCATTCATATCTATTTTTTCCTATAATTGCTACCCTTTTTTGGTTAAGACCTTTATTATATAAGGCTGTTCCAAAACTATTAATATCTTTTAATAATTTTTCATATGTGATATTTTCATAAGTCACTTTTTTATTTTCTTGATGTTTTATTACAAATGCAATTTGCTTTGAAAATTTCTTAGCAGAATTATAAATAATTTCCTTTATATTATTAAATTCTGTTGCTTCATATAGCATATTTTTCGCTCTTTTCATAATTTTTTCCTCTCTTAAGGAATTTAATATTCCTTCTTTTATATTTTTAAAGACAGTACATATTGTTTTGTACTGTCTTTACTTTATACATTGTAGCATATAGTGTTTATTCATTCAAGTATACTGACTAATTATTCAAATTTTATACAAAAACACATAAAAGGACAAAATTTATCCTTTTATGTGTTTTATTGTTATTTTTCTCTCAGTTCTTTAATTCGGGCTTCAATTTTTTGTATAGCACCAAATCCATAATATTCACCTAATAATGTAAGTTCAAAATTTCTATTCATTATTATTTCATCAACCAAATTTTTTTCATTATTACAGAACTTATCTAATTCCTTAGCAAGAATGGCATTTAAAGTATCATTAGATGTTCCAGAATATTTAGTTATTAACCATTCTTTTAAAATATAATTATCTGAATTAGCAAATTCATTTTGAAGATAATTTAACAATTTAAGTCCATGAATATTTAATAGTTTCAATATTATCGTTATATATCTACCTTGCATATTATATAATTGCCAAATAGTTTGATTTAAAATTTCATTAGAACATTCTTCATAAGCATAATTTTCTGCCATTTCTCTAATATTTTTATATCTTGATATAATAGCATCTGTCAAAAATAGATCTTTATTCTCTTCAAACATTCTTTTCTGACCATTTTCATTTAAATAATCAAAAGATACTTCTATTTTCCTATCCAACTCATTTTCCCGTATTTCTTTGCCTTTTAAAAATATACTCATTTTTATTCATCCTCCTTAAAATTTTAAGTAAGTTACATTGTTATAATATTTCTTATGTTAATTATTATAACATATCTATTATTGTCTTACAAGCATTTGTATTAAATTTTAATTATATATCATAAAAATAAGTAGCTTCTAAGTCTGCTTCATGTGTTAATAATGCTATTGGGTATTTTTTGTAGGCTGCACCTATTGTTGTATACAGTTCCTTTGGTTCTGTAAATCCCATATGCCAACGTATTGCGTACCTTTCTTCTGGAGTTAATTTTATGAATTCTGATATCATCATTACAGATTTTTCGCCATGCCCATATGGTACCAAATCATCTACTGTATAGTATGGAACTTTTTCCCATACTCCTAGTTCATTTTTTGCATTTCTATAATCTACTTTATAAAAATTTGCTTTGCATATGTCATGTAATAATGCTATTATTCGCACGTGCTCATTATCTCCTGATTTTTGTTTTAATATTTCATATACTTTCATGCTATGTTCTAATAAACCACCTTCAAATGACCCATGAAACCTTGTGCTTGCAGGTGCTCTAAAAAAGTCTGAGTGTTCTAAAAATTCTATTAGTTTTTCCATTCCTTCTCTATTTGTTTCTTTTAATAATTGTATAAATTCTTCTTTCATATTTGATTTTCCTTTCTTTCTATATTTGTATTTTTATTTGTAGGGGTCGCCATCATCGGCGACCTGCTCTTTCTACAAAATTACCCTAAATATATTTATTTAAGCAATTTCGCTGGAGCATGGGTCGCCGATGGCGGCGACCCCTACATTTATATTTCTCTATATAAAGTATATAAAATATATTATTATCTCTATAATTAATATAGCTGGCATCCCTATTGTAAATCTTTTTTTCTTAGTTTTATGCCTAAATGTGTACATTCCTATCATACTACCAATACTTCCACCAAGTACCCCAAGTAGAAGTAAAGTAGTTTCACTAATTCTCCACTTTCCTTTTTCAGCCTTTCTTTTATCTATCCACATTGCTAAAAATGCTATTACATTTATTATAAGTAAATATATAATTACATTTTGAATTGTAAATATTTTTATTCCTATATCTGCCATATTTCTCTCCTTTCATAACATATTAATTATACCAATAAGCTATAAAAAATGCAATAATTTGCATTTTTTTCTATTTTCTGTTATAATTAAATTAGATATGTGTTTATGTTAATTTAAGGAGGTGTTTTTAAGTGTCAGAAATATATCAAACTTTTTCTTTATCTGATTGTGAAGATTGGAATAAAAGATATGATAAAGCTACTCATGATAATAATAAAAAAGAAATCATGAGTTTACTTTCTGAGGCTAATCACCTTTATTTTGACGAATATTTTATTTATAGCACAATTACAAAATTGAATAATAATAAATTTTCAGAAGATGAAAAAAATCATTTAATTGATAGTTTTAATAAATCAAGAATTGTTAAATTTACAAGTAAACAAAATGATTATATTTCAATAAATACAAGAGCTAACTGTATAAAAGTTGCTAAACTTTCTGATATTATACCTGAAACATTAAATGATAAGAATGATAAAGGAAGTGTTGTTAGAAAAGATAAATTTAGCGCTGAATATATTTCTCAGTTGCTTACATTTCCTAACAGTATTGTTACTGGATATGTTTATGGTATTTCAGATAAATCTAAAAAAATGCATACTTGGGTTGAGTTTAAGAATAATAATAATCAAGAATTTGTAATAGATTATGATGATAACACTGTTTATAATAAAGAAGGTTTTTACTTTTTAAAGCATGTTGAACCTTTGAAAAAGGTAAGTTCTGATGAACTTAAAGGTAAAAGCTCAGTAAGTAAGTCTGGAGCTGCTTCTGAAGTTTCTAATGAGATTATTGATATTGAGATTGATATGGGGGATGAAAGATAAAATATATGTTGGGTTATTTATTATGTTTGATATTTTTATTCCAATATTTATTATAATCTTCTAAGTGCTTATTTTTCATATTTTCTATATTATTATCTGCAATGTATCTTGGTATTTCTGATTTGTAGTTTAAATTAAGTAATTTTATAACTTTATTGTTGACTTTTCCTATTATTTTATTCATTATGTATCCTTTCATGATTTTCGATATTTTATAATGTCGAAATTAATATTTCAATAGTTTTTACAAATTATGTAATTTTTATTTCCAAACAATTGATTTATATAATTTATTATGATAAAATATCTTAGAAACTATTTATATATTCACTTTGCAATTGCGAGGAGGAGAAAATATGTATACATTAGAAATTGAAACTAAGAATCATTTGAGGAAAATTGAAAAACCAAGAAAAGCAAGAAATATTGATTTAGGTGTATGGTCTCTTGTTCAGGTAATGGATGGATATGGTAAGTGGCATTTTGTAGGACATACTATGTTTTTTGAAGATGCTCAAATTGCTATCGATCTTATAAATGAAGCTATTGAGGAAAAAACTGATTCAGTATATGTTTATTGTATTTCATAAAATAAAAAACTCGGAATTTCCGAGTTTTTTATTGGTTTTTAAACTTCAATTTTTATGAAGACTATTCTTTTGAAATTTCAAAAATAACATTCATTATTTTATTAATGTGCCGCTTGCAGTCATATATATCCCTATCAAAATTATTACGATCATATTTTTCATCCAAATGCTGATATAATACTGATATATGAATCGATATTTTTGATATAAAGTCAACACAATCTTTTATTACAACATCTTTATTATCTACGGGCACTTTCATTATTCCTATAATAAGAATATTATCTTTATCAACTTTCAAAGAAAGTCCATAATTTAAATCGTGCTCTATAAGTGATGTCATTGAATATGCTGATGGCTTATTGTTAATTTCTTGTTCTCCAAGCGCATCATTAAATGCCTTTTCCATCATAATCATACCTGTTCTAAGAATACCATATTTTTCTGATAAGTTCTTTTTGAATTCTTCAAAATCTTTTATTACCTTTACCTGTTCCTCATTTAATGGTTTTATCGTTTTTCCTCCTTAAAATAATTATTTTATAGGTTTACATTTTTCAATTATCAATAAATTTTTCTAACGGAATCAAAGGTAGGTCTTTTAATTAATGAGGCTTCTTTAGCCTCCTCGATAGATTGTATGCATCCTGTACAGAAATTCCATCTATAAGGTCCATTATGAGCTATATATATTTTTTCAAATATAACCGTTCTTTTACATTTGCAACATTCTCCTATCATTATTACTTTTTTCTTTGCATAATGTGTTTCCTTTGGTTTAATCTTCATTTTTCTTCCTCCTTTAAAAATAGTTATTTTTATAGGTTTACAAGTTTCAATGTATGTATTTTATCACATTTATTAGATATTTACAATAGTTTTTACAAACTTTATGTAATCTTTTTAAAACAAATTTAAAAGGGCATAATTCGGTAAATTCTTTTAGGTATTCCTTACCGATTAAGCCCCTACATTAAATCCAAGATTTGTACTCTTCATTATTCATTTAAGCCTTTGCTTCGAACGATTTCTAATCGCCCCTACATTCTTTATTATTTATATGCTATTTTTAAAAGAGCATGTCGCTGATGGGTGCGACCCCTACAATTATTTTATTTATGGTATTACTTCCCAAAAGTGACAGATTTCCCATTTGGAAACGTCCCCAATGGGAACTTAGCCAAATAGGCTAAGTTGGTTGCTTTGGCTCATTCCTTCTAAACATCCCATTTTTTTAAGCAAATCTACTACTGAGTTTCCTATTTTTGAGCGGATTTTCATGTCGTCTATTGACATGAATTTGCCGTCTTTTTTTGCTTGTTCTATTCCTTCGGCTGCTACTGTTCCTAGTCCTGGTACGCTGTTTAGTGGTGGGCGTATTCCGTTCTTCTTCTATTTGGAATTTTGTTGCATGTGATTTATATAGGTCTATTGGTAGGAATTTTATTCCTCGTTCGTACATTTCTAGTACTAGTTCTAGTATTGCATACATATTCTTGTCTTTTGTTGTTGCACTATTTCCGGCTAGGTCTATTTCTTTCATTTTGTTTTTTACTTTTTCTTTTCCATAGCACATTATTTCACTGTCAAATTCGTCGGCACGTATTGTGAAGTATGCTGTGTAATATGCTTTTGGCTGATGTACTTTGAACCATGCTATTCTAAATGCGTTTGTTACATATGCTGCTGCGTGGGCTTTTGGGAACATGTATTTTATTTTTTCACATGATTTTATATACCAGTCTGGTACATCATGTTCTTTCATTAATTCGACATTTTGTGCCCATTTTTCTTTGTCTTTTAGTGCTTTTCCTTTACGTACTGTTTCCATTATTTTGAAGGCTGGGTTTGGTGGTACTCCTTTTTTTATTAGGTATATCATTATATCGTCACGACAACATATTGAGTTTTGAAGGGTTGTTGTTCCTTCTTCTATTAATGTTTGTGCATTTCCTAGCCATACGTCTGTACCATGTGATAAACCTGATATACGTATTAGTTCGTCAAAGGTTGTTGGCTTTGTATCTACTAACATTCCTCTTACGAATTTTGTTCCAAATTCTGGTATTCCATAGCTTCCTACTTTACTTCCTATTTGTTCTGGTGTTACCCCCAAGGCATCTGTTGAACTAAATATGCTCATTGTTTCTTTATCATCTAATGGTACTTTTGTTGGGTCTATTCCTGTTAGGTCGTAAAGCATACGTATTACGGTTGGGTCGTCGTGCCCTAGTATATCTAGTTTTAGTAAGTTTTGGTCTATTGAGTGGTAATCAAAATGTGTTGTTACTATGTCTGAGTTTGGATCATCTGCTGGATGTTGTACTGGGGTGAATTCATATATTTCTCTTCCTTTTGGTACAACTATTATTCCTCCTGGATGTTGGCCTGTTGTTCTTTTTATTCCTGTACATCCTTGTGATATTCTTATTACTTCTGCATTATTTACTGGTACTCCTCTTTCTTCATAGTATTTTTTTACATATCCGAAAGCGGTTTTGTCTGCTACTGTTCCTACTGTTCCTGCTTTGAAGGTTGTTCCTTTTCCAAATATTACTTCTGTGTATTTATGGGCTTTTGCTTGGTATTCTCCTGAGAAGTTTAAGTCAATATCTGGTTCTTTATCTCCATTAAATCCTAAGAAGGTTTCAAATGGTATATCTATTCCGTCTTTTACCATTTGTGTTCCACATTTTGGGCATTCTTTATCTGGTAAGTCAAATCCACATTGATAACCGTAATCTGTAAAGTCTGAGTATTTACAGTTTGGGCATCTGTAATGTGGTGGTAGTGAGTTTACTTCTGTTATACCTGTCATGTTGGCTACAAATGATGAACCTACTGACCCCCTTGAACCTACTATATAGCCATCTTCATTAGATTTCCATACTAATTTTTGTGCTATTATGTACATAACTGAGAATCCATTTTTTATAATTGAGTTTAACTCTTTATCTAGCCTTTCTTGTACTATTTCTGGGAGTGGGTCTCCATATAGTTCGTGTGCTTTATCAAAAGCTATATCTTTTATTGTTTGCTCACAACCTTCTATGTGTGGTGGGCATTTTTCTGGTGATATTGGACTTATCCTTTCACACATGTCTGATACTTTATTTGTGTTTGTTACAACTACTTCATATGCTTTTTCTTCTCCTAAGTATTCAAATTCTTTTAGCATTTCTTCAGTTGTACGTAAGTATAGTGGTGCTTGCTCGTCTGCGTCATCATAGCCTTGACCTGCCATTAATATTCTTCTATATATTTCGTCTTGTGGATCTATAAAGTGAACGTCACAGGTTGCTACTACTAGTTTTCCTAGTTTTTCTCCTAAGGCTACTATTTTTCTATTTATATCTTCTATTGCTCTTGCATCTGGCAAGGTTCCATTTCTTACCATATACATGTTATTTCCTGTTGGTTGTATTTCTAAGTAGTCATAGTCTTTTGCTATTTCTTCTACTTCGTCATCATCTTTTCCTTCTACTATTGCTCTATATAGCTCCCCTGCTTCACATGCACTTCCTAATATTAGGCCTTCTGAATATTTTTTGTATATTGATTTTAATATACGTGGCTTTTTATAAAAGTAGTGTAAGTGTGAAAGTGATACTAGTTTGTATAAGTTTTTTAGTCCTACATAGTTTTTAGCTAATATTATTGCGTGGTAACTTGGTAGTTTTTTAAAGTCTACTGTTGCCTTGTTATCAATATCATCTAATGTTTTTATACCATCTTCTTTTAGCATATTAAACATTACATTTAAAACTTTTACAGTAGTATCTACGTCATCTAAGGCTCTATGTGCTACTTCAACAACAATTCCTAGCTTGTCTGCTATTATTCCTAGTTTGTATTTTTTAAAGTCTGGAAATAGCCTCTTTGCTAAACGTAAAGTGTCCATATATGTATTGTCTAATGTATAACCTAGTTCTTTCGCATTGTGTTTTAAAAATCCTATGTCAAAGTCTGCATTATGAGCAACTAGTACACTATCTCCTACAAATTCTAATATTTTTGGAAATACTTTGTCTATTGTTTCTGCGTCTTTTACCATTTCATCTGTTATGTTTGTTACTTCTACTACTTTTGGTGGTATTGGTTTTTCTGGGTTTACAAAACAGCTGAATTTGTCTATTACTTCCCCATTTTTTACTTTCATTATTCCTACTTCTGTTATTTTTTCTGTTCTAAATGAAAGTCCTGTTGTTTCTAAGTCTAGCACGCAATAAGTTGTATCTTCTAGCGTTTGATTTCTTGAATTTGTTACTATGTTTGATTTATCTGGTACTAAATATGCTTCTACACCATATATTACTTTCATGTCTGGGTTATCGAAGCCTAGCATTTTGTGGGCGTCTGGGAAAGATTGTACTACTCCATGGTCTGTAATCGCAATTGATTTCATTCCCCATTTCATAGCTCTTTTTATTAACTCTGCTGCTGGTGTTACTGCATCCATTTGGCTCATTTGAGTATGCATATGAAGTTCTACCCTTTTTACTTCTGAATTATCCTGTCTTACTTCTTTTTTTATTCCTGTTGATACTACAATTGTATTTGCCATAATTGTGATTTCATTTGAGAAGGTGTCCATTCCTGCTTTTCCTGCAAGTTTTATTCCTTTTGCACCTTTTATTTTTCCTATTACTTTTTTACTATTATCTTTTGTTAGAAAGGCTTTACATGTCATTGTACTTGTACCATCATAGATAGATAAGCTTAAAAGTATTTTTCCTCCTTTTAGTTCTCTATCTTCCATAGCGATAACCTCGCCATCTATACATACATTTCCTGACTCTATTCCTACATCTTGTACTTTTATTAGTGGTTCTTTTATTTCTGGGTTCATTCCTAATATTAATGGTGAATCTTCATCTTCTGTTGGTAGTTTTGGGAAGTTATCTCCATTTATTTCTATTATAATATTTGACATTACAGTAACATCGCCTGCAAATGCATCTAGTCCTGCTTTTCCTATTGTTTTAATTCCACTTGCATTTCTAATTTTTTCTGCCACTTCATTTCCTTCTTTTGCGTCTGTTGTGAAGGACTTACATGTTATAATTCCTGTTCCATCATAAAGGTCAAATATTATCATTCCTTTACCTGTTTTTGTTTCTCTGCACTCACAAGTAACTACTCTACCTTCTATTGTTATACGTTTATTCTCTGCTGATATTTCTTTTATTTTTACCTTATTTTCTTTAGCTTTTGAAGGTTTTCCTAAAATATAACTTTTCTCCTCTTCCATTTCTTCAAGTTCAAGCAAATAGTCTTCTTCTGTTGGCGGAGGTAGTGGAACTTCTCCAAAATAGCCATCATCAAAAGGTATATTCTCTGGTGGAGGTGGTGGTGGCATATTACTATATTCTTCTTGTTCTTCTATACTTATATTACTTTCTATTTGTAAGTTTCGTATTGCCTCTTCTTCCATCTTTTTATTATATTCTTGATATTTCTTTATATCGTCTTCATTAATATTTTCTGTGCAAATTACTTTATATCTTGCTCCATATATATTAAATATTATACTTGATAATATTTCATCAAACTTTTTGACAGTTAAAAATTCCTTTCCTTTTTTAGAAAGAAGTACATTTATATTTTTATTGTCTACTCTAATATTGCTTTTTGCTAGAATTGCCTTGAACATAGGGTGTTTATATGCCATATATTCAATAATATCTTCCCACTCTTTTTCTACCTTACTTCCTATTTTATCTATCTCAGTAGTTTCACATGCATTCTCTGTTACATTTTGTTCTATATTTTCATTTTCAATTTTAATTTGTATATTAGCTATCCCAAAACGAACTTCTAAATACTTTTCAAAAGCATATAAACCTTTAACTTCTATTAAAGTATCAGAAAGCAAAGTTATTTCTAAAGTATTTGTTTTCTTAAACAAATTTATAGCCTTCACTTTAGCTTCCATTATATGCTGATTACTTGAACTAAAATCTCTAAAAACTTCTCTTACGTGCTTATACTCCTGCTTTTCATTCATGTTCAAATGCCCCCAAAAACTCTCTTACTTAACTGCAACTTATTATATTATATTAAACCAAAAATATCAACAAAAAACAAATAATTTTAGTGACAATGGGACGGGGTTTTTGTCACTACTATTTGAAGACTTTATGCTATTTTTAGATTATATCTTTTTGTTTATTATTCTATTAAGCTTATTTCTATTAATATTGAAAATTTTTTCCATTTCTCTTAAAGATTTACCCCCATAATGTCTTAATTCTATTAATAAATTTCCTAGCATTGCATTATCTTTTTTTACTTGTTCGATAGTGGTATTATTATTTTTTAAATATTCTGATATGATCTCATCTACATTCTTAATGCCATCAGTTACTTCAACAATATCTTCTATATGCTTATTTTTATGAATTATTTTAAATGTTTCTATATAGTTTTTATCACTGCCAAATACTAATTTTATACTTTCTTTTGTAATTAAATCTCTCTTACCTAAATATTCATTATAGCTAGAATAATTATATTCTTTTTTATAATTACACATGTTGGCTTTTATAGGATTATTATGTATATATACTATACAGTTATACAGTTGTGTTTCTGTTAATATTGCTTGAGTATAATATCTGTTTCTAAAAACATATCCTACTCTATTTTTTGTTTTATTATATAGTTTTGCAAAACTTGTATTTGTTTTTCTCATCAATTTTTCTATGCTTAATATTTGTTCATTATATACTAAAAAGTGTGCATGATTATCCATGAAACAGTATGCTAATACAGTTGTATTTGTCTCCTTTAAATTTTTCTTTAATATGTATTTGTAAGCATCCTTTAAAGAATCTTCTTGAAAAATATATTCTCTATCAATTCCCTGAATTATTATATGTGTGTAAGAACTTCCTAAATATTTTCTTGCTATGCGTGGCATATTAATTCTCCTTTGAATAAATTTTATATTGACTGAATGCATAGAAATTCTAATTATTTCTATTTTAGTTTAGATTATTAAATATTTAATGAATAAAATATAAGACTAAAAATATCTATGAATTAAATAATTTATTTCTACATCATTAGAAATATAATATTTATATTATAGCATATTTTTAGCCTTTTTTAAATAAAAATCGTTCGTCAAATTATGACTTATTTTTTAAGATATATATTTATTCCCTTGAAACCCTAGTGACAAAAACTCCGTCCCATTGTCACTAAAATATTCTTAATATATCATTATAGGTAACATATAATGCCAATACTATTAATAATGCAAAGCCTAGTAATTGTAAATTTATTTCTGTTTCTTGCTTTAGTTTTTTGCCCCTAATTAGTTCTAGTATTAGTAGCACGAATTTTCCTCCATCTAGTGCTGGGAATGGTAGTAGGTTTGTTACTCCTAATGATAGGCTTATTAGCGCTAGTAAGTATACAAAGTCTTTTACTCCACTTGTGTTTGCTACTGCTTCTGATATTCCTACTGGTCCCATCATTTGATCTAAACCTACATTTCCTGTAAATAACATTTTTAAGTTGTCGGTTATTGTAAATATAAAATCTCTAGTTTCATATAGTGCATAGTGCATATTATTTAGTATATTATTCTCAGCTAACTTAAATTGTACTCCTATATAGTAGGTATATAATGTATCTGGTATAACTTCTATTTCTATACTTTCATTTCCTCTTTCTACTGTAAATATTAGTTTTTCGTTATCTTCACTTGAATTAATTACATTTACTATGTCTTCTCTTGTTTTTACTTCTGCTCCATTTATTTTTTGTATTTTATCATTTGCTTTTAATCCTTGTTTTTCTGCATTACTTTCTTTTTCTATTGTTACTATTTTTGTTGAATTATCTCCACTTTTTAAATATATTCCTGTACTTTTATTTTCTTTTCTTGTTGGTGTTAAAGTAATTTCTTTTTGCTCATTATTTCTTTTTATTGTAATTTTTAATTCTTCTCCATTTGATTTACTTAAAATTTTATCTATGTCTGATTTTACATTTATTTTCTTATTGTTTATTTTTATAATTTCATCCCCTGTTATTATTCCACTTTGCTCTGCTGCATATTGGGGCATTGTTTTATCTACAACAAGTGATGTATTATTTCCTATACTTGACATTAGTATGAAATAGACAAGTAAACCAAATATAATATTTACAATACCACCTGCTACTATTATCGCCATTCTTTTGGCAATAGAAGCTTCACTAAATGAGTTTTTGCTTTCTACTCGTTCATCTTCTCCTTCTAAACTTACAAAACCTCCAAGTGGTATTAAACGCAAAGCATATTTAGTTTCTTTCCCTTGCTTTTTCCATATTGTTGGTCCAAAACCTAGAGCAAATTCATTTACTCTTACTTTACATAGTTTTGCTACTAAAAAATGGCCTCCTTCATGTATGAATATGAGAAAGCCTAGTAGAAATATTACTTTTAGAACTATTATTATAAAATTAATCAAGTTTTTTCTTCCTTTCGTATTATAGGTTAAATTCAGAGGTCAGATTTAGGGTAATTTCTTCGAAGATATGGGCGTAATTTGGTATTTATATGTGGTATTCCTTACCGATTAAACCCCTACAATTTCAATTTATCTATCATCTTCTACTTTCCGACTTCTGCCTCCAACCTCTAAATCAACATTAATAAAGCATATGCAAATGGTGCTATAAATATTAAACTATCTATTCTGTCTAGCATTCCACCATGTCCTGGTATCATATTGCTAAAATCTTTTATTTCCACATATCTTTTTATGCTTGATGCTGCAAAGTCTCCTATTTGGCCTATTAAACTTAATGCTATTACTATTATACTTATTATATAATATGAAATTTCCATTCCCCAGAATTTATTTGCTACATATGTATATATAAGCACTAATAAAACTGCTCCTATTGTTCCTCCTATGCATCCTTCTATTGATTTTTTAGGGCTTACTTTGCTGAATTTGTGTTTTCCAATGGCTTTTCCTGTGAAATATGCAAATATATCTGTCCCCCATGCTGCTATTATTGCATACCATATTAATATATTTCCATTATTTACTCCGTTTAAAAGTGCAATACACATTATTGGAAATATTACATATAGAATTCCAAAAAATGTATATACTATATCTTTAAAGTTGTTTTTCATATTAGTTATAATTACTTGTAGAAATAGAATTAATAATATAGTTGGAATTGCTAATATTACTGCTATATGTAATAATTCTTTTGGTAGTATATGTATTATAGCTATACTTATGCAACTTAAATAACCTAGCCAAGTTACTGGGTTGCATTTGTTTTTTATAGCATTAAAGTATTCATGTATTGTTAAAATTGATATTATAGTAAATGCTATATCTACTACATATTTATTTCTTATTAGCAGTATTATTAGTACTATTGGAAATCCTAATAATGCTGAGGTATATCTTTTCCATTCCATAATTTTTCATTTCCTTTATTCTATCTTTTATAAAATATTACTATTAAAGTCCACTCTTAGGGATTAATATATAAATAGTAACGTTTATTGTGCTCCAAATTTTCTGTTCCTAATTTTATATATTTCTATTGCTTCATCTAAATCTTGTTCTGTAAAGTCTGGCCAGTTTTTGTCTAGGAATAAGAATTCAGAGTATACGGCTTGCCATGGTAAGAAGCCACTTGTTCTTAGTTCTCCACTTGTTCTTATTAGTAAGTCTGGGTCAGGCTGACCTGCTGTATATAGAGCATTTGAAATAGTTTCTTCTGTAATTTCTTCTATTTGCAATTCATTTTCTTTAACTTTTTTAGCTATATTTCTTGTTGCCTTTATAATTTCGTCTCTTCCGCCATAGTTAAGTGCAATATTGAAGGTTACACCTGTATTATTTTTTGTTCTTTCCATGCATTTTATAATACTTTTTTGCATTCCTTCTGATAATTCTGAAATATCTCCTAATATTTTTACCTTTATATTTTCAGTATCTGCTCTTTTGCTATAATCATCTAGATATGTTTGAAGCAGTAACATTAAAGCTCCTACTTCTTCTTTTGTTCTTTTCCAGTTTTCTGTTGAAAAAGCATATACTGTTATGTATTGTAAACCTATTTTATTTGCATAACGTACAATTTTTTCTAAGGTTTTTGCACCTTCTCTATGTCCTTGTTTTATATCTAAACCTTTTTCTCTAGCCCATCTACGATTACCATCCATTATAATAGCAATGTGTTTTGGCATATTTTCTGTTTTCATTTATATTCACCTTTCTTTGAAAGGTGGAGGTTAGAGTTTGAAGATTGGAAGTTAGATTTAGGGTAGTTTATTCGAAGACTTTACCCTATTCTAACTTCTAACTTCTAACTTCTGACTTCCAACTTCTAAACTGTCATTATCTCTTTTTCTTTATTTTCTGTAATTTTATCTATTTGTTCTACATATTTATCTGTCAATTTTTGAATTTGATCTTCTGCTTGTTTTAGTTCATCTTCTGTTATACTTGAATCTTTTTGCATTTTTTTGAATTCGTCTATTCCGTCTCTTCTTACACTTCTTACTGCTACTTTTGCTTCTTCACTCATTTTTCTTATATCTTTTACTAATTCTTTTCTTCTTTCTTCATTTAATTCTGGGAAGTTTAAACGTATTACTTTTCCATCATTATTTGGTGTTATTCCTATATCTGATGCTAATATTGCTCTTTCTATTTCTTTTAACACACTCATATCCCATGGTTGTATTACTATTAACCTTGCTTCTGGAACTGAAATTCCTGCTACTTGATTTATTGGTGTTGCTGTTCCATAATAGTCAACTGTTACTTTGTTTAATATTGCAGGGTTTGCTCTACCTGCTCTTATTTCTGATAAATTCTCCTCATAAACACTTATCGTTTTTTTCATTCTTTCTTCAATATTTGTGTAATCCATATTTCTCTACCTTACCTTTCATTTCTATTTTTAATATTATTAATTATTCACTATTCATTATATTAAAATTATTCTTGTTTTTAATTTATTTTACTATCGTTCCTATTTTTTCGCCTTTTACGATTTTTACCATATTTTCTGGTTCATCTATTCCAAATACTATTAACGGTATTTGATTATCTTTACATAGTGATGTGGCTGTTGAATCCATTACTTTTAAGTCTTTGTTTAAAATATCTAAATATGTTATTTCATCATATTTTACAGCTGTATTATCTATTTTTGGGTCTGCTGAATATACTCCATCTATCGTTTTTGCTAATAATATTACGTCTGCTTCTATTTCGGCTGACCTTAAGGCTGCTGCTGTATCTGTTGTAAAAAATGGATTTCCTGTTCCACATGCAAATATTACAACTCTTTCTTTTGATAAATGATTTGTCGCTCTTCTTCTTATATATGGCTCTGCTATTTGCCTCATTTCAATTGCTGTTTGAAGTCTTGTTGTTAAACCTCTTGCTTCTAATGAATCTTGAAGTGCTAAACCATTCATTGTTGTAGCTAGCATTCCCATATAATCTGAAGTAGTTCTTTCCATTTGGTGTCCATATTTACCTCTCCAGAAGTTTCCTCCTCCTACTACAATTGCAACCTCAACACCTAATTCTACAACATTTTTGATTTGATCACATATTTTTCCAAGAGTATCAGCATTTACGCCTCTTCCTTCTGCTCCACCAAGTGCTTCTCCACTTAATTTTAGAAGTATACGTTTATACTTTATTTCGGGCATGTATACACTCTCCTTTATTAATTTTATTTTTGTTTATATTCTATCATACTATTATATAAAAAATAAACACTTTTTCAATTTTTTTTTATTTTATATTAAATAATTTTAAATTTATATTGTAACTATTCACACTGAAAATTTTCCCATTATATATTTTTTTCTATTTACAAATACTATTAAAGGAATGGAGGAAATATGAATCAGATATTATATAAATGCCCTTTTCAAAATAATAATTCAAATGATTTTGTTGTTAAAAAAAGAGCTAAAGTTACGTTATATATTTCAATTATATTAATAATAATATCTATATTAGTATATTTTGTTATAAAATATACTTTATTTAGAAAGCAAAAAATATCTGAAAATTTAGTTTCAAATTTTAATATAAAAACTTTATATTCTGATTTGCCAAATAATTATTCTTCTATTCAATTAGATAGTAAAAATGCTGAAAATCCTTTTGTAATAGGACTTATTCAAATTGATAAAATTAATATTACTTATCCTATATTATCTACAACTTCAGAAGAATTATTAAAAATTTCTCCTTGTAGATTTTATGGTCCTATGCCAAACGAAGTGCGGAAATTTATGTATTGCTGGTCATAATTATATTAATGATACACAATTTGGGAAACTTGATAATTTAATGGTTGCAGATATTATTAAAATTTCTGATTTGTATGGAAATATTGTTGAATATGAAGTTTATGATAAAAAACAAATTGATGCTAATGACCTTTCTTGTACTAAACAAAATACTAATAGCTTAAGAGAAATTACTTTGATTACTTGTAATAATATTAAAGGTAATAGAGTTTGTGTAAAAGCTAGAGAAAAAATTGTGCAATAAAGTATCAATTTGAATATTTAAATTGCGGACTCATATTTCTATCTAAAACAAAAAGTAGACCTTTAAAAGTCTACTCTTGGTTTATTATATATTATAATTTCTATATTTTTTATAAGCAAATACTGCTACTACTGCGCATACTGCTATAAATAAAAATATAACATAATCGCTAGCGTCTCCTGTTTGTGGAAGATTACTATTTTGATAAGTACTTCCTTGTGTGTTTACTGGAGTTGTATTTGTTGGTTGTTGTGTTCCTGGGTTTTGTGTAACATTAACTGTTCCTGAACCATTTTGATTTGAACCAGGAAGTTGTATATTTAATGGATTACCTGTTGCTTTAACAGTTGTTGTTAATAATGTTACAGCCATAACTACAGCTACTATTACTAATATTATTTTAATACTTTTTCTTTTCATATTTATTTCTCCTTTTTCTTTCGAAGTTTATATTAGTATTTATTTTTAGTGTAATAATTATTCATAATCTACTAATATTTTAATCCTAACATTTTTCTGTGTCAACATTTTTATTATTTTTTTATATTACATTTATGTTACATTTTTTGAAATAAATACTAATTATTCAGCTGTTTCATCTTTAACTTCTTCTACAGTTTCTTCTGATACTGTATCAACTGTTTCTTCTACTACAGGTGTTTCTGTTTCTACTGCTGGTGCTTCTTCTGGTGCTACTTCTACTGGAACTTCTTCTACTAATTCTTCTTTAACTGTAATTTCTTTATTTTCGATTCTTGCTCCTAAGTTTTCCTTAGTTTTAGCAGCTTTTCCTACTCTGTCTCTTAAGTAGTATAGTTTTGCTCTTCTTGCTTTACCAACTCTTACTACTTCTACTTTTTCTACCATTGGTGAGTGAATTAAGAATGTTTTTTCTACTCCTACACCATATGCTACTCTTCTTACTGTAAATGTAGCGTTTACTCCGCCACCTTGTTTTTTAATTATTATTCCTTCGAATACTTGTATTCTTTCTCTATTTCCTTCTTTTATTCTTTGATGAACTTTTATTGTATCACCAACGTGAAGGTCTGGAATTTTATTTTTTAATTGTTCGTGTTCTATTGATTTTATAATATCCATTTTTTTCTCCTTTCAATAAATCTGGTCTTTTTTGTTTTGTTATTTCTAATTGTTTTTCATATCTCCATTTGCGAATATTTTCGTGATGCCCAGATAATAAAACTTCTGGAACTTTTCTTCCCATAAATTCTTCTGGCCTTGTATATTGTGGATATTCTAAAAGATTGTTAGAGAAGCTTTCTTCTTCTATTGATTCTTTTGTTATTACTCCCTCTATATATCTTGACACCGAATCGATTAGTACCATTGCTGGAAGTTCCCCTCCTGTTAGTACATAATCTCCTATGGAAATTTCCTCTACTTCAAGTTCATCTAAAACTCTTTGGTCTATTCCTTCATAATGTCCGCAAATTAGAATTATATGTTGCTTGTTTGCTAGTTCTTCTACTTTTTGTTGGTTTAGTTTTTTTCCTTGTGGAGATAAGTATATTATTTTTGCATTTTCTTCTTTTACTGAATTACATGCATCATATACTACGTCCGGCCTCATAACCATTCCTGCTCCTCCACCATATGGAGTGTCATCTACTTTTTTGTGTTTATCTTTTGAAAAGTCTCTAATATTTATCAAATTAATATTTATCAAGCCTTTTTCTACTGCTTTTCCTAATATGCTTTGCTTTAATGGGCTAAACATTTCTGGAAAAAGTGTTAACACATCAAATTTCATTTTTTACTCCTTATACTAAACCTTTTAATAGGTGAACTATTATTTTTTCTTTTTCTAAATCAATTTCTTTTATTACTTCTGGTATACCAGGAAGTAAAAGTTGTTTGCCTTTTTCATCTTTTACAACATATACATCATTAGCACCTGTCCTAAAAATATCTTCTACTTTTCCTAAAAGTTCTTCTTTATCTGAATAAACTTCTAGCCCAAGTAAATCGGCAATGAAGTATGTATCTTTTGGAAGTTTTTTTGCATTCTTTCTGTCTATTTTTAAATATAAACCTTTTACTTTTTCTGCTTCATTCATATCGTCTATGCCTTTTACTTTTAGTAAAACCATATCTTTATGATATTTAACTTCTTCAATTTCTACTTCTTCTAGTTTTTCTTTTTTACATATATATACTTTTTTTAATTCTTCAAACCTGCTTGCATCATCAGTAAATGGCTTTATTTTTAGCATACCTTTTACTCCAAATGTATTAACTATTTGACCTACTTCAAAATATTTTTGCATATATACCTCTAATCTTCTAAAAACTCAATATTTACTTTTTTGTGTTCTTTTCCTGCTACACTTTTCATAACAGTTCTAATTGATTTAGCAACTCTTCCTTGTTTTCCAATTACTTTGCCCATATCTTGATTTCCTACTTTTACTTCAAAATTAAGACCTTTTTCATCTTCTTTTTCTGTAATTGAAACCCCATTTTCATCTTCTACAAGGCTTTTTATTATTGTTTCTAAAATTTCTTTCATTTTTTAAAAACCTCCTAGTTTGCTTTTTCTATTAAAGCTTTAACTGTATCTGTTGGTTTTGCACCATTTTTTATCCATGTAGCTACTTTTTCTTTATCAAGAACTATTGTTGATGGTTCTGTCATTGGGTTATATGTTCCTATTTTTTCGATTATTTTACCATCTCTTGGGCTTCTTGAATCTGCAACTACTATGTGGTAGAATGGAGCTTTTTTAGCACCTACTCTTTGTAATCTGATTTTTACCATTTTTAAATTCACCTCCTGAAAAATTGTCGGCTTGTAAGGGTCGCCGCCTTCGGCGACCTGTTAAACCTTTTTATATTTATAAATTATAAAATTAATAACTTAATTTGGATGTAGGGGCGATTTTATCCTACATGAATTTTTTTAAATCGTTTGGATTTATACCTTTCATTAATTTTTTCATATTCTTTCCATCTTGCATTTTTTTCATCATTTTTTGCGTCATTTCAAATGTCTTCATGAATTGATTTATTTTTTGTACTGTTGTTCCGGCTTCCTTTTGCTATTCTTATTCTACGACTTGCATTTAATATTTGTGGTTTTCTTCTTTCTTCTTTTGTCATAGAACATATTATAGCTTCAATTTTTACGAATTCTTTGTCATCTACTTTTAAATCTTTTATATTTGCCGTTCCTGGCATCATTTTTAGTATTGATGAAAATGAACCCATCTTTTTTACTTGCCTTAATTGTGCTAAATAATCGTCTAAGTCAAATTCTTTTTTTCGTAATTGCTTTTCTAGCTTTTCTGCTTCTTCTATGTCAAAACTTTCTTCTGCTTTTTCTATTATTGAAAGTACATCACCCATTCCTAATATTCTTCCTGCCATTCTTTCTGGGTGGAATACTTCTATATCACTTAACTTTTCACCTGTTGCTGCATATTTTATTGGTCTTCCTGTCACTTTTTTTACTGATAGTGCAGCACCACCACGGGTGTCACCATCTAGCTTTGTTAGTATTATTCCATCTATTCCTAAACTTTCATTAAATGATGTTGCTACATTTACTGCATCTTGACCTGTCATTGAGTCTACTACTAATAGTATTTCATGTGGTTTTACACCTAATTTTACATTTTTTAGTTCATTCATAAGTTCTTCGTCTATATGAAGTCGACCTGCTGTATCTAATATTATTACATCATTCAGTTTGCTAATTGCTACATTTATTGCTTGTTTTGCTATATGAACTACATCTTTTGATGTTTCATTTGCATATACTGGAATATTAAGTTGATTTCCTACTACTTGAAGTTGTTTTATAGCTGCTGGCCTGTATATATCACAAGCTACTAATAGTGGTTTTTTGCCTTGTTTTCTTAATATGTTTGCAAGTTTTCCTGCTGTTGTTGTTTTTCCGTGAACCTTGAAGTCCAACTAATATTATTATTGTTGGTGGATTTGGCGTAAAGTTTATTCTACTTTCTTCTCCACCTAATAATTCTACTAGTTCATCTTTTACTATTTTTATAACTTGCTGACCTGGAGTTAATGATTTTAGGACATCTTGACCAAGGGCTTTTTCTTGTACTTGATTTGTAAATTCTTTTACAATTTTATAGTTAACATCTGCTTCTAAAAGTGCAAGTTTTACTTCTCTTAGCATTTCTTTTAAATCAAATTCTGTAATTCTTGCTTTTCCTCTAAGCTTTTTTGTAATTGATTGTAACTTTTCAGAAAGTCCTTCAAATGCCATATCAATTTCCTCCTAAACTAAATAATTTAATTCTTTTCTTACGTGGTTTAATATCTTTTCTATTTTTTTGTCAGATGATACTTCTTGTATCTTGCCTAGTTCGCTTAGTACTTCTTGCAAAAGTTTTTCTTGCTTCATCATCTTTTCCATAATTTGTAGCTTTTCTTCTAATTCGAAAAGTTTATTTTCCCCCTTTTTTATTATGTCTCTAACAGCTTGCCTTGTTATATTATTATTTTCTGCTATTTCAGAAAGTGATAAATCTCTATTATAGTAATCTGTTAAAACCTCAAGCTGTTTTTCTGTTAATAATTTACCATATATTTGGCATAACATACTTACTTTAACATTTTTTTCCATATTACCACCTCTTAATTTGTAATGCTAATTAACTTTACACCTTTTTTTTGTATTTGTCAAGTACTTTTGCATTATTTTTTAAATTACATAAAAAGAATTGGGGAGTTCCCCAATTCTTTTTCATTTATCTTTTTTCATTTATCTTTTTTCATTTATTATTAATAAAGTAGCATAAAATTTTTCAATATCACTGTCATAAGTAACATTTATTCCTCCTTGAGGTCTCCATCCTTCTTTTATATATTCTTCTAATTTTTCCATAACCTTTTCCACTACTTTAAAATAATATCCACTTTCTTCAGTTATTGCTTTACACTGCATTCTTATTCCTCCTTTTTTATATTAATAATAAAAGGACATTAATTAGTTACGTTTATATATTAACATATTATTCTTTTTTGTCAAGTATTATGTTGCTTTAATTTAAAATAATTATAATTAAACTATAACATTTATTGCTTCTTATCGCTTTTGGTGTTATAATAGTTTTATAATTTGGAACCTGTTAACCTTTCTTATACTAAAGGAGGTATTTATATGGTAAATAGTATTTACGAAAAAATTATTAATGAACGTAACTCCCTTACTAAGAAAAGAGACCCTAATGGCTTTGAGTTAGATGTATTATCGTACCTTTGGGGACTTGCTTTTATCAATAATGATAAATTACCTGAGTCTTTCAATCTCGATAATATCCATATGTCAAAATATGTTATTGAAAACTTACTTCATCGTTTAAGTATTAATGCTACAGTAACACTTACTAATTGTTCTCACGGTGCTTCTTATTGTATTAAATTAAATTAATAATATCAAAAAGAAAGTCAATATTTTTATTGACTTTCTTTTTGGTATTATTTCATAACTTCACTAATAACTTTTGCTAAATATTTCATACTAGCTAAACATTGTTCCATTGTATTCCCTGTTGCTCCTACTTCTATTATACTTGCTGCTTTTGATAAGTGTTGGTTGTATCTACTATTTCTTAATACTATTGGTTTGAATAAACCTGGGTATAATTCATTTGCTTTTTCTTGCACTTTTACTGCAAATTTTAAATTTTGTTGCCAATTTTGATGTTCTAGTCCTCCTCCATCTGTTCCTATAACAAACATTAATTGTGCTGCATATTCTTCTCCTATTTTTACAGTTGGCGCATAGCTATAGTCTGCTATTGCGTCTCTATGTATATCAAATATTACATCTGTATTTTCATTTGTTAATAATAAATTCTTTACTGTACTTAATGAACGTTCATATGAACCATTGTATGCTGGATAGTCATGATATGTTGTGTTATGTACTACATTATAATTATAACTTTTTAATTGGTTTGTAAGTTCAGTTCCTACTCTTGCAACATTATAGTTTAAGTCGGTAGTTCTATATGTACCAGTTTGTGTATAGTTAAACTTTTCTGTTGCTGTATAACTTTCACAAGTGTGTGTGTGAAATATCATTACGTTTTTATTGTTTATTTGTATATCTGGTTTTAATATTTCTTCTGTTAAATTATAATCTGTTCCATTTTTTATATTAACTCCATTATATGAATTTGTAAAATTCTCTGGTACATTATTTTGTATTTTTTCAGTTTGAAGCCCTGTTTGCGCTTGTTCTACTTTTATTTCCTCATTTTCTTCTGTTACATTTTTCACTTCTTTTTCTTTTATATTATGAATCATACTAAGTTCTAATTTTAACATTGTTTTTAGAGGATTATTATTTTTCATTTCTGTTTCTACTTCTTTATCATTTAATTGTTTCATTCCTGGTATGGTTTCATCTAAACATTCTAAAAATTTACTGTTATCTATACTTATTCCTAGATTTGTTTGTTTTATTTTAGTGGGCGAAAAAAACTTACTAAAACTCCATAATATTATAATTATTAATAAAAATTTTAGTAAGTATTTTATTATATCTTTCAGATTTAATACTGCTAAATTTATCATTATAATTCCTTTCGTACAAACTTCAATTATTATATAAATTATATGCTTGTACGTTGGTTAATATGACAATAAAAAGTGACAATGGGACGGAGTTTTTGTCACTAGGTATTCTAAAGATTATTATAATTTTCTTCTACAACCCTAGTGACAAAAACTCCGTCCCATTGTCACTTTTTTATTTAGTTATTTCATTTATTGCTTCTTGTATACTTGTTGTTTTTTGCTCTCCTGTTTGCATGTTTTTTAGAGTTACTACATTATTAGTTATTTCGTCTTCCCCTATTACTATAACATAAGGAATTTGTAATTTATCTGCATATTTAAATTTTGCCTTTATTTTTTTATCTTCTAAGTAGTTTTCTGTTTCTATTCCAGCATTTCTAAGTGCTTTTCCTATTTCTAATGCTGTTGTTTGATCTTCTACCATTGAAACTACTAGTACTTTTGATATGGATTTCTTTGAAGCTTCTATTGCTTGTAGTTCATTTAGTTTATAGAATAGTCTTGTAAGACCTATTGATACTCCTACTCCTGGAAGTTTTTTATCTGTATAGTATTCGGCTAAATTGTCGTATCTTCCTCCTGAACATACACTTCCTATTTCTCTGTATTCATTTAAAAATGTTTCATATACTGTTCCTGTGTAATAGTCTAGTCCTCTTGCTATACTTAAGTCTACTTTAAAGTTTGCGTCTGGTACTCCAAAACTTCTTATGTATTTTACTACTTGTTTTAGTTCTTCTAAACCTTGTTTGAATAATTCTTCTGAAACTTGTAGTTTTTCTAATTTTTCTAGTTTTTCATCTGATGTACCATCTATTTCTATAAATTCTATAATTCTATCAATAGATGTTTTTTCTATATTCATATCTTCTAGGCATTCAATTATATTTTCTTTTCCTATTTTTTCTATTTTATCAATTACTCTCATTATTTCTACCGAGTTTTCTTCTTGATTTAATTCTTTAAATAGCCCATTTAATATTTTTCTATTGTTTATACATATTGTAAAATCATTAAATCCTAGCTCTTTTATTGTATTATATATAACTGCTGGCATCCCCGCATCATTTATAATGTTTAATTCTCCATCTCCTATTATATCTATATCACATTGATAAAATTCTCTGAATCTTCCTTTTTGTGGTCTTTCGCCACGGTATACTTTACCTATTTGATATCTTCTAAAAGGAAATGCTAAATTATTATAATTTTGTGCTACATATTTTGCAAGTGGTACAGTTAGGTCAAACCTTAGCGATAAGTCATTATCTCCTTTATTAAAACGATATATTTGTTTTTCAGTTTCTCCTCCTGCTTTTGCTAAAAGCACTTCACTCATTTCTATTATTGGTGTATCTATTGGTAAAAAACCAAATTTTTCATATGATTTGGCTATTTTTTCTTTCATTTCATTAAATAGAATTTGCTCGTTTGGTAGCAATTCCATAAAACCTGGTAGTGTACGTGGCTCTATTTTATTCATCTCTTTTTCCTCCTTCACGCAAAGCGTGTACTATTTACTATTCACATTTAATCAATTTATTGTAGGGGTCGCAGCCTTCGGCGACCCGTTCTCCAACGTCTTGCTTTGATATCTTTATTATTTATTTCTAATATTATATTTTATTGTTTTTTAATTATTTAGGGGAATAGTTATTTATCTATTCCCCTTTTTCTTTGTTGCAAGTTTAATCTTTAAAAAATACTGCCGGAAGTTGATATCCAATAGTAATTTCACAAATTTTGGAAAATTCTATTATTTTGACTTTACCATCCATATTTCTTAATTTAACATTTTTTCCATTAAATGTCATCTCAATACATGTGTTTCCGTCTTTTTTAAGCATTACCCGATTGCCTTTTCCATCCATTGTACAACCTTCCTCATAAAATCTGTTGTCCACTTTTATCATGTCTTTCCTCCTTGCAATGAAACAAAATTTTTAGTTGCTGTAATATAATATCATATAGAATATACTTTTTCAAGTGTTTTACATAATTTTTTAATCTAGTCTTGGTCTTAGGCTTAGATATATTGGTTCTTCTTCTTTTATTCTAGTTGTTCTTCCATGTCCTGGGTATACTATTGTATCGTCTGGCAGAATTGCTAGTTTGTTTGTTATTGAATTTATTATGTCTGAAAAATTGCTGGTTGGAAGGTCTGTTCTTCCCCATGTTCCTCTAAATAGTGTATCTCCTGAAAATAATAATTTTTCTTTTTCACAGTATAAGCAAGTTCCACCCTTTGTATGTCCTGGAGTGTGTATTACTTTAAATTCTATGTTTCCTACATGTATTAAGTCTCCTTCATCTACTCTAGAATCCGCTTCTAGTGTGATATCTTCCATTCCTATATAATAGGTTAAACTTATTCCTATATTATATAAACCTTCACTGTCATATCTATGTATTAAAACTTTTCCAGCTTTTTGTTCTTTTAATTTTAATATTCCTCCAAAATGGTCACCATGACAATGTGTTAAATATATATATTTTAAGTTATCTATTCCTAAAGCATCTAACATTTCTATTATTTTTTCTGACTCTCCACCTGGATCTACACACATTGCTTCTTTTGTTTGTTCATCTTCTACTATATAACAGTTTGTTGGCTCTCCAAGTGCCGTTTCTACTGGTATTTTCTTTAATATCATTTGTGTTTTTTCCTTTCTTTAATAAAGTTTTAAAATTTTCTATTAAATTTTATCTGCTTTAATAAAAATACTCAAAATTATTGACTTTATAAAAATTTTTTGTTTAATAGTTAATGCTTATATATATCTTTCCATATTCCCAAAAGGGACAGATACCCCATTTGGAAACGTCCCAAATGGGATTATTTCTTACGCTTAACTTCATATACGCTATCAACTTTCCTTATAACCTTAAGCACATTATTTAATTCTTCTAAATTTTCTACTTCTAATGTTATTTCTGTTATTGCTATTCTTTCTTTATTAGCTCTTGATGCTACTGCTATTAGTTTTGTTTTTGTTGTTCCTATTTGTGAAATTATATCGGCAAGTAATCCTGTTCTATCATTTGCAAATATTTCTATATCTACATTATATGCTGCTGCTTTTTCGCTTAGCCAGTATACATCTATCATTCTATTTTGTTCATCTAAGAATAGGTCTTTTAAGTTTTTACAGTCTGCTCTGTGTACTGATACTCCTCTTCCTCTTGTTATATAACCTACTATATTATCTCCTGGTACTGGATTACAGCATTTTGATAGTTTTACTAAGCAGTTATCTATTCCTTCTACTACTATTCCTGTTTTTGATGTATTTGCTTTGTTTTGCTTTTTAGCTAATTCTTCTATTTTTTCTTCTACATTTTCTTCTTTATGAACTTTTCTGTATTCTTCTAATATTCTTGCTATTACTTTTCCTGATGATATTGCTCCAAATCCTACTGCTGCATACATATCTTCTGTTGTAGTAAATTTATATCTGTTTAATGCTCCTTGTACAAATTCTGTTTTGAATAGTTCACTATAATCCATTCCTATTCTTTTTATTTCTTTTTCTATTAGATCTTTTCCTTTTTCTATGTTTTCTTCTCTTTGATTTTTCTTAAACCATGCTTGTATCTTATTCTTTGCTGTTGAACTTTGTATAAATTTTAACCAGTCTCTACTTGGTCCTTTTGCTTTATCTGATGTTACTATTTCTACTATATCACCATTTCTTAATTTTGTTATTATTGGCATCATTTTACTGTTTATTTTGCAACCTGTCATATGATGACCTATTTCTGCATGTATACTATATGCATAATCTATTGGTGTGCTTCCATTTGGAAGTACTTTTATATCTCCTTTTGGTGTAAATACATATACCTCATCTTCAAATAATTCTGTTTTTAATGTATTTAAGAATTCTTGTGGATCTGCTATATCCTTTTGCCACTCTAATGTTTCACGAAGCCATGCTAGTTTATCTTCTGTTACTTGTACATTTGCTTTTTTTCCTTTTGAAAAACTTGCTTCTTTATATGCCCAGTGTGCTGCTATACCATATTCTGCTATTCTATGCATGTCCCAAGTACGTATTTGAACTTCAAATGGTGTTCCTTTTTCTCCTATTAGCGTCGTATGTAATGATTGGTACATGTTTGGCTTTGGCACCGCTATATAGTCTTTAAACCTTCCTGGCATTGGGTTATATAGGTCGTGCGCTACTCCTAATGCTGCATAACAGTCTTTTACTGAGTTTACTATTATTCTTAGAGCAAATAAGTCATATATTTGGTCTATAGTAATATTATCTCTTTTCATTTTTCTATATATACTATATAAGTGTTTTGCTCTACCTGTTATCTCTGCATCTATTTTTTGTGCTTTAAGTTCTTTTTTTATTTCCTCTTCTATTTTATCTATGAAATTTAATCTTTCTTCTCTTTTTCTATCTATTCCTTCTACTATTTCTCGGTAATCCTCTGGATATAAATATTTAAAAGCTAAATCTTCTAATTCCCATTTTAATGAATATATACCAAGCCTATTTGCAAGTGGTGCATATAAGTCCATTGTTTCTCTTGCATTTGCTATTTGTCTATCTCTTGATAAGAATTTTAGTGTTCTCATATTATGAAGTCTATCTGCTAATTTTATCATAATTACACGTATATCTTTCCCCATTGCTAGAAACATTTTTCTATAATTCTCAACTTGTTCTTCTTCTACTGATTCACAGTTTAATTTGCTAAGTTTTGTAACTCCATCTACCATTTCTGCAATTTCTAAACTAAACTCTCTTATTAAATCTTCATGTGTAACCTCTGTATCTTCTACCACATCATGAAGTAAAGCTGCACAAACTGTGCTATCGTCTAAACCTAATTCAGCTAAAATATTTGCTACTTGCATTGGATGAATTATATATGGTTCACCTGATTTTCTCAATTGCTCGCCATGTTTTTCTACAGCAAAATTATAGGCTTTTTGTATTATTTTGCTATCTGATTTCTTATTATTCTTTTTCATTTTATTTATTATTTCTTCTATTGTTATTGTTTTATTTGCTTCTTGCATTTTTTTCACTTCCTTTCTTGACTTTTATGTTAATTCATAGTATAATTCGTTTGTAACTAAAGTTTGTTTTTCTTTATGAAAGGAGATAATATATGAAAATTTTCATTATTATTGTTTTTGTAGCAATCACTGTAATTGCTGGCATTTTCCTGCGGATGGCTTGGAAAAATTACAAAGAAGAAGGTATTATTTTAACCAGATATTGGTTTAACACAATTCCTGCCACAGTAACTGAGCCATTTTCCTATGGAGTTTTCTTAATCTTTATGGCAATTATGATTTTAAGTACAATTTTATAAAAATATTTCTAATCAGATATGCTTTTAACAGCATATCTGATTTTTTTAATATGATTTCCTTATATCCTTCATATTAATTTGTATACTCTCCCTACCATTATACTGATTTATTTCCAAAGTTCCAACTATATCTACTTTATCTCCTATTCTATATTCTTCTGATAAATGCCCTAAGTTAAAGCCTATTGCATCTATCCAGTAATTATCATCTTTTAAAGCTAGCTTTAGGTGCTTTCCTTCTGATAATGCTCTTATTGAATGTATTTTTAGGTTTCTTAATAAGAATAGTGGTGTTTTATTTGCTTCCCCAAATGGTTCTAATAATTTTAGCTCTGCTACATTTCTTACACTTATATCTTTTAAAGAAACTTCTTCATCTATATTTATAATTGGTATTATATCATTAATATTGCTACCCTGTACATATTTTATAAAATCTTTTTTAAAATCTTCAAACTTTTCTTTTTCAACTGTAATTCCTATTGCCATAGAATGACCACCAAATCTATTTATATTTGTGTCACATTCTCGTAATGCCTCATATAAATCAAAACCTGGTATGCTTCTGCCAGAGCCTTTTCCCATTTCTTCTTCAAAACATATTAATATACTTGGTTTAAAATATAAATCTGTTATTTTTGAAGAAACTATTCCTATTACGCCATGATGCCAATTTTCTTTTCCTAATACTATTACTTCATCATTATTATTTTGCTCAATTTGTTCTACTGCTTCGTCAAAAATTCTTTTTTCTATTTCTTGCCTCTTGGCATTATACTCATTTAATTTTAAAGCTATTTCTCGTGCTTCTTGTGGATTTTCAGTTAAAAATAATTTTAGAGCTTCTTTGGCATGTCCCATTCTTCCACATGCATTTATTCGTGGTGCTATTCCAAAGGATATTGTACTTGAATCTATTTTTTTATAGCCTGATAATTCTATTAAAGTTTTTAATCCTATATTTTTTGTAACTTCTACTAATTTTAAGCCTAATTTTGTAATAACTCTATTTTCGTCTACTAATGGTACAATGTCGGAAATTGTTCCAACACATACTATATCTAAATATTTAAGATATTCTTTTTCTTCTAAATTCATTTTTTGAGATATTGCTTGTATAAGTTTAAATACAACCCCAACACCTGCTAATTGATTGAAAGGATATTTGTTATCTTTTCTCTTGCAATCGACTACAGCAACTGCATTTGGCAGAATATCTCCTGTTTCGTGGTGGTCTGTTACTATTGTTTCAATTCCTAAAGAATTTGCATAGTCAATTTCTTCTATTCCTGAAATCCCACAGTCAACAGTAATCATAAGTGTATATTTCTCATCTACTATGTGTTTTATGGCTTCCTTATTTAGTCCATATCCTTCATGTAATCTATTAGGAATATATTCAGAAACATATGCACCTCTATCTAATAAAAACTTTTTTAATACAGTTATACTAGTAATACCATCAACATCATAATCTCCAAAAATCATTATTTTTTCATGCGTCTCTATCGCTTCTATTATTCTAGCCACTGCCTTTTCCATGTCTGGCATTAAAAATGGATTATAAAAATCCCTTCTAGTTGGGTTTAAGAATATATTTATTTTTTCATCTTCTACAATATTTCTATTAACTAGTATTCTAGCTAACAACTTACTCAAACTATATTTTCTAGCTAAATTTTCTACTTTGTTTTCATCTACTTCGTAACATTCCCACTTCTTATTCATATTTTCCCTTTCCTCTATCTAAACAATTTCCTCTATTTTATAACATTTCTTAGTAATTTGAAAGAGTTTTTTTAAATATATTTTAATTTTATTGAGTTTTATGTTAATTCATTATATAATTCGTGTAATGTAACTTATTAAACTATGTAAAAATTCACTATTTTTACATTCTTTTCATAAAGGAGGTTTCTTATGAGTATTGATATTTATAGCACTGTTTGTTGGATTGTGGGTTTATCTTTAATAGGCCTTGTGGCATTAGTAGCTTGGCTTCTATCTCTTTTATTCAAAAAATTGAAGCTAACTACAATATCATCTTTCTTTGATTTTATTTTAGGTATTTCACTTTTTTTACTAATTGGAGGTGCTGTAATTATTTCTTTAGGTTTTATCGTTTATGGGTTCTTTTGGCTGACTACTAAAATAGCTACTTTTTTATTAGGACTTTTAGGATTTTAATATAAAAGAACAAAAAAATTCAGTTTTCAAAACTGAATTTTTTTGTTTTATTATATTTTTAAAACTCCACCGATTGTTCTATTCATTGCTTCGCTACTTTCTGTGTGAGTTGATAGTATTGAGGCTCCTCCTGCTATTACTACTATGTCTCCGGTTTGTACATATCCTTTTTGTTTTGCTTGCTGAATTCCTTCTTCTATTATGTCGTTTGGTTTTTTATCTCCTTTTATTAATAATGGTGTTACGTTCCATACTAAGGCTAATTGTTCGTATGTTTTTTTATTTGATGTTACTGCATATATTGGGCAACCTGGTAAAAAACTTGCTACCATTCTTGGTGTATCTCCTGTTTGTGTGTATGCAAATATTGCTTTTGACTTCATATCTCTTGCTGTATTTGATATGCTGTGACATAGGTTAAATTCATAGTTTATATTTGAACGATCTTCTTCTCTTCTTGTTACTCTTTTCCAATAGCTTATATTTGGCTCTACTGCTTTTGCTATTTTTGTCATTGTGTTTACACATTCTACTGGATATTTTCCCATTGCACTTTCACCAGATAACATTATTGCTCCTGTTACGTCAAATATTGCATTTGCAACATCGCTTACTTCTGCTCTTGTTGCACGTGGGTTTGATACCATTGATTCTAGCATTTGTGTTGCTGTTATTACTGGTTTTCCTACTTCTGTACATCTTTTTATAAATTGTTTTTGTACTATTGGCACTTGTTCCATAGGTATTTCTACTCCCATGTCTCCTCTTGCTACCATTATTCCATCTGACAATTCTAATATTTCTTCAAAGTTGTCTACTCCTTCTTGACTTTCTATTTTTGAAATTATTTTTATATTTTCCCCACCATTTGCATTTAATAAATCTCTTATTTCTTTAACATCTGAAGCTCTTCTTATAAATGATGCTGCTATGTAATCAAATTCTGCTTTTATTCCATTTGTTATGTCTGTTATGTCTTTTTGTGATAATGCTGGCAAGTTTAGTTTTAAACCTGGTACATTTACTGTTTTTCTACTGCCTAGTTTTGCTGTATTTAAGGCCTTACATATAATATCTTTTCCTGCTATTTCTTTTATTTCAAATTCTATTGCTCCATCATCTACTAAAATTTTACTGCCTACTTTTACATCTTCATATAAGTTTTTGTAGCTTATAGATGTTTTTGTTTCGTTTCCTATTATATCATCATTTACAAATGTAAATATATCTCCTTCATGTATTGTTACTTTTTCGTTTCCTGTTTCCAATACTCCTGTTCTTATTTCTGGTCCTTTTGTGTCTAACATAAGTGCTACTGGTAAATTTAATTCATCTCTTACTTTTTTTATGTTTTCTATTTTCTCTTTATTTTCTTCATATCCTCCATGTGAAAAGTTAATTCTTGCTACATTCATTCCAGCCTTCATCATGTTTTTAAGCATTTCTACACTTTCTGTTGCTGGACCTATTGTACATACTATTTTTGTTTTTCTCATATATTTTCCTCCTATATTACTATATTCTTCTCTTTCTAACTTGGTTATTATATCATTACTTTTATTTGTTTTCAAGCATTTTTTTGCACTGTTTTTTGTATTTATTTTATATATCTAGTTGCATTTTTATGTAATCTATATTATAATTGTAAAAGTTTTAGTACCTATTAACCTTTTTATAATTATATGGAGGATATGTGTATGCATGAGGAAGATTATATTTGGAGAAATCAAGTATTAAAAATCAACACTGAAAATTTAACAATTCGAATTGAGAAAAATGGTACTCATTTTACTGCTTCTTGCTACTTTAATTTACCTTTTATGTATAATCCTGATGACAGAATTGAAATAGCTGAAGATTTTACATTAAAAGCTAGTACATTGGAATTTCCTTTATTTTCAATTCACTTTTCTAAGTGTAAAATTGATATTGATTATGATTTTGATTGTCTTGATTGTTTTCAATATGAAGCCTTTCTTGCAATACGCAATGTTCTTAAATGGGAAGAATATTGGCAATAAAATAAATAAATGAAGAACTAGAATTTCTAGTTCTTCATTTATTTTATTTTTCTATCCATTTTACTAAATTCAAGTTTTCTGAATCTAATATCATTTCGTGTTTTGGCATAACTCTAAATGTATAACCGTAATTTCCTCCTGTTGTTAGGTCAATTTGTGCTTCATAGTAATATTTTCTTTCTTCATCATTTGCTTTTACCATTTCCATTGGAATTACTGATATTTTTTCTACTATACCATTTTCTTTTATTCTTCCATAATATACTTGTACATCTATATTTTCTACTTGTATATTTGGTAAGTTTACTTCACATGCTACTTTTATTGTATCTCCTGCATTTACTAAAATGTCATTTAAGTTTTCTTGCTCTTTTATTATAATATCTTTCCAGTTTCTAGCTATTTCTCTTTTCCATTCATTGAATTCTCCAACTAGACCTAGGTTTGTATAATAATTGTTATATAAGTTTACAAGTGGCATATATAGTTTTTGTGTATAGTCTACAAGCATTCTTGAAGTGCTATAATTTCCACCTGTGCTCTTTATAGAATTTTTCATTAGTTCTACCCATTTTTTAGATATTCCTTTAGAATTTTGTTCATAATATGCAGGTATTACTTTGTTTTCTAATATGTTATATATACTTTGGCTATCTTCGTTATCTTGAATTTCGTAATTGTCATATTCTTTGTTTGTTCCTATTGCCCATCCGTTTTTTTGGTTGTATCCTTCTGCCCACCAGCCATCTAATATACTAAAGTTTACAACACCATTTACAGATGCTTTTTCTCCACTTGTTCCTGAGGCTTCCATTGGTCTTCTTGGTGTATTTAGCCATACATCTACACCACTTATTAAATGTCTTGACATTTCCATATTATAATTTTCTAGTAAGAATACTTTTCCTTTAAATTGTGGCTTCATTGATATTTCATGTATATATTTTATTAGGTCTTGTCCTTCTTTATCTCTTGGGTGTGCCTTTCCTGCTATAAATATTTGAACTGGTTTATTTTCATCATTTAATATTTGTGTAATTCTTTCTAAATCTCTAAATAATAGTGTTGCCCTTTTGTATGTTGCAAACCTTCTTGCAAAACCTATTGTTAATGCATGTGGATTTAATTTTGAAGTTATTTCATTTATTTGTTCATATGGGTAATCACATCTACGTAACCTTGAAGTTATATTCTCTTTAGCAATTTCCATTAGTTTTTGTTTTCTAACTATGTGCTCTTTCCATAGTTTTTCTTCTGGTATAGAGTCTATTTTTTCCCAAGTTTCATTTTTGTGAATATTATCTTGCCAATATGGCATTAAATATTCATTATACAATTCTTTTAAATTTGGTGCAAGCCAACTACATGTATGTATTCCATTTGTTACATATGTTATTGGAGATTCATCTGGTGAAATTTCTGGCCATACTTCTGCAAATAGTTCTCTTGATACTGCACCATGTAATTTACTTACTCCATTTTTCTTCCCTGCTACTTTTAATGCCAATACTCCCATGTTAAAGCCAGAATTTTCTTCTGGGTTTGGTTTCATTCCCATTTGCATAAATTCTTCTTTTGATATTCCAAACCTATTCCAATAATCTTTAAAATATCTTTCTACTAAATCTATTGGAAATATGTCATTACCTGCTGGTACTGGTGTATGTGTTGTGAATACTGTTTTTGATGAAACTATATCTCTTGCCATTTCAAAAGATACTTCTTTTTCTTTTATTATATTTTTTATTAATTCTAATATTAAGAATGATGAATGCCCTTCATTCATATGGTATATAGTTGGGTTTAAACCTAAAGTTTTTAATAAACGTACTCCACCCATTCCAAGAACTATTTCTTGAGCTATTCTCATTTCTTGGTCTCCACCATAAAGTGTGGTTGTTAATTTTTTATATTCTTCATTGTTTTCTTCAATATCAGAATCCATTAAATATAGCTTTACTCTTCCTACATTAATTTGCCATACTTTTAAGTATAATCTTCTCTTTGGTAGTTTAACATATATTACCAAATCTTTTCCTTCTTCATCTTTTACAGCTGTAATTGGCAAAGTATCGATATCTATACTTTTATATTCTGTTTCTTGGTCTCCATATCCATTTATTTTTTGGTGGAAGTATCCATTTTTATATAAAAGGCCTACTGCAACTAATGGCAAGCCTAAATCACTTGCTGACTTTAAGTGATCTCCTGATAATATTCCAAGACCTCCTGAATATATTGGAAGTATTTGGTCTAAACCATATTCTGCCGAAAAATATGCTATTAAATCTTGTTCATTGTTTGGATAACTTTTTGAAAACCATGTATTCTTACTATTTATATAATTTTCAAAGTTTTCTACTATTTGGTCATATTCTTTTAGAAAACTATTATCCTTTGTTATTTCTTCTAACTTTTCTTGTTCTACTAGTCTTAAAAATTTTACTGGATTCTTCCCTACAGTGTCCCATAAATCTATATCTATTTTTTTAAATAATCTTAAAAATTCCGTATTCCATGACCACCACAAGTTGCTCGCTATTTCTTCTAATTTTTCTATTCTTTTTGGTAATTGTGGTCTTACAGTTATTTTATTAAATATGTACATTTTTTTATTTTTTCCTCCTTCGTATTTTTAAAATCTTTTGTTCAAATTTATATATATTATCTATTAACTTTTTATATTTGTCAAACCTTTTTATAAAATTTCTTTTTTGCTATATTCATCTGGTTTTAAGCCTACTGTATACCTCATTTTATCTAATACTATTACAACTCCAATTGTACTTATACCACCTATTATAATTAGTGCTATATCTATTGGTAAAACATTTAATATACTTGAAGCACCAAATATTAATATTGATACTACTAAGTTTTCTATAAGGTTATTTACTGTTGCAATTTTTACTCTCTTTTCTCCATTTGTAAAATTATTTAAATATCTTTTTATTAATACATAATATGGACCTTTAGTTGTATATTGAACTGTAAATAATATTAATACTATTGGAAATATTATTCTTACATTAATATCAAACATTAAAAATATTCCTAATAACAAACATGATATTGCTGTTGGAAATGCCAAAAATGTAAGAGTTTTATTTCTATACCTTTTATGGATTCTATCTTGATTCTTTGTAGCAATTCCTGATATTATTCCTAATACTGCAAATATTAGTCCAAAGTACTTTTCTGGCATTCCTATTTCTAGCAATACTGTATTTCTCAAATTTTGCATAATTTTTATCATAGATACCATTAAACAATTAAATACTAATAAGCTTATTAGCCTTTTAGAATGAAATATATTTCTAAATGAATATTTTAAGTTTCTAAATTGCTCTGACATTCTAACTTTTTGCTGTTTCACTTCTATTTCCTCAAATTTCGTAGAAATAATTGCAACCCACATTAATACTAAAAAACTTAATACTATTGGTATATACGAGTTTACTACAAATAAAAAACCTGCTATTACAGCTGATATTGCTTCTATATAATAATGTCTAGCAGTTGCTTTTCCATCTATTTTTGCAAATGTACTTCCTCTTTTTTCTCCATGCTCTATTGAATCATATAACATATCTGTTTCGCAGGTTGCTTTTATCGTATAACCCAAAGCACATAAAAATTGAGAAACTAATAATATATTAAAATTTGGAGCAAATATTATAAATAACATATGTATTGCTAATATTATACTTGCAAATACTATACTTTTTCTTTTGCCTATTTTTTGAATTATTATTGTTGAAGGTATTTGAACGCATGACTTAAATAATATATAAAAAGCATCAAATTGTAATATTTGAGCTGTTGTTAAACCTTTTTCTATGCTTAAGAACAAATAAATTATTGCATAATAAAATAGTAAGTCAAACGAAAAAACTCTATATGATTTATACAACTCTATATTTTTCTTCTTTTTATACTTAAGCATTTTATCTTCTACTACTTGACTTGCATTTTTTTCTAAAACTACGTTTTCCATATATTTCTCCATTTATTTTTTTCTTATTTGAATTGTACTATAAGGTTTTGAATTTTACAAGTAATTTTTCTATATAAATAAAAAACTCGGAATTTTCCGAGTTTTTTATTTATTTTACTATTGTTCTGGCTACTTCACGCATCTTATAACTAAGTTTCTGAATATCAAAATATATTTCTCTATCTACGTATGGTTCTACAAGTGATGCATAATGTGTAATTTCATATAAGCGTGCAAACATCATATCTATAAAGTTTGCTCTACTTACCAATTGACTTCTATCTATTAATTTCTTTGTCTTACTTACTCTAAGTTGTGTAGTCTCATAAAGTTCACATGCTAAAAGCCACGAATTTCCTTTTAGTTCTTCATAGTTCTCAGGTAATTCTTTAAGTGTTCTTATGTTCTTTGCAAAATTTTCATATTTTACATATAATTCTTTTGCATATTTAGTAAGTTCCCGTACAGCCTCAACTTCTCTTGCATCTAATTTTACTTCTTCCATCCGTTTTTCTCCTTAAAATAATTATTTTATAGGTTTATAAGTTTCAATATATGTATTCTACCATATTTAACATAATTTGTAAAGATATTCATATCTCTTTTTTAATAAATTTATTATCAGCACTTACTTTTGACGGTTTGTTTTTAACGTTAGAATTCTTCTAATATATCTTCTACATTTGTTACTAATTTTGCACCTTGCTTTATTAATTCATTTGTTCCTTCTGAATTTTTGCTTAGTATGTTTCCGTGGAACTGCAAATACTTCTTTTCCTTGTTCTAGTGCAAAGTCTACCGTTATCATTGTTCCACTTTTCTTTTTTGCTTCTATTACAACTACTCCATTTGATAAACCACTAATTATTCTATTTCTTGCAGGGAAGTTCATTTTTTGTGCTTTTGTTCCTATAACATATTCTGATACAATTAGTCCACCTCTTTTTATTATTTCATTTGCAAGGTTAGTATTTTCTGTAGGATATATGTTATCTATTCCGCTTCCTATTACAGCTATTGTTTTTCCATTTGCTTGCAGTGTTGCTGTGTGTGCTATACTATCTATTCCTTTTGCTAGCCCACTTACTGTTACAATTCCATTCTTTGCTATTTTATATGATAATGTTTTTGCTACAATTTCTCCATATTTTGTATGTTCTCTACAACCTATTATTGCTAATTTAAATTGGTTTAGTAATTCTTTGTTACCTTTAACATATAGAATTATTGGCTTATCATATATTTTATTTAATTCTTGTGGATAGCATTTATCATATATATGTATTAATTCTATATTATTTTCCTTCATATATTTTTCATATTTTTCTAAATTAATTCTATATTTTTTATTTAATATTTGCTTTGCTATTTCTTCTCCTATCCCTTCTATTTTTAATAAATCTTCTTTTTTTGCATTCCAAATATTTTGTGGTGTTTTAAATTTTCCTAATAATCTTTGTAATTTTATGCTTCCTAATTTTTCTATTCTTGAAAGCCATATCCAGTATATGATTTCGTTCATATTTTCCATGTAACCTCCTATTTTTTATATAAAGAGTAAAATTTGCTTCGTTACGCTACGTGTTAAATTGTTCGCTCCTAGTAAGTAATATATTTTATTTTTTCCATTCCGCCCTCCAAGCTCACGGGTATTCCCCCACCTCAAAGGACTGCCTAAGTCTTCATTACAAAAATAAAATATATTACTTACTCCGCGCTACTCTACAAGTTAAAATATAACAATTTTCTATTATGCAAAAAAGGGCCTATCGTTTTTGATAGCCCCTTATTTAGTTTTGGTTTTTATTTTAATTTTTTATTTTTCTTCTAGCCCTTTTGCTGCTGTTACTACGTTTTGTAGTAACATTGCTATTGTCATTGGTCCAACTCCTCCTGGTACTGGTGTTATGTATGATGCTTTTTTTGATACTTCTTCGAAATCTACATCTCCTACTAAACCTGTTTCTAGCCTATTTATTCCTACATCTATTACTACTGCATTTTCTTTTACCATATTTGCTGTTACAAATTTTGGTTTTCCTATTGCTGAAATTAGTATATCTGCATTTCGTGTTATTTCTTCTATGTTTTTTGTTTTTGAATGACATATTGTTACTGTTGCATCTTTGTTTAGTAAACATTGTACTAATGGTTTTCCTACTATATTACTTCTTCCTAAAACTACTACATTTGCCCCTTTTAAGTTTATATTATATTCTTCTAGCATTTTTATTACTCCATGTGGTGTACATGATATAAATGTTTCTCTATTTAATTCTAATTTTCCTATGTTTATTGGGTTAAATCCATCTACATCTTTTTTAGAATCTATTGTTTCAAATGCTTTATATATATCCAAGTGTTTTGGTATTGGACTTTGTAGTAAAATTCCATGTATGTCTTTTCTATTATTTAAAGTTTCTATTACACTTAATAGCTCGTCCATTTCTATATTTTCATTTAATATAAATTCTTCATATTCTATTCCTGCTTCATTACATGCTTTACTTTTATTTCTAACATATACTTTTGAGGCTGGATCTTCCCCTACCATTATTACAGCAAGTTTTGGATGTATTCCTTTTTTGTTTAAATTTTCTACTTCTTCTTTAACTTGTCCTCTTATTTTTTTTGATAATTCTTTTCCATTTATTATTGTTGTCAATTGTAAAACCTCCTTTTTTCTTTAATATATTATTTTAATATTATTTTGTCAATTATATTATTATATTTTTTATATTATAGGGGTCGCAGCCTTCGGCGACCCCTACAATACATTTTTTTATTCTTTTGTACACTAATATTCTTAGCATTTTTTTCTACAGCAAATAAGCATTATTATTCTTATAGCTATTAATATAGCTAGTGTTATAGCTAGCACTATTATAGCTGGTAAACTTAAAAGTACTAATATACTTGTAAGTGCTCCTATAATTAACCCTAATACGAAAGCAAACAATACTATTAATATAACTAATATTAAATCAATACAACATTTTCTTTTTTTGCAACATTCCTCTTCAAACATAATCTTTTTCACCTCCTAATAGTATTTTATTTAAATACTATTAGTATATAATATGCTTGTATTCGACTTTTTTCTACTTTATTAGTCTTTAAATTTAATATTTTTATCTATGTTCATTTTTCCTGCTCTGGTTACTTTATCTTGCCCATATTTTTCTTTCAATTCATCTACAACTTTATCTATTTGTGTTTGCTTTTTTGATGTATTGTCAAATAGTGAAAGTTGTATTTGTTCTTTATCTGTTAGCTTATCTACCCTTACACCTATTAGCCTTATTGGTACTTTGTTATATAGTTCATGTAGTAACTTTTTGGCTTCTTGTAATATTATTTTTGTGTTATCTGTTGGTATTAACATTTTTCTTTGATGAGAATATACTTTAAATTCATTTGTTTTTATTTGCACATTTACTACTTCTGCTAGCATTTTATTGCATCTTAGGCGATAACTTACTTGTTCTACTAATGCTACTAATACTTCTTCTATTTTTTCTATGTCTGAATAATCATATGGTAAGGTTATAGAGTTTCCTATTCCTTTTGGTTTTTCTTCTTCATATATAACTTCTGAATTATCTATTCCATTTGCATATTCCCATATCATTTTACCATATTTTCCAAATGCTTTTATTATTTCTTCTTCATTTTTTATTGCTAAATCTTTTATAGTTTTTATTCCCATTTTATATAATTTAGGTAGACTTCTTTTTCCTACCATAAATAATTCTGAAATTGGAAGCTTCCACATTTTTGTTTCTATCTCATTTTCAAAAAGAGTGTGTACCTTGTTTGGTTTTTCAAAGTCTGATGCCATTTTTGCTAAAAGCTTATTATGAGCTACCCCTAGATTTACAGTAAAGCCTAATTCTTCTTTAACTCTTTTGTTTATTTCATATGCTATTTCTAACAATGTTCTTCCTTTTGGAATATAGTTTGTCATATCCATAAAACATTCGTCTATTGAGAAACGTTCTATTTTATCTGTATATTCTAATAGCATGTTATATAATGCATTTGAGTATTTTCTATATACTGTAAAATTGCCTTGATATATTTGTAGGTTTGGACATTTTTTTCTTGCAAAAAATATTGGCTCCCCTGTTTGTATTCCTACTTGTTTTGCTAAGTTACTTTTTGCTAGAACTACTCCTTTCCTTTGTGCTTCATCTCCTCCTATTATTGCTGGTATAGTTCTTATATCTATAGTTTCACCATTCTTTAGCATTTCTACTGCTGTCCATGATAAAAATGCATTGTTAACATCTACATGTAAAATTTGTTTTTCCATATTCAACACCTAAAGTTATTTTAAAACATTTGTTTTGTATTGTCAAGTAATTTTTAAAAATAAAAAGGGCATGAAATTATTATATTCATACCCCTTATTATTTTGTTATACTGTTATATCATCTGCACAGTCACTTCCCAGATTTCTCTCATTTTCGTACTCGTCATAAAGCTCCTCAAGCTCCTTCTGGTGCTGTGGATCAGAGTAGAAATCGTCAAAGTCTTCATCTTCTTCCTCATTAGGAACAAGTGTTGGAGTTAATACTGCTAATATAGCCATTAAAGCTACAAAAGCCAAGGTTACTGTTGCTACCACTTTTACTGCTACTTTCAATACCTTTTTCATTTAGTACCCTCCTATAGGTGTTTGTTAGAAATAACTTTCATTTCTAATAGTTTAAAAGTTTACTTTTATAGTTTAACATAATTTTACTTATTTTGCAACTGTTACACGAAATAAATTGTATCTTTTATATTTTTTATACATAAATTAATTTAATATAGTTTATATTATTTTTTCAAAAATGTATTTTCAAAAAAATTCACAAGTTATAATTATAACCTGTGAATTTTTTGTATTTTATTATTTCGTTTTAAAAACACGAATTCCTATATATTTGTCAAATATCCGATACTCTTCAATTCCGTTTTCCTTGCAAAATTTTCCCCAAAATTGAGGCCATTTTGGTTTTCCCCAGAACTCTATGGGCTTTTGTCTTATTGTTTCTCCAAATTTATAATCCCGAAAGAGAAGATAATCTTCGTAAACTTCAATCTTATCTATATCATAATTTGATAGTTCTGCCAACATTTCCTTAAAAATAAACTTAGCAAACCTTTTTTCATCAGAAACATATATTGAATAATCATGATTTAGCCTTTTAATTTTTTCTTGCGCCCATGTTAGTTTTTCACCTTTTTTATGTGCAGGAATAGCAAGAGTAATTCCTTTTCCATTTAAGGAAGTATATTTTATAAATCCTAATTCTTCAATAACTTTAATCATAAAATCTTCCGAAATACCTATCCATTTTATATCACATTCGTACTCATGAAAAGGTATCGGTCTAAGCTTTTTCTTTCTGCCTTCTACTGCTCTCCAAGGCTTTTTGCCATATCCAAATTTTTTGTTTAACCAATTTTCTAAAATCTTTTTTACTTTTTCTCTTTTTTCCAACTCTACATTTTTACAATATTCCCGTAAGTTCTGCATAAGTTCCTTTTCTTTGATTACTACCTTAGGATCAATTTCCATCATGTTTTCTTCCTCCTTAAAATAATTATTTTTTAAGAACTTTTTACTTTGTATATCACAAATAACACATATATATTATCACACTTTTATGTTAATTGCAATATATATTGTTAATTTTACGCTTTATAATTTTTTATTTTTAAAACTTTTATATAAAAATTGACCTAATAATTACTATTAATGTGTAAACCATAACTTTTACTATCCAATTTACTACTAATATGAAATTGTATGTTGGAATTCCAATTGGATTTATTTCGTCGTATTTATTGCATATCTTTTCTATATCTTCTTCTGTACATACTCTTTCCTTTTTTATATATTCTTTCATATAATCTTCTGCTACATATCTTGCTTTTATCATTGCATCTGTTTCTAAGTATGATCTTATTATATAATATATAAAGCTCATTAATATTAAAATAATGATTTGAATATATGTATTTTTAATTATTCCAAATATTGTGAGTATTAGAGAAATGCCAAAGTATAGCATATATATGTTTGAGTATATAAAATTAAATAGTAATAACCTTCTACTTTGCACCGAATGTATACATTCATGTGCTATTGTTTGTATTCTTGTGAAACTTTCTTTTATGTTTGCTATAAATATTGTGTCTGAAATTGCTACATATAGGCTTGTTTTATTATTTTTATCTTCGTTTTCTTTAATTTTTACTTTTTCATTTTTTAGTTTTTTTAATATTGCTTCACATATTTCTTTATTTTCTGGAAATTTATTTGTTATTTCATCTAAATCATTCTTTTTTGTGTATTGCTTGATTTTTTTTATATTAATATCAAATGCCATATATAGAACTCCTATTATAGTTAGACATCCTATTAAAATAAATACATATTCCATATTTTCTCTCCTTTTTTATTTTATATTTTTAATATATTATTATTCTTATATAGCATGTAAAAAAAGTCGCATGTTACACATTGCGACTTTTTTCGACATTTACAGTACATCTTGTACTGCTTCTGCTATTATTTTGTTTATATCGGCTATCATTACATTGAATTTTACTTCTAAATCAAAGTATTCTTTTATTTCTTTTTCTTTTATAAGTATTGTATACATTTCTTGTAATTTCTTATTTTTTTCTTCTCCTGCTTCTTTTCCTTGTAAAGCTAGAACTTGTACTTCATATCTTAATTTTTCAAATTCATCTATTTTTTGTTTTAGTTCTAGGGTATTATTTATATTTCCTTTTGCTTTTTTGTATTGTTTATATTCTTCTGATGTTTTTATTTCGCTTGCTAATTTATTGGCTGTATCGTATACATTCATGATTTTAATCCTTTCTTTTAATATATGCTATTGGAGTAATTTCTTCGAAGAGTGGGCGATTGGTAATCGCCCATACATCAAACCTCGGGTTTGCATTATTTACTATTCATTATTAACTATTCGCTACGCATTTATGCGTATGCGTGTCTTGCTTTGAATTCTAGTAAATTGTTTATTTCTGCATTTGAATTTTTTGCTTTCTTTGTTTTTTTAGCTTTTTCTTGTACTAACTCATTTGCTTGTTTTTCTGCCATTGTTTTGCATATTGCTTTTTGATATATGAAATGTGTGTCTTGTGCTATTTTGTTCCAATTATATTCTTGTTTTACTTTTGATTTTGCATTTTTTGAAACTTTACTTGATAATGCATGGTCATATAATAATGCTAGAATTGAATCTGCTATTGAATTTGCATTTCCTGCATAGCTTTTCATTCCGTCTATTCCATGTTCTACTATCTCATTTAAGCCCCCTACATCTGAAACTACTGTTGGAACTCCTGCTAGCATTGATTCTAATGCTACTATTCCAAATGGTTCATATGTACTTGGAAATACTGCTATATCACTACATTTATACATTTTTTGTACTTGTTTTTGATTTAAATATCCTGTAAAATATACTTTATTTCCTATTCCTAATGCTTCTGCTTGACTTTTTAGTTCATCCATCATTCCACCTTTTCCAGCTATTATAAGTTTCGCATCATGATATCCATTTAATATTTTAGGCATTGCGGAAATTAAATGTTGTATTCCTTTTTCATAAACTAGTCTACCCATATAAAGTATAATTTTTTCATTATCTAAAGCATATTGTCTTCTAAATTCATAGTCTCTTTCTACATTATTAAATGTTGTTATATTTATTCCATTTGGTATTACATTAATTTTATCAAATGGTAGTCCAAATAATCCTTGTACATGTCCTTTCATAAAGTTACTATTTACAATTACTTCTGTAGATTCATATGTAAGCATCCATTCTGTATCATTTATATACCTTTGTGTTTCATCATGTATTCCACCATTTCTACCACTTTCTGTTGCATGTATTGTAGAAACTACTGGTATATCAAAAGAATGTTTTAATGTTTTTGCTGCATTTGCAACTAGCCAGTCATGTGCGTGTATTACATCAAATTGTTTACCATTTGATATTAACTCTGATGCTTTTGCTACTAAATTAAAATTTAATTGCATTATCCATTCTATGAAATTGTTAGATTTTATCATGTAATTGTCTACTCTATATACTTGTACACCTTTATCATCTTCATAATATGGTGTTTCTCCATCTCTATATGTTACTACTGTTACTTCATGTCCATCTTTTATTAATCTTTTTGATAGGTCATGAACAACTCTTGCAATTCCACCTACTATTCTTGGTGGATATTCCCATGTAAGCATTAATATTTTCATATTATAAAATGCCCCTTTCAATCAAATTCTCTTTTGTACGTTTTATTATTGTATTGTATACAAGATTTTGATAAAAGTAAACATTTTTTGACGAAATTTTTAAATTTGTAAATATTATTCTATTTTCTATTGAATTTATTTTTGTTTTGATATAGTATTATTGTTAGATAAAATGGTTAATTTTTCTTAAGGAGGAAATTACATGCCACGAAAAGCAAAAGATGAAAGAAATTTAATTGAAAGTAAAAATAATATTAAAAAAGAAAATATTAATAAAAATGTGAATACAAAATCTAAAATTACAACAAAAAAAACTACAGTAAAGAAACAGACGAGTAAAAAAGCGGATACAAGGACTACCCCTACAAAGAGGAGTATTTCAGTGAAAAAATCTTCTAAGAACGTGAATGTTGAAGTTGCTGAGTATTATGATTTACCTTATCATTATAATAAAACTGTAGTTAAAGTTCTTGCACAAACGCCTACTACACTTTTTGTGTATTGGGATATTTCTGATGAGGATAAAGAAAATTATATTAAACAATATGGTGAATTTTTCTTTAATGATACTAAGCCTATTTTGGTAGTTCATAATAATACTAAGAATTATTCTTTTGAAGTTGATATTAATGACTTTGCAAATTCTTGGTATATACATGTTTTAGATAGTGATTGTGATTATAGTGTTGAACTTGCACGTCGCCCTATAAATAAATATGCTAAGTCTCCTGATTTTTTACAAATATCTAGTTCAAATGATATTAAGGCTCCTAATAACCATATTTTATTTGATAGTTTAAATAATAATGTTTATTTTAGAAATGTTAAAACTAATGTTACTAGTGAAAAAGATATTTCTTTGTCTTCTTTGAGTAGAGTTGGTAAAATATATAATGCTAAGAATTTTTATGAGAATATGTATAAAGATGAATACATTGATTTTGATAGATTAGATTTTAAAAGATTACCATCGTCATAATAATATTATAACTGTAGGGGGTCGAACCCATGGGCGACCCGCTCTTTCTACGAAATTACCCTAAATATATTTATTTAAGCAATTTCTCTGGAGCACGGGTCGCCGAAGGCGGCGACCCCTACAACAAAATATAATGTTACACATTAAAATATATTGTTGCAAATTAGTAGCAATATTTACAATATAACTAAGGAGAAAATTTTATGAATGCAATGGAACCTAAAGGATATGTGAGCTTTGTGCTTCATGCACATTTGCCTTTTATACATCACCCTGAAAGTGAAGATTATTTGGAGGAACAATGGTTATATGAAGCTATTTCTGAAACCTATATTCCTCTTCTTTTAAATTTTCAAAAATTAGTGGAGGAAAAAGTAGATTTTCGTATTACTATGTCTATGACTCCCCCTCTTTTAAATATGCTTGATAATAAACTTTTACAAAAAAGGTATATTAAATATTTAAAAGAACACATTGAGCTTGCAAAAAAAGAAATAGAAAGAACTAAAGATGATGACAAAATAAATGAGCTTTCTAAATACTATTTTGAACGTTATACTAATGATTTACACATTTTTAAATATGTTTATAAATGTAATTTAATAAATGGTTTTAAACACTTTCAAGATATTGGTGTTTTAGAAATTATTACTTGTGGTGCTACACATGGGTATTTCCCTATTTTATATGTTACAGAACAAACCATTAGAGCTCAAATTGCTATTGGAGTTCAAACATATGAAAAATATTTTGGTAACAAGCCTCGTGGTATTTGGCTTCCTGAATGTGGTTATGTTCCAGAGGCTGATAAGTATTTAAAAGAATTTGGTATAGAATATATTATTACTGAATCACATGGAATTTTATATGCTAACCCTACCCCTATATATGGTACATATTCACCTATTGTTTCACCTAATGGAGTAACTTGCTTTGGACGCGATATTGAATCTTCTAGGCAAGTATGGAGCTCTATAAATGGCTACCCTGGTGATTTTAATTATAGAGAATTTTATAGAGATATAGGTTATGACGCACCATATGATTATATAAAACCTTATATCGCTCATAATGGTGTTAGAGTTCATACTGGAATTAAATATAATAGAATTACTGGTAAGAGTGGTGAGAAAGATATTTATAATTTACAATGGGCTAAAGATTCTGCTGAGAATCAAGCAAGTCACTTTATAAATTCTAGAATTAATCAAATTGATAAAGTATGTAATTATATGGATAAACCTCCTATAATTTTATGTCCTTATGATGCTGAGCTTTATGGTCATTGGTGGTATGAAGGTCCATATTGGTTATATGTTTTATTTAAAAAAATCTATTTTGATCAAAATGATTTTAAACTTATTACACCTAGTGAATATATTGACAAATACCCTGAAATTCAAGTTTCCACACCTTGCCGTTCAAGTTGGGGCGCTAACGGATATAGCGAGGTATGGTTAAATGAAACAAATGATTACATACATAAACATTTGCATGAGGCTAGCGAAAAAATGGTAGAGCTTGCACATAGTTTTATTAATGAAGAAGAACTCATTAAAGTTAAAGCTTTAAATCAATGTGCTAGAGAACTTTTACTTGCACAAAGCAGTGATTGGCTATTTATTATAACAAATGGAACTATGGTTGATTATGCTAAAAAAAGAATTAAAGACCATATTGGAAGATTTAATAAATTATATAAGCAAATAAACTCGAACAATATTGATGAAGAATTTTTAATTTCTATTGAAGAGAAAGATTGTATATTTCCTGAAATTGACTATAAAATTTATTTTTAAATTGCACAAGTTACCAAAATACCCTTTTAAGAATAAAATATGTATATCTAAAGGTTTTTTAGTAGATACTATTACATATAAATCATGAAAGGGGATTTTTTTTGCTCATGAAATCTTTTTGTATAAAAACTAATAATGACAATATTATAAATTATCTACTAAACAATTTATCAAGCATAGATTTTGAAGATATATATTTTATAGATAAAAAATTTAAAATATATAAAAATGTAATTATTCACTACAAAGGTACAAAAGAAAATGAGTTTTTAAACTTAATTGCTTCTTTAATATCAGAATGTATATTGTTATTTTTTGAACCATTATTAATTAAAAGATGTATAAATTTAAATTACTTTTATTTTGATGATTTTGAAAAAAAACTAATTGAAAAAAATTGCTATAACTATATACAAATAGATGAGGATGATACTTTAAAATACAGAAAAAATGAAATATGGGTTAATGTGTTAAATTATTTACTTGAGAATAAAAGTATGTTCCTTGACGGTTTTGTTAATTTTAGGTTAGATAATTACTTAGATACCATTAACGATATTGTAGATTATTCTGTAAATAAATATATTGTAGAAAAAGAATATACTGAGTTTATTAATCTTTTAAAAATATATATTGATTCTAAGCAATCAGAAGCTGATTTAGTGCATTTAGTCTATACTAATGGTGAATCTATTTTATTAGATTCTAACAGAAATATTATTTCACTTAGTGATAACATTTTTAACGCAAAATATTTATCTGACATTTCCTTTTCTTCAAATGATTATGCTTTAAATGCATTACTTACTTTATTGCCAAAAAGAATTGAGCTTCATGTTATTGGTTATGAAGATGAATTTATTAACACTTTAAAGCTTATATTTGGTAATCGAATTTTTATATGTAGAGATTGTAATATATGTAGAACTTATAAAATATTGACAAATACAAAAGGAGTTTAGATATTATCTAAACCTCCTTTTATATTATATAAGCTTTCATAACCTTGATTTGAAAGTATATCAATAGCTTTTTTACTTCTATTACCTGATTGACAATACACAACAATTGTACATTCTTTATCTTTTATGGTGTTTTCTGACCTCTTGCAAAGATCATATAATGGTATATTTATACTTCCTTCTAAATGTTCTTCTTTATATTCTTGAGGACTTCTTACATCAAGTAAAATTGCTTCTTTATCATTTTTTAATATTACTTTTGCATTTTCATAATCTATTTCATTTACTTTGCAATCTCTATTTCTTTTTAATATTCCTTTTATAGCTTTATAAATTTTTGTATTCATTTTTTGTCTCTCCTTTTCATATTTTTTATTTGTTATTTTTCTATTTAAGTTCAACGGCAGACGCAAGTCCTGCCCCTACATTGAATTATACGTTTGTACTCTTCACTTTCTTTATTGTTTTGTAAGGGTCCGCCGTCTTCGGCGACCCGAACTTCAACGAAATTGCTTAAATAAAATATAAAAATATGGGAAATTTCCTCGAAGGTGGCGACCCCTACAATTTTAAATAGATTTTCCTACTCCATAATAAAAGGACATCTTAATATATAATATTAAATATGTCCTTTTTTGTTTACTTTATTCTTATTTTTTCTTTGTTTCTTGCATACTTCTTTGTGTTTTTTCTTCTAATTGGTTAAATACCACTAAAGTTATTATTACATAAATTGCAAGTGTGCTTGGAACTGTAAGTGCATTTACTGGTATTCTTACTATTGCCATTATGCTTACAAATAATGCTACACCCAATACATTCATTCCTATTATTTTCCCTAACACTTCTAATATATTTATTTTTCTAAAACGTACCCCTGCATATATTAAAATAATTGCTAATGATATTGCAACTGGCATTATAAATGGCTTAGCTATATCTCTTATTCTTAGGTTTGAATTTTGTGTTACTTTTATATCATCTTTAACAGTATTTTCTAAACTATACTTTTCATTTATTTTATTATTTAATTGTTGAATTTGCTCATCAGTTATATCTTCTACTGTAATAGATGCAATTTCTTCATATAATTCTACTTTTTGAACTATAACTTTTTTATTTCCAATTACTTCTTTAACTATATTTTTAATTTCATTACTTTCAAATTCTTTTCCTATATAAACTGATACTTGTTTACTAGGTGAATATTCTAAACTAACATTAAAACCTGCAAATGCTATTACAATTATTCCTATTATAATAATACAAGCTAAAACTATATATCCTATTTTTCTCTTTTCCATGTTATTTCCTCCTTAGTTTTCCAATAATAATGTTCTTGTAATTATTACATTATATAATAATGAAATTGCAATTCCCCAGAATATTATTGTTCCAAAACTAGATACCCAAAGCCAACTATTAAATGCAAATACTACTGATATTACTGCTATTGGCACTAATATAATCATTATTCTTAATATAGCTTTTTCAAATGCTCTTTCAATATTTTCCATTTTTTTGTTATTTTCTAACACTTTAATTATTGTTATATATGTTACAAATATTGATAAAATTATTGCTACTAAACCATATATTGTTATTACTATATTTGTATATCTTAATACTAGTAATAAAGCTGCAATATAACCTATTAAACTAATAGATGATAATATTCCTTTTTCTTTATATTTTATTATTAAGTATACCATTCCTATAGTTAATATAAGAATAGCTAAAGCACCGAACAATGCTATGTTATCACTTTCTACTTCTGATGCAATATATTGATTGTTCGCTATTTCATAAATTATTGGCATTTTTCCATTATTTAATAATGCTGCTAAATTATTTGCGTTAATTAAACTAGCTTGCATTTCTTCTGCTGAACTTGAAGAACTTGAGCCTACTGATAATTGTAATACTCCATTTGTAACTTCTTCATCAAAATGAGTAGTAATAATTGCTTCCCCATCTAGCTTTAATGTAATTTCTTTATTTTTTGTAGTTTCTTTTCCTGTTTCCCCATCTACTTCTTTTGTTGCAACATAAGTATTAGTTATATTTCTAAATTTTTCTGTACCTTCTTTATTAAAATTTATATTTACAAATACTGTTGTAGTTCCATATGCTGTTGTTCCATAACCTGCTTTTACAGATTTTAAGTCGTCATTTGTCATTAATACTTCGTTTGTATCTTTATCTACCACTTCAAATTTTCCTTGAGAAGCAATTTGTGATACTACAGTATCTGTGTTATCATCTTCTGGAATATTTAATATTATATTTCCATTTTCTTCGTTTAGTCTAATTTCATAAGTTGATACACCCATTGTTTTTAATCTTTTTTCTATAATACTTTTGGTTTGCTTATAATTTTCTTTTACTAATATACTTTCATCATTTTTTGCTTTTTCTTCAGATTTTGCTACTTTAGTAGTTGTATCTGTAGAGGCAATTACTTTTCCTTCTTCATCATAATTTATTTTTTCTTTAGAAGTATCTACATTTATCTCTAGCTTTCTTGAACCTTCTAAATCCATCCCTAAATTGTAATCTTTAACTACATTTACCATTCTACCTTTATCTTCTACATAAATTCCTACAAAAGATATTATTGATAATAATATAACTACTAAAGTAATTAAAGTTATTTTTAAAGTTTTGTTAATTTTCATTTTTCTTCCTCCTATGTTTTAATATACAATTTATTATAATAATTTTGTTCCATTTATAATTAGCTCAAACCATATATTTAAATATTTTGCAGCATATTTACTCATCATAGTTCTATCCATAAATATTTCAAAATAGTCTAATACTGGGCAAATTTCTGTATCTATTGTTAAATCTAATGTTGCAACTCTTGTTTTACTATCAATTTTAAATTCTGAATTTGTTACAGCATAATTTACTTTATCATGTTTATCAAATGTAGACATATTTGTATTTACTACTCTATCTCTATGTGCATCTGATTTATCTGCTAGTATTAATGCTGCTGATATATCATTTACTGCTGTTCCTGTTTGCTCATCATGATTTCCTATTGCCATCATTATTTCTGTTCTATCTTTAGTATTCATTCCCATATCTTTTAAAATTTGATAAGCAAGTACTGCACCTGTATGAGCATGGTCGACTCTGTTTACACAATTTCCTATATCGTGCAAATATCCCGCTATTTTTACAAGTTCAATCCTTTCTTTTGGATATCCTAAGGCTTCTAAAATTTTTCCTGCTCTATTTGAAACAATAGAAATGTGCCTAAATGAATGTTCTGTATAGCCTATTGCATTCATTTGCCTTTGAGCTCCTTCAATTAGCTCTTGTACCTCTTCATTTTTCTTAACTTGTTCTAAAGTTATCATATGTTCCTCCATTATTTTATAATTTTATATTAAAACAAATAAAAATTCAACCATTTTTTGTAAATTGGTTGAATTAATTTTATATATACGATAAAGGGACAATGGGACGGAGTTTTTGTCATTAGGGTTTAAATAGCTTTTTGACTAAAATAACCCTAAAACCCTAGTGACAAAAACTCCGTCCCATTGTCCCTATTTCATATTAACTCCTATAACTCCGCCTATCATTCCTGCTATTATAGATAGAATTATCATTATTATTGAATATAAATTAATACCAAATCCACTGCTTGTTATGCTAGAAAGTAAATAAATTGTTAGTATATATATTATACCCACTAATCCTCCATTTAATAATCCATTTTTACTTATTTTTAAAGTACTTATACTACTTCCTATTAAAATACTTATTACAGATATTACTATAATTACTGGATTTATTATATTTTCTCCAAGTGAAGTATTTGTTAAAATTATTGCAAATATAAGTAATAATAATAGTGTTAAAATTATTGATATGATACTTCCTTTTATTATTCTTATTATATTTTTCACAAATTCATTTTCATTAATACTATTCAATTTTATACTCTCCTTTATTTATATATATTACTATTATTATTCCTATTATTTTCATTTAGAACTATTTTTAATATTTAAATAAGAAAGTCAATTTGCTACATAGGTTATCCAATGTGAAACCCATATAATTTCAACTTATATAATAGCAAAAAAAGAACCTATAGGTCCTTTTTTATATATTATTATGCTGTTTCAATATTGTTTTTACTATTTGTTGTTCTTCTTTCTTTCTTTATTTGAACTTGTTCTTTTTTTCTATTTGTGTCTATTATTATTTTTGGTGCTTCTTTACTTACTACTGTTTCCTTTGTTACTATGCATTTTTCTATTAATGGGTTTGATGGGATTTCAAACATTATATCTCTCATTATTTCTTCTATTATAGAACGAAGACCTCTAGCACCTGTTTTTCTTTCTATTGCTTTTTCTACAATTGCTTCTAATGCTTCTTGTTCAAATTCTAGTTCTACATTGTCTAATTTGAATAATTTCTTGTATTGTTTTACAATTGCATTTTTTGGTTTTGTTACAATATCTATCAAGGCTTCTTTATCTAATTCTCTTAAAGTTGCTACTATTGGAAGTCTTCCTACAAATTCTGGAATTAAACCGAATCTTAATAAATCTTGTGGTAATAGTTGCTCATATATTTTATATTTATCTATTTCTTTTGAACTTTTTACTTCTGCTGAAAAACCAATAGATTTTTTACCTGTACGTTCATCTATTATTTTGTCTAGTCCCTCAAATGCTCCTCCACAAATAAATAATATGTTTTCTGTATTTATTTGTAGTAACTCTTGATGTGGATGTTTTCTTCCTCCTTGTGGTGGCACTGATGCTGTTGTTCCTTCTACTATTTTAAGCAGAGCTTGTTGTACACCTTCTCCGCTTACATCTCTTGTAATTGATGGATTTTCAGATTTTCTTGTTATTTTATCTATTTCGTCTATATATATAATTCCTTTTTCTGCTTTTTCTATATCATATTCTGCATTTTGAATTAATTTAAGTAATATGTTTTCAACGTCTTCACCAACATAGCCTGCTTCTGTTAAAGTTGTTGCATCTGCAATTGCAAATGGTACTTTAAGTATTTTTGCAAGTGTTTGTGCAAGAAGTGTTTTTCCGTGAACCTGTTGGCCCTAATAATAAGACATTACTTTTTTGAATTTCTACATCGTCATCATTTACTTGAGGGTTATTTATTCTTTTATAATGATTGTATACAGCTACTGCCAAAGTTTTTTTAGCATCTTCTTGACCTATTACATAACTATCTAATATTTCTTTTATTTCTGCTGGACTAGGTAACTTTTCTTTTTCATTATTTAGTGTATATGCTATTTCTGTATCATCATATACTTCTCCTTCTAACATATCACCACATAATTTTATACATTCATTACAAATAAATACTCCTGGTCCTGCAATAATTCTTTGTACTCCTTTTTGTGATTTTCCACAAAATGAGCATCTAATATTATCTTCTTTTTTTGCCATTAAAACTTTTCTCCTTTTTTATTTCCTTATTAAGGTTTCTAATTCTTTGTAGGGGTCGCAGCCTTCGGCGACCCCTTCTTCGAAGAAATTCCTTATAATTTTATATTTTATTTAAGCAATTTCTTTGGAGCTCGGGTCGCCCATGGGTCCGACCCCTACAATGTTAATTTTAGATTTTACTTCTATTGTCTTTTTTCTAGTATTCCATCTATTAAACCATATTTTAATGCTTCTTCTGCTGTCATGTAATTATCTCTTTCTGTATCCTTTTCTATTACTTCTAATGGTTGACCTGTTCTGTCACTTAATAATTTGTTTAATTTTTCTCTTGTTTTTACCATATGATCTGCATGTATTTTTATTTCTGTTGTTTGACCAGAAATTCCATTTCCACCTATTAATGGTTGATGTATTAATATTTCTGAATTTGGTGTTGCAAATCTTCTTCCCTTTTCACCTGATGTTAATAGCACTGCTCCCATACTCGCTGCCATTCCTACACAGTATGTCGCTACTGGACATTTAATATAATTCATTGTATCTACTATTGCCATACCATCTGTAATAGATCCTCCTGGGCTATTTATATATAGGAATATTTCCTTGTCTGGGTCTTCTGATTCTAAGAATAATAATTGTGCTATTACTAACCCAGCTGATGTTGGGTTTACATCTTCTCCTAAAAATATAATTCTATCTTTTAATAATCTTGAGAATATATCATATGATCTTTCTCCTTTTGCTGTTTGTTCAATAACATATGGTACTAAACTGTTTTGTAACATTTTCTTTTCCTCCTTCATGCGAAGCGTGTACTATTCACTATTCATTATTCACTCTTCACTATTCATTATTTTTTTGTAGAGGTCACCCATGGGTCCGACCCCTACAATATAGAAAAGCTAGTGGCAAACTTATTTTCTATACAAAATTTTACCCCTAACTTTCCCCCTTTTTTATTTAATTTTTGCATTATCTACTATGAATTTTATGGCATTTTCTGATTTTATTGTTTCTGTTATGTATGTTACTAATCCTTCATTTTTTTGTAAATCTTCTACTTTATTTCCATATGCATTTGCCATTTCTTCTAGTTTTGCATTTATTTCTTCTTCAGTTGCTTCTATTTTTTCTTTCTTTATTATTGCTTCTAGTACTAATCTTACTTTTACTTGTCTTGTTGCTTGTTCTTCTAGTTCTTTTCTTATATCTGCCTCAGTTTTATTCATCATTTGAAGATATTGCTCTAGGTTTAAGCCTTGGTACATTAACCTTTGTTCTATTTCTTTTATCATGTTGTCTGTTTCTGTTTCTACCATTCCTGATGGAATTTCTACTTTTACATCATCACAAACTGTTTTTATTGCTTCTTCTTCTGTTTCATATTTTGCTTTTGATGTATTTTCTTCTTCTAATTTTTCTTTTATGCTTGCTTTTAATTCTTCTAAAGTATCGAATTCACTTACGTCTTTTGCAAATTCATCATCTAGTTCAGGTAATTCTTTTTTCTTTACTTCATGTAATTTTACTTTAAATGTAGCTTCTTTTCCTGCTAATTCTTTAGAGAAGTATTCTTCTGGGAATGTTACATTTATGTCTTTTTCTTCTTCTATGTTCATTCCTATTATTTGGTCTTCAAAACCTGGTATGAATGTGTTACTTCCTATTACTAGTTCGTGTCCTTCTGCTTTTCCACCATCAAATGCTACTCCATCTACAAATCCTTCGAAGTCTATAACTGTTGTATCTCCACTTTCTACGCTTCTGTCTTCTACATTTACAAGTCTTGCATTGTGTTCTTGCATATGTCCTAATTCATGATTAATGTTTTCTTCTTCTACATTATACTCTATTTTTTTAAGTTCTATACCCTTATATTTTCCAAGTTCTACTTCTGGTTTTGTTTGAACTGTTGCTGTAAATATTAGGTCTTTCCCTTTTTCCATTTGAGTAATGTCAATATTTGGTCTACTAACTGCTATAATTCCTGCATCTGTTAATTCTTTTTCATATATTTCAGGTACTACTTCATTAAATGCATCTTCATAAAATATTTCTGCGCCATATTGTTTTTCAACTATTTTATATGGAGCTTTACCTTTTCTAAACCCTGGTATATTAAAATATTTTGCACTTTTTGCATATACTTTTTGAATTGCTTCTTCAAATTTTGCAGCTTCTACTTCAAAGCTTAATTTTACTTCATTTACATTTTCTGTTTTTTCTACTTTAACACTCATTTCTTAATCTTCCTTTCACGTTTTTTAATAAGCTTGTTTATTATATCACATTTTTTTTATATTTCAAGTGCTAAACATAAAAAATATATACATTTTTTTCTTAATTATAATATTAATTTTTACATATTTTTTATGTTTCTGTACATACTAAAAAATAAAACTTAAAAAGGAAAATTGTGTTATGAAAAATTCAAAGGTTAAATATATTTTAATTATTGTTGCTCTTGCTATTATAATTGGAGCTATTATTTATTTTTTTACTAGAGATAATTCTATGAATATAAGTCAATCTAATAATGATTCTTCTGCTTCTAGAACTTCTACTGATACCAATACTAATGATAATACCAATACTGAAATTGAAGATAATAAAAATTCTACTCCAAAGCAAACTCCTATGGCTTCGTTTTCAACTGTAATTGGTGATAATTCTCCTGGTAGACTTACAAATATTAGAATTACATGTGGTATTATTAATGGAACTATTATTAACCCTAATGAAACTTTTTCTTTTAATGGAATAGTTGGAAAACCCACAGCTGAAAGAGGGTATCAAGAAGCTAAAATTATTATAGATCATAAAACTGAAACAGGTATTGGCGGTGGAAATTGTCAAGTAAGTAGTACTTTATATAATGCTGTTCTTGCCATTCCTTCTCTTACAGTTATTGAAAGAAGTGAACATGGTAAAGAAGTTAGTTATGTTCCTAAAGGTAAAGATGCAGCTGTTTCTTATGGCTCTTTAGATTTTAAATTTAAGAATACTACTGATCATAAAATAAAAATTAATATAAGTACTGATGATAAAAATATAACAGCAACTATTGTTCAAGTTGAAGAATAATAATATAAAAAATGATACACAAAATATGTATCATTTTTTACTTTGGTTTAATTCTTAAAATTCTTCTGTAATTTCTCTTATTATTATCTTTTTCTTCTCTAAGCGTGTTAGTTCTGCCACAATATAAAGCTTACAAACAAATTCCTTATTATTTTGTATAATACAATACCATGCTGTATTATTAGTACATCCTTTATTATTAGGGTCAATTCTTCCTAACTGACCTGTAATTCCTATGCCTATATCTGATTTAGCATTATTTTTAACTGCGTTAGCCATAGCAATTGCAGTTTCTGCACTATATACAGTATATTTACTAACAATTTCTTCTGGTACTCCAAACTTTATTTTTGCTTCATTACAATAGGTTACATAGCTTTCTTTTAATACAGCTGATGCACCTTCTATATTAGTAATTTCACTTGCTACTTGTCCACCAGTACAACTCTCCATTGTTGCAATTGTTTTGTTTTCTTCTATAAGTTTTTTTACAAAACTTTCAAGTTTTTGTTCTAGTTTCTTTTGATGTAAGTATCTACACTCAATTAATGGCATTATATCTTTTCCTCTTGATAAAATTCCATTATGAATTAATTCTTTTATACAATCTTTCATAATTTGGTACTCATATGTTATATTACTTTTAATTTCAAAAATAATGAATACTAACATTTCACTTGCTGTTTGGTTTCTTTTTTCTTTTAATTTATTTAACCATTGTTGCAAGATGTTCTCTTGAGGCATACCATATAATTGCAAATAGGAAGAGCCTACTTTACTACCATTATAATTATACCATTTTTGCCCATTTGAAATAATTTGGTCAATACTAAGCTTATCAATAGGTGTTAAACATAAGCTTTCTTTTTCTAATAAATCATAATCAATTTTATATTCTCTAGTAAGTCTTTTTACTTGTGCTATTTCTTCTTTAATTGCTTTACTACTTCTAAATGCAACTGTATCAACCATCATTGCAGTAACAATCATTTCTACTTGTTCTTTTTGTATTGGAAAACCTACTTGTTTCATCATTTCATAAATTAAATAAGCTGTTGCACATGAATTTCTTACATACTTAAAATTATAGTCTTTATCTTGCTGTGTAGGATGATGATCTATACATCCTATTACTTTTCCTTTATGTATTGTTTCATAATGGTCTACTAAAAATAAATTTCTATCATTTCGTTCTTCTTCCTTTTGCCATTTTTTCATATCTATTTTTAGCAATTTTTTAATAATTGTATATGTATCATCTTCTTTTACTTCTTGCATAATACAAAATTCATTTTCTATTTTAAGAAAATCTAGAAGTTGGGACATTAATATACCAGAAAGTGTAGCATCTACATCAATATTATCATGTCCTAGTATAGTTATTTTCTTTCCTTTTAAAGAATTTATTAATTCTTCTACTTTACTATTGTTTTCTAATTCACTATTTAAGTTTGTCAATTTCATTTGAAAATCTCCTTTCTTATAGTGTTGCACTTACAAGTGCAAAGTTTTACTTTTACTAAAATTAATATTTATATTATAGCACATTTTAAAATTATGTCAAATTTAATTATCTTTTCTTATATGTATTCCTTTTACATATAAACCTGCAATATAAATAAATTACTTTAAATTTATAAATAGTAATTAATTTCTATATACTTGAATATATTTAAGTATATTGGAGGGTTTTATATGCGTAAAATTATATCTATATTATTACTTTTATTTGTTTTTATATTTTGCTTTTGCAATATTATATATGCTTTAAATGATAATTATGTTTGGAATGGTGGAGATGTATCTGTAAGTACTACACCTTCTACTGATTTAAATTTAGAAAGTAGCTCTGCTATTTTAATAGAACAAAACTCTGGTCAAATATTATATGAGCATAATTCTCATGAACAACTAAGACCTGCTTCTGTTACTAAGGTAATGACTTTATTACTTATTATGGAAGCCTTAGATAGTGGTAAAATTGCTTTAACTGATAAAATTCCATGCAGTGAAGTAGCAAGTTCTATGGGAGGATCTCAAATTTGGTTAGATGTCCGTGAAGAATTAACTGTAGATGAAATGCTTAAGGCTATATGTGTAGCTTCTGCTAATGATTGTACTGTTGCTATGGCAGAATATTTGGAAGGTTCTGTGGATTCATTTGTAACCAAAATGAATTCTAAAGCACACGAACTTGGAATGAATGATACATGTTTTAAAAATTGCCATGGGTTAGATGAAGATGGTCATGTAACTTCAAGTTATGATATTGCTTTAATGTCTAGAGAACTTTTGAGCAAACATCCTAGTATAACAAATTATACAACTATTTGGATGGATAGCTTAAGAGATGGAAAATCTCAGCTTGTTAATACTAATAAATTAGTCAGAAATTATAAAGGTTGTACTGGTTTAAAAACAGGTTCTACTTCTCTTGCTTTATATAATTTATCTGCAAGTGCTACAAGAGACGACCTTTCACTAATTGCTGTTATAATGAAAGCGCCTACTCCTGCAGTACGTTTTGCAGAAGCTAGTAAATTATTAGATTATGGTTTTAGCAATTATACTTATAAGCAATTTGCTAAACAGCGGTGATGTTTTAAAAAATGTAAATATTAATAAAGGTGTTGAACAAAGTATTAATATTGTTTATGAAAATAATAGTGGTACTTTAATAAAAAAAGGGGAAGATAAAAATGTGGAAGAAATTGTAAATATTTATGATAATATATCTGCTCCTATTTCTAAAGGTCAAAAACTTGGTGAAGTTTCATATACTTTAAACGGTACTTCAGTTGGAAAAACAGATTTAATTGCTGAATGTGATGTTAAGAAAATAAGTGTAAGTAATATGCTGGAGAAGTTGTTTTTTAATTGGTTTTGTATGTTAAGGTAAAAAGATTTGGGATGCGTCCCAAATCTTTTTATTATTCTTCTGTTTCATCATATTCAAATTCATATTTTGACATTTTTGCCTTTCGTGGTTGAACTTTTGTAGTATTTGGTACTATTATCGTACTTTGTTCTGGCTCTATATAAGGTGTTTTTATCTCTATATCCTCAGTAAAGTGTTTTTGTTTTCTTTCTTCTTTTTCTTCCCTTCTTTCTCTTTCCTTCCTTTTTTCTTCATTTTGCTTTTCTTCTTTTTTATTATTTATTTGTTTATTTAGTATATTATTAGTTTTTTCTATTAGGTCTGGAACATAGTCTAGTAGTCTATCTAATGTTGAACTATGGTTTACTGGTAATAATTTTACATTATTTCCTTGTATTACTAAAAATGCTACTGGGTTTATACTTACTCCTGCTCCGCTTCCTCCTCCAAATGGTAATTTATATTGTATTTGCTCATCTTTATCTTTTTTAGTGTATTCATTAATTGTCTCCATATTAAACTCGCTTCCACCTGACGCAAATCCGAATCCTACTTTTGATATTGGTATTATAATTATATTATTAGAGGTTTCTATTGGCTCTCCTATTATTGTGTTTACATCTACCATGTCTCTAATTGAATTCATGGCTGTAAGCATAAGACCTTCTATTGGATGTTCGTTCATTTTTATCTCTTCCTTTCTTTACCAAATTATATATTACATAAATAATATGTACTATTTTTAGGTTAATTATACTATCTAACTTTAAGTTAAATATTAATGTGTTATATATGGGATTTATTTCGTATTTAATGTTTTTAATATCTTCTTTTTTTACTAAATGTGGTAGTATGATACTTAATATGCTTGCTATAATTGCTACTAAATATGATGTTGCAATTGCATCTTCTATCCCCATATTTATTTTTAATTTTAAACTTTCTATTTCTAATTTAAGGTTTTTTATTATTTTTATTGTTTCTACATTTATTGGTATGGTTTGCTTTACTTTGTTTAAATCTATTTGTTCTAATTTTTTATTTGAATATATCTTTCTCATCTTTTTATCATTTAGTTTTACTGAAAATATTTTTATTTTATTTAAAAAGTATACTTGTATTAATATTTTATATTCTCCGTTTTTCTTGTACTATATTTCCTAACTTTAAATTTTCTATTTTAATTTTTATAGTTGATGCTATTAGAATTAGAAATAATATGGAAATTGCTATTACTATTCCTAAAAAAATAAAAACTAATATCATAATAACCTCCTTTTTTAGGTTATCTTTATATTAGTTTTTCCTTTTTTTTCTTTTTTAAACGTTACAGGCAGAAGAATTTATCTCCTGCCTTAATAGTTTTTCTAAATTTCCTCCAAGTCTATATCATATGCCTCTAATAAAAGGAGTCTTCTACGTTCTCTTGCTTTTTCCTCTTCTTTCATTAGTCTTTCATACTCTTGGTATTCTTCTTCAGCCCGAAGAAGTTGAAGTTCTTCCTCCTGCTGTCTCATTTCTTCCATTTGTATTTCATACTGTCTAAGCATATTCTGTTTTTCTGTTCTTCTTGATGCCATCTTTTTTCCCTCCAAGATTTAAATTTAATTTTTTTGGATTTACAAATTATAACTAAATTTATTTTAGCATATTTTACATAAAATCGCAATAGTTTTTTTGTTTTGATTTCCGCTATTTAGGACAGTTCCTAATCTAGCTAGTTTATTTTTGTTTTTTGCCTTGTGGTTCTTCTCTATCTTGTTTCCGATTACGAACCGTCCCCAATGCTACTATCCTGCTCTTTTGGCTTTTTGTACTACTATGTCTCCGAATAGTTCTTCTTGGGTTGTTGTTACTTTGCTTCTTCTTGAGAGTTCTAGTAAGCCTGTGAATGCTGTTACTATTTCTTGTTTGTTGGTTTCTGATACTTTGTATAGTTTGTTGAATACAAATTTTGGTTTTCTTAGTAGTTCTCTAAACATTTCTTTTACTTTGCTTGCAACTGTGTATGTGTCTGTAATTGCTATTTTTTCTATGTTTTTTGCATTTGTATTTAATCTGTTAGAATTCTTTTCTATTACATTTGCATACATTTCAAATATTATATTTTTTTGATATTCTTTTTCTAATTTTTGCTTTGGAAGTTCTATTTCTTGTTGTAATCTATAACATCTTTTTGAGTACAGTAAATAATTTTCTTTCATTTTTTTAGAAATTTCTTTATATTTTTTATATTCTATAATTCTTCTTAATAGCTCTTCTTCTGTAAGTTCTTTTTCATCTTCTACTTCTGTTGGTAATAAGTTTTTAGATTTTAGGTATAAAAGTGTTGATGCCATTATTAAAAATTCACTTGTTAATTCTAAGTTCATTTCTTCCATTTGGTTTATATATTCTATGTATTGGTCTGTTATATCACTTAATTTAACATCATATATATTCATTTTGTTTTTATCTATTAAGTGACACAATAAATCTAATGGTCCTTCAAAGTTTTCTAGTTTTATTGCATACTTATTTGTTTGTAATGTCAATACGTTTTGCATTTTATTTCCCTTTCTACTCTTCTATTTTTGCTATTGCTTCTTTTATATTTTCTTCTTTATATCCTTTTTTCATTAGATATGATTTTATATCATTTTCATCCATATTTACTGCTCTTTTTATTGCTATATTTTCTGCTGATTTTCTTTCATATTCTTCTAATTCTTCACTATTTTTAGATATATAATCTTCTATTAGAGTATTACTTATACCTTTTGATGTTAGTTTATATTTTAGTTCTTTTAATGATAAATTTTTAAGTGCTATATATTCATTTATTGCTCTTTCTATATATTTCTCATCACCTATATATCCATTTTCTTTTAGTTCCTCTATTATGTCTTCTAACATATTTTCTTCTATAATGCTTCTAAATTTTGTTTTTATTTCTCTAATAGTCCTTTTTTTATATAAGGCATATTTTAATACTTTTGTTTTTTCATTATCATACTCTTCTATAGTATACATATTTTCCTTCTTCCAATGTTTTTTTACATTTTACTACACAAAAATAAAAATAGCAAGATTTTACTTGCTATTTATATAACTTTTTCTCTTAATTCTATTCCTGTTAGTAGCTTAATTGCTTCTTCATATTCTTCACTACCTGGAGCTATTTGCCCTTGAAAATATGACATAACATTTTGTAACATATTATATTTTTGAACTTGTATTTCACTTCCCACTTTTTGAAATGTTTTATATTTTGGTGTCATATATCTAAGTTTTTCTATTAAATCTGTATCATTTTGCGCATGTGGCAATATTCTCTCTTTTCCAGGTCTATGTTCGTGAGAAGCCTCACCTTCTCCTCTACACATATTTTCAACATATTCAGATTTAAATTGTAATTCTAAAGTAAACTCTGGATTATCTGTATTTATAAATTTTATATGTTCGGCTTCATAACCATTTCCTTTTTTCTTATGTCTGCTAGAACATGGTATTACTTGCATATGTAATTTTTTTAATAGTTCAGTATTATTTTCTAATTTTGCAAAAAACTCTTTTCCTATTTCTACTATTCCTAAATGTGTATATTGTTGTCTTGTTTCATTTTCTTTATTGTTTTTCCTTTTTTCTATTATATTTCTAAGTTCTTGATTTTCAGTATCTATATCATCTGGTATAGAAGATACAATTATTTTCATTCCTCTTAAATCATTTGCTTTTAAAAAACTATTTGCATCTCTAAGTCTTTGAATTTTGCTTTGATCTTTTCTTATATTTATTATACTTTGATATCTAATTATATCGTTTTCCTCTAAACCTGAACGCTCAGCTGCTATTTTACCATATTCACAATTAAAATATTTAATAATATCTTTTTTATATTCATATGTTTCATCACTATTTATTATTTTAGACATTAATATTCTTAGAAGTGCTGTTTTCGTACTTTTACTAATTCCATCTACCATTATTGTTTCTTCTATATCATGTATGCTATTAGGGTTAAACTTAGCATATATTATTTTTCTTATTACATTTAATGTATCCTTAATATCTAATTCATCATTTTCGTGAATTCTTTCTTCTATTAAGGAGTAAAACTCATCTTTTTCTTCATCTGAAATTCCTTCTACTGCATATAACTTAGATAATCTTTCTATTTCTAAGTTTTTTATTTTTCCCAATATACTTTTTTTAGACTTTTCTCTCATTTTTGGAATTTCTATTTTTACTCCTGGATATTGACTATAAAAATATTTTATTAATTCTTTTCCTGCTTCATCTGCCCAATGTTCATATTCACTATTGTTCTTTAAACCTATTTGATGATTAAAGGATTTCTCTACTGCAGTTTGATTTATTCTATAGTTCTCCCTTAAGTTCTTGTTCATTTTCTCTCCTTTCGTATTGCCTTATATTAAAATTTTATTATCATTCTCTTTGCTCTAGTTATATATTATACTACAAAAATTGGGATAAGTCTATAATTTTGATTAAAAAAATTAACATAAATTAATACATAATTTGTCATATTTCGTTACTTTTGTTCACTTTTCGATTTTCATCTTCATATTATGTAATATAAAACATTAATAAGGAGGATTAAAAATGTATAATCGTAGATATAGAAAATGTTGTTGCCAAAAACACTATGATAATAATGTTATTGAAACAGCTTGTAGTAAATGCGGAGTTACTGCTGATTATTATACAAAAAAAGCTGATGAGGCTTGTGACTGTGGTTTTGAAGAAGCTGACAATGTATTTCCTTCTAACCCTATGTTTGGTCAAAGTTATGTTCCAATTCAAAGAATGGACAAAACTTTTACACCTTGTGTTGGGTTAAAAATGGGAACTATATTTCCAGAACTTGTAAGTCCATATTCACCTTGTCAATCAGTTGAAGAAATTGCTTTTATTAAAGCTATGAATACTATTGGAGAGGGGTGTAATAAATGTTAGCTGAAAATAATGAAAACAGAAATTGTGGATGCTCATGCCCTATGAATAATAATTCTAATATGATTATAAATAATGGTGAGCAAAACCCTATGGCTATGTCTGCTGCAATTGGAATGGATACAGATGGTTGTAATTGTTGTTGTGAAAAGAAACCTACTCCAAGTATTCCTATGTATCATTATCATTTTACAAATGTTGAGCCAGAAGAATTCCCTATAAAAGAAGAAACACGTGAAGAAATGATTCAAAATATACGTTGTTTAAGTTTTGCTGTAGTTGAACTTGCAGAATATTTAGACACTCATGTAGATGATGAAAAAGCTCTTTGTCTTCACAGAGAATATGCAACAAAATTGCATGAACTAAAAGAAAAATATCAAAAGGTTTATGGACCTCTAACAATTAACTTCCCTTGTAATAAGTGGAGATGGATTGAAGAACCATGGCCATGGGAAAGGGGGAATTTCTAATGTGGACTTATAATAAAGTATTACAATACCCAATTAATATAAAATGCCCAAATCCAAGACTTGCTAAGTATATAATTAGCCAATACGGTGGACCTGATGGAGAACTTGCTGCTTCTTTAAGATATTTATCTCAAAGATTTGGTATGCCAGACCAAAATGCTAAGGCTATTTTAAATGATGTAGGTACTGAAGAATGAGTTCCTTGATGTTGTCAATAGCTAAAGACATTGATTACAACTTTGGCTATTGACTGTAAAATATTAAAATATTAAATTTTATCTAAAAATCTTTTATATTCTAGCTCTATTTCTTTTATATCAGCAACTGGCTTATCCCAGTGTTTACCGAAAATATGTATTATAATAATCTAACAATAATTCTATTTTTAACCATTCTTCTTTATTAATTATTTGTAATAAACCAGCTATTCTATTTACCATAAACTTGTTTAATGTTTTCATATCTTCTTGTGATAATTTTCCTTCGCTATGCATGTCTTCTACTGGTCCATTTCTAAACAAATAATGTGTTAAAGCAATAGAAATAGTATCTATATTATCTTTATTTAGCAATCTCTCTTTAGAACCTTGATTTAAATTTTTAAATAAATTTTTGTTAAAATCTTCACTAAAGAATTTTTTTAGAGTATAGTTAATCAGTTTTATGTCCCATTTTTCTCTTTTACTTTTTACTTGTGATTTACTTACATCATATAAATCTGCTATCATGTTGTCTGTGTGTTCTTCAAAAAGTTCTTCTAATTCTTCTTTTGTTATATTATTCCATTCTAGCTTTTCGCCTTTATTTTTTCTTTCAACTAATTCTTGATATAAATTTTTTTCCATTTTCTAATCCTCTCTTTTTTCTTATATTACTACAATTTATATGAATTTTCAACAAATATAATTAGAATATTTAATATTTAGGTATTTTAGGATATATATGTAATTCAAAATTACTAGGGTAAGAGTCTTTCTTTATAGCTTTTTCTATTTTTAAATAAGTAACTTTAGCAATAATGCTTTTTAACAAGATATTTTTATCTTCAGCAGTTTCTAACTTATCATATAAATCAATTATATATTCTAATTTAGGTATCATCATTTCTTTTTCATTTTGTATTTCATAATTTTTATTTAAGAGTTCATTGTATTCTTTGAATTTATTTTTTAAACTCTCAATATTGTTTTTTATAGCTTTTGAACGATTTACAAATTCATCATTGCTATAAATACCTTTTTCTAAAAAGTCATAAATTTTATTAAGTTTAGTATTTTCCTTTTCTAATTCTTTTTTTATAGAAACGATAAATCTTTCAATTAATTTGTTATTATCAGTATTCGAACTATCTTTAATATCATAGTCTACTTTATAATTTTCAAGCCATATTCTTAAAGTCTCAATTATTTTGTCTTCTACAATATAAAGTTTAGAACTTACATTATCACATTTTGGATTAGAACATATAAGTGTTGCAGGTTTATTAGCTTTTGTATAAGGTCTTCGTTGCATAGGTTTACCACATTTTTCACAAAATACTAAACCAACTAAAGGATTTTGAATTGTATCACTGTGTTTTACTTTTGGAGTATTTTGTTTTCTTTTTTCTTGCACTAATTCCCAAGTTTTATTATCAATAATAGGTTCATGTAATCCCTCATAAATTAAATAATCTTGATTACGAGGTCTACTAATGATAAGATGTCCATTTTTCGTTTTCTTTTTTTGTTTTCTTCTATTCCAAACAATTTTACCAATATAGGTAGGATTAGAAAGAATATCTTTTACAGAAGAAATAGTCCATTCATTTGAAATTCTAGGTTTCAAATTCATATTATTTAACTGTTTTACAACTGAATTTATGGTATTACTTTCAAAAGTATATAATCTAAAAATTTCTTTCACAATAGGTGCTTCATTTTGATTGATTGTTAAAGTATATCCCTTCGAATCTTTTAATTTAACTCTATCATAACCAAAAGGAGCAATATTACCAACAAACTTACCTTCTGAAACAGACATTTCACGACCTCTTTGTAAACGCCTATTAATTGTCTTATATTCTCTCCTAGACATAAATAATCCAAACTCAAAATATTCCTCATCAAATTCATTATCTGGGTCATAAGTTTTTACAGGAGTAATAATTTTTGTATGAGAATATTTGAATGTTTTTGAAACTCTTCCTTGATCAGCTGTATCACCACGAGCAAGTCTTTCTACTTCAACAACTAGAACACCAGTCCATTTTTCATTTTCAACATCTTTAAGAAGTTTTTGCATTTCCTTTCTTTCACTAATCGTTTCACCACTTACAACTTCTCTATAAATTTTTGAAATATATAAATTTCGTTTTTCAGCTAAAGTAGTTAAAATTTTCTCATGCCTTGCTAAAGTTTCGCCTTCCCCATATTTTTCTGATTCTATATCTTCTCTTGATTTTCTTAAATATATTGCATATGTGCCATCTTGCACATTTCCTCCTTTCCTTGTAATTTGTCTTTAACTTGTCATATTATATCTGTAATTGAAACAAATTACAACAAAGAAGGATTTATTTTTCTTATTAAATTAACAATAACATTATCTATATATTCTTTTTGATTAGAAATATTTTCTACAATGTAGTCATCATAAAATTTCACTTTAGTATTTTCAATAATATATTCTTTTAATAACATATAAATCGCCTCTTTAAAATTTATGAGAAAAGCATAAAAAAATACCCAAGACAAACTTGTCTTGAGCAAATTT
>JAAVZD010000074.1 GCA_022791475.1 Clostridia bacterium | reverse complement strand
GCCGCCTGGCCCGACAGTTGGCCTCTGAGACAGACGTAGTGCTGAATCTGGCCTCCAAGGAGTACAGCAAAGCGGTGGAGGCTCATCTGCCTAAAACGGTGCAGTTTGTCACCTGCGTCTTTGGAGAATTGAAAGACGGCAAGGTCATTGAGAAAGGCACCAAGTGCAAAATGGCCCGTGGGCAGATGGTACGCTGGCTGGCGGAGAACCAAATCAAAAGCCCGGAGGATCTCCAGGCCTTTGACCAGCTGGGCTATCGATTCTGCCGCTCCACATCGGTGGGGAATCACACTGCTTATCTTTGGATACAGTCCCCCAAGGATTGAGCCGCTTTCTCGGTAGCTTTGCATAAAATTTTGTGGGAGTGATTGTCGCTTATCACTCCCACAATTTAATTCATCTTGGAGGCAATCACAAGTTTACTTTCCATTTGCCTCCTTATTTACATTTTTTGTAAGTCAGCGAAAACATAGTTGTATTCTGTATGCTCTGAATAACGTGAAGAACTTTGGACTTTTTCTTTAGCATCTGTGCTCTCCCAAACAAAATCGTTGATAAATATTGAATTATTTCCGCAGCGGGGAGTTTTCAATTATGGGAGCAATTACCTCATAACCTTTTCTAACAGCGATTGATAACTGTCTACTACATCGTAGACCACATTGTCACCGGAAATGGCCTTGAAGTGTTCTCTGGCGCAGTGGATTTTGGATTGCTCGATCAGCCGCAATTGCATGGAACGCAAAGAGCCTTTTGTTTCCGCCACAAAATAAACGTGTTTGACATTTCCCTCATAGAAGGCGATAGCCCAATCCGGGTTATAATGGCCGACCGGCGTTGCAATATAAAATCCATCTGGCAGTTTCACATAAACCGCCACATTAGTGTTTATATCAAGTTCGGCAGCAAAATCCCGCTCCCCGGTCGAGTCATATACGACATGGTCGTACAGGTGCTTTTGGGCCTTCATTGCGTTTACACCAAGCCTGCCCTTGATAGTCGGATCAGTAAAGACATCTGTGTCGTAATGGTTATCCAGAACATCATACGTGATATGCTCAATGACCGCCGTTGCTTTTTCATCGTTGATGAGGGCCGCGGCTCTGATGATAAACTCCTCCGGGTTATCCTTAAACTGATTGAACACAGCAGGCTGGATACCCTTCAAAATAGTGACAAGAGCTTTGCGTGTCAACCCGGTTTCATCGACCAGCTTTCCAATCAAATCATACTTTACATTAGAATTTGCCCTTATAGTCACACCGTAGCTGGCGGATTCTTCTTTCACAAAAGATGCACCGGACAATAATTCCTCTTTGGATCGGATAGCCGTCATCGCTCCGGTCTCTACTTGAAAGTGAATTTTGGAGACGCGCAGTTTGCTGTTTAGTGCGGCAATGGCTTTTTGAATCAGTTCCTCTGTATCAAAATCTACAATATAGACAGATTTGGCGTTGATTTTTGACCACAGCGCTCTAAACTCCGGCATAGCCAATTTGTCCTCATCCACCTGCAGTTCCACATTGTTGCTGCGGGCATTTTCCGGCTGCATGCTGCGAGCGTCATAAACAGAATCAATGATCGCAAGCACAGAAACGGCGGAGTCTGCGACTTCTTCCGCTACTTTGATTTTGCCGTTTGCCTTATCTTCATAATATTTGTCAGTCAGCGCGCCCTTGCGGTCGATATAGCCGTTGACGATCATATCGAAGTGGATGGCAGTAGCCGTGTCCTGGTCGATAACCTGCTCGTTGCCTTGTTCATCTTTGATAACCTTGCCAACAAATAGGTCAACCGTAACAGCGTGGGGACGGTCGGCAACCGCCTCGGCCATCTCCGTTTGCAGGCCTTTGGCAAAAGAGTCGTAGCTCTCACTGGCAATGACAGTGAGGATGTTGATGTTATGCACGTCGTTACCAAGGACATTGGTATCCATCCGCTCGCCACTCTGGTTGACACACAGGCGCAGGCCACGCCCGACCTCCTGGCGCTTGCGGACATCGTTGCCGCTCTGCTTCAAGGTGCAGATCTGGAACACATTTGGGTTGTCCCACCCCTCCCGCAGAGCGGAATGGGAAAAGATGAACCGCACAGGGGATCGAACCGGGTCACGATCCAGCAGCAACTCCTTGTTCTTCATAATCAGCTCGTAAGCGCTCACATCGTCGGAGGTGGTTTCCTTGCGGCCAACTTTGGAATTGACCATTTTGCCCTTGCCGTCCACCGAAAAATAGCCCGCGTGGGTCTTTGCGGCAGGGATGGACTGCAAGTGCCTGAGATACTCGTCATCGCCAATGGCAAGCTGCATAGTTCCTATGACATCCGCATATTCCTCCTCAAACATAGCGGCATATTTGCCATTGACCGGCTGGCCTGCCGCATCATATTCCCGGTAGTTTGCTACTTCATCGATAAAGAACAAGGAAAGCACCTTAATGCCTTTGTAAAACAGCTGGCGCTCCCGCTGGATGTGGGAGAGAATCGTCTCCCGAATCTGAATGCGCCGCAGCTGGTCCTCGTCCACGGCTCCAATAACATCCCCGGCAAAAATCTTGATGCCGTTCAGAAACTCCACCGAGTCGTCCCGACCGTCGATCTGCTTGACAACAAAGCTGTTTCTATATTCCTCCAGTCCGCCGGAATAGTCGTAAAGATTGTCTCCGATTTTGACGATGCGGCTCTTTTTCTTCGGAGCGCCGCTAGCCATCTTTACTTCGAACTGCAAGGTGGCGGTGGGGTCGCTTTTGGACAGATTGATGCTCTCCAGATAAAGGTAGCTGTCGGTGGCGGTGCTTCCCGATTCGGTGATACCCTTTACCGCGATTTTCTTGACCAGCCGCCGGTTGTAAGCCTCCATAGCATCCAGGCGGAACACCATGTTATAGATGCTGTCGCTTTTATGGGTGGCGGAATAGCGCAAGGTCAGCAATGGATGAAATTCTTTCAACCGCTCTCTGGTCTGTTTACCCTCCACCGACTGGGGTTCGTCAATGATCAGAATCGGGTTGGTTTTAGCGATAATATCAATGGGCCGGCGGGAACGAAATTCATCCAGCTTCATGTAAATCCGGCGGGCATCCTTGCCTTTTGCATTGAATGCCTGGGAATTGATAATCATCACGTTGATGGAGCTGTCCGACGCGAAGCGGTCGATTTCAGTGAGTTGGGCGGAGTTATAGATGAAAAAGCGTATCTTTTTCCCGTACTCCTCGGCAAAATGCTCTTGGGTCATCTCAAAGGACTTATACACACCCTCCCGAATGGCTACGCTGGGAACCACCACAATAAACTTGCTCCAGCCGTAGTGCTTGTTCAGCTCGAACATGGTCTTGATGTAAGTATAGGTCTTGCCCACGCCGGTCTCCATCTCAATGGTGAGATTGTAGCCGTTGGCCCGTCCCTCCAGCTTGTCCGACGGTTTGATCTGATTTGTGCGCTGAATTTTGTTCAGCTGCTCCAGAATCCGCTGGTCGGATAACTCCGGTACAATCCTCTGGTTGCTGAAGCCGGTGAAATCCATGTCCGCTATTTGCAGCTCTTCCGACTGGTCTGCATATTGAGTCGTAATGCCCTTGTCCACCATATAGATGGGAGTTAGATAGGGCTGTCCAGCAAAGACATCAACTACCGCTTTTGCGGCATCCGCCTGAAATTTCTGGTGTTTGTACTGTATCCTCATAGAACCGCACCTCACAGTACCTTCACTCTTGTATCCGGGGCCAGCATTTTGAAAATCTCGCCCACATTGATTTTGGCGGGGCTATCGGCAAAGCTGCTGTCACGGAAGACGGCCCGGAGGGGCTGACGCTTGGCAATCTCCTTGATAACGCTATCGGGGATATTCTCGTCAAAGCAGGCGATCAGGTCGCCGTCGTTGTAGGTGTGGACGGTGCAGCCCTCGATCTGCTCGGAGGTGTAGGGCATGGAAAGCGGCAGGCCCCACTCCAGCAGACAGCCGAACAGCAGATCCAGGTCGGTGCGGTCGGGCTTGATGTTGCTCACCAACTGGGACAGCAAGTCCTGAGTGTACTCCCCGGCGGAGTAATAGACGTCGGTCATGTTGGTGTCGTCCAGCTTGAACACACGAAATCCGCTATCAAAGGGCTTGCCGGGATTGTCCGCGGCGATTTTCCTGGCGGCACGGCGGATGCGCTCTTTACCGACTTCACTTATTGTTTCAAATCCTTGCTTATGTGCCAGACTCTTCTCGTCGCAATTTTCGGGAAATTGAATTTGGATATAAATACGATGTCCTCCATCTTTAATATTCATTTTCATAACAGCATCTGCTGTAGTTGCACTTCCAGAAAAAAAGTCCATAATAAGCATATCGGGATCATTCATAAGTGTAATACAACGCTCAATAAGGCGCGTGGCCTTGGGGGTGTCAAAAAGCGCTTGCCCAAAAAGTTGCTTTAGTTCAGAAACTCCTTCTCGTGTTGTGCCGACATCTTTCCCAAACCAAATTGTCTCGGGGGCTCTGCCCTCAAGAGAAGAAAGATAGATTTTCTTATAATTCGTGTCTCATCCTGACTAAAAATGATTTCTCCGGTCTTAATCTTTTCCGCAACTGTTTCTTTGCTCCATCGCCATCCGTTCTCACAAGGCTTAATTACTTTTCCACTTGGAGAAATAATATCGTAAATCAGATTGGGGCGGTATAGCGCATTTCTTACATCGCCACTACGCCACGGCCCTTTTGGATCATTGTCAGGATTGGAATAGGCCTTATTGTCCTCATCGGTTCTTTCTAAACTACCAAGCTTAAAAGCAGTGATATCTTTACAATATATCATCACATAGCTGTGCTGCATAGAAAAGGTTCCGAGATATCCTTTCGGTTGAATGCTATGCTGCCAAACAACAGTTGAAATAAAGTTAGAAGCACCAAAGATTTCATCACAAATCTTTTTAAGGTTTTCCTGTTCCTTATCGTCTATGCTGATAAAAATAGCGCCATCATCAGTCAAGAAATTGCGAGCAAGAAATAACCTCTGATATATCATTGAACACCATTTTGAATGATATCTGGGGTTGCCATTTGTATTCTCAGTAAAAACTTTATTTCCATCTTCATCATATGAACCAGACATTTCAACATAGTCATCCTGGCTCATTCCATAATCATCTGGATAAATAAATCTATCACTTCCGGTATTGTAGGGCGGGTCAATGTAGATCATCTTCACCTTGCCCAAGTAACTCTCCTGCAAGAGCTTCAGCACTTCCAAGTTGTCGCCCTCAATGTAGAGGTTCTCGGTGCTGTCCCAGTTCACGCTCTCCGCCGGGCAGGGGCGCAGGGTCTTGCGGATGGGCTTGTGGGTCTCTACGATAGCGGCCTTCTTGCCCACCCAGGTAAATTCGTAGGCTTCATCGCCCTCCAGCACCACGTCGGACAGCATCTGCCGCAGCAGTTCAAAATTGACCGCCTTTTTCAGCTTCACGTCCTCACCCTGGGCTTCGGTCACGCAGGCGGGGAACAGGGCGGCGAGTTTTTCGATGTTGGATTGGGTTAAGTCAGGGGTTTCCATTTTCAGCTTGTCCATTTTCAGGTTCCTCCACTAGTATGGTATTTGGAGTAGTGTTTTTACCAATCAGGGATAGCATCAACACTTCGTTCCACTGCTCTTTTCGTTGCTGCTGTCTGTCAACGAGCCAAATACTCAAAAATAGCAGTGCCGTTGATAAAATTGATACAGCTGTACTCAATTGATCTGGTATTGTTATCGGAATTGCAAAGCCAACAAACAGCACCATAAAGGCTACACAATTTATTGCAATTACAGCTTGCTCCATCCATTTTTTCTTTATATTAGATGTATCATATTTCATCCACGCCTTAAAAAACACCATCATTTCATCGTTAAAGTTAAAATTTCCCACTTTATTTGCGACATCCATTGCATTTTGCATATCCTCATCCATATAATTTGCTTTTGACTCTATTGTTTGGGCAATTGTAAACAGCAGTGTTGCAAGAGACAAAGAAACCGTTATTTGCTGATTTATACAAACCAAAAGAGAAACGATTGATAATCCAGATAAACCAATTGCTATGTATAATGCAATGTTATTTTTTCTCATAAGTTATCAAGTCGCCTCCTTAATTGTTTTAATTCTGCATTCAACTGTACCTGTTTATTCAGTTGCCTCTCCCGCCGAACCTTCACTTGCAGTGCTGCGATTTGCTTTTGCAGTTCCTGCCTGTGGGTATCCCGTTCCACCGACTCTTTCAGCGTCTCGCCCGCGCCGGAAGTCAATGCTTCCCCGGCGATCTGCCGAACGAAATTCTCATATACCTTATCGGTATTCAGCCCATCCAATTTAAGAGGCAGAGCGGCTTCCTCCATCCAATCGGTATGGTAGTAACTGCCCACCTTGAAAGCGTTCGTCCCACTGGTTGCTGCCTCTTTGTAGGCCAACCATGCCTGATACTTGCCCTCATACTCCAGCAAAAACAGGATGTGGTAAGGTATCTCCTTGTCAATCTGCCGCAGGACAGTCTCGTCCAGCTGGGGCGTGGACAGGCAAATCTCGAAGACTTCTATTTCTGTCACCGTCTCTCCGGCGGCAAGGTTCATCGTGGCGGGAGCAATTTTGTTGCGCCACCAGATCACCCTGATTTGCTCCACAAAGACACGCTTCATCGCTGAGGAAACTGTAAGATTTTCATAAAACTTTTGCTTTTGTATGCGCCGGTTAAATTCGGTACTTTTAGGCAGACCAAGCATGGCCGAACCTCCTTATTTGACCACCAGAAAGCAAATCAATTCAAAATCATCCAGCCCGGATACCGCATTCATCAGTGCGGAAGTGCCGCCAGCGGAGAACAGGCTGTCAATGTCGCTCTCTTCTTTCACATCAATGATAGAGTTGATTGCGTCGGAAAGAAACTGCGACACTTCCTTCATATTCCTGCCGTCATCCGTTTCCTCATTGAATTTTGCGCACAGCGACATAATTGGTTCAGACTTGCCTCGGCACAATAACCGGATGGTATCCAGCAGTTTTTTGGGATTCAGATAGTCACAGACCACCTCACCATCTGTGCGGATATAGACCATATAAAATGGGTGGATACGGTTTTGATTGTCAATATTGACGCTGTTGTTGATGTTGCGCAGGACGAAAATCACGCCCGACGGGTTTTCCTCGGTTGCGGAAACTACTGCATGGAGTCCCTTGGGCTTTTTCGCCAGGTCGCCGTGGGTTTTGATGTAGTCCAGCAGGTCAAGCCGGAACTCATTCAGCCCCAGATCCATGATGGAGATACCGGTGGACATATCTTCGATATCCACCACCTCCTCCTGGAGCCGTTTCAACTGCTGCTTGCGGTATTCCAGATCTCCTTTTTCTTCCGGGTTAATCAAGTCGTCATCGCCGGTGAAAGTCATCACGGATATCTTCATCCGGGTCTCCACACGGGATTTCAGGTTGATGTATTCGTCCAGCGTCATATCCGGCCAGAAATTCACCAGCTGGATCACCTTGTTTTTGCTGCCAATGCGGTCGATACGTCCGAACCGCT
>JAAVZD010000098.1 GCA_022791475.1 Clostridia bacterium | reverse complement strand
GTGTGAATATTAATTTATTGACACTATTAATAATAGAAACTAGAATAAAAACAAATCTTGTTTTTTTTTGGAAAAAAAGTAAAAATAGAAAAAACTATCCTTATAATAAATATAGGAGGCAGTAAAAGAACATGAAAATAATCAAATATAAAAAAGAAAAAAATAATCAATATATTGTAATATTAGAAAATAATATAAAGATAAAACTATATGAAGAGGTAATAATAAAATATAAATTATTAATACAAAAAGAAATACACGAATTAGATGAAATACTAAGAGAAAATAAAATATATGAATGTTATTATAGTGCTATAAGATTTTTAAATATAAAAAAAAGAAGTAAAAATGAAATAAAATTAAAACTGCAAAGTTTGGGATTTGAAAAAGACGAAATAGAAAAGACCATTATCAAAATAATTAAACAAAACTATATAAATGATAGAGATTATGCAATAAGCTTTGTAAAAGAAAAAATATTATTAACAATACATGGACCAAATAGAATAAAAAATGATTTAAGAAAGAAAGGAATAGAAGAAGATATCATAAATATGGCAATGGAACAATATGATTTGAATATACAAAATGAAAAAATAAATAAACTGATAAATAAGATAATAAAAATGAATCAGAATAAAGGAACCATATATCTAAAAAGAAAAATATATAACAATTTAGAATATCAAGGATTTAATAAAGAGAACATAGACGAAATAATAAAAACAAAGACGTTTACTGAAAACAAAAATGCAAAAGAAAAAGAAGAAGAAAGGTTAAGAAAAAAATATATAAATAAATATAATGGGATAAAATTAGAATATAAAATTAAAGCAGAGCTAAAAAGAAAAGGACTACTATTTAAAGATGAAGAAATATGAAATAAAAAATATGAATAAAATGTAAAAAATATGTTGACTTTGGTCGAACGTTTTGTTATATTAATAAACGTGTTGAGGAGAAAAATTAAGTTTTTTCTAAAAATATCAAAAAAAATCATAAAATGATAAAAAAAGCTTCACAAACAGAAAAAAATTTGATATAGTAAAAACACAACTTGCAAATAAAACAGCAAGGAAGAAAATGATCTTTGAAAACTAAGTAAAACGTCAATTCAAGAGTAGCAAGGAACCAAACAAAAATAAGAAATTATTGAGAGTTTGATCCTGGCTCAGGATGAACGCTGGCGGCATGCCTAAGACATGCAAGTCGAACGAGATGGCCCAATGAAGATGGAGTGCTTGCACAAAATCTGATTTGGAATTTCCATCTAGTGGCGCAAGGGTGAGTAACACGTAGGAAATCTACCTTTAAGACTGGAATAACAATTAGAAATGATTGCTAATACCGGATAATATATATATTGATAAGTCAATGTATATTAAAAGGAGCCTTTAAAGCTTCACTTAGAGATGAGCCTGCGGCGTATTAGCTAGTTGGTAGGGTAAAGGCCTACCAAGGCAATGATGCGTAGCCGACCTGAGAGGGTGATCGGCCACACTGGGACTGAGACACGGCCCAGACTCCTACGGGAGACAGCAGTTAGGAATATTCGTCAATGGAGGAAACTCTGAACGAGCAATGCCGCGTGAAGGAAGAAGGTCCTATGGATTGTAAACTTCTGTTGTAAGGGAAGAAAGAGTAGAAGAGGAAATGCTTCTAAAGTGACAGTACCTTACGAGAAAGCTCCGGCTAACTACGTGCCAGCAGCCGCGGTAATACGTAGGGAGCGAGCGTTATCCGGATTTATTGGGTGTAAAG
>JAAVZD010000120.1 GCA_022791475.1 Clostridia bacterium | reverse complement strand
CCAGTACGGCCAGGCCTATCAGGAGGCGGAAGGGATTATCCATGATATTTTGAAAGTTAAGCGGCCTTACCGGGAGTATGCAGTCCTTTACCGGACCAATGCCCAGTCCCGCTTGCTGGAAGAAATGTGCATCCAATATAATATCCCTTACCGGCTGGTAGGCGGGGTGAATTTCTACCAGCGTAAGGAGATTAAGGACATTTTATGCTATTTGAAGACCATTGCCAACGGAAAGGACAATTTGGCGGTCCAGCGGATTATCAATGTGCCCAAACGAGGCATTGGCGCGGCGTCTATTGGAAAAATTATGGCTTGGACCCCAGAGGGCCAGATGAGTTTTTACGAGGGCTGTACCCATGCAGCATCTGTGCCAGGGATGGGGAAGGCAGCCGGAAAGATCCAGGCTTTTGTAAGCCAAATCGAAGGTTTCCGCCTGCGCCTGCAGGAGTGGGAACAGAAAGTGTCAGCCATGGACAGCGGTTCCCAAAACATGGAAGGAGGGGAAGGGCAGCCAGAAGAGGGGCGCTTTTACCGCCAGGAGGACCGGGTATATGGTTTGCGGAAATTGATTACGGATATATTGGAAGAAACCGGTTACCGGCAGGAGCTGGAGGCGGAAGGGGAGGAAGAAGCCAAGGAACGCCTGCAAAATATCGGTGAACTGATCAACAAGGCAGTCAGCTACGCACAGGAAACCGAACATCCCAGCCTGAACGGATTTTTAGAAGAAGTGGCCCTGGTGGCGGATATTGACCAGATGGACCAGTCAGAAGACCGGGTGACTTTGATGACGCTGCATAGCGCCAAAGGGCTGGAATTCCCCATAATCTATTTAAGCGGCCTGGAGGACGGGCTTTTCCCCGGTTCCCGCTCCATTATGTCAGACGACCCTACGGATTTGGAGGAAGAACGCCGCCTTTGTTATGTAGGGATTACCCGTGCCAAGGAACGATTGACCCTGACGGCGGCCCGGACAAGGCTGGCCCGGGGTGAACTTCATTATTCCCCCATTAGCCGGTTTGTAGAAGAAATCCCGGAAGAGCTTATAGACGGGGGGGAAGCCCGTCCAGGAACCTTTCCTGGCGGAGGGCAGAGGGATGGCAGCAGCCCCTTTGGGCCAGGAAGCCCGGACCGTGGCAAAGAAGGCCTTTGGGGAGGGCAAGGCTCAATGGGGGGCAAAAGCATTTTAGGCAAGCAAAGCCAGGCCGGCAGCAGGGGGGCTTTCGGACAGCCGGGGCGGATGGGCGCCGGGAATCCTTTTGGCCAAAGCCCTAAAGTGCCTGCTTTCGGGAAAGCTTTTACCGTACAAAAGGCGGCTGCCCTGGATTACCAGGCCGGAGACCGGGTGCGCCATATGAAATTTGGTGAAGGGACGGTGCGGGATATTCAGGACGGGCCTAAAGATTATGAGGTAACGGTAGATTTTGACCGGACCGGAACCAGAAGGCTTTTTGCGTCCGTTGCCAAACTACAAAGATTGTAATATTTTTTTAATTTTGTTATAAAATAGGATAGTAAAAAGGGAGAAGAAATGGTATAATCTAAATACTGCACATAGAAAATGTGCGAGACGACAGAAAGGACGTGAATAATATGGGAAAGCTTGATACGATGGGAAAGGACGCGCTGAACCGTGTAGAAGAAATCATCAACTCCACGAAGTTAAATGATTTCCTGCACAGGAAAGAGGAGGAAGAGAAGAAGAAAAATTATATCCTCTGGGTATTGGCCATTGTTGGCGCAGTTGCCGCGATTGCCGCGATCGCTTATGGTGTGTACCGTTTCCTTACTCCGGATTATTTGGAGGATTTTGAAGACGATTTTGATGACGACTTCGACGACGATTTCTTTGAGGATGAGGAAGAGTCCACTGCCGCTGCTGAAAAGGAAGACAAATAGAGGTTGCCGGGCGTGTCTCATGAGATGGGGCACGCCTTTTTTGCTTTATAGGAAATT
>JAAVZD010000119.1 GCA_022791475.1 Clostridia bacterium | reverse complement strand
TTGGAATCTAAGGACCTCTTGGAGGCTTCCAGGTCATTTACCTGCTTTTGGAACTTGCTGTTCATCTGCCTCAACTCACTTGCCGTTTGCTGTACCAGCCTTGTGTCAACCTCAAATGCTGCCATGATAATTCCTCCTTATAATATGTTTATATAAATTTTTTTATTGCTACTTGGATCTCCGGTCACGGGCAATCTCGTATGCCTCCATCTCCGCTTCATATACGTTTTGGGCAATCTCCCGGATCGTATCCGCCACCCTGCGCAGGGAGTCTGCGGTGGAGCCCATTTCCGACTGTAGCCGGCTTTCTTTTTTTATGAACTTTACGGAATTTTCCCCTGTCCAGCCTGCCGCCAGCCGCTCCATGGCGTCTGCCATCTGGCCGTCCGCAATCCGGTCCATCTTGCCTGCTACCTCTTCCAGCCTCTGTGCCTGCCTTTTGGCCAGCTCAAAATCCATCCGAATCTTGTGTGCACTTGCCATTGCCCATGCCCCCTTCCTGCTACAATATATTTCCCGGAAGCGAATGGACGATCTCTTCTTCTATCTTCAATTCCGTGGCAGTATACGTCTGGGCAATGGCCCTTAAATCCCCCGGATGTTCGCCCAGGCGCCTTAATACCTGCTCAATATTGTCCTGCTGCTCGCTGTAATTCTGGCGGTGCATATTTCCTGCATCCCCAATCCAATATCCCTTACTTTTCTGCACCAGGACATTCATGGCCGCAAACCTCTGGCGCATATTCGCCACATGTTTTTCCACTTCTCCCGCTTTCTGGTTAAGCCTTTCCGGGGTTACCAGAAGTTCTATGCCTCCTTGAATCGCCATCCCTGGACCACCTTCCTATATCCTTATTGCATCAATCTCCGATGACACGGCAGCCTCACACCTGCGGTATTCGCCCTTAGCGTTTTCCATGTAAGCAATCAGGCCGTCGATGATTTTACACATTTCTTCCATGGCCTCCCGGTCTGACTGGAATGCCTTGCGGAATTCCTCATTTGCGGGGCCTTTCCACATGGTATCCAGCTCAGCGACAGAAACATAGGCTTTAGCCATCTCACTGCGGAGCTTGGCTACTTCCGCCTCCAGCTCCTTAATATCATTTGCCAATGTCTTTATGTTGATTTCAATGATATCCGCCATGTTCCCCCTCCTACCTGATTTGATAAGCACGGATATTATTCCGAATACCTCTCAGATTCACCACATCCATACTCCGGTAATGGTTGACCTTTCGGACCTGATCCCCATAATCTGTGATGCGGCGCTCGCTTTGCAGGTATATCTTTTGTATCTGGTTTAAAGCCGCCATCATTTCCATTAGTCTGCGTTTCTCTGTATTCATTTTTTTAATGTGTCCCCGCAGGCTGC
>JAAVZD010000007.1 GCA_022791475.1 Clostridia bacterium | reverse complement strand
TCTCTGTGCCTGTTCTTTTCTTTGTGATTGTTATTCCTTCTGTCATTGTTACTCTGTCGTTGTAGATTACTTTTGTTGTTCCGTCTCCTAGTGTTACGCTTCCATCATTATTTACTGTGAAGTGGTACTCTGTATTATTTAGTATGTATCCTGCTGGAGCACTAATTTCTTTATAGTAGTAACTTCCTACTTCTAGTCCTGTAAATGATACTGCTCCGTTTTCTCTTGTTGTTTTTTCAGCTATTTTGTTTCCGTCTGCATCAAATATACCAATTACGGCTCCTGGAAGTAATGTCTCTGTGCCTGTTCTTTTCTTTGTGATTATTAAGTCTTCTTCCATTGTTACTCTGTCGTTGTAGATTATTCCTTTTGCACTATCATATGTTACAGTTCCATCATCTGATGATGTAAATGTATACTCTGTATCATTTAATTTATACCCTATTGGTGCTGTTATTTCTTTATATGTGTATATTCCATTAAATGCTTTAAATGTAATCATTCCATTTTTATTTGTTGTTAATTTTACTGAATTTCCTAATGCATCTTTTATTTCAATTACTGCTCCTTCTAATCCTTTAGTAGTTCCTTTTTCATATTTCTTTATTATTACATTTCCATATTTTTTATTTACTATTATTCCATTTTCTTCTTCTGCAAATGTTACTGTACCATCTTTTGATACTTCTACTGTGTATATAGTGTCATTTAGTATGTAATCTGATGGTGTCTGAGTTTGTTTAAATGTATAAGTTCCTGCTTCTATATCAGTAATTATTGCTGTTCCATCTGCGGTTGTTGTTACAACTATAGGTTGTCCATCTGAGCTTAATACTACTTTTCCTTCTTCATCATATAAATTTACTTTCGAATTTACTATTGGATTTCCTTTAGTATCTACTACTTTTACAACAAATTTTAATTTTTCATTTACAAATTTTATTTCGATTTCTTCTTTTGTATCTGGATTTATTATTTTTCCATCGTTTGTAAATTCAAATGTAATACTACTATTTTTAAATGTATGTTTTGCTGGTGCTTCTATTTCTTCTACAGTATATATACCTTGTTGTAGTCCTTTTATATTATATATACCATTTGATTTTGTAGTTCCCCCTGTTATTACTTCTCCTTCTGCATCTTTTACTTGAAATTTAGCTCCTGCTAACTTATTTCCATTTTCGTCTGTTTTTAATACTGGAACTGTGTAATCTTTTACTTCCATTACAAAGTTTAAAAATTGAATTTCACTTAGTATTGAGCAATCATGTTGTTCATATGAAGCAATTAATCCAAAATCTTCTCCCGAATGCTTAGAATAATCTAGTGGTACATTTAATATTTCTTCTTCATTATCTATTACTGTAACATTTGTAGGTGATGTTTTTACAATTAAGTTATGTATTGTACTTGATGTTTTTTCTATACTTGCAATTGGATTTCCTGCATAAGTCTGTACAGTAGCGTTTGAACCCGTTTCAAAAGTTTCTGCATTAACATTATCTAAACGATATATACATATATCATTTTGCCTTATTAATAAAACATATCCAGATAATAAATTATCTTTCTTACTTGCATTAAATATAAAACCAGCTCCATCTAATGTATGATAATTTGCTTTTGTTTCATCTATTTTAAACATAAATGTTTTTTCTCCGGCATTTGAATAGTATTTGTATAAATAGTCTTTATATGATGTAATTCCATATCCCAAAAAATCAATTGACTTTCCTGGATTTATCACGATATGTTTACCATTATAAGCTTTATCATCTGTTGTTGTTCTTGTATGCCACTCCCAAAAGCCATCTGTTTCATATTCTTCATCTGAATCCAAATAGTTTTCATCATTGTCAAATATATCTCTAAATACTGGTGTATTAATATCTTCTTCTATATTCCATATAGTATCAAAATTCCAGTTTTCAAATGTTTCTTGTTGTTTTAATTCATCTAAAGTTTTTAGTATTCCTTTTCCTTTTTGCTCTACTATATTAGAATTATTGTAATATGAAGATATAATTATTTGCGTACTTTCTCCTACTATTCCTCCTAAATCATATGTTGAACTTGTATTCATTATATTATCTGTTGAATATGTATTTCTAACTATTCCTGTATTTTCTCCTACTATTCCTCCTATAATGGCTGAGGTTACATTAACATTTATATTACCATTGCTATATACGTTAGATATATATGTAGATTTTCCCGCTATTCCTCCTATTTTTAAGTTTCTAACATTTTGTACAAAAATATCTCCTGTATTATATGATATTCTTAATGTTCCATCATTATATCCAACAATTCCACCTATATACCCATTTATTGTTGTTCCTTCGTTTTCTAAAATTCCATTAATATGTATTTTATTAATCGTTCCTATATTATAACCTGTAATTTGTCCTAAGTATAAATCTGTTACATTTCCTATATTTTTTATTCTTCCATTTACTTCTACATTTTTAATTATTCCATTATTATATGCTGCTATTCCTCCTACATATGATGTATCTCCACTGTAATTTGATTCTATATTTACATTGTTTAATTTTAAATTTTTAATTGTACCGCTGTTCTGTTCGAATAGTCCTATATAACCACTGTCTGATTTTATTGTCAAATTATTAATTGAATAATTTCTCCCATCTAATACTCCTTTAAAATTTCCTTTATTTAATTTAAAATCTGTTATTTTTGATGCATCAATATCATTTGAAAATTGATAATATGCGGATTGTACATATGATATTTTTTGTAATTGTTCTGGTGTTTTTATTAAATATGGATTTTCCTCAGTTCCTTTACCCTCTAAATTCGTAATTTCTACTACATTTGGTCTTGCCATTCCTTTTAGATATGGTAATATATTTCCTTCTCTCATTTCCCATATTGTTTCAAAATCCCAATTCTTATATGTTGCTTGTTGTAATAACTCATGTATTGTCTTTCCTTCTCCTTCATTACTTATTATTTTTCCTTCTATATTTGTGTCAATTGACCAATATGAATTAGTTATTGTTTTTCTATTATTTGCAACTAATCCTCCTACATGTGTTGTTGCTGTTCCTTTTGATATCCCTATAATATCTGCAATTGAATATGAATTTTCTATTGTGCCATTGTTCGTTCCTACTAATCCTGCTATATAAATATTATAATAGCTAGTAGTATTTTTATTGTTATACCCTTCAACTTTACCTATTACATATGAATTAGTTATTATTCCTCCATTATTCTCTGCAACTAATCCACTTACATAAAAAATTTTGCCATTATTTGTTGAATTTATTTTCCCTGTTACATATGAATTAGTTATTGTTCCATAATAGTTAGATCCCACTAATCCTCCTGTATATGATATAGTAAGACTATTTGTTGCATTTACATTTATATTTTCTATACCTAAATTTTTAATTGTCGCTCTATCTATATAACCAAACATTCCTACGTATTGGTTATTTGATTCTATTTTTAAATTATTAATTTTATGACCATTTCCATCAAAAGTTCCTTTAAATGGTGCTGAAATTGTTCCTATTGGTTCAAATGCTATATCTGTCATATCTATATCATTTGCAAGTTGATAGTATGAACTTAATAAATTATTTATTTCTCTTAAATGATCTGCTGTTTTTATTAAATATGGATTTTCCTCAGTTCCTTCTCCTTCCAATTCTGTATATGTATAGTTTTCTTTACTTACTACTTCTAGTATTTCTGTTTGATTTATTCGTTCATTTTCCTTTTCAATATTTATATTACTTTTTATTATATTGCTCTGTTTATTTTGTACATTTATAATAATACTTAATAACACTAATATTATTATTAATGTCAAAATTGTTACTATTTTTTCTTTTGCATTTAATTTTTTTAAACTCATTTTTATCCCCTCACTGCATATTTTTTATTTATATATTTATTATTATTTTATATTTAATTATTTATTTTTTAAAGTAGTCTTTTCTTCCATATTTTTCTATAGTTCCTTTAAAACATAGGGATATAACTATATTATAAATTTGTCTTTTTTATTATTTTTTTGTTATTTTTTTGTTACATTTTGTTCTTTTTTTTATATTTTATTAGGGATAGTTTAGTTTTATTTATTTGTTAATTTTCATATTTTATTTATTGTATAAAATTATTATATTTTATTCTTTTCTATAAATATATCTTTATAGAAACCAAACATAGAATCATTTTTTCATTTACTAAATGTATTTATATGCATTTTATGTATTAAAATAATAAAAAAACACAATATTTAGTAATATACTAATATTGTGTTTTTTGGCGGAAGCTGAGGGATTTGAACCCTCGCGGCCCTTGCGAACCCTAACAGTTTAGCAAACTGTCCCCTTCAACCACTTGGGTAAGCCTCCGAATATTTAATATGTAGTAGATATACATGTCAAGTATCACAAGCATTTATAGAAAATATGGAAGTCAGAATTTTTTTCTAACTTCCTATTATTCTATTGGCGCAGAGGGTGGGATTCGAACCCACGGTAGGCTATTAACCTACGCCAATTTTCAAGACTGGTGCCATAAACCAACTCGACCACCTCTGCAAGTGTTAATGATTTTTGTCAGTAACAGTATATATATTAACACATTTAGACTAATGTTGTCAATAGAAATTTTTGGATTTTTATATATTTGATATCCTTTTTTATTTACTATTCACAGTGTTCAAGTAATTTAACATTATTATAAGAGATTAATTAGTCACAAATATATATAATGTATACCAAATTACGAGCATATTTTTTATTATATTAAGGACGTAATTTGGTAAATTCTTATATGTATTCATTTTAAATAAAACTTTCTTATATTATATATTTACTTATTTATTAATTCTAAAATTCTTTCTAAATCTTCATTAGTAGAATATTTTATAATTATTTTTCCACTTCTTATTCCAGCATCTAATTTTACTTTTGTTCCAAAAAAACCTTGAAATCTATTTTCGATATCTTTATATATTGCTTCATATTTTTTTCTGTCTTCTTTTGTGTTTTTCTTTACATTTTTCTTATTTTTTATACTTTGCTCTATATCTCTTACAGATTGACCTGTTTCTATTACTTTTAAAGCTATTTCATATTGTTCATCCGGTTCAAATGCTAAAAGTGATCTACAATGCCCTTCTGTTAGTTTACCCTCTAATGCTAATTCTATTACTCTTTTGTCTAAATTTAATATACGTAAACAGTTTGTTACTGTTGATCTATTCATTCCCATTATATCTGCAAGTTTTTGTTGAGTTATTCCATATTCATCTATTAATTGTTTAAAACCTCTTGCTTTTTCAATAGGGTTTAAATCTTCTCTTTGTATATTTTCTATTAATGCTATTTCCTTATTTATTCTTTCATTATTTTCTCTTACTATACATGGTACTTCTGTAAGTCCTGCTTTTTTTGCGGCTCTCCATCTTCTTTCTCCTGCAACTATCTCATAGAATCCATCTTTTTTTGTTACTATAATTGGTTGAATTATTCCATATACTTTTATAGATTCTGAAAGTTCTTCTATTGCTTCCATATCAAATGTTCTTCTTGGTTGATTCTTATTTGGCTCTATGTCTATTATTTTTAAATTTTCTACAACTTCTCCATCTTTCTTTTGCTCTTTTTTTTCTTCTTTAACTTCATCTATTATTTTAGTATCTGCAAATAATGCATCTAAACCTTTCCCTAAACCAGTATTTTTAGCCATATTTTTCTTCCCTTCTTAATTTATTATTTCTATTTTTCACTATTTTTCTTTAAAAATTCTCTTACAAATTTTTCATATGATTTAGCACCTTTAGATTTTGGATCATAAACAGATATTGGCATTCCATAACTTGGTGCTTCACTTAACTTAACATTTCTTGGTATTACTGTTTTATATACTTTATTTTCAAAATATTTATTTACTTCTTTTACAACTTGATTAGATAAATTTGTCCTAATGTCAAACATTGTAAGTAAAGCTCCTTCTACTATTAATTCTTTATTTAAGTGTTTTTTTACTAAATTAATAGTATTTATAAGTTGTCCCAAACCTTCTAATGCGTAATATTCACATTGTACAGGGATTAATACGCTATCTGATGCAGTAAATGCATTTAATGTTATTAATCCTAAAGATGGTGGACAATCTATTATTATATAATCGTATTTGTCTTTTTGACTATCTATTTTCTCTTTTAATCTATGTTCCCTTGATATCATAGAAACAAGTTCAACTTCTGCACCAGCTAAGTTTATATTAGATGGGCATACATCCAAATTTTTTACTATTGTTTGTTGAACTGTATTTTCTATTTCTACATCATTTACTATAACGTCATAAACTGAAAAATTAACATCTTTATTTATTCCAAGTCCACTTGTTGCATTACCTTGTGGGTCAGCATCTATCATTAACACTTTATTTCCTTTTTTAGCAAGAATTGTGCTTAAATTAACTGCTGTTGTAGTCTTTCCTACTCCACCTTTTTGATTTGCAATTGATACTACTTTTCCCACAAAAATTACCTCCATTTTTCTCTTTTTTTTACATATTAATCATATAAAAATATTCAAAAAAAGTCAATAAATTTTATAACATTTACTGACTTTTTTTGTTGTTTTAAATATTATTGCCTGTAGGGGTCGCCGCCTTCGGCGACCCGATAACATTTTTCATATTTTATTAAATTAATAGTAATTTCTTCGAAGAACGGATCTTTGAAAGCAGTGACCCCTACAATTATAATTATATTTTTATATTATTGGCTCTTTCGTTGCCATACCAGCCTTTCTAGGATATTTATTAGGCGTACTTTTTATTTTTCTTATTATTATAATATTTCTTACAATATCACTTTCTGGAAGAGTAATTTCTTCTACTTTCTCTATTTTACCACCTAATATTTCTAAAGCTTTACTTGCACTTTCTATTTCTTCTTTTGCATTTGAACCTTTCATACAAATACATATTCCACCTATTTTTACTAATGGAAGTAAATATTCTAATAAAATATTTAAGCTAGCTACTGCTCTTGAAGTAGCTATATCAAATGTTTCTTTGTTATTTTTAGCAAAATCTTCTATTCTACTATGAACTGTATTTATATTTTTTAAATCTACTTTTTCTATTACTTCATTTAAAAAATTTATTCTTTTATTTAATGAATCAACTAATGTATAATTTACATTAGTATTAACTATATTTAAAGGTATTCCTGGAAAACCTGCTCCTGTGCCTACATCTACTACCTTCATATTATTTTCTATATATTTAAGTATTGTCGTTGAATCAATAAAATGCTTTAATATTATTTCATTTGGCTCTGTAATAGCTGTTAAATTAATTTTTTCATTCCATTCTAATAATAAGTTCATATAGTTATAGAATTTTTTTATTTGATTTTCTTCTAATTCTATATTAATTAATTTTGCTTTTTCTTTTAATTCTTTTGAAAATTCTTGTAATTGCATTTTTTTCTCCTTATTTTATATTTTTAGGGTAATTCCTTCGAAGATTGGGCGATTAGCAATCGCCCCTACATCAATATAAATTTTATAACATTGTCCCAAATTGTTCCTTTTTCCCAATTAGGGACTGTCCCTAATTGGGAAATTTTATTTTTTTAATGTCTCTAAATATATTAATAATACTGATATGTCAGCGGGCGAAACTCCTGATATTCTTGATGCTTGACCTACACTGTTTGGCCTTATTTTATTTAATTTTTGTCTTGCTTCTAATCTTAACCCTTTTATATCTTCATAATTAATATTTTGTGGCAATTTTTTTTCTTCTAATTTTTTAAATTTTTCTACTTGCTCTGCTTGAAGTTTTATATATCCTTCATATTTAAGTTCTATTCCTACTTCTTTTTGTACTTGTTCTTCTAATATAGGTCTATCTTCATCTATTTTACTTAATATTTCATATGTTAATTCACTTCTTTTTACTAAATCTGCAAGTTTAACTCCTGTACTTATTTTAGAAGAATTATTTTCTACTAAAAATTGATTTACTTCTTTAGTAGGTTTAATTGTTTTATTCCTTACTCTTTTTATTTCTTCTTCAATTTTATTCCTTTTATCTATAAATTTCTCATATCTTTCATCACTTACAAGTCCTACACTATGTCCTATTTCTAAAAGTCTTATATCTGCATTATCTTGTCTTAATAGAAGCCTATATTCTGCTCTTGATGTCATCATTCTATATGGCTCATTAGTTCCTTTTGTTACTATATCATCGATTAAAACGCCTATATATGCTTGAGACCTATCTAAAATTAGAGGTTCTTTTCCTTTTAACTTTAAACTTGCATTTATTCCAGCAATTAAACCTTGACATGCTGCTTCTTCATAACCTGAAGTTCCATTTGTTTGACCCGCAAAAAATAGTCCATCTATTTTCTTATATTCTAATGAAAGTTTTAAATCTGAAGGATTAATACAATCATATTCTATAGCATATGCGGGCCTTGTAAATTCTGCATTTTCTAAACCTGGTATAGTTCTATACATTGCTATTTGTACATCTTCTGGAAGTGATGAACTCATACCTTGAATATACATTTCATTAGTATTTCTTCCTATTGGCTCAACAAAAATTTGATGTCTTTCTTTATCTGCAAATCTAACAACCTTATCTTCAATAGATGGGCAATATCTAGGGCCTGTTCCTGTTATTTCACCACCATATAAAGGTGACCTATGTAAATTTTTTCTAATTATATCATGTGTTTTTTCATTTGTATATGTTAAATAACAAGGTAGTTGTTCTATATTAGGGTCAATTTCATCATCAAAAGAAAATGCTTCAGGATTTTTATCTCCTTCTTGTATTTCCATTTTAGAAAAATCTATACTATTTTTATTAATTCTAGCAGGAGTACCTGTTTTAAATCTAATAAGTTCTACTCCTTCCCTTTTTAATGCTTCTGATAGTTTATTTGCTGGAAATACTCCATCTGGTCCACTCTCAAAAGAAGTTTCTCCTATAAATATTTTTCCTTTTAAATATGTACCTGTTGCAACTATTATACTATCTACTTCATATATTGCACCAATATTAGTTTCTAAACTTTTAATTTTTCCATTTTCAACTGTAAAATCTACAATTTCAGCTTGTTTTAAAAATAAATTTTCTTGTTTTTCTAAAGTATGTTTCATTTCCGATTGATATTGCTTTCTATCAGCTTGAGCTCTTAAAGAATAAACAGCTGGGCCTTTTGATGTATTTAACATTCTAAGCTGTGTATATGTTTTATCTATATTTTTTCCCATCTCTCCACCAAGGCAATCTATTTCTCTTACTAAATGTCCCTTAGAGCTACCACCTATATGTGGATTACAAGGCATATTTGCAACTGCTTCTAGTGATATAGAAAACAGTAATGTTTTCATTCCCATTCGAGCTGAAGCTAAAGCTGCTTCACACCCTGCATGTCCAGCTCCAATAACTGCTATATCATATTTTCCCGCATTATACTTCATATTCTTCTCCTTTCATGTCCCATTGGGGACGTTTCCCAATGAGACATCTGTCCCTTTTGGGAAATCTGTCCCTTTTGAGAATTATTATTTTTATTACCTTTTTTAATATTCTATTTTTATTCATACTTTATTTAATGTTTCACACAGTATTTTTAAGTTTTTTGTGAAACAAATATCAAATGTTTGCTTAACCTTTTTGACAATTTTTATTTTATAATTATATTCATTTAAATATTTGTTTAATATATGTAATATTTTGTCGAATGCATTTTTATAATTTACGTGCTAATAATTTTTATAATTTCATAAGTATATATAATAACAGTAACTATAAAATATAGAGTAACACGAAACATATTTAATTTAATTCTCAAAGGTATTCTTTACTGATTAAGCAGATACTTTTTTATCGATTTTTAATATATAATATTTTTAAAATTACTATCAAAATCAAAATTAAACCTTTTTTGTTTTATAAATATAAAACTAATTGTTTGTATTATAAAAATGTCTTATTTTTTATTTTCATGCTTTAACTTTTATCTACTTTCCTAAACAAAACTTAGAAAAGATTTCACTTATTATATCTTCAGTTACATTTTCCCCTGTAATTTTTCCCAAGTCCTCTAAAGATTGTTTAATATATACAGAAACAATATCAATTGGTAAATTTAAATTAATAGCATTAATTGCTTCTATAATACTCTTTATTCCACACTCAATTTGATTTTTATGTCTTATATTTGTTATAAGTCTTCCATTATCTATATCAATTTCTTTAATATTAAACATTTTTTCAATTTCTTTATATAACTCTTCTATTCCATCTCTATTTTTAGCAGATATTTTTACTATATCTTTACCTAAATTAGAAATTCTTACTTCTTTTTCTAATTTGCTATTTTCTAAATCTATTTTATTTAATAAAATTATTGAATTCTTATTTTTTATTAAATCTAATATTTTAATATCTTCCTCATTTAATTCTTTTGTATTATCAAAAATTGCTAATATTAAATCAGCATCATCTGCTACTTTTAATGCTTTTTCTACCCCTATTCCTTCTATTTTATCCTGTGTATTTCTTATTCCTGCTGTATCTACTAACTTTAAAGGAATTCCTTTTATTGTAACAAATTCTTCTATTGTATCTCTTGTTGTACCTTCAATATCACTTACTATTGCTCTTTCCTCTTTTAGTATTGTATTTAATAAAGATGATTTTCCTGCATTTGGCCTTCCTATAATTGCTGTTTTTATTCCGTCTTTTAATATCTTTCCTGTATTAAAACTTTCTCTTAATTGTTCTAATTCATTTTTTACATTTTCTAATAATGTCATTGCTTTTTTATTTGTTACTTCTTCAATATCATATTCTGGGTAATCTATTGAAGCTTCTATGTCTGCCATAATATCTAATAATTCATGCCTTATAGAACTTATATTTTCTGATAAGTAACCTTGCAATTGATTTATTGATGCTTTTGCTTCTTTTTCTGTTTTACTATTTATAATATCTATTATAGATTCTGCTTGTGATAAGTCTATCCTTCCATTTAAAAATGCTCTTTTTGTAAATTCTCCAGGCTCTGCAAGAATTGCCCCATTTTTTAAACATTGTTCTAATATTCTTTTTTCTACTACCATTCCACCATGTGAATTTATTTCACACATATTTTCTCTAGTATAACTTTTTGGATTTTTAAAAAATGATACTAATACTTCATCTATTATTTCATTTGTTTCATTATTTATAATATATCCATATTGAATGGTATAACCTTTTATTTTTTCTATATTTAATTTATTATTTTTACTTGTTCTAAATATCTTTTCTAATATTTCAAAACAATTTTTACCACTCATTCTAATTATTCCAATTCCGCCATTTCCTGTTGCAGTAGATATTGCTGCTATTGTTTCCATTTTTTTCTCCTATTTTTTTATTTATTTTTTCTTTTCTATTATAATATATTTATTATTATTTTTCAATATTTATGTTTACCTTTATTAAAGTTTATTCTATTCTTTTTATATTGTAGGGGTCGCAACCTTCGGCGACCCAATGGCATCATTTCACATTTTATTGTATTTTTTTAAACTTATTATATTTTTTATATTTAATATTTAAATTCTTAAATAATTTCTTCGAAGAGCTGTTCACCTAATGCTGTGACCCCTACATAAAATATCATTTTTCTAAAATAAAAAATCAAAGCAAAAATTAGTATTAAGGCATTTTTTAATGCCCTTTTTTACTAAAATCTTCACTTTGACTTCCGATTTTCTTATTTAATTATTTTTTTGATATTACAATTCTTCTATTATCGCCTTCTCCTATGCTGTATGTTTCTATTCTCATGTTATCTTGTAATGCACTATGTATTATTTTTCTTTCATATGGGCTCATTGGCTCTAATGTAATATTTTTTCCATTTCTTAATACTGTTTTTGATACTTTTTCTGCAAGTTCTATTAAGTTCTTTTCTCTTTTTTCTCTATAATTTTGAATATCTAATATAACTTTTATTCTTTCTCTTACTTTTTTATTTGCAATAGAAGATATTATTGTTTGCATAGCATTTAGTGTTTCTCCCCTATATCCTATTAAACTTCCACAATCTTCTCCATTAATATTTACTAATATTTCATTTTCTTCTAATTTAACAGTATATTCTAATTTGCTTCCTAATTTATTTATAAATAATTTTAAAAATTCTTCTACATCTTTTCTAGCTTCTTCTAATTCTTCTTTATTAGAATTATATTCTTTTACTAATCGAGTAGTATTTTCTTCTTTATTTACTTTCTCTTGTTTTTTAGTATTTTCTTTTATTGTTAATTCTACTTTTACAATTCTAGGTGTTAATATACTAAAAAAGCTTTTTTTATTTTCATTTTCTAATACTTTTATATCTACTTGATTTTTAGAAACTTTTAATATTTTTAATCCATTTTCTATTGCTTCATTAGTTGTTTTTCCTTCTGCAATTATACTATTAGACATTTTCTTTTTCCTCCTTAGAACTCATTATTTTGTTTATTATAATTCTTTCTAATATCATTAATATATTACTTACAAGCCAATATAAAGCAAGTCCTAATGGTGCAATAACAGCTATAGATATAGACATTATAGGCATCATATATGACATTGACTTATTCATTTGTTCCATACTTTGCATTTCTTCTGATTTTTCTTCATTTTCTTTCTTTGAAGTTTGTATTTTTGTCGTCATTCTTATTGATATAAATGATGTTATAACATATAATACAGGAATTATATATACTCGGAAGTCTTGCAGGCTTTGTGTTGGAACTTTACTTAAATCTATACCTAAAAATTCCATATTAAGTCTTAATTCTTCTAACTTAGCTTTTTTATGTTCTAATTCTTCTCTATTTTCTATATTTTCTTGTTTTAACTGTTCTTCTATTTGTTTATAATCAGATTCTACAGCATTAATTATAGCAATTTCTTTATAAGAAGATTTAGTGTTACTGCTTTCTTCTATTTTTGTTTTATATTCATTATAAATTTCAGAATTTTGTACTTTTTTCATATATGTAAGTGGTTGACTTACAAGCCAAAATACAGCTAATATTATTACTAATTGTAGAATAGCACTTAAACATCCACTAAACGGATTAAATTTTTCTCTTTTATATAAATCCATTGTTTCTTGATTCAATTTTTCTGGATTGTTTTTATATTTAAATTGTATTTGCTTCATTTCTTCTTGCATTTTATTAGATTTTTTCATTGTTTTTTGTTGTTTTATTGTTATTGGTATTAATATAATTCTTAATAAAACAGAAAATATAATAATTGCTATACCATAATTAGTAAATAAATTATATAAAGCATTTAACACATAACCGAATAATTCAGATATAAATCCCATTTTTTTCATTCCTTTCAATTATTTTAAAGGATCATATCCACCTTTACTAAATGGATTACACTTTAAAATTCTTTTTATTCCTAAGAAACATCCTTGTACACATCCATATTTTTCTATTGCTTGTTTTGTATATTCTGAGCAACTTGGATAATATTTACATCTAATACCTAAAGTCTCTAAAATAGGCGAAAACGTTTTTTTATATATTTTTATAAAAAAAATTAATATTTTTTTCATTATATTAATCCTGCTTTTTCAAAAAGTTTTAATATATCTTTACTTACATTTTTAAAATTATTATTTAATATATCTGCTTGTCTATTCCAAATAAACACTATGTTATGGCCTTTTTCTAATTCATCTTTTTTTAAATAATAACTTTCTCTTATAAGCCTTTTTAAACGATTTCTTTTATTTGCTTTTGCCAATTTTTTACTTATTGCAATACCTATTTTATTTTTTTCTTCTTTATTTTTAGTAATATAAATTGTAACATATTTGCCTCTATAAAATTTGCCTCTATTTATTACATTTTTAAATTCATAATTCTTTTTTAAAGTATCAATCTTTCTCATTAATCCTCCTATAACAAAAGGATAATTAAATAGATTTACTATTTAATAAAAAAGACCACATACTTAAATATACGTGGCCACATTATTATGCACTAATTTTATTTCTTCCTTTTGCACGTCTTGCTTTTAATACATTTCTTCCTGCTTTAGTTTTCATTCTTTTCATAAAACCATGTTCTTTTTGTGTTTGTCTCTTTTTTGGTTGATAAGTTCTTTTCATTTTTAGCACCTCCTGTATTTATTAATACCGTAATCGGATATATTTCTTTAATTTTTATATTTTTCTTAAATAAGCTTTCTTATTATATAGTAAAATTTTGCTTATGTCAATAGTAAGCTTTAAATTTAATAATTTTTTTTATTTTTCTTGACTATTTTAAATAATTTATATATTATAGTAAAAAATAGGGAAAAATGTATTTTTTTTAGCATTAAAGTCCTAAAGTTATTATTTGCGTAATTATTCACACTTGTGGATAGTTTTGTGGATAACTTTATTCTTAAAAAAATATTATTTTCTATAACCTAAAAATATGGAAGGACTGAATTAAATTTGGAGCAAGAATTAAATGAAATTCTTACAAAAGCTAAAGAGTTACTAAGAGAAGAAACTACTAGTATTTCTTTTGATACTTGGATAAAAGATTTAGAAATTGAAAGTATGAACTCACGGAAATATCGTTCTTATTACTCAAACTAATTTTAAGAAAGATTATTTAGATTCAAAATACCACGAGTTATTAGTTAATACTTTCAAATTTTTAACTAATAAAGAATGTAGTGTAACAATAGTTTCTGCTGAAGATAAAGGAAATGAAATTTTTCAAAGAAACTTAAATAATAATACTGGTATTACTTATTCAAATGAAACACTAAACCCAAAATATACTTTTGATTCATTTGTTGTAGGAAATAATAACCGTTTTGCACATGCTGCATCTTTGGCAGTTGCAGAAGCACCAGCAACATCTTATAATCCACTTTTTATATATGGTGGAGTTGGACTTGGTAAAACTCACTTAATGCATGCAATTGGTAACGAAATTTTAAGAAATAATAGAAATGCAAACATTTTATATGTTACTTCTGAAAAATTCACAAATCAATTAATTAATGGTATTAAAGATAACAAGATGGAACAATTTAGAAATAAATATAGGAATATTGATGTTTTATTAATTGATGATATTCAATTTATTGCTGGAAAGGAAAGAATTCAAGAAGAATTTTTCCATACTTTTAATACACTTCATGAAAGTGGAAAGCAAATTATATTATCTAGTGATAGACCACCAAAAGATATTCCTTTATTAGAAGATAGATTAAAATCTAGATTTGAATGGGGACTAATTGCTGATATTTCTAATGCAGATTATGAAACACGTCTTGCAATACTTAGAAAAAAAGCTCAAATAGATAATATTATTATAGATGATATGATTTTATCCAATATTGCAAATAGAATAGATACTAATATTAGAGAATTAGAAGGAGCCTTAAATAAATTAATAGCAAGAGCATCTTTAATAAATAGTCCTATTACTATGGAAATGGCAGAGTGGGCAATAAATGAAATTGTTTCTTCTAAAGATAAAGTTATTTCATCAGCTTATATACAAGAAACAGTTGCAAAATATTTTAATATTGACCCTAAGGATTTAGTTGGTATTAAACGTTCTAATGATGTAGTATTTCCTAGACAAATTGCTATGTATTTGTGTAGAAGTGTTCCTCAACTTTCACTTCCTCAAATAGGTAAAGATTTTGGAAATAGAGATCATACAACTGTACTTCATGCTTGTAATAAAATAGAGAAGGAAATAAAAGAAAATAAAAATACAAAGTTAATTGTGGATAGTGTTAAAAACATATTACTTGCAGATAAATAGTTTCTATATAAACAAATTTTAAACTTTTTTAAAATTCTTGTTTGCTGAAAATATTGTTTGTAAAATAAAAACGTAATTCTTCTTACGGAAGAGCCACGTTAGATATCCACAAGTAAGTGTTAATTTTGTGTATATAACGTGTTAATAAATCAATTTTACACAATTAAATTTTTTAGATGTTTATAATTTTAAAACTTATCCACGAAATTATAAACATGAAAAAAGTTAGGCATATAAGCTATTAACATAGTTATCCACATAATCCACAACACCTACTACTACTACTACTAAAATTATTTAATATATAAAAGGAGTTTGATTGAAAATGAAAATTGTTTGTGAGAAAGAAAAAATTATTAAAGCTATTAATTCCGTAACAAAAGCCGTAGCTTCAAAAACAACAATGCCTATATTAGAAGGTATACTAATTCAAACTAATGATAAAGAAGTAAAATTAACAACCTATGATTTAGAAATAGGAATAGAATATGTAATAGATGCAGATGTACAAGAACAAGGTGCAACAGTAGTAAATGCTATAATGTTTAGTGAAATTATAAGAAAACTTCCAGATACTGATATTAATATTTCATTAAATGGTCAAAACTTATTAGTAATAGAATGTGAAGGTTCTTTATATAAATTAGCAACAATGAATCCAGATGAATTTCCAGAACTTCCACAAATAAATATTGAAAATTCAATAGAAATAGAACAAAATTCATTAAAAGAAATGATAAGAAAAACAATATTTGCAGTAAGTACAGAAGAAAATAGACCAATATTTACTGGATGTTTATTTGAAATTAAAAATAATAAATTAAATGTAGTTGCAGTAGATGGTTTTAGATTAGCATGGAAATCTAAATTTTTACAAAATAATAGTAATGATTTTACAGCAGTTATTCCAGGAAGAACATTAAATGAAGTTAATAAAATTATATTAGATTCATTTGATACTATAAAAATAGGAGTAGCTAAAAACCAAGCATTATTTGAAATGGAAAACTGTAAATTAGTTACAAGGTTATTAGATGGAGAGTTTTTAAACTATTCAAGTGTAATACCAGAGAATTGGGAAACAAGAGTAAGAGTAAATAGAAGTAATATTCAAAATTGTTTTGAAAGAATTAGTTTAATATCATCATCAAGTATAGAAAAAGAAAAGAAATATCCTGTAAAAGTTTTAGTAGATATAGGAAAAGTAACAATTTCTTGTACAAACCAAACAGGAGATGCGAAAGAAGAAATGTATGTTTCAACAGAAGGACAAAATTTAGAAGCAGGTTTCAACCCAAAATATTTCTTAGATGCACTTCGTGCAATTGATGATGAAGAAATATATGTAGATTTTGGAACAAGTATTTCACCATGTATAATAAGACCAGTTGATGAAGGTGATTATATATATATGATTTTACCAATAAGACTTAAAGATTAATAAAAAGAGGGGAGGAAGAGAAGACAGAAGTCAGAAGTCAGAGGTCAGAAGTTAGAAAATAAGAAATAAAAATATTAATTATATGTGAATAAATATAATGTTTTTATTATAATTTTAAACTTCTAACTTCCAACTTCTAACCTCCAACCTCAAAAATATGTATATTAACAAAATAAAACTAAAAAATTTCAGAAACTATGAAGAAGAAGAAGAAATAACATTAGGTCCAAATATAAATATTTTTTATGGAGATAATGCACAAGGTAAAACAAATATAATTGAAGCTATATTTTTATGTTCTATTGGAAAATCTTTTAGAACTAATAAAGAAAGTGAATTAATTAAATTTAATAAAGATATTGCTTCAGTATATATTGAATACGAAAAAAGCGATAGAGATGGTAAAATAAAAATTGATTTGAATAATAAAAAGTCAATTTATACAAATGGAATAAAAATAAAAAAATTAAGTGAATTATTAGGAAATATAAATACAGTTATTTTTACTCCAGATGATATAAATATATTAAGAGATGGACCTCAAAAAAGAAGACGTTTTTTAGATATTATGATAGGACAATTAAGACCAAATTATATTCATATATTAAATATGTATAATAAAACATTAGAACAAAGAAATAATTATTTAAAACAAATAAAAGAAAATAATAAATGTGAAGAATTGTTAGATATATGGGATGAAAAACTAGCAGAGTATGGAGAAAAAATATATATTTATAGAAATGAATTTATAGAAAAAATAAAAGACAAAATAAATAAGATACATAAAAATATAACTAATGAAAAAGAAGAAATAAAAGTAGAATATATTTCTAATTGTGCTAAAAAAGAAGAATATATAGAATTATTAAAATCAAGAAGAAAATTAGATATAATAAAAGGTTTTACTACAAAAGGTATACATAGAGATGATTTTTTTGTTTATATAAATAACCAATTAGTAAATGTGTATGGCTCACAAGGCCAAAATAGAACGGTAGTATTATCATTAAAAATATCAGAACTTCAAGTAATATATGATGAAATAGGGGAGTATCCAATTTTATTGTTAGATGACTTCATGTCTGAATTAGATGAAAAAAGAAGAAAGAATTTTTTAGAAAATATTGAGAATACACAGGTTATTATAACTTGTACAGATAAGATAGATATTGATAATTTGGAGTATAAAAAATTTAATGTTGTAAATGGAAAAATAGAGAATAATGAATAGATGTGGAATTATTAATAGATAGTTGAGATGTATCGCTATTAAAGTCCGCTCCCAGGGATTAATATATTTTATTTTTTCCATTTCGCCCTCCAAGACAAGGGGTATTCCCCCGCCTCAATGGGCTGCCTAAGTCTTCATTACAAAAATAAAATATATTAACCCCTTCGCGCTAGTGTAGAAAAAAGGCTATGAATTGCAATAATTGCCTTCTACATAAATAACAAAATTATAAAAAATACTTGCAAAAGAAAATAAAAAGATATAATATAATTATACACAGATTATTCATAAATTGTGGATAATACATAAAAAGGATGGTAAAAAAATGGAAAAGTTTGAACACGAATATAATGCAGAGCAAATACAAGTTTTAGATGGTTTAGAGCATGTTAGAAAAAGACCAGGTATGTATATTGGAAGCGTTTCAATAAGAGGGTTACACCACTTAGTATATGAAATAGTAGATAACTGTATAGATGAAGCATTAGCTGGATATTGTACAGAAATTAATATAGATATAGAGCCAGGAAATGTTATATGCGTAGAAGATAATGGTAGAGGTATACCAATAGATATTCATAAGAAAACAAAAATATCAGCTGCAGAAACTGTATATACTCAATTAAATGCAGGTGGAAAATTTGGTGGAGATAGTGGATACAAAGTATCTGGAGGTCTTCATGGAGTTGGTGCATCTGTTGTAAATGCGTTATCTACTTGGTGTGAAGTAACTATTCAAAGAGATGGCGGAATTTATCAAATGAAATTTGAAAAAGGTAAAACAGTAGAGCCTCTAACAAAAATAGGAGATTCTAAAAAAACAGGTACAAAAGTTAGATTTTTAGCAGATGACACTATTTTTGAAACATTAAATTATGATTATGAAACATTAGAAAATAGATTTAGAGAAATGGCATTTTTAACAAAAGGTTTAAAAATTACAATAGAAGATAAAAGAGAAGAAACACCAAAAAAAGCGGAATTTTTATTTGAAGGTGGACTAGTATCATTTGTTGAATATTTAGGAAGAAACAAAGAAAAATTACATAAAGAACCAATATATATAGAAAAAACAGATGGAGAAGTTCCAGTAGAAATTTCTTTCCAATATACAACAGCATATTCAGAAAATATTTATACTTTTGTTAATAATATTAATACAATAGAAGGTGGAACACACTTAGAAGGATTTAAAAGAGCATTAACTAAAACTTTTAACGATTATGCAAGAAGTCATAATTTATTAAAAGAGAAAGATTCTAATCTACAAGGTGAAGATATAAGAGAAGGAATAACAGCAGTTGTTTCAGTAAAAGTAAAAGAACCTCAATTTGAAGGACAAACTAAAACAAAATTAGGAAATAGTAATGTTACTGGTATTGTACAAAGTATGGTAAATGAAGCATTAGGAAACTTCTTAGAAGAAAACCCATCAGTTGCAAAAGCAATACTTGAAAAATGTATTAGTGCATCACGTGCAAGAGAAGCTGCAAGAAAAGCAAGAGAATTAGTAAGAAGAAAAAATGCATTAGAAACAACAACACTTCCTGGAAAACTAGCAGATTGTAGTAGCAAAAATCCAGCAGAATGTGAAGTATACATAGTCGAAGGAGATTCAGCAGGCCGGAAGTGCAAAACAAGGAAGAGATAGACGTTTCCAAGCAATTTTGCCACTATGGGGAAAAATGCTTAATGTTGAAAAAGCAAGAGCAGATAAAATATATGGAAATGATAAATTAAACCCAGTAATATTAGCAGTAGGTGCAGGAATAGGAGCAGACTTCGACGTTTCAAAAATACGTTATGGAAAAGTAATAATAATGGCCGATGCCGACGTTGATGGTGCACATATTAGAACATTATTATTAACATTCTTCTTTAGATATATGAGACCACTAATAGAAAATGGAAATGTATATTTAGCACAACCACCATTATATAAACTATCTAAAAAAGGAATGCAAGACGTATATGTATATACAGATGAAGACCTACCAAAAGCATATAAAGAACTAGAAGAAAAAGGAATAGCAAGAGAACAATTAGGACTTCAAAGATACAAAGGTTTAGGAGAAATGAACCCTGAACAATTATGGGAAACAACAATGGACCCAGCAAACAGAATATTAGTAAAAGTAACAATGGAAGACGCAATAAAAGCAGATGAAATATTTACAATATTAATGGGTGACGAAATAGAGCCACGTAGAGAATTTATAGAGAAAAATGCTAAATATGTTAAAAATCTTGATATATAAATAAGACTTTTATATTGAAATGTTATGTATATTGTGATAAAATATACATAACATTTTTTGTTTTATATAATAATGAATAGATGTAACTTGAAAATTTTTTAAAACAATAAGGAGGAAACAAAATGAGTATTATTAAAAAATTGGAAGGTTTAGAAAACATTAAAGAGAGCATTATAAAAGTATGTATTCAAAATGAAAAAAGAGCTATTATTTTTGACAGGGAGACTTATCAAAAAATAAAAGCAATGCGTCCCAAAAATATACGATCTAAAAATATAATCCCTATAAGAGGAATTAATATAATAGAATATATAAACAAGGACGGATTAAGTGTATATGGATATGATTCTCTAAATGAGAGTATAATACTAGTATGGAGAAATGTTAATAATAATTTATATTTATTAGATCAAATGAGATATAAAAATAAGATAGAAGATATAGATATAAATTATAATATTAGAGCATTTCCAAAATATATTTCTATTGCATTATTGAAATTTAAAAAGAGAGTATAGGAATAATTTTCTATGAATATTTAATTAAATGCATGTAAGAGTAAAATCTCTTACATGCATTTATCAGATAAAGCTAATATTAACTTTCAGCTAAAACTAATATTCATAATTTTTTCACCTAATATACATTACTATATAAATAAGCAATAAACCACAAATATTAATCAGTTGCTCGACTATAAATACATACGTAATAGCCATATTCATCCTTATAGGACTAATAACAACCATGTATTATATAAATATAATCTTAACTTCGAATATATTATATATTATTTAACCATACATATAAATACAAAATATAGTAAAGAATAAAATATAATGTAAAAAGTATAGCTTA
>JAAVZD010000095.1 GCA_022791475.1 Clostridia bacterium | reverse complement strand
TTGCCCTGTTCCTCGCCCTGGCAGTTAGCATGAATCTGTTATCCCTGACTGCATTTGCCGGCGACCTGGCTACCGACGGTGTTGAAAGCACCGGTTCCGGAAGCGAAAGCAATGGAAGCCCTACTGACAACGAAAGCAGCACCACCAGCGACGAGGGCAGCGCCAGTTCTTCTGGCAGCGAAAGCGGCACCACCAGCGACGAGGGCAGCGCCAGTTCTTCTGGCAGCGAAAGCGGCACCACCGGCGACGAGGGCAGCACCGGTTCCTCCGGCAGCGAAAGCGGCAGCACCGGCGACGAGGGAAACGCTGGTTCTTCTGACAGTGAGGGCGGGGATAATAGCGGCACCGCTTCCGGCAATACAGACAATAGCAATGGCAACAGTAGTGACGGCACAGACAGCGGCCACGGCAGCAACAGCGGCGACGCAGACGGCGGCCACGGCAGCAGTAACGATAACGCGGACGAAGGCAACGGCAGCTTAGACGACAACAACCATAATTTTGGCGATGCCTCCGGCAACGGCAATTCTGACAGCCAGGATAACGGCAGCGATAACGATAACACAGGCGAAGGCAATGGCAGCCAGGACGGCACCAACGATAACAGCGATCCGGAAGACGGCTCTGACGAAGGCGATTCGGAAGGCAGCAGCCAAGACCAATCGGATGAGGGCACCGGCTCCGAAGGCAACAATGCAACGGAAGGCTCAGATTCCGTGGAAACCCCGGATCAAGCAGAAGACAACGGCCAAACCGGGGATCCGGGCACAGAAGAAGGCGACGGCCCGGTGGATACCGAAGGCGAAATCGGGGATTCCGGTGAAACCCAAGGTTCCGATAGCATGCAGAACCCCGGCCAAACCCAAAATCCGGATACCCCTTCGGATTCCGTTGGCGGATCCGGCAGCGCCGGCAGTACCCAAAATTCCGGCGCCCATGAAAGGCCAGAAGAAGAGGACGATGAAGACGAACAGGCAATCCAGGCCGTTTTGGATGCCGTCAAAGCCATCCTCAGCAATTACCAAAACGGTGTTTACTCCACGGATGAAGAAATGGGCGCAGACGCAGACGAAATCACTGCCATGTTAGATGAATTAGGCGATGATTACATTTATACGGATGAGCTCATCAAGGCGTTGGGGCAGCTGGAAGAAATCATAGGGCTGGGCGTACAGACATTGGAAGCCACGGATGGGGAGTGTACTTGCGAGTACATGTGCACCTGGTTTTGGGGTTCGTACATCAACATTAATGAAGAATGCCCGGTTTGCAGCCATGCTACCGAAGAACAGCTGGACCCATACACCTATGACCCAAAACATCCGGAAAATTTCCTGTGCCAGGGCCAACAGCCTACGATTCCCGGCAAAGACCCGGAATGTACCCATAATGCGGTTATGTCCGGCGGAAGCCTTTGGGAAAGCTGGTTCCCGGGCGGCGGCAGCGAAGACTTGATCCCCGCCACCCACGAATATCCTGCTACCGATAAGGAAGCCATCGAGTGCATGAATTGCGGCGCAAAATGGCTGTGGTCTTTTGACCCGGATTCCGAAATCGACCCTGACAGCCACTATTTTGGCAATAATAAAGCGGAAATCGTAAAAGAAGCCACCTGTTCGGAAGACGGCCTTATGGTTCAAAACTGCCTGCTCTGCGGCGATGTGGAAACCGTCATCAAAGGCGGCCACAAAAAACCGGAAGACGAAGGCCAGATCCAAATAACCCCCGCGGGATGCCAGGATGGCGAAATCCGGTATTCCTGTGAAATTTGCGGGGAAGAGGTGTCAGAAGCCATACCCGGCCACCACACCTTCCCAACCGGCCACGGCCTGCCTGCCTCTGAAACAGGCGTGTGTACCGAATGCGGGGCAACTGTATATGAAATCCATACTTATGAAGACGGGGCGACCCCCAGCGGCCATAGTTATGGAACCCAATATTGCGCAAGCGTCCTGGCTGAAGCAGACGGAACCGTATATGGCATAGATAAGGACGGCAGCCGTCTGGACGGCGACAGCTTTGCCATAGTCATCAACCATGCCCTCATGGGCAAAAACAAATCCGTCACAGACGAAAACGGAAACACGGTTATGACCCGTGTGGCAGGTTACCGGAACATGGATGACGAACAGGCAGAGATTTATGAAATCGGTGCCCTCGTCCCTTATGAGGCTGTCCTTGACATGGCGTACCCCAATGGGGGCTGGAACCACTATTACTCTGCCAATGACCATAGGACGATTTACCTGGAGGCCATCCGGGAAACGGTACGCGATGATTTTGAAGTCGCCCTCGTCCCCTATGACCCCGGCCTTTCCACCCCGGACCCCTCATTACGTGCCCACATTGCGGACACTTCCCACAGCGTTACCGTAGAAAGTATATACAATGAAGCAGAGACTTCCTGCACCATCACCTATACCATTCCGGAAGGATATGAGGGGGATACGGTGAGCATAAACGCAACAAAAGATATTATGGCAGCTTACGCCCATCTGCAAGATACCAACAACGGGCTGCAGCCAGGCGATACCCTAGGGCCGGTATTTATTGAGGTTGTCAACAAATCCGGGAAGTACTTCTCTTATGAAGACAACAGTTTTGTGCTTCAAAGCCCCAGCCATGCGGGAAAAGAGCCCTATGTTTTACCTATTTACACTTTTGACGGCACAACCCCGCCGGAAGCGTCTGTCCCGTCCCGGGTCAGCAACGGCGCATTACGGCACTTGTACGGCGTAGATACGGATCTGGGTGATGAAGATTTACAAGATGACGTACTGGCAGAAAAATTAATTGCCAAAGGCTATGAAAATGGCGTGGCCGACCTTCATCAATACTATCTGGACTATTACAACCACTTCTTTGGCAGCCAATACCAGGCACAATGGAGCAATCTGGCCCAGGTTCCCTGCAGCCTGCTAATCGAGCGGAACGAAGGCATTTTCGGCGGGCACTCTTCTACTGCGGGCCTGAAAGAAACCAACCCAGAAGTTGCCGGCGTAGGCTACAGCTACATGTACACACGGCTTCTTAGCGTGATCACCGGCGACCAGGAAAACAGGAAAGACCCGCAAGGGGAATATGCCGTCGGCAACCATATGAAGGACAACGCTTCCTATTATGACGGCAATGCCAACTATGTATGGGGCACGCTGGCCTCTGGCGGTTCCGGTAAGCTGGCCGGCATGAGCCTTTATGTCAATGGGGAAGCCAACGATTTCTACCAGCAAACCGCATGGGGCATTGAAGTCGGCTTCCGGATGGGAAATACCCCAAAACC
>JAAVZD010000042.1 GCA_022791475.1 Clostridia bacterium | reverse complement strand
AGTTAAAAGCTGCCTCTGTTAATTTTGAAACTAACAGAAGCAGTACCACTATATCTTGTGCTCTGAATTGCTCTGAAGTCAGAAATTTCCGGATGGCTCTCAAGCAGGAAACTGGTGGCTCCCAAGAGGGATAATATTCACGCACGCTTCTATCGGCAGGATTTTAGAGAACCATAATTATCTCGGTACGGAATATTACCCGCAGATCATAGACAGGGAACTGTTTAAGCGGGTGCAGGAGCGCAGGGAACAGGTGCGCGCAGAAAAAGGCAGGGGATGCCACAGGCCGGGCAGGGATGAGAGAATCCTGTTCGGCGGTGTCATAGTCTGCGGAGAATGCGGGGAAACCTACAGCCATATCCAGCCCCGTAACAAAAAAAGAAGCGGCGGGACGGCGAAGTGGAAATGCAAAAATTATATCTACCAGAACCGCCTTTCCTGCGCCGGAGGATTCATAACGGATGAGCAGGTAAAAGGAGTATGCGTCAGCGCCATCAACCAGATCATACAGGACAGAAAGCGGATACGGCCGCCGGCAGAAACACAGGAGCAGGTCAGCGCGGAATACAGAAGAGCGCAGCGCAGGCTGGAGGAGGCAAAAGCCAGACGGAAACAGGCCGGTACGGGGCTAAAACCGGACGGAGAGGACATGGCGCCGGAAAGCATGGACGCAGACCAACCGGAACAGGCAGCGGACGGCTCGGACATTATGGCGCTTATTTACGAGCGGGCGCAGGAGCGCTACCTCACACTGGAGGTAAGGGATGCTTCATTCCGCACAGAAGAAATGCTGGAAATCCTTTCCAGCAGGGAGGAACTGGTAGGGTTTGACGAGGAACTGTACAGGAAACTGATTACAAAGATAGTGGTCTATAAAGACGATACCGCAGAAGTGATATTTTTGAACGGGAGCAGCATCAGAACTGGATACCGATAAAACGGTACCCGGAAAGGAGGAAGAATGGCAGAAACAGCAGAAAAGAAAAAAATATCCATGATTCCTGCCAAACCGCAGTATGACCGCAGCGTGAAGCTGGCGGATAAAAGAATGAAGGTAGCCGCTTACTGCCGCGTCAGCACGGAACTGGAGCAGCAGGAAAGCAGCTATGAGGCGCAGGTGGAGTATTACACCAATAAAATAGAAGAAAACCCAAACTGGAAAAACGCGGGCATCTACGCTGACGATGGAAAGAGCGCAACCAATACCAAGAAAAGGGACGATTTCAATGCCATGATAGGGGATGCGCTGGACGGGAAGATCGAGATGATCCTGACCAAATCCGTGAGCCGTTTCGCAAGGAACACGGTGGACGCGCTCATCACCATCCGGAAACTGAAAGAAAAGAACGTGGCGGTGGTGTTTGAAAAAGAAGGCGTCAACACCTTAGACGGAACGGGGGAAATCCTGCTGACCATCCTGAGCAGCCTTGCGCAGGAAGAAAGCCGCAACATCAGTGAGAATACAAGGTGGGGCGTGGTCAGAAGGTTCGAAAAAGGACAGGTCATCGTCAACCACAATAAATTCATGGGCTATACCAAAAATGAAAAGGGCGAGCTGGTCATCGTGCCAGAGGAAGCGGAGATTGTACGGACGGTGTTCCGGCTTTACCTCGAAGGGTACAGCGCCGCCAAGATCAGTGAATACCTGCAGGAAAAAGGCATCCGCACCACGACAGGGAAAGAAAAATGGCATGCCACTGTAGTGATGAAAATGCTGCGCAATGAAAAATACATGGGCGATGCCTTACTGCAGAAAACTTATACCGTAGACTTTATGACCAAAAAGAAAGTCATCAACAACGGCATTGTCCCCCAATACTATGTGGAAGACGACCATGAGGCGATCATACCCAAAGAACTGTTTTTCCGGGTACAGGAGGAGATCATGAGGCGGTCGGCCATGTGTAAATCCGCCGTCACAAGAAAGAAAAACCAGAAAAGCAAATATTCATCGGGATATGCCCTGACAGGCATCCTGCTCTGCGGCAAATGCGGGCAGGAATACCGGCGGGTAACATGGGCAAGAAACGGCAGAAAGAAGATCGTCTGGAGATGCTCGAACCGCCTGACAAACGGGGTAAAGAAATGCGGGGATTCCGAAACGCTGGAAGAGGGAGCATTAAACAGGGCGGTCATGGAGACCATCCACCGCATCACAAGAAACGAGGGCGATTTTGTAGGCGCATTCCGGCAGAATGTGATCCGGGTGATCGGCAGTTACGGAAGGGAACAGCAGCCCGACGAATACACCGACAGGATAAAAGCCAAACAGGAAGAGATGGTTGCGCTGATCGCGGAAAATGCCAAGACAGGCGCTTATACGCAGGAGTTTGATGAACGCTACCGCAGGATCGCGGAGGAGATCAATGCCCTGAAAGAAGAACAGGCGGAGGCAGGGAAAAAGAAAAAGCTGGCTGAAAGCTATGAACAGCGGGTGAAGGACATGGATGCTTTCCTGAGCGGAAACAGCGGCCAGATACCGGAATTTGACAACGACCTTGTCAGACGGCTGGTTGCCAGCATCAAGGTAATCTCGGCGGACAGGATACAGATACAGTTCCAGTCCGGCATCGTCATGGAACAGGAGATCGGGAATGCGTAAAACAGGGCAGGGATGACAACAGAATAAAAGGTGTTGTTCCTGCCGGTCTGCGGTAAGAATAAAATGCCCGTCGGGGACGGGTGTTTTATTGTTGGCACAGGAAGAGATAAGGGAATGGAGAGGTGGAAAGATGGGTTTTGTAATGGGGTTATTGGGGAGGTATGTGATGTTTACGGTGGCGGTTTTTGCGGCTGGCGGGGTTATGGGGTGGTTTTTTGATGGGGAAAGTGAAGTAATGTAATAAGATTTGCTATCGCACATAATCTCATAAAAAGTGGTTTGCAGACAGGAAATAGCATCTGACTACAAAAAGTGATTGACAAGTTTTGCACGGCAGGTTAAGATTTAGAAAAAGTACCAGTGAGAATACATTCCAATATCTACGAAAGATAAGGCATAGAAGTATGTGCAGAGCAGGTGTAGATTTTGGAATTTTTTATTTGTAGGAATCATTATGAGTGAAAAAACAGTATCTGAAGAAAAAATGAGGCAGCTTGGACTTAATCTTTTTTATGGAGAGTTTGTTTTTTCCGACCTGTGGTTCACCAGCAGGCATTTTGAGCAGAAAAGCAACAGGGAACTTGCCGATCTGATTGTGTGCGTAGGAAAGGAAATGATCGCATTTCAGGTGAAAGAGAGAAATACGACTGTAGAGGGAAATTTTGATAAATGGGTAAATGAAAAAGTAGAAAAGTGTAAAAAGCAGTTAAAGGATACATACCAATACCTGCAACTAGATGATCTAAAGGAATTTGCAAATGAAAAGGGTGATACTGTCCCTTTTGGGGAAACAGAAGTTTTCTGGGGACTGGCTATATTGGATAAACAAGGACTGGCGGAGTATCCTAAATTAAAATTTTCTAAAACATTGATGGGATTTATCCAATGCTTTTCCTACGAAGATTTTAAGAAATGCTGCGATCAGATTGGAACGCCAAAGGATATGACAGAATATTTGGGATTCAGGCAAGATTATTTCACACTTGATGAGAAAGAAAAAGATTCAGAAGATGACTGTATCAGAAATTTCCTGACAGAGAAATATGGGGTGTCGACTCCTGACAAACGGGGAATGGATGCTTTTAAAGATTTTTTGTCTGTTTTTAAGGACAGGCGGGTATCTGATTTTGGAGAAGAAGAACAATATAGGGAAATCGTAAAATTTCTAGCTTATTTGAACAGGGTTGAAATCAGAGCATTTGTAACCTGCTTAAACAATACAATCTATGATGCGAAAAGAAAATGTCTGTCATATAATAAATGCATGGGACCTTTGAAAAATACTGACGCAGGGATAATTTTTATTGCATGTGAAGAAGGCATAACAGAAAAAATAAAAATGGTAGTGGATTTGTGCAGGTATAAGAAAAGGTTTGAATGTATCCTTGCGGCT
>JAAVZD010000118.1 GCA_022791475.1 Clostridia bacterium | reverse complement strand
TAACGGCTCCAATACGCCCTTATTCACCAAGGTGGTATAGCCGGGGACGTCCTTAATGGTAACAATGTCAAAATCGGAGCCGGAACCCGTCAACTGGGTTGCCAGCACGGTCTGGTAGTCGGAGCTTCCCAAATCCACCAGCTCGATCTTCAAATCCGGATTCTGTTTTTCAAATTCTTCTATCAGCGGCTGGTAATATAGTGTCAGGTCTTTATCCCAGATAGACCATTTCATGACGGTCTGCCCCTCGGCTGCCGCTACCGTCTCCGCCGCCGTGGCCTCACCGCCCCCTTCTTTGGCAGCCGTCGTTGCCGCCGCCTCATTGTCGTTGCCGCCGCCTCCGCAGGCAACCAGGCCACCTGCCATAACCGTGGCCATCATCAGGCTGATCAAACGTCTCTTCTTCATCCCTTTTCCTCCTTTAATACACGTTAACTTGTGCATTTTTTAAGATACTATTATTATAAAAAGCTTCCCCCTTGTTCTGAATGGCTTTTTTACGAAAAAAGCTTTATTATTTACCGATTTTTCCATGTTTATTACAACCTCCGCAAAAAAAGATGTATTTTTCACCGCTAACCGGCAATTTTTAACGATTGTATTCATTTGACAAATCCAAAGCCAGGCCATATGATTAATAATATGCCATTACCAACAAGAAGAAAGGGGAATGATATGGGGAAGCTGCCCAAATCCATCCGTAGCAAAATCCTGTTTAGCACCGCTGCCGTCACAGCCGTCATTACCACGATTACCGTATCGGTGTGCTTCTCCCTGTTCCAGTCCTTTTTAAGGAGGAACCAAATCCAGTCCGCGGAATATAGCCTGCAAATATTTTCCGGAAACGTATCTTCAGCCATGGAAAATATCTCGAATTTTAACCAGTGGTGCTGTTCTAATATGGATATAGGCCGGTACCTGGAAGCGTTTTGCAGGCTAGAACAAATGCCTTCCATTTCTTCTTCCAATTCCGGCCTGCGGATCACCGCGCTCAACGCTTATAGCCGGCTAAGGGAAGAATACCGCAACACCTATTCCCACGAATACCTGACCCGGGTTATCATAAGCCCCGCCAACCAGCACAATTACCTGCAGATTTCCGATACCTCTTCTGCCGCCACGTCCCGGTCCATTGAACAGCTATGCCAGGAGGAATTTTTCCAGGCGCTTTTTGCCTCTGGCTCCAGTATGGAAATCGGCTTTATGGAAGACCCCCTGGCCTTAGGTGGGCAAGCCAGGATCCTACCCCTCATACGCCCCATCCGCAGCCCATACAGCTCCCACGTAGTGGGATGGAGTTACCTGTCCGTATCCGAACGTATTTTCCTGGATTTTTTGGAGGCGTTCCCGTTAGAATCCGATTCCCGGCTTTATATCCACATCGGAAACCATACCTACCAGCAGGAAGGGGGCCACCTTCGGGAGACGCCCTTTCCCTTCCAAAACCTTTCGGAACTTAACAGCCAGGCGTTTAGCCAAAATAGCTTTGCCCGCAAGGTCAAAACCGGCGACGGAAGGCAGCGGATTATGGTTACCTGCCCTTTGGGCCAGGATGGCTGGTCTGTTTCCCTGATCCTTTCCGAAAAGGCCTATCAGGCCCAGAGCCAGGCTTACCTTGCCCTAATTGCCGGGATTGCTTTCACCGTCTGCCTTATGGGCCTTACCCTTTATATCCTGTTAAACCGGATCATCAACCGCCCGGTGCAAAAAATCCTGGAAAAAATCACTGCCATATCCCAAGGGGATTTCACCAGGGAACCCTCCATTGAATGGCAGGATGAACTGGGGCTGATCGGCCGCGGCATCAATCAGATGTCTGAAAACGTCGTCACCCTCATGGAAAAAAAGGTAGAAGATGAAAAACAGAAAAAAGACCTGGAATACCAGATCCTCCAAAGCCAGATCAACCCCCATTTCCTTTACAACACCCTAAACTCCATCAAATGGATGGCTACCATACAAAACGCCTCGGGAATCGCGGAGATGACCACGGCCCTCGCACGGCTTATGAAAAATGTATCCAAGGGCACTGCCGCCCATATCACATTAGAAGAAGAACTGGCCCTGGTCAAAGACTATTTCCTCATCCAGAAATACCGCTACGGCGGCAATATCTCCATCGAGTACCAGATTGAAGACCCCACGCTTTACCAATGCCTGATCCACCGTTTCACCTTGCAGCCCATTATCGAAAATGCCCTGTTCCACGGGATTGAACCCAAAGGCTGTGCAGGAAAAGTCACCATCCGGGCCGAAGCGGCCGGCCGGGAAGGCCCCCGGCCGGCCCTGCGGGTCTTTGTGACGGACAACGGCATCGGTATGAGCCAGGAAACCATAGAAAAGGTTTTAAAGGGGGATACCCAAACTTCCGCTGATTTCTTCCGCCATGTAGGGATCAGCAATGTAAACCAGCGGATCCAATACGACTTTGGGGAAGAATATGGCATTACCATCCAAAGCCGGCCCGGCGAATATACCAC
>JAAVZD010000117.1 GCA_022791475.1 Clostridia bacterium | reverse complement strand
ATTACAGATACGGATATACCCGACCCTATAAGGGCAGAATTGAACAGCAAAGACGTGCTTGTTACAGTCTCTTAAAATACCCGGCCAGATCCGGCTGACGGCCGGTTTACCGGTAGTGCAGGGCAAAAAGCTGGCAGTGGACAAGGCTATGAAAAAGCCCGGATTGCCACCAATGCCGGCGGCGTTCCCGCCCGCTTTCTGCATGGACGGCCATCCCATTGAAACCGGACCATTACCGGAAAATAATCCCCGGGGCGGCCGTCCCCTGAAATCCGGACGTGTGGGACTTTTTATGCTGACGGATCAACGTTTCCCTATAATTTTATCAATCAACCCAAAATCCACGGCTTCTGTTGCTGTCATATAATTATCGCGTTCGGTCGCAAGGGTTATTTCCTCCATGCTTTTCCCGGTATTTTTCGCCAAAATAGCGTTTAGGCGCCCTTTGCTTTTTTGTATGTGGTCGGATGTGATTTTTATATCTGTTGCCTGCCCTTGAATACCATTCCCGTGAATCGCCGGCTGGTGGATCATGATTTCTGCATTTGGCAAAGCGATACGTTTCCCTTTCGTACCACCGGCTAATAAAAACGCCCCAAAACTGGCAGCAAGGCCAATACAAATCGTTGAAACATCACATTTTATATATTGCATTGTATCATATATCGCAAAACCAGCCGATACGGAACCGCCTGGGCTATTGATATACAACTGAATATCCTTTTCCGGGTCCTGTGCTTCTAAAAACAGCATTTGGGCAATAACCAGGCTGGCTGATGCATCACTTACTGCTTCCCCCAAAAAAACAATCCGGTCGGACAGTAACCGTGAAAAAATATCATAACTCCTTTCCCCACGGCTGGTTTGTTCAACAACGGTAGGAATTGTACTCATGCGGCAGCCTCCTTAGTCCCTGCAATAAATTTATAGCCGGAGATAGAAGAAAGGCACATGGAAATCTTGTTTTGTTTTGGTGTAAAAACCCCAATAGCCCTATAAACTTTGGGTGGATAGGAATATGCTTGTTTAAAAGCAAATGAAAATGACTGCTGTGTATCATACCCGGCTTCATATGCAATTTGCATTATCGGTTTATCTGTTTTAACCAGCTTTTCAGCGGCAACCGTAAGCCTGCGGTTTTGTAGATATTTATACATGGTAATTCCTGTATACCCTGT
>JAAVZD010000116.1 GCA_022791475.1 Clostridia bacterium | reverse complement strand
TTATATTGGATGCACATTTCTTCCAGCAAGCGGGACTGGGCATTGGTCCGGTAAAGGACTGCATACTCCCGGTAAGGCCGCTTAACTTTCAAAATATCATGGATAATCCCTTCCGCCTCCTGATAGGCCTGGCCGTACTGGCGGAAGGACACCAGGGCCCCTTGTTCGTTGGCTGTCCACAGGCTCTTCCCCTTCCTCCGCACATTATTGCTGATCACGGCATTGGCGGCATCCAGGATATGGCCGGTAGAACGGTAATTCTGTTCCAGGCGGATGACCTTCGCCCCTGGGAACACTTCTTCAAAGTCCAGGATATTCCGGATATCCGCCCCCCGGAATTTATAGATTGACTGGTCATCGTCCCCTACCACACATAAATTCTTATATTTCCCTGCCAGCAAGGAAACCATCTGGAACTGGGCCCGGTTGGTGTCCTGGTACTCGTCTACCAAAATATAGCGGAACCGCTCCTGGTAATACTCCAAAACCTGGGCATTAGCCTGGAACAAATCCACGGTTTTAAAAATTAAATCATCAAAATCCAGGGCATTGCTCCTTTTTAGTTCCTGCTGGTATTCCATATAAACTTCCGCTTCTTTTTTCTGCCGCCAGTCCCCCTCTGCCTTGCGCATAAACTCTTCCGGGCCGATCAGCTCGTTTTTTGCAGTTGAAATTACAGACATCAGCATCCGCTCACGGAACTGTTTCGGGTCTAAATCCAGCTTTTTGATAACTTGTTTGACCAGCGTTTTCTGGTCGTCACTGTCATAAATAGTAAAATTATTTTCATACCCCAAATACTCAATAAAGCGGCGCAGGATCCTCACACAGCAGGAATGGAAGGTGCTGACCCAAATGCTGCCGGAACCAGATTCCACCAGCCTGTCCACCCTCTCCCGCATCTCCCCTGCGGCTTTGTTGGTAAAGGTAATGGCTAAGATGTTCCAGGGGTTTACCCCCTTTTCTTCTATCAAATAAGCAATCCTGTGGGTCAATACCCGGGTTTTACCGGATCCGGCCCCCGCAAGGACCAAAAGAGGGCCTTCCGTATGGAAAACCGCTTCCCGCTGCTTCGGATTTAGCGTATCGTAAACTGCCATATGTATTCTAATTTCCTTTCTGGAAGGCTTTTACGCCCCTTCACACACATTCCCATAACACAAAAGAGCGGTTCCCGCAAGGCGCCTGCGGATCCCGCACTTTCGGATATGACCTTTTTCTATTCTACATAAGCAACGGCTTCTATTTCCACCAAAGCCCCTTTGGGGATAGCCGCCACCTCAAACGCTGCCCGGGCAGGGCACTCCCCCTCAAAAAACGTGGCATACACCTCGTTCATGGCCCCAAAATCCCCAATATTTTTCAGCAGCACCGTAGTCTTCACCACGTTGGCCATGGTCAGCCCGTCGCTGGCCAAAATATTTTGGATATTGGCCAGGGATTGGCGGGTCTGGGAAGCAATATCCTCCCCCGCAAATTCCCCGGTTGCCGGGTCGATGGGGAGTTGTCCGGAAACAAACACGAATCCGCCTACACG
>JAAVZD010000044.1 GCA_022791475.1 Clostridia bacterium | reverse complement strand
GCGGAAATGACGAAGTATACGGCCAACGCCATGTTGGCGACTAAAATCAGTTTTATGAATGAAATCAGCAATATTTGCGAACGGGTAGGGGCGGATGTGAATAAAGTCCGTTTAGGGATTGGCAGTGATACACGTATTGGCTATAGCTTTATTTATCCGGGATGCGGATATGGGGGAAGCTGTTTCCCGAAAGATATAAAAGCATTGATCCAGACCAGCCATAAATATAATTATGAACCGGAAATGCTAAAGGCCGTGGAAGCCGTCAATGACCGCCAGAAGAGGGTGATACCGAAAAAAATCGTAAAACAATTCGGGGAAAATTTGCAGGGGAGGTGCTTTGCCGTTTGGGGGCTTGCTTTCAAACCGGATACGGATGATATGCGGGAATCTGCCGCGATTACGATTATTGGTGAATTGACCAAACGGGGGGCAAACGTGAAAGCTTACGACCCAAAAGCCGTTGACGAAGCAAAAGGGTGTTATTTAAAAGGCAATGAAAGGATCACTTATGTGGAAAGTAAATATGAGGCTTTAAAGGGGGCGGACGCATTAATCCTTATAACCGAGTGGAAAGAATTCCGGCAGCCGGATTTTGGCGAAATCGTAAAGTTGCTGAAGCAGCCAGTTATTTTTGACGGGCGGAATCAATATGATAAAAAGCGGTTGGCAAAAAAGGGGATTGAATACCATCAGATCGGTGTCAAAAGGCAAATGGCTTCCAATGGGGGCGCTTTTTAAAAGAAGGGGGAGCGGCCCGGGGGAACCGGCGTTTGAGATACAGGAGGAAGGCAGATAACATGTATTTTCAACTCATGGCTTCCATGATGTGTGCCAATTACGGCAATCTGGAGAAAGAAGTACGGGAACTGGAAGAAGGCGGGATTGATTCTTTCCATATTGATATTATGGACGGGCGTTACGTGCCGAATTTTGCCATGTCTTTAAATGATATGCGCTACATAGCAGGGGCGGCGACAAAGCCTTTGGATGTACACTTAATGATCGAGCACCCCAACAACCGCATTGGCTTGTTTTTAAGCTGCCTGCGTAAGGGGGACACGGTCTACATCCATCCGGAAGCGGAGTACCATCCGTCCACTACGCTGCAAAGCATCATCCATGCGGGGATGGTCCCCGGCATTGCCATCAACCCGGGTACTTCCGTGGAGATGGTGATGGAAATGCTCCGCATTGTTAAAAAAGTCCTGGTTATGTCGGTGAACCCTGGCAATGCCGGGCAGATGTACCTGCCCTATGTGGGGAAAAAGATTACCAAGCTTTTGGCCATGAAGGAAGATATGGATTTTGAGATTTATTGGGACGGCGCCTGCAGTGCGGACAAGATCCGGGAGTTTGCCCCCAAAGGGGTGAAAGGGTTTGTGCTGGGGACGACCCTTTTATTTGGCCAGGGTAAGCCCTATGGCGAAACGTTGCAGGCGATCCGGGAACTGCGGTTTTAGGGCCGGGGCGGGATAGGCGGCGGATGGGATGTTTCATCTCATTTGCCGCTTTTTTGCTTTATAGGAAATTGCGCCCGATAAAGCAAAACCCTCCGGGGGATGCGCACTTTTCGCCTAAGGGAAATGTCTGCTGACACAGACGCGCTCCGGCGCAGGGGTCCGGTTCATCGGACCCTTTGTCCGATTCCAAAGCTGCCGGTTCCGTTTTGTTGAAACGGCCGGGGCCGGTAACCGCTATGGGCATGGGCGTGTAAGACATAGATACCGCTTGAATATGGAATGCCAGGGCGCCGGTAACCGCTATGGGCATGGGGCGTGTAAGCGTTTCCGGGAATTATGTAGCCAGCATGCGGCCCGCTCCGGGCATGGGGCGTGTAAGGGCGAAAAACCAGGTATGGTGTATTGACATGCAAAATAAGGCATGTTATATTTTTTTTGTTTTTATGGTATGATAAGTATTGGAATTTGGCGGTGTTTTGGATTCGCTTTTTACCGCTTGCATGGGATGGGTTTCGATACAAACCCAGGGACGGGGGAAATGTTTTGGAAAAACGGGATTTAGCCTTGACGGCCACGTTGCTGGCGGCTTCTGCGGCAATGGGCCTGGGATATTATTTGTCCCACCTTGCCCCGGCCGTACGGGCCGAGGTAGCCGTTGACGGCAAAACGGTAGAAACGCTGGATTTGTCAAAAGACCAGGAAATTACCATCCGGGGGGCGCAGGGGGGGACAAACTTCCTGGTAATCCAGGACGGCACAATACGGTGTTCCCAGGCCTCCTGCCCGGATAAAGTATGCGTCCGCCAAGGGAGGCAGTCCAGGGACGGGGATATGATCGTCTGCCTGCCTAACCGGGTGACCGTCCGGGTGTCCGGGGAGTAGCGGGTGTCCGGGCAAAAAGAGGCACCAAACTTATTTATGTATCAGTATAGATAGGGGCACACAAAAAACAGGTTGCCCGTACTTGCCTGCATCCCGGAAAGCGGGGTATGCAAGGCCGGGGGACGCACACAGAATGGAGGAGAATATGCTATCGTTTGAGAGCGATTACACAGAAGGCGCCCATGAAGCGATTTTGCGGCGTTTGGCAGAGACGAACCTGGAACAGTGGCCGGGCTATGGCGGCGATT
>JAAVZD010000045.1 GCA_022791475.1 Clostridia bacterium | reverse complement strand
CTGTGCAGTCCGCGAAAAGGAAAAGGCTCCTCTTGAGGCAGGCATGGTCATCACCAATGAACCAGGGCTTTATATTGAAGGCTCTCACGGTATCCGCACCGAGAATGAGCTGGTGATAAGAAAAGGCCCAAAGACAGAGTATGGACAGTTCCTTTATTTTGAGCCGATCACCTATGTTCCCATTGATTTGGACGCGGTCAAGCCGGATATGATGAGACAGGAGGACAAGGAGCAGTTGAACGCTTATCATGCAAAGGTATACGAACTCGTTTCCCCCCATCTCAATGATGAGGAGAGGGAATGGCTTAAGGAGTATACAAGGAATATCTAAATTTTATCTTTATTTCAGGCACCCTTTGCCGGAGGTGCCTGTATCATCAAAAAAGAATCGTAACAGTTCAGCCTTCCGGCTGAACTGTTACAAAGAATCCCCATTTATAACTTAAAAGATTGCTTTTACTACTCTAAAATGCTATACTTTAGTTCATAAAATGAAGAAATTATAGAGATAGTAATAAATTGCTTAGGAAAATTGGATAATGAAAGATTTTGGATATCATGGAACCTGCACTAAGCATCTATATAGTATAGAGAAGGACGGATTAGATCCTGCTAAGTGTAAACAACGAAGCGACCATTGGTTAGGTCAAGGCGTATATTTTTTCGACGACTATGAAAAAGCACAGTGGTGGGCATCAAACTGTTCGTCGCAAAATGGTAATTGTGGCAGTGTGATTTTTCAGTCGTTTATTGAGGCAGATGATAAAGAAGTTCTTAATCTTGATGATAATCATCAGTTTGATTCTTTTCTAACAGAAACCATGAGAACATATGAAAAAATACAAAAAAATTGTCAAGGAAGCATGCCAATATTTAAAAAGGAAGATGATTTGCGTGCAATCTTATTTGATTATTATAAACAGACAAAGGGAATATCTGTTATAATAGCCACTTTCCAAAAGGATGTAGCAGGCTATACAACAAGAAGAAATCCCGAACAACTAAAAAAACAAAGAAAAATAATCAAAATTATTAACATCAGATTTAATGAGAGGCAGATATGTGTTTCCAAAAAAGAATGTATCAAATCAACAAGATTGATATATAATGAAGAAGACGAGGTGATATAATGTTTGATAAAAATCTATTTTATGCATTATGCGAGAAGTATAATGTCGAATTAAGCTCTGATGCAAAGACACCAATAATCAAAGACGAGAATGGTGTTCATGGGGTGACAACCGAAGATATCAGCCGAATTTTTGCGAAACATCATACTTTTTGGGAATATACTGGTCAAAAATTAGATGCAGGTCTTGTAGAAAAAGCTTATTATTTGCAGGATGACTTTGCGATTGCATGTTAGGAGTGGATTATGAAGGTTCGATCTGTTTACGAAAGTCCTCTTATTCTGGAAAAAATTGAGATTACAGAAAGTACATTTCGGAAAAAGGATATATCATTAGAAGGATTAGAATTAACCATTCATGTTGAACATCATGTTCAAAACATTGAAGAATACGGATACGAAATTATATTAAATACAACTGTGTCAGATGAACATGAAAATATATATGTAAACGTCAAGAGTAGAGCTATATTTCGTACACATCAAAATAACATGGATATACTTGAGAAAAATACTATTGCAATCATGTTTCCTTATATTAGAAGTTATATATCTATCATAACAACTCAGCCTGGAATGTCTCCTATTGTTTTGCCAGCCATGAATATTATTGCAATGATAAATGACCAAAAAAATAAAAATTAGATTCTATCTATCGGGCAACCCATCATTTATAATGTGGTTGCCTTTTTATTTCCAGAAAAATAAAATCCCTATTGACATTCTTAAATATCTGTGTTTTAATACATTTGTAGTTAATTACTCAACTAACTAACCACTTAAGCAACTAGCAAATAGAGCAAGGAGGATTTCCATGAAACTAAACCTTGATCAAGAAAAGCCTATTTTCATCCAGATTGCCGAGGGCATTGAGGACGGAATCTTAACAGGGGCATTTCCGGAGGAAAGTCAGATACCTTCCATCACGGAATTTTCCGTTAATTATAAGATTAATCCCGCCACAGCCCTCAAAGGAATCAATCTGCTGGTGGATGAAGCAATTATTTTCAAAAAAAGGGGGGTCGGCATGTTTGTAGCACAGGGAGCCGTAAGTAAACTGCAAAAGAAAAGGCAAGACCAGTTCTATGATAATTATATCAGCAGGCTGGTAGAGGAAGCTAAGAGACTGGGAATTACCAGTGACGAGATTATCGCAATGATTGAAAGGGGATTTGTACAATGAGCAGAATCGAAGTAAAAGACGTATCCAAGTCATTTAAAGACACACAGGCGCTCTCCTGCGTCAACCTGTGTTTTGAGGAGAATACCATCTACGGCCTCCTTGGAAGAAACGGCGCCGGCAAGTCCACTCTCCTTAACATCATCAACAACCGTCTGTTTGCCGACAGCGGCAGGGTCACCCTCGATAACAAAAGCCTTACCGAGAATACCGACGCGCTCTCCTCATGTTTTCTCGCCAATGAAAGCAACCTGTATCCGGAGGGGATGAAGGTTTCGCAGGCGTTGAAGTGGAGCCAGGAATTTTACCCTGATTTTGACAGGGAATATGCAAAGAAGCTTTGCGAGAGCTTTAAGCTGCCCGTGAAAAAGAAAATCAAAGACCTGTCAACCGGATACCGGTCCATTTTCCAAAATATTGTCGCCCTGTCCGTGAACGTACCCTTTGTATTCCTGGACGAACCGGTTCTGGGCCTTGACGCCTGCCACAGAGATTTATTCTACCGAACTCTAATTGAGAAATACTCTGAGCAGCCCTTTACCATTGTAATCTCCACCCATCTGATTGAGGAGGCAGCGAATCTAATCGAGCATGTGGTTATCATTAAAAATGGGGAGATTATACGCAATGAACCCTTGGATACCCTTCTTGACAGCGGCTACTGTATCAGCGGGCCTGGGGCAAAGATTGACGCATATATGGAAGGGAAAGAGGTTATCGGAGTAGACACCTTGGGCGGGTTAAAGACCGCTTATGTCATGGGCGCTCCTGCTTCCCAGCTTCCCTCAGGAACAGAAGTTTCCAGAATGGACCTGCAGAAATTATTCATCCGTCTGACGGATGGCGCCTAACGAACCAGTGATTCAAATAGAAAGAGGTATCTGATTATGAAAAAAATGATGAAATATCAATTAAAGGACCTGCTGCTTGGCTACTTTGTCTATGCTTTAATCATGATTCTGCTTACAGCCGTTGTGTCCGTTATTTCCATAAATTATAACAACGTGAATGTAAGCGTAAACGGTAATGGCTTCTCAAGTGTAATCTTCTGTTTTGTGGTCACAATCTCCATATACAAAGAGCATTGCCAATTAGCGTTACAGAACAGTATTTCCAGAAAAGATTTCTTCCGAAGCACCATCTGCGTAATCACAATCATAAGCTTTATGTGCGCGCTGCTGGACGTGCTTCTTCGGGTAATCAGCCAGGTTTCCCTGTTTTCTGCCGGAACGAATAATTTTAGCCTCAGCAGCTTTGTGTTCCTGTTCTATCCGAAATTTCTTGAGAGGAGCAATGAAGCTTTTGTAATAGCTGTGGGGTTTTTCATGTCATTTTTTATCTGCCTTATGTTTGCCGTACTCGGACTTTTGATTGCCGGAATCTACTTAAGGCTGCCGAAAAAATTCCGGACCGTTTACTGTGTTGCGCTGCCGATAGCATTCT
>JAAVZD010000053.1 GCA_022791475.1 Clostridia bacterium | reverse complement strand
GCAGTTCTTTTTTTGTCAATAATAAACCCTGGAATTTCTTTACAATTTTGTCCAGGATGGAACCTTGCTACACATTGCGTGTGTTCTATGATAGTTTTTGAAATTTCATTTTCTATTTGTATACTTTTTTCTATATTATAAAAATAAGGCTGCCCTAAATATATACAATTACATTTAGAATAAGGGTTATTATATTCCAATTCAAATATTTTTTTACAAAAATTAACGAATTTAGCATCATCATTAATGCGAGGTAATGGCTGTATATCTTTTGTCAACGAACTATTACAAAAATCAATGTTATTTACAAATAATTGTTTTGGCTTTAATGCATTATAATCCCGGCCCAATAAACGATATGCTATTTGATGTTTTTTATCAATTAACCGTTCAAGCATATTTCCGCTATAGCTTCCGGTTCCATCATCAAAATAGATAACATCCGCACCAGGATTTGACCAGACCATAAGTGTCATAAAATGGGCAGGTGCACTAATGTAAATAAAATCATACCTCTTTTCAGATAAGTCAATTTTATCTTTAATCATACTTAAAACATGTTTTTCAGGGTTAATTAACTCCCGTACTCTATTTAATTTATGTTTAAACCTATGATCAAAATTTCTTGGATACACATACCGATAAACATTATGAAATAGGCCGGACTTTTTGATATTTTTTATAACAATATCTGCATCTGGGAATTCTTCACCTATAAATATATCATTTTGATTTTTATTGTAATTGTGATACACAATATTTAAACAATTAATTATTTGAAATTGTGTATCACATATAAATGCATTATTCATTTTTATCCTTTAAAATCCTGTGAAATAAAAGAGATTGCCATAAAAAAATAAATATACATAATAATTGAAATGGATGTTTCAATTATTATGTATAAATTTATATTTAGAATATTTTGTAGCTCTCCCATATAGACAATTATGAAGCCTCATTCCAATAATAAGGCGAATTATTTTTGATATTGCTTCACCACACCCCTAAATTTATCCATAAAGTCTTTCATTATGCCCATAGGCGCGACATTAATTCGGAAATAAGGGTTATTCCCGCCTTCAAAGAGGCGGAACAAATATCCATTTTCTTCCATGGCTTTTTTTATGGCAAAAGCATCACAATTTTCCACTCTCATGTAAATGAAATTTGTGTCTGATAAAAATGGGTAAATGCCATCTATTTTACACAGCTCTTTATAAAACCATTGTTTAACAGTGGCAATTTCCTTTTTTATTTTTTCATAATATTCTTCATCTTCTATAGCAACAGCTGCAACTCGCCGGGTAATGGAAGGAAGCCTAAGGAGTGGGAGATCCAGCCAAAGTGTTTTTAAGGCTTTTTTACTGGCAATGCCATATCCTAACCGCATACCGGCCAACCCATAAAATTTAGAAAATGTCCTGGTAAACACTACATTATCATAGTGATTAATAAAATAATTTATGTCGATCTCATTATCCTCAAATCCATAATAGGCTTGATCAACAAGGATCAAAGATCCTGGATTGCGTTTTATGACCAATTCTAAATCATTTGGGTAAATGAGGTTCCCTGACGGCATGGCTGGAGTTGTAATAATGATTAACTTAGGGCAATAAGAAGATGCTTTGCTAAGAATATCATTTACATCATGGTAACATTTTTCTTTACCTTCCAGAAAATTATAAAAAATCTTTTTTCCAAATTTATAATCTACAACGCCAGGATAATAGCTCCAAAAAGGCTTTGGAAGTAATACTATATCATCTTCTGAAACCATAATATTCATAATGCTCTTTATCAGTTCCGATGCGCTGTTATGCAAATATATATTTTCATATGGTATCTGAAATTTTTTAGAAATAACTTCGATTAAATCATCTCTTTTTTTAGAATCATATAAATATAGGTCTTCAGATGAGACATTTTTGAATACTTCTAAACATTTAGGAGACGGCCCCCAAAGGTTCTCATTAAAATGAAGCCTTCCTGTCTTATTCTCTGTTAAAACGCCGGCATACCTCGTTATCCCTTCATATTTTTGATATAAATTATTTTCCATAGTGGTTCGGAAAAAAGAGTAAAAGTTTGCATCAAATTCTTCACATTCTTTTAATGTGTCAAATTCATAGATAATGCCATCTTTCATTTTTTTTGCAGTAATAGGCAAGTCACTTAAATGTTTTATATGGAAATCATCAATCAACATATTGCCTACATCAGGCTTATTGTAATCACACGTCAGCAATTCAATAAATTTTTTTGAAAAAGGGCGACTCCAGTAATTTGCACCTATGGTAAAATATTGGCGATTCCCTCCTCTTGCAATTTTTGTGATATATCCACTTTCATCTTCCCATATGCAATACTCGTCGGCATATTCCTGGGTGTAATTGCATAAGTAAAAAGCTTCATATACATATTTTTCAAAAACATTTTCACTATAATAATTATCAGCACAACAAATATAAGAATTGCCAAGGTAATTTCTGGCTGCATAAAGGGAGGAAACATTGTTTTTGTGGTTGTATTCCTCATTAATTACGAGTTTTACGCCATATTTCTTTTCTAAATAAAAAAAGGCATCTGCCATATATCCGACAATGACAATAATTTCTTTTATTCCTGCTTCTTGTAACTGCCGGATTTCCCTTTCAATAAGCACTTCTCCTTTAAGGACAAACAATCCCTTTGGTAAAACTTTGGAAAGCGGCAAACATCGTTTGGATTCCCCTGCAGCCATTATGATTGCATTATCTACTTTATATGGTTCAAGTTGCTGTAGTATTTGGGCAGAGGCATTTCCTGATTTGTATGTAGAATACATTTCTTCAAATTCCGCTTTATTCATAAATGTGAAGGCCCTTTCGATTTAATTATATTTTGTCTTTTTACCATGCGGTTTGTTCGCCCTTAATTTTCCCAATAGGTCAAAATAATACGCCGTTCCCGTATGGGATCAAATTCTACAAGAAAGACTTCCTGCCATTTTCCAATTTGCATTTTACCATTTTCAATGGGAATATTCGTACTAACATCAAAAAATAATTGCCTCATATGCGCAAAACCGTTAATCCTTTCATTAACAGGAACATCCCGTATTTCGATCCTGTCATGAAGCCAGTGGCCGTCGACCGGAAAAACCTGATCAAAATAATTATTTACATCTGCCAGTAAAAGTAGTTCCCCCTCCATAATTTTAATAGCACAAGTGGTATGTGCTACAAACACATTTAAAATTCCATTTCCTTTTTGATCCTTTATAAAATCTTGGATATAGTTTCCCAGTGAAGTGAATTGTTTTTCAGTTAAAATGCTTAATTCTTTTCTTTTCATAGTTTCCTCCTACTACAATATATTTATGGTTAATATTCCTAACATCTAACTTCCGGAATATCCGGTTACTATGGCAACAAAGGGGGCAGGCCTGTCTCCAGGCTGCCAGCTCTTGGTTGAAATCGGAGATATGGCGCGTTTTACCCACAAGGGTGCCATTACAGTATTTGTCGAAACAGGTTCTGGTGTAAATGATTTCCGAGAATTATTTACAGAAAAGCGTACATTCTTCTAAACACGGTTCGCCAGTGTTACGGAAAGCCCGGTTTCAGGCCATGGATGTACGGATCAAGATAAACCGTATGATGCGGTATATCTGTTTATAGACAGGAAACGCGCACAAGGCAAGCCATATTACGTCTACATGGCCGCTGGTGACAGTAAGTTTTTGTGTTTACTATGGAAGGGTGAAGGAATACCTTGCCACTCTTTCCATGTCAAACTAACTACCTCATATCTTTCTTTCAGACTGGCATACTCTGGCGGCCTTATTTGGATGCACCATTTTCAACCCTTATAAAATTTTCAAAGTTATTTAAAATTTAGCTTGACTTTTTTGCAGGCTATTCCTTTTACCTCCTAATATATCTTTTATATTTTTTACATTTACATCAATATTTTCCCCATAGGGAAATTCACCTTCTATGGCCATTTCCACTACTTCTGCAAAGTCTATGGGATTTAAAAGGGTTGTCTGATCCTCATCTGGAAATAAACGGTTGCGCATTTTGGTACTCGAGCGTCCAGGAGAAATACAGATAGCTTTAATCCCTTCCATTGCCCAACATTTAGTGGCCATAATTACTGCAGCTTTGGTAGCACAATAGGAACTCCATCCATTACCGTGTGGTGAACTTCCTGCAGAAGAACCGATATTAATAATCAATGCTT
>JAAVZD010000115.1 GCA_022791475.1 Clostridia bacterium | reverse complement strand
TTCTCATAAAGAGCAATATCATACTCCCTTCCGTCCTCTGTGTCCCCAAAATATTCCCCCTTCACAACAGCAATCGTGAAAGCATCCGCGTATCCGTTTTCATCCATCATGGTGACATTTACAACGCCGTTCAGGGTATGGCCGGTATAAGAAATCAGTTCCTCTGTCATCTGCCGGACCTTTCTTTCCGTTTCCTGACGCTGCTTCTCTCTTTCCGGTTCCTTGCCGCTTTCATAGTCCACATAGAGAACCATGTGCAGCATATAGGGGAATTTTTCAAAAACTTCCTGATATTGCAGCCGGGTAAAATCGATACTTTCTGCCAGGGAATACTGCTGCATCTGATCAAACATTGCCCGGGATTTCGGCATATCCGGGGAGACATAGGAGGGGTATTCCTGAAAATAAAGGGTACTGTCATTTTCCCGGATCCCCGATATCCCGGCAACTCCTTTATCCCAGAAATTCTTTCTGTAAAATTCCTCTGTGAGAACCGAAAAATATTGTTTCATGTCACTTTCTATACTTCCCTCACTGAACTCCCATCTCCGGTTATCAAACACAAATGTGCAGTCCCTGCCCTCCGCATTTTTATACGAAAGCGTCCATTCCCTGTAATGCACTGTGACATTAACCTGGTCACATTCATCAAAATACTGCAGCTCCTTTTTGACACCTTCCGAGAGCACAGAGTCCGCCCCAAAGCAGTCCCTTAGCATCTCTTTCCCTGCTTCCGGCATATCCTCCTCGTAGCGGATCGTCTCACTTCCCTGCGGCAATGCCAGAAGCAATGCCCCTGGGAACCAGGAAAAGGGGAAGAAAGGCCCGAAATTTGACAGCAAATAGGCAACAAGAAAAATCCCGGCAATCAGTAGAATCCCTTTATTTTCTATCTTTTTTAAAAACAGGAACAGAAAAGCGCAGAAAATCAAAACCAAGATCGATACCAAGTAAAACATGAATCATCCCTTCTCCTCAAAGCAATCTCAGCATCCCAAACAATATCCCAGGA
>JAAVZD010000114.1 GCA_022791475.1 Clostridia bacterium | reverse complement strand
TGATCAATACCCGTACCGGGCTGATCCTGGCGCTAACAGCCGCCATGCTGCCTTTTACCATTACATTGATGGCCAGCTTCTTTGACGGGATCCCCAGGGAGCTGGAAGAAGCGGCGATTGTGGACGGGGCAGGGCGGTTCCAGACTTTGTTTTTGATTGTTATGCCGTTGGTCAAAGCAGGTATGGTTGCGGTAGGGATTTATGCCTTTTTGATGACTTGGGACGATTACCTCCATGCGGTTACTCTGATTCAAAATGACGGCCTAAGGACGCTGTCTGCCGGCGTGGCGTTACGGTACCTGGGGGAATTGTCCTATGACTGGTCCAAAGTCAACACCATTTCGGTGGTGGGGATCCTTCCGATCCTGTTTTTGTTTTTCTTCTTCCAGAAACATATGGTAAAAGGCCTGGTTGCCGGTGCGGTAAAAGGATAATCCAACGGGTACACTTGGAAATAAGGGGGAAAAGGATGTTAGTGACAAGTAAAAAGATGCTGCTGGATGCAGCGTCAAAAGGATATGCAGTTCCGGCCATCAATACCCAAGGCGGGAATTATGATATTATCTGGGCCGTATGCAAAGCAGCGGAGGATTTGAGGTCCCCGGTTATGTTGGCCCACTATGTGGCCACCGGCGGCTACTCGGGACATGACTGGTTCGTGCAGGTGTGCAGATGGTGCGCCCAGAAAGTGTCAGTCCCGGTAGCCATCCATCTGGACCACGGAGACGGCTTTGGTATTTGTATGGAAGCATTGAAACTGGGTTTTACTTCCCTGATGATTGACGGTTCTGCCAAGCCGATAGAGGAAAACGCAGCCATGGCCAATGAAGTCCTGAAAGTAGCCCAGTGTTTTGACGTCCCGGTAGAGGCGGAGGTCGGGGAGCTGCTGCGCCTTGACAACCTGGGGGCCGTCATGGAAAATAGAAATATTGTGGATCCGGAAGAAGTTCGCCGTTTTCTGGCCTTGTGCACGCCGGATTCCCTGGCGATCGGGATTGGAAACGCCCACGGGTATTATAAAGGGGAGCCAGACATCCATCTGGAAGTCTTAGAGGCAGTGCGCAAGTTTACGGACATCCCCCTGGTCCTCCATGGCTGTACGGGGATGAAGGAAGAGATTATCAAAGAAGCCATTGGGCTGGGCGTGGCAAAAATTAACTTTGGCACAGAGATCCGGTACAAATATGTGGAACATTTGGAAGAGGGGATGCGGGCCTTAGACCATCAGGGGCATTCCTGGAAGTTATCCCGGTTTGCCAATGAAAAGCTCCAGGAGGACGTAAGGAAAATCATCCTTTTGGCCGGCTCACAAGGGAAAGTGTAACGGGATGTTTGGCAGCAAAAAGCAGGTATAGGGGCGCCCAAAAGGGGAAACCAAAAAGAAAGGGGCTTTCTATGGCTGCATAGAAAGAGGGTAGACGATGAAATACAGTGAACTTACCTATAAGGAGATTTACGGGCAGCCGGTTTCATTCCAGGCGGTCAACGACCATTTGGAGGATATTTATGCCGTGTTGGACCAGGTGTTTGCCGAAGATTACGACGAGGTGATATTTACCGGATGCGGTACGTCTTTGTACCTGGCGCAAGCAGCGGCCCATGCCTTTGGCAGCTGCACTGCCATACCGGCCAAGGGCATGTGCTGTTCGGAGCTTTACTATTTCCCTGAGGTGTATGTGGGGAAAGGGAGGAAAGTGCTGGTGGTACCCATCACCCGGAAAAGCTATACCACAGAAGTGAGGATGGCTATCGACAAGGTGCGGGGGTTTGCCGGGGTAAAAAGCTTGTCCATAACCTGCGACCCGGACAGCCGGGCTTACAATGATTATATGGTCTTGTCGCCGGATACGGCAGAAGAGAGCGTGATTATGACCCGGTCTTTCACCAGCATGGTTTACCTTGCCGTGGTTCTGGCCTTTTATGCCGGCGGGAAAAAGGGGAAGATCCAGGAGATGGAAGGCTATGGGGCCCAGTCAGAGGAGTTTTTGCGGGCTGCGGACGCCATGGCGGAAAAAATAGTAAAAGGCCATCCGGAATTAAACCTTTTTATCACTTTGGGGCAAGGGGTCAATTACGGGATTGCCAATGAATGCATGAACAAAATGAAAGAGATGGGGCTGGCTAATTCCGAGGCAT
>JAAVZD010000113.1 GCA_022791475.1 Clostridia bacterium | reverse complement strand
ATGGCTCCCAGTGGGGCTTGTGCGACAATTAAACTGGCATTTGACAAAGTGGGCTGATATTTTTATTTATGAAAAGGTTTGGAGCAAAAGCAGAATGGATTGACAATATAGAAAAATCGGGATTGAATGGAGGGTATTCCGGATGGAAAAAATAGATGCTAACGGACTTATACGAAGAATTTTTACACCTACAATAGTTTTAAGTTTGAGTTATTTGATATTGGGGCATTTTTGCAATATACCACATATATTGCTATTTTGTATTTTGGGGACAGTAATATTGGTGCCAATGGAGTTAGGCATAATTTTATCTGCAAGCAAAAGGGAAAATGGGGCATATTCACTTAAAAGTGCATTTGTTGGGCAAGAGAAATTGCAACGATGGAAAATTCTAATCATTGCATTTGTTTTCTTTGGAGCGGCAGGATTGCTTTCGGCGTATGTTGCACCTTTAGAAAATCAGTTTTTTGCTCAAATGAGGGCTGATTTACTCCATCGTCTACCGATCGGTTTTGATTGGACAAATTTTGAGTATGTGAAATTGTTTTCAAAACCAATACGGATATTGACTTGCATATATTATAGTATTTTTAATGTGTTAATTGCACCAATAACCGAAGAATTATTTTTTAGAGGATATTTAACCTCGCACTACAAAAAGCAAAGCTCGTTTCTCCCAATACTTATAGCGGTATTGTTTTCACTTTATCATTTTTGGTTGCCTTTTAATAATGTATTTCGTATATTAGCATTTGCATCCGTTGCATATGTGGCATATAAGAAAAAGAATCTGTATATAAGTATATGTTTTCATTGCTTATGCAACTTGTTTTCGGCAGTTTGTTTTGCAGCAGCGATATTATGACAATTTCCGGTTTGCCAGGCGGAATAAATACGCCCAGAGCCAACAGGCTTGTGAGAAATCATAGTTTGTTGGCTTGCCTTATGCATGGGCTATTTTTTTATCGGCTGAAAAGGAATAATACCGCTAATTTTTTCTGTTCCTTGACCACATTTTGGCCTTTGGATTTTATAATGGCATTACGATAGTCGAATCCGGTTTTGGTTTCGATATATAGCATACCTATTTCCTGCGTGTTCCACAGATTTTGTTTTTGGATGAGGCTGGAACCTGTATGGTTGTGCTTGGACGGGGCATTGGCGGGTAAGCACCTTGATAACAACATTCTTATTTCCACAGTAGTTTAAGCAGATAACGGACCTTAGGAAGCAGGTTGGCAGTTTCCTGCCCCGTGCAGCCTTTTTGCAGGGCAGGCGGTGGTTAACCAAGAAGGGCGCCTATCTTAAAAGTATAAAAGTGCGGCGGCAGGATCCCGTTTTTTGCTTCTGAATATTATGGGGGCATATAAGGGTGCTCGTTGTATCTGGCCTGGGCAGATGCCCGGTCAGCCTGAATATCATAGGTGCATTAAGGGTGCTGCCAAATCAAGCTGTTAATTTGAAACGTTGATTAAAAAGGCAAGGCATCTTTTTGCCCTGCCATCTTTAATACGGAAAATTTTGAAGCGATGGGTGGGGTAAAGGGGAGGGAAAAAATCTTCTATGAAAAAATTTCTGTAACAACGGTTCTATTTTTTCGATTTTACTTATCAAGCAGGGGAAACATGCCGATATACTGTTAAAAATGCTGTGTGAAAAATAAGCAATATAGAACATAAGGATTATTTTTCATAATTGGCAACTAT
>JAAVZD010000072.1 GCA_022791475.1 Clostridia bacterium | reverse complement strand
CGGAAAGGCATCGTAAAATCGCCGACTACTTGATATAGCCCATTTAACCCTCCCCAAACTACATAATTCCAGCTGGCCCCATGCCATAAACCGCTCACCAGGAAGGTTACCATAATATTCCGGTATTTTTTCCATTTCCCGCACCGGTTCCCCCCTAACGGGATATATACATAATCCCGGAACCATGTTGTCAGGGAAATATGCCAATTCCGCCAAAAACCGCTTACGGTAGTTGCAAAATAAGGGCTTTTGAAATTTTTCATCAGGTTAAACCCCATAATCCGGGCCGCGCCAATGGCAATGTCAGAGTAGCCGGAAAAATCACAATAAATTTGAAAAGCAAATAAAATTGTCGCCACCCCGATCTGAAGTCCGGTATAATCCGTGTAATGGCTGTACACATCCGTTACCAAAATCGCGATCCGGTCCGCAATCACCAATTTCTCAAAAAATCCCCATCCCATAAGCAAAAGCCCGTCTTTCACCCGGTCCGGGTCAAAGTAGTGGGGCTCTTTCATCTGCTGCATCAGGTTCTTGCTACGTTCAATGGGCCCGGCAACCAATTGTGGAAAAAAGGAAATAAACAATGCGTATCTTAACAGGTTTTTTTCCGGCAAAATTTCTTTGCGGTAGACGTCCGTAACATATCCCAACGCCTGGAACGTATAGAAAGAAATCCCAACAGGAAGCACCACGTCAAAAACCGGCATCCCCAAAGTTTCCACCCCACCCCAACGGAGGAGGGCCTTCACGTTCGCAGAGGCAAAACCATAATATTTAAAGAAAAACAAAATCCCCAGGTTAAACCCAAAGCATCCGGCCATACACCACTTTTTTGAAATGGGAAACGCCTTCCCCCCCGGTTTACCGGCACAACCGGCAATCAAAAGCCCACTCCCCCATGTCACCACGGTGGAAGCGGCAATTAAAAGCATGTATTTGGGGTTCCAGCTCATATAAAAATAGTAGCTGGCCAATAAAAGCCAAAGGTACCGGAACTTTTGAGGAATGATAAAATAAGCCAGCACGACTATAGGAAAAAAGAAAAGAAAATGAATGGAATTGAAAAGCATTCAGCACCTCCTAATTTGTTATCGAATCAATATCGTAGTTTGTTTCCAAATATTGCAGCAGGCAGTTTGTCACTTTCCTTCCCCCTGCCTGGTTTACATGGCCTTCGTTATATAAGTCTTTATAATCAAAATCCAGTTCCCGCCACAGGCGGTTCATGTCAAGCAGGCGGATCCGGTCCCCGTCTACATAATTTTTCCGGAGGTAATTGTTTATTTTGATCATTTCTATGCTGTCCAGCCCCATCTGCACTTTATAAGGCACACTTACAAACAGCAAGGACACCCCCTTTTCTTCCAACAATAGCAGCAGTTTTTCCAGGCATTCTTTTTCCGTCGGGGTAATCTCCCTGCACTCCTGGATTCGTGATGTGTCCTGTAAAAACCAGCCGTCCCCGGGATCCGGGCACGCCTCGCTGCTCTGGCTTGCGTCCCCCTTCCCGGCCATATCCCACAAATTTTTGTCATACAGCAGGGATATGTCCCTCGGGGAAATTTCTTTCCACCTTGTATGATATTTGATAAATGGCACGTAATAGCTCCAAGGGTCCTCCAAAATACAATACCGGATGCCTTCCATTTTGTTGAAGCTTAAGGGCAAGGTGTCAAATGCCCGCCGCGCCAAAATCTCCCTGTGCTCGTCTGCCAATGGGCAAAACGCATACGTTTCCAGGATGATTAGCTTTGGTGTATGTGTTTTCAATATTTCGTTGCAGAAAAAATACATCTGTTCTGTCCGCATCCCATATAAAGCATAATTAAATACGGACACTTCCTGCCCATATGCCTGACGGAACCTTTCTTCCATAAGGAGCGGGGATATTCCATTGTCCGCATGGGAATTGCCCAGCACCAGGATGTCCACATTTTCCTGTACGTTCCAGTTGCGCCACTTCCCATAAGAGCTTTTTTCCAGGAACACCGTTTGAATAAAAGAAAATAAAAAAAGGCCAATCAGCAGAAAGGCCACCGGTTTTCCCACTGTTTTTATGGTAATTTTATTTCCCATCTACCTTCCCTCCTGAACCAGACATAGTTCTTTCAGCAAAAAATCCGTAACTTTGCTACTTCCGGAAACATTTAAGTGATGATAGCCATTATAGGCGTCCTCAAAATCACTGGCGGTCAAGCCAATTTCATCATAATGCAGGTTGCAGTCCAAATAGGTAATATCTTCGCTTTTTGTCAAATCCAAAAGCCGGTTCAGCCAGCTTTCATAATTGATGGAATCAATGTAGGTTTTATACATGGGGGCCATCACTACATAAAATTCGATGCCTTCGCTTCGGCAAAGGCCTGCTAATTTATGAAAATAAGCGATGTTTGTTTCCGAAATGGCAATATCCCCATCCCTTTTTTCTGCCTCTTCATATTTCTGCGCCGTTTCTTCCGACATCGTGCTTTTGCTGGGGCGGAAAGGGGAAAAGCCCTTGATACCTTTGCGGAAAAAGGCGTAATTGCTGTATACCTGTGAGGTATCCGCCCAATTTCCATGGCTTCTTCCAATCCGGAAGAAAGCATAAGCCCAATTTTCAGGCCGGTATTGGCTGCAAATCGCCTCTACCTTCACCGCGCCCAGCCGCATCCCGTCAATATTGGACTCTTTTTTCCAATCTTTGTCATCATTTTCCCCGCCTTGCCAGTTATCATT
>JAAVZD010000062.1 GCA_022791475.1 Clostridia bacterium | reverse complement strand
TATTATGCATGGTCCTTGGACTATGCAAAACAGCCCCCGTCTTTATTATTTGCCAATACGGAATATGACCAGAAATTTATTATTATGCTATTCTGGGTTGCTGGGAAGACAGGGCTTTTGGCATTAATACCAACCATGTCCATACTTACCGTTTACGCGATTGCCTTTTGGATTATTTGCGATTCGGCAAAAACTTTAAACATAAAAAATTCTATATTGGTACAATATGTAATATTAGCAGTCGCATTATTGCAATTTGACGCTATTGCAAGCAATGTGAGGAACGTTATGGCATTCGCCATTGTAACTTTGGCCGCTTACAGGGATTTGTTTAAAAAAAAGCGGAATGCCATCACTTTGCTTTTATACCTGCTGCCATGTGGTTTGCATCTTACAGCTGTAGTATTTATCTTAGTCCGGATCAGCCTCCCCTTATATAAGAGGTTTCGCCTGTTATCTATCGCCACTATTTTGTCTGCCCCCCTTATTATATCAAAACTATTTTTAGTCCGTTTTTTATTTGTAAAAATACCGTTCCTTTATGCCCTTATTGACAAAGCATACCGCTATTTTTTTATCTTTTATGATACAGAGTGGATAGAAAAAGTAAAGGACAGCGGATTTGAAAGCTCAAAAAAACTAATCTTTTTTCTTATTTTTATTGTTTTATTATCCCTATCCGTTACCACTTATCATAAAGTCCAAAAATGGAATCAAGAATATTTGGATCTATTTGCTTACACGGAAATCAGTATTTTGTTGACCCTTGTTAGTATGTACATACCTGTCCCAACATATTTCCGTTTTTCCATAGTTACTTTGATGCTGTTTCCTATTATATTTTTTTATGTAATACAACATACCCATAAAAAAGGGGGAATGATTCTTTTAATATACGCAGGGTATATTAATATAACTATATATGGCTTCCTTGCGCAGGTTTACCATTTTTACTTTAATTTCCGTTTCTAATAAATATCGCAGAGGATTACCAATGAATGATATGCAATTTTTAATTGTAAAGTTCCGAAGGACATTATTGAATTGTTTAATCCGGTTTTTTCAAATATTTCCCATAGATCAACACAAAATATTTTTTGTTAGTTATTATGGAAGGGGATTTGGTGATAACGGAAAAGCAATTATACTTTCCCTCAAAGAAAAAGGCAAAATCTATAGATTTTATTGGGCCGTCAAAAAGGGGGAAGAGGACAATTTCCCAGACTTTGTGAAACCCGTCCGTTATCTGTCTATTTCTTACTTTTATCATTTAGCAACTTCTAAAATTTGGGTTGATAATGCTAGAAAAAACATCTATGTGGCAAAAAGGAAACAACAATACTATATGCAAACATGGCATGGGGATCCCATGCTAAAGAAAATAGAAAAAGATGCCGAAGATGCTTTGGGCCCTGATTATGTAAAGTTGGCAAAACATGATTCCACTATGGCCGATTTGGTAATTGCCAATTCCGATTTCGGTGTTAAGCTTTTTACAAACCGGTTTTGGTATACCGGAGAAGTTTGGAAAGCAGGCTCTCCCCGGCTTGATATGTTAAAAAAAGAAGACCCGCTATTGACTAAAAGTATTTACCAAAAGCTGCAAATAAGTGAAAATAAAAAAATCCTCCTCTATGCCCCTACTTTCCGGGATGACCATAATATTTCCTGCTATTCTTTAGATTATCCCCTTTTGCGTTCTACCCTTGAAAACCAGTGGGGGGGGGAATGGGTTATTTTAGTGCGCCTCCATCCAAATATCGGCAAAAAAGAAGTGGAAACCCTCAAAATTACCTATTGCGATTGGTTGATAGATGCGTCTTCTTATGATGATATGTATGAACTTTTACGTGTCAGCACTATGCTAATTACGGATTACTCCAGCACAATGTTTGAAGCTGCCAGCATCCAGATGCCGGTTTTCCTTTATGCGGCAGATCGGGCTTCTTATATAAATGACCGTGGATTTTATTTTGAATATGAAAAACTCCCATTTCCAAAAGCTGAAACTATGGACGAGCTGGTGGAAGTGATAGGGGCATTTAACATTAGCTTTTATCAAAAATATGTGATGGATTTTTGCCGGCAGTTAGGCATCCTGGAACCCGGAGGGGCAGCTTCCCGCATTGCTTCCAGAATCATCGAAATCATGGAAAAGGGCAATTTTTAATGAAAATATCAACCATAAAAAAAACAAACCGCTTTTATTCTAACACAATCATGCTTTATTGCCTGCAGTTTTCCAATTACCTATTTAACTTTATAACCGTACCCTATCAAACCAGAATATTAGGCCCTGGTTTTTTTGGGAAACTTGGCATGGCTACCGCACTTACCACTTATTTCCAATTGCTTTTAGACTATGGATTTATCCTTTCTGCAACAGAAGATGTAGCTTCCAACCAGGATGATGCCGGATACCTAAACCGGATTTTTTCTGCTGTTACGGCTATTAAATTCATGTTAGTATTTGCTTCCATTATTATTTTACGCATCATCTGCTTTATTCCAAAATTCTCAACCGATTGGTTGTTATATTTCGCATATTTATTAAACGCCAGTATCTACGCTTTTTTACCAGATTATATTTACCGGGGCCTGGAAAGGATGAAGCTTATTACAATCCGGACTGTGGGCGTAAAGTTTATTTTTACCATTTTAATATTCGCCTTATTGAAAAAACCATCGGATTACTTGATCGTCCCTATTTCTTTAGCGATTGGCAATCTGGTTGCTGTCCTCTGGTCCTGGATTGATATTAATAAAAGGTTTCATATCCATTTTACAAAAGTTTCCTTATGCCAGATAAAAGCAACCTTGAGGCGTTCCACGTCATTTTTTGCATCCCGCATTGTTTCGACGGTTTATACGGCAATGAATACCCTTATTTTAGGTTTTTTAGATCCATCTGGAATTGTGGTTGGATATTATGCTGCCGCTGATAAATTGATGTTTACCGGAAAAAGCGCACTATCTCCAATTGCTGACAGCTTATATCCTTACCTTATTAAAAGCAAAGACTTTAAGATGGTAAAAAAATTAATGTTATTTATGATGCCAGTGATCCTATTGTTTACAGTTGTAATGTTTATCATCTCCCCACAATTTTGTTCCCTTTTATTTGGGGAGGATTTTTATGAAAGCGGAACCATCCTTCGGATTATGCTGCCGGTTGCAGTGATTACTTTACCGAGTTATGTTTTTGGCTTTCCTGTGTTGGGGGCTATGGGGCTCTCAAAATATGCGAACCGCTCTATCTACTTTTCGACCGCCTTCCATATACTGTTTATGGTGTTTTTATTTATTGCAAAGAAAATGAATGTTTACACAGTAACTATACTGATGGTGATCGCTGAATTTAATATCCTTTTATACCGGCTATATATTTTTGCAAAAAATAAAGGGGATTTTTTTGAAAGGGAAACAGCGAAGTAATATAGCGGTGTTTTAGGAGGAAGAATGATATGTGTGGAATAAATGGAATCGTTTTTTCACGTCAAGCAAAAGGCTTGGACAAAAGGATACAAAAAATGAATGTTAGCATTAACCACCGGGGGCCTGATTCCAACGGGGTAGTACCACTAACTACAAATTCTGTTTTCGGACATTGCCGCTTATCAATCCTTGATGTTGATAAGCGTGCATCACAGCCAATGCAGGACGCTTCTGGAAGATGGACCATTGTTTTTAATGGGGAAATCTATAATTATAAAGAATTGTCTAACGATGTTTCTTACCAGTTTAATACAACATCCGACACGGAAGTTATTTTAGCATATGTGGAACAATACGGTATCGAAAAATTTTTATCGAAAAGCAATGGGATGTTTGCAATCGCCTTATATGACAAACACAACCACGAACTTTGGATTGCCAGGGACCGTTTGGGGATAAAGCCATTCTATTATTATATGGATAGCGAAAATTTTATTTTTTCTTCAGAGGTCAAGGGTATTTTAAATAGCGGTTTCGTAAAAGCCGAATTTAATGAAGCTGCAATTGATGAATATTTAGGGCACCGGTATGTCAGGGCGCCTTTTACCTTTTTTAAAAATATATATCAGTTAGAACCTGGCCATTATGCCAGGATTGATTCACAGCTATCATTCAAAACTTTCAAATACTGGGAATTGCCAAGCCAATTCAATACTTCGATAAGTTATGACGAACATTCTTTACTAGAAGAATTTGGCAGGAGGGTCGAAAGGGCCATTGATTACCGGCTAATTTCAGACGTGCCTTTGGGGACCTATTTAAGTGGCGGCATTGACTCCAGCTTAATTTCAGCCATAGCGGCTACAAAAACGAAAGGGGCACTAAATACTTATACCATTGGTTTTCAAACATTAAACGAATTCCCCTATGCAAAATTAGTCGCAGAACAATACCATACAAACCACCATGCCATTCTTATGGAGGATGCCGATTATTTTGGCACTATGAATGAAGTTATCACATACAAAGATGCACCTTTGGGGGTTCCCAATGAATTGCTTTTGGCAAAAATGTCAAAAGTGCTGAAAAAGGATATAACCGTAGTTTTATCAGGGGAGGGCGCAGATGAGTTGATGGGAGGATATGGTAAGATTTTCCGTTCCCCCTTTGACTATGCAAATATAAAACCTGAAGTGGATTTTTATACCTATTTTATCGAAAAATACGAATATGTCCCAAGGGAAATCAGAAATATGTATTTAACAACTTCCCATGAGTTACGGGATAAATTTGACTTTAAAGTAAGGAAAGAGTTTGAGGGGTGCCCAAATGAAGAAAACGTATTCCGCTTTTTTCACAATTACCATGTAAAAGGCCTGCTGCAAAGGGTAGATACCACAACTATGCTGGCAGGGGTTGAGGCCAGGGTTCCATTTTTAGACCATACTTTGGTTGAGTTTTCTTATAAAGAAATACCCTATGGCCTAAAATTGCATTGGAATTCTGCCAAAGACAAGATAGGCGCACAGTATGAAATTGCGGATGACTACAGCGAAAAGAGGGACACCCCCAAATACCTGTTACGGGAAGTTGCCCGAAACTGGATCCCAAATGAAATTGTTGACCGCATTAAAATGGGGTTCCCTGTCCCTTTAAATGACTGGAAGCAAAAACTTATGAACCAGGCTGAGGTTAGTTTAAAAGGCGCCTACTGGCTTAACCAAAAACATCTACAGGAATTTATCCTGGACAGCGGGAAGCAAAAACGTGCGGGGCAGATTTTATGGATGTTCTTAAATGTGGAACAGTTCCGCCGGATATATTTTGAACGAGAATGGCGGTATTAAATAGGCAAAATATTATTAGCAGAAAGGGGCTATGGAAAGGCTATGGTTATTGGTTATACGACAGGGGTTTTTGATTTGTTCCATATCGGCCATTTAAATATGCTAAAAAATGCCAAATCCCTTTGTGATAAACTGGTAGTTGGTGTTACCACAGATGAATTGGTGTCCTATAAGCATAAACAGGCTGTCATCCCATTTGAAGAGCGTTTGGAAATTGTCCGGAACATAAAATTTGTGGATGCCGCAATCCCGCAAGACAGTATGGATAAATTTGAAGCTTGGAAAAAAATAAAATTTGATATTATGTTTGTTGGGGATGACTGGTACGATACAGAAAAATGGAATGATTATGAAGAACAGTTTAGGAAAGTCAATGTAAAAATCATCTATTTCCCTTATTATAAGGGGACTTCGTCAACATTAATTAATGAAACTTTGCATAATTTACGGGGCAAATTGCAAGGTTCCTAAGGGGAATTAGTAAAAAGGGCGGATAAAACCTTTTTATAAAATTATGAAAGGGTTTGAAGGTGGCATGAACCATTATGAGCATAATAAATTCTTTTTTTAGAAAATATTATAATTTATATAATAGGAAACGGTTGCACCATACAGATATTACTCTTATTTCAAGCAATTGCAATGGGGGATGTATTTTAAGCGATTTGCACTTAAGGTTCAATTCCCCATTTGTTAATTTGTGGCTACCCCCCAAAGATTTTTTGAAATTTTGTGAAAATATGGAACATTATTTGAATTGCGACTTAAAGTTTATTCCAGAAAATGTGGGGGGGGGTAATTATCCTGTAGGTATACTAGATGATATCAAAATATATTTTCAGCATTACGCAACAGCAGAAGAAGCGGCAAACCTTTGGGGCAAACGGAAACAACGTATAGATAAGAACCATATTTATATCTTATTTTCAGATAGGGATGGATGCACCTACGAGGATTTGCTAAAATTTGACCAGTTAAAGTATCCACATAAAATTGTTTTTTGCAGTAAAAAATATAAGGAAATTAAATCCGCCTATTACATACCAGGATTTGAGGGGCAGGACTGCGTGGGGATATGCTCTGCCTATAAAAATAGGTTTACTTATAAAAAATACTATGACGCATTTGATTATGTTTCCTGGTTTAATGCTGCAGGTTCACCTAAGCATATTCCAAGGCATTTGGATTAATCTCCAATGAATGGTTTTCCAATTGGCAACAGGATTCGGAAGCCATCGTGATAAATAGCTTAGAAAATGCCAAAGTCCATGGGCTTTGGTATCATTATGGGGTACTTGATAGTTAGGTATGTATATCGGGCAGATTGGCCTATAAGGTATCTTGTTCCGAATGCAAAGGAATTTAGTTTATTAGTATGCGCCCTTATATAGGTGTATATTTCAAACAATGGATCCTAGTACATTCCAGAATTTTATTTTTGATGGCTTTTACACGGTTGCTGCTGCCCCTTCCAGATTTTAGTATGATTTAATGAATGGAGATTATCATGAATACCAAGCCCTTATACCGCTATATACTCACTTTAATTATAATTGCGGGCATCCTATTTCGGCTTTATTGGGTATTTTTCCATTTTACCCATTACGATGACGTCGGCTTTATCAATTGCCTGGTCAGGCTGTCGTCGGAACAGAAGCCTTTTATAAATTTCTTAGAATATGGATGGACCTATGCCCCTTTGCAGGTGTTTTTTTCTAAAATATTGGTGAACCCATCTTTCCCGTATATTTTTAATATTGCATTAGGGCGTTTCCCCTCTTTTCTAGCCGGGTCTGCCTCCATCCTCTTAACTTATTCATTGATAAAAAAGTCTTTTTCTTATTCCGATTTTAAGAAGCCTATCCTTGTAATTGCAGTTGCTATTATTGCATCATCCTGGGAAAATATTATTTACTCGGCACAGGCTGAGCCCTACGAAATTGGAGTATTGGCCGTATTGGCTTTGACGATATATTTTCAGGGTTTTTGTGGGGGAAAGGCCTTTTCTATGCCTTGGCTTATAACCCTTTCCGTGTCCGCCTTTTACAGCCAATACCATAGCGTCATTATTTTGGCTTCCTTGTACTTTAGTATGTTTGTACAGGCAAATAAAAAAGATAAAATCCGTTTAGTATGTTCTGGGGTAGTTAGTGGGCTGTTATCGTTGCCCCTTATATGTACGTTTCTTGACAAGGGGCTGTTAGAGAGAGGCGTCAATTGGAATGCCGGAATAAATGGGAGGTTCCTATTCCCCTTTGAATACACAAATATCCATGATTTGATTTCTGTAAAAACCATAAAATGGTTTGTAGATAACGCCTATACCTACCTACATGTTTTTTTCGTATCAAACCAGTTTAATGCCTGGACGAAAATTTTAACCATTATTTTGGGGGCGGCCTGCCTGTTTGGCCTTGTCCATATACACCGGAAAAACAAATGGCTGGCCTTGTATTTAGATTTGATTGCGTTGGAATTTATTGGGTTGGTTTTAATGAAGAAATTAACCTTTTCGCCATCCAGGCATACGCTTATTTTTTATCCCCTTGTTTTATTGGTGCTTTGTTATGGGATAGAGTGGTGCCTTTCTTTGGGGAAGAAAAGGTATACATGGTTACTTGCGGTATGGGGGTTTTTAATGGCCGGGGCCTATTTACAGTCTACCGTAACAGAAATCCCCTTAAGGCATAACCTGCTCTTATCTGGCATAGCAGAAGAATACATCGAAAAATATCAGCCGAAAGGCATCATTGCTTATTACGGTTTTGACCCGCAATTAATGGATTTTCCCTCCTACCATAGAACTGGAAATCCACAACTGCATATGAGTGCATATGTAAAGGAAGGGCCTGCAAAGTCCCAGTATGTGATGGTGCTTGGTGTGGGAAAGGCCATCAGCCAAATAGGCCAGGCAAGGATTGCACAAATAGGGGAAGAGTTTCCGGATCTGGCAGGCGGTATTTTTACGGATCAAGAAAGCGTAATGGGGTATGCCATGGACTGTTATGAACGGGATACCCATACAGAAGTGGAATATGGCAGTAGGTACTTTAGCAATATCCCCCATGGTTTATACATTTATATCTTGGATACCGGAAAATGATTATGGGGCATCTTGAGGGCCAAAAAGGAGGGGCTATGAAAGATTTTATCCAAATATCCAAATACGCAGGCATGCGGGAGGACCTGGTTCAGGCCGGAGGAGGAAATTCCTCTGAAAAACTGGATGGCAACAGGATGGTAATTAAAGCATCCGGTATTCAAATGGCAGATATAACAGAAAAAGACGGTTACTCCATCGTTGATTATCAAGCCATTCGGCAGTATATGGATACCCTTGCCAGCCAAAAATTCCCGGATGAGAAAACAAAAATATTAGAGGAAACGCTTCTAGCCGGGAGGCGCCCGTCAATTGAAACCTATTTGCATGCCATTACCGGCCGGGTGACTTTACATACCCATTCGGTTGCTGTCAATGTGCTTGCGTCAAGACAAGGGGGGATGGAAGAACTACAAGGGATTTTTCCGGATGCCCTATGTGTGGATTATGCCACGCCCGGATTAAAATTGGCTCAAGTTTATTACCGTTCTTATTTACGGGAAATGAACAGGAAAAAGCGGGAAATCCACCGGATTTTCTTAAAGAACCATGGAGTGGTGATCAGCGGGGATTCGGCAGAGGAAGTAATCCAAATTAGCGAGGAAACGAACAAAACCATTGAAGACAGGGTTGGGATGGATTGCCAGGCGTACCGCCATGGTTTTGAGATATATAAAAACCTGCAAGGTTGGGGAATCGGCGATAAAAAACTGGTAGTCAAGGCAGAAAATAAAATTATATTGGATGCTTACCAAGCATGTGGCTACTCCCTTTGGGATTATCAGATGTGCCCGGATTGCGTTGTTTTTTGCGGAAAGCATCCTATGGATTATGAACAAATTTCCGGAAGGGAATCGTTGCAAAATTTCTTATCTTGTTATGGAGAACCTATTCTAATCTCCTATGGAAAAGATTTGTTTATCCGTGGGGAAAGTATAAAAAAGGCGCGGGAAATCGAGAGTGTTTTGGCTTTTTCCGCACAAGTCTTTTTACTTAACCAAGGCCAAAGTTTAGAAATACTTTCTTCAGAAGAACAAAGCTTTCTTTTAAATTGGGACGCAGAAAAATACCGGCAAAAGATAACATAAAAGGAAAAAGGGGAATAACATGAAAATCATTATACCAATGACAGGGTATGGCTCTCGATTTGTAGCAGCCGGTTATCAGGAATTAAAGCCGTTTATCAAAGTGCAGGGTAAAAGCATCCTTCAATGGATCCTGGACGGGATGTATCCGGGAGAATCCAATATCCTGTTTGTCTGCCGCCAGGAGCATCTGGAAAAAATTCCCGGGATGAAAAAGGCACTATTAGAAATCTCCCCGTCTGCTGAGGTTTACGCGATAAAAGAGTGGATGAAAAAAGGGCCTGTTTATGACGTACTAAGGGCGGCAGGGCAGATTCCGGACATGGAACCATGTATCATTAATTATTGCGATTTCTATATGTATTGGGATTGGGCTTCCTTCAAGGAAAATGTGCGGGAAAGGGGATGTGACGGCTGCATCCCCTGTTATACAGGCTTTCATCCCCATCTCCTTCCCGCGAAAAATGTATATGCTTCCTGTCTGGTAGACAAAGAAGAAAACTTATTAGAGATCCGGGAAAAGTATTCCTTTGAAGCAGATAAAACAAAAGCAAGGCACTCCCCAGGGGTTTACTATTTTCGTACCGGGGAATTATTAAAACGGTACTGCCAACGCCTGGTGGACAGCGGGAAAGCCCTCAATGGTGAATACTATGCCAGCCTTCCTTACAATTTTATGGTTCAGGATGGGCTACAGGTATGGGCCCCTGCCAATGTGGAACAATTTTGCCAATGGGGTACGCCGGAAGACCTAAAAGAGTATCTGTTTTGGACAGATATGGTAAGGAGGTTTGACAAAAGATGAACATAATCATACCCATGGCCGGCGAAGGGAAACGGTTCCAGGAACAAGGATACCAGATCCATAAGCCAGCCTTGCCAGTTATTGACCGGCGCTCAGGAAAACCGCTCCCCATGGTGGTATGCGCCGCCTTAGATTTGCCCGGAATATGCCAAGACGGCTCCAATGTGGTTTTTATTGACCGGGATTTCCATAAAAGGGATGGGGTCGAAAACGCCATCCATAACGAATTGCCCAACGGGAAATTTATTACTGTTGACCACCTGACGGACGGCCAGGCATGTACTTGCTTATTGGCAAAAGGCTCTATCGCCCCCCATCAGGAATTGCTGATTGCCGGCTGTGACAACGGAATGGTACTAGATCCGGATGTGTTTGAAGAAAGGAAAAAGGACGCGGATTGCATTGTATTTACTTATAGGAACCAAGAAACGGTTTTAGCCAATCCCAACGCTTATGGATGGATGATAACCGACTCCGGCCATAACATTACCGGGGTATCCATAAAAAAGGCTATTTCAGATACCCCCATGAACGACCATGCTGTTGTGGCAACTTTTTGGTTCCGCAAGGCAGACATCTTTATCCAGGCTGCAGAAAAAATGATTTCTGAAAATGACCGGGTTAATGGGGAATTTTATGTAGACCAGGTAGTCAAACATGTGCTGGATTTGGGCTACCGGGCAAAGGTATTTGAAGTTCAACGTTATATCGGATGGGGAACCCCAAAAGATTACGAGGAATATATGCAAACAATACGATATTGGAAACGGTTTGTCCAAGATAAAAGGTATTTGGCAGAATGATCAAGGGAATTCAAATTGGGAAAAAATATCACATATCCATGTTTCATTTCTTTATGGTCAGTGTACTGGTCTTTAAAATCATATTAATGGGCCTTTTTTCATCGGATTATCAAAATTTGATGTTTATGCGGTTCGTCAATGGTTTTTTAGGGCAGGGATATGCTGGGAATTGGTTTAACCCATATGAATATTTTTATCAGGAACCTGGGCTATTCCCATACCCTCCTGTTATGCTTGCTATAGAGTGCGTAGGCGGGGCGCTTTCTCTTCTAGCAGGAAAGGTTTTACTGCTTAAAAACATATTATTTAAACTTCCCAACCTTGTGTTTGACTGCCTGGGGATGTATTATCTTATGAAACTGTTCCCAGGGAAACGTAAGTATATAGGAGTTTTATATTTTGCCTCGCCAATTATCATTTATTCCACTTACATGCACGGGCAACTGGATATTATACCGACCGCTTTGTTTCTGGGGGCTATATCCTATTTAGTTTCTCCCAAAGGCCATAATGGAATAAAATACATATTGTTTTTAGCCTCCTCTATCGCCTGTAAATTTCATATATTGGCGGCTATCCCCATTTTATTCTTTTTTATAGGGAAACGCGATGGGTGGAAAAAGGCTTTCCTTTATACCGCCACCCCTTTTGCATTGGCCTTTGTTTGTGTCCTTCCCTTTTGGGGGAAGGGGTTCCTCCATAACGTGCTTCTCAATCATGAACAGGCAATTTTAACAAAGATAACGATAGATTTTTCCAGTGTAAAAATCTATATTCCGGTTTTAGCAGTAATTTTGATTTATCTCCATGTATTTACCATTGCCAAGATAAACCGGGATCTTTTATATAGTTTTTGTGGGATCCTATTTTCCATATTTCTTGTATTGATCCCGCCTATGCCCGGCTGGTATGTGTGGATTATCCCGTTTATTACGATCTATTTTATTGACATACGTTCTGACCGATACCGGAATTTGGTTATTTACCTGTTTTTGAATCTTTCCTATCTATTTTATTTTGTGTTCGCACATCATACTTCCTATGTGGATTTGTACTACCTTGACAAAAGCTTAGATTGGATTAAGGCAGACGCCCCTTTGGCCAGGAACGGGCTATTTACTGTCTTGGAGGCAGTCTTGTCTTATTCCATCTATATGATGTACCAGTCAGGAATTGCCAGCAATTCTTTATATAAAAGGAGAAACATGCCTTTTACCATTGGGGTGTCCGGGGACAGTGGGAGCGGGAAAAGCACCTTTATTTCCATGGCGGAACAGGTTTTTGGCCAAAAGAACCTATTGTTTATTGAAGGGGACGGGGACCACAAATGGGAACGGGGCAACGCTATGTGGAAGCATTTTACCCACCTGAACCCTAAGTCAAATTTCCTATACCGCCAGGCCCGGGACCTGGCCACTTTAAAATCCGGCCAAAGCGTATTACGGGTGGACTATGACCATAGTACAGGGCGATTTACGAAACAAAGTAAAATCCGGCCCAAGCCATTTATCTTGTTATGTGGGCTCCATGCCTTATATTTGCCGCAGATCCGTAACAGTTTAGATTTAAAAATTTATATGGATATTGATGAAAATTTGAGGCGTTATTGGAAGATCCAGAGGGACGTGGCAAACCGGGGATATAGCAAGGAAAAAATCCTGGAACAAATATCTTCTAGGCTTCCGGATGCAGAAAAATATATTTACCCACAAAGAAAACATGCTGACCTGGTTGTTACCTATTTTGATAAGCACCTGAAGGATTGCCTGGTTGACGTCCATACGGTAAAGCTTAGCCTGAAAGTTACCGTAAACATGGAATTGGACTTGGAGGACTTTATTCAAATCGTAGAGAACCACGGGATCCATGTAGAATATGACTATAACGCAGATTTGGAAAAGCAATCCGTCATTTTCGAAAGCACAAACCTGGAACAGTCAATCCTACCGATTTCCTCCATTGCGGAACAGACGGTCCCTCATTTGGATGAAATCATCAACCATCCGTTGGAAGGGTTAGATGACTTGCATGGTATATTGGCAATCCTGTTGCTGATGCTTATTGGTGAAAAAATGCGCGGGGGGGGGTAAATTTTGTATGTTAAAAGCAGTTATTTTTGACCTTGACGACACTTTATATGATTATCAATCATTAAATCAATCTTCGATAAACGCCTTGTCCTTGTTTATGCAGGAACGTCTGGGTATTCCCGAAAACCTGTTTTATGAAGCATTTAACTGGGCGAGAAAAGAAACCAAAATCCGGTTGGGGGATACTGCTGCAAGCCATAACCGCCTGCTCTATTGCCAAAAAACATTAGAATATTTGCAAGCGCCGCCTTTGGGCCTGGCCCTGGATATGTATGAATGCTATTGGGGGCATTTCTTAGGGAATATATGCCTTCGCGACGGGGCAGAAGAACTTTTGCGGCATTGCAAAACCAACCACATGAAAGTAGGGGTTTGTACGGATTTAACTTCCCATATCCAACATAGGAAAATCCGAAAATTGGGGATCGCCAATGAGATAAATGCTTTTGTCAGCAGTGAGGAAGTGGGGGCAGAAAAACCGGCTGAAATTATGTACCAGGCTATATTAAAAAAATTAAAAGCCACCCCTAAAGAAGCCATTTTTATTGGGGATGATTTGGAAAAAGATGTGGTGGGGCCTGAAAGGGCGGGAATGAAAGCCATATGGCTTCATGCAGAAAAAAGTGGGCCTTATCAAACCTGCCCCTCGTTAAAGGAAGTAAAGGGGTACCTCAATGGCTGTAGATAAAATAAGAAAAAAAGAACTGGTGCGTTTCCTTTTTGGCGGCGGAAGCGCAGTCGCTGTAGATTTTATTGCTTATCAAATACTTCAGATTTTAGGCTTACACCTAGACGCGGCAAAGGCCGTTTCTTTTATCTGTGGCTCATTGGTAGGGTTCCTGATCAATAAGCTTTGGACATTTGAATGCAAAAAATTTTCCAAAGGGGAAATTGTCCGGTATGTGGTTCTGTATTCTTGTACGGCAATGGTAAATTCTATAACAAATAAACTAGTTTTAGCTGCGTTTCCCATAACCATAGCAGGCTTTTTCTGTGCCACAGGCATTAGTACGATTTTAAATTTTTTAGGGCAAAAATATTTTGTTTTTGTGAAAAAGAGGGGATAGCCATATGCATTTATCAATTATTATTCCTTGTTATAATGAAGAGGAAAATATTCCTCTTATATTGGAAAAATTTCAAAAGGCCATAAAAGGGGAAGACATGGAAGTGGTACTGGTTGACAACGGTTCTACAGACGGCACACCAGGATTGCTGGTTAAACTTCTGCCGGCCTACCCTTTTGCCAGGGCAGTCCGAGTACCGGTAAACCAGGGCTATGGATATGGTATTCTCCAAGGCCTGCAACAGGCCAAGGGGACATTCATCGGTTGGACCCATGCGGATATGCAGACAGATCCCGCAGACGTGGTCAAAGCATACCATCTGTTACATAGCAACAATTGGAACCGGAAACTTTATATAAAAGGGAACCGGAAAGGGCGGGGCCTTATAGACCAATTTTTTACAATGGGGATGGGGATATTTGAAACTCTATATTTAAAGAAAAGGCTTTATGATGTAAACGCACAGCCTAACATTTTTTCAAGGGCATTTTTTAATAAATGGAAAAATCCGCCATATGATTTTGCCTTAGACCTTTATGCTTTATATATGGCCCGGTTATGGAAACTTAAGGTCATACGGTTTTCCGTCTCCTTTCCGCCGAGGATTCATGGGACTTCCCATTGGAATACAGGGGTTGCAGCTAAGTGGAAATTTATTAAACGGACGGTTTCTTTCAGCAAAAAAATGAAAAAGGCGGGGATTCGATAATGGAATTTATTGCGCATAGGATTAATACAATAAAAGAACTGGATGCACTGGATGGCTGTTATGGGGTGGAATTGGATTTGCGGGATGGCTTGAATGGCCGAATCTACATATCCCATAATCCGTTTGAAGCAGGGGATGACTTCGAAGAGTATTTAAAACATTACCGTCATGGCACCATGATCCTCAATATAAAAAGTGAGCGGATTGAATATAAAGTTTTGGAGCTGTTAAAACAATATGATATTCGAAAATACTTTTTTCTTGATTCCAGCTTCCCTATGATTCAATCGCTTACCCATATGGGCGAAAGCAATATCGCACTACGGTTTTCAGAATGGGAAGGGTTAGACACCATACGGAATATGGCTGGAAAAGTGAAATGGGTGTGGGTTGATTGTTTTACCCGCCTGCCAATTGACCAAAATAGTTTCCAGGAACTAAAAAAAATGGGCTATCAATTGTGTATGGTATCACCGGAATTGGAAGGCCAACCGGAAAAAATCCCCTTTTATCAGGGGCAATTGGCAAAAGAGAAAATAATTATGGATGCTGTTTGTTCGAAAATTTATAATGTAAACCAGTGGATGATAGGTTAACTTATTATTGCCCATCCTGCAACAAACTTCTTTTTCTTGGCAATCCTCTATGGCCCTCAAAACCGCCATAGAGGGTTGCTGGCAATATACAATAAAGTTAAAATTCCTGGTTTACATATACGGCCCCTTGTGGGGGATAAGTGATCCCAAATTCTTCCAGCCGCCGCGGCTGCCTATATTTTCTTGCATTTCCAAGCTCATATGCACATGCATGGATTCCACGGTTAAAATATTGGTTATAGGCTTCCAAGCCAATCCCTCCCGCATGGTGGGTAAGCTCCCAAAGGCTTTCTTTTTTATCCCGTAATTTCCGTAAGACATCTACTTCACCGGTTATTTTTTTTACGGGTGCTGTCTCGTAAATATAGATTTTTTTAATAAACCCCTTACACAGCCTTTTTCGATATTCATATTTTTTGCTTCCTGCAAATATTTTGTCGGCATAAACGGAATGGATCGGCAATAATAGGGATTTCGGGGTAAAAAGGTTCCTTGCATCGTTGGAATAGATCCATGAACCCTTCACGATATGTACTTCAATATCAAGCGCTTTCCCAACCATTTTCCCATAATTAATTTCTTGATCTTGAATGTTTTTCCATAATTTTTGTTTCATAATATTTTTATCAGAAGCATCTTTTAATATAATAATCCGTTCTGGCTTTAAGTCAACAATTAACGGTTCATCAACAGATATAATTTCTTGGTTTTGTCCAAGATAGCAGAAATTACCTTTAAGAAAAAACGGATAACCTCCCACCATATTTCTATAAAACTCTGAAGTATGGCATAATCCCCCTGCTTGATAGTCAAAATTAAAACTTTGAATCCCATATAAAGCTTTTGCCTTTTGGCAAAATTCTATTTTTTCTAAAGAATCTATCCCTGCAACAAACACCATAAGTCATATACTCCGCACTTTATTCCACCAAAGCATCATACATTCATTAACTACCCGATTTAAGCTATAACAATTATTTTTTATTAAAGTATATGTAATTCGCTGAATATCGTTTAGCTCAATATGGTTAAAGAAAATTTTCTTGTCCGGCAAAGCGCCATTGTACACCAGTTCCGTACTAAAGACCTGATAATAATTGCGCATTTGCTGTTCGATTTGAAAACCATATTTTTTGAACAATGGTTCAAATTGTTGAATCTTTGCTTTATGTACAGTTATTAATGGTTTTTCATCTTCTAACCATTCAAATCCAAGCTCAACTAAGCGGGAGGCAATTCCTTGATTTTGAAACTTTTTAGCTACCCGCAAAGTACAAATTTTCCGTTCGTCCGTTTGCCTTTTTAAAATAATAATTCCGGCTATTTCATCTTTAATTTGGCATAAAATAATTTCCCGGTCAGCATTCAACGTACCATCATCCGTAAATAATTTTTGGTACCATTTATTAAAATTATGATATTCTAATACTAATCGGCGTAAAAAAGAATATAATTTTATCCGATATAAGTTTTGCTCTGACGGAGAAAGGTCTGAAAAATGAACATATTGCAAACAATTAGACATTTTCTTCATTCTATTTCCCCTTATCTATTTATTAATAAAGCCTTAAAAAATCCCCTAGGTTAGAATGGGCCAGCCATGTAAAGAGGCAATTGCCAACAATGCTAAGCAAAACTACAATGCCTAAATATATGATTATTAGCTCCCATCTGGTAGTTGCCATCGTGATTTTTACCAATTTACTATATTCTTTTAT
>JAAVZD010000046.1 GCA_022791475.1 Clostridia bacterium | reverse complement strand
TCAGCAGCCGCTTTTGCACCGCCGATTTCTTTTGCCAGTTTCACGGCCTGGATTTTGAAATCCATGTCGTATTTCCTTTGTTTTTTTGCCATTGTAGTTGCCTCCTTATTTCTCTTTGATTATACATCAAATCCTTGAGTAAAAGATGTCAACTAAAATGATACAACATCATTCCGCTCAGACAGATATCAGTTTACTGTAGTGATGCCGAACCTGAACTATGATGTCCCTCAAGATTTTGAAGGAAATGAGACAATGTCCGAATCAATGTCCAAATCAATGTCCGAATTGGAAAGGACAAGAATGCAGATTGTTTTGCATTATCTCGATACAAATAAAGAAATAAATAGCTCTATTGCAGCAAAATTATTGAAAGTGGAAATAAAGACGGCAAGTCGACTGTTATTGAAGGCAGAAAAATTGGATATTCTTAAAAGTTACGGAAAAACAAAGAATAAAGTATATTTTATAGGATAATGCAAACGGATGGTAAAAATGTTCCTCAGGCTGGGGAACAAATTAAAAAGGAACATGAAAAAGGATAAAAGATGAAAGTAAAATTAGAAGACATAATCGAGGCAATGGAATTTGCCAGTATGGAAACAGAATATTATTATGATACCCAAAACGAAAAAGTTCTGATGCTGTTTGATGGAATGGTGGATGGTGCGGATAATCCAGAACTTTTCGAAGATATCAAAGAGGGATTTGTCGAGGATTATATACCATTACCGGGACAATTCGATATCAACGAGTATCGAATAATGGAAGAGTTCATATACGAGCTTCCGGCGGGAAAGAATCAGGATGTGCTGGCAAGGGCAATCCAGGGAAGAGGTGCTTTTAGAAGATTTAAGGATAAATTGTATGACTTGAATCTGGAGAAACAGTGGTACCAATATCGTGATGAAGCCTATGAAAAAATAGCAAGGCAATGGTGTGAAAGACATAAGATTGATCTTGTTGAATAAGAGAAAGGGGCTGCTATGATACCCACAGAAAATATTATACCAATAGTGAAAAACACAATTGCTGCATCCATTAAATGTAACACCCATCGTGAATATATTGGTTGGAGCAGTTGCGATAATATTTGTATGGACATGCATGATTGTCTGGATATGTGTAAGGAGACTCTGGAAATATGTGAATATATGACTGCACTTGAGGCGGCTACATATATCTTGGTATCTGGTGTTAAGTTAGCATCTTATGCAGATAGTAGTTCGGGAATGCTTACAGATGTTATCATGTGTACATACAAATTAATAGATAAATGCACAAAGGAAATCGAAAAACAGGATAAACATATGCGGGATCAAGCACTTGCATTGATTATAAAAGAGACAAAAAAGAGTGTATTTGACGGTTGGACTGACTGGCGTTATGATTTGCTGAAATCTGGGATTTGTCTATGCGATGAAAAGAGTGCAAAGAAACTTGATAAGGTTCTGGATACCCTGTTGGAACTTTCACGGGAGGATTATTTCCCTGAATATACGAAAAAAGAAGATTTAATTGTAAGATATCTTTTACATAGACATTTATATGGCAAAAAGAATACGAAGAAGGAACTATATCAGAATATTTCGATAAATGAACTCCGTATTATAGCTATCAAGGATGCTATGGAAGAGAAGAATTATGATGAAGCGGAGAAACTTTGTTTAGAGAAAGCAAATGCAGAAGAGACATGGCATTATCATATCAGTAATACGGAAGATTGGAATAATATGTTATATGACATATATAAGACAGCAAACAACACAGAAAAGCAAATCACACAGGCAAAAAAGTTGCTATTGATGGGAAATGAGAAGTTCTGGGATGTTTTGAAACAGATTTATAATGATTGCGGTGCATGGAATAAGAATTACGAGAGCTTATTGGATGAATTAAAGGATAGCAAGCGAACTGTTTGCTATCGTAGTATTCTTATTTCTGAAAATGAAAAGAAGAGATTGCTTGAAGATGTAATGGAAAATCCATATGATTTGTTTTATTATGGAAAATATTTGGTGAAGGAACATCCAAAGCAGATATATGAGTTGTGCTATAAGGATATAAGTGAGAGTTGTGCTCGGGCAAAGGATAGACGAGAATATAAGAAGATAACGAAGAATATTGCACAGCTTATAAAATGGAAGGGTAATGATACTGCTAAGTCGTTAATTGAGGAGTTGAAGCAGAGATACCCAAGAAGACCAGCATTGTTGGATGAATTGGAGAAGGTGGAGAAGAAATTGTAATCCGAATATAATACTGAAATATTGAATAGTTTCACCAGTCTCAAAATATTCTTGAGACTGGTGAGACTGAGATGAGACTGACTTAATTAATTTCATTCATAGCATTTACATAGTCCTACAAACCATTTGCTTTCAATGCAAGCTTCGCGTATAAAAGCGGTGTTTCTTCGGCTAAATGGTACAGATAGACTACATCACTGGGATCATCGAAGATAACAGAGGAATTACATTCTTTACAATGGATAACAAGAATGGAATTTTCGCCAGTGTTCACAATGATGGAATCGGTTGCAGGTTGAGGCTGTAAAAAATCTTGTGTCTATAGAAGTTAGACTTTTCTGATAAGAATAAAATATGTACAGATTTTTTGTCGGTTTTACGTATATTTCGTTGTGGAATTAGTTTTTCTATTCATAGGATAACCAGTTGGATGAAG
>JAAVZD010000067.1 GCA_022791475.1 Clostridia bacterium | reverse complement strand
TTCCCCGTCTTGGTCCACTTCAATAAAATGGTTTCCGCCCCCAAGGGTTCCCAGGGAACGGACAGCCCTGTCCAGGTTCAGGTTTGCCTCCCGCCTGCACTTGAGCCCTGTCAAATCAACTTCATCATTAAACTTATGCGCTGTTTCCCGGATATTATATCCGGATGGGATTTTGGCATAAATAAGTTTGTCCAGTTTTTCCAGTTCGATATGGCGGTTACGGAGTTGTATGGTTTCCATGCCGCATCCAATATCCACCCCGACTAAATTGGGCACCACGGCATCCCGGATGGTCATAGTGGTTCCGATGGTACATCCGGCCCCCGCATGGACGTCTGGCATAATGCGGATTTTCAGGCCTTTGGCATATTTCTGGTCACATAGGCTTTTTATCTGTGCCAATGCGTTTTCGTCAACAATATCCGTATAAATTTTCGCTGTATTATATTCCCCTTTTACTTCTTGGAACATTCCGTTTTCTCCATTCCCTATTTCATTTTTCAATTGCTTATATTGGCCTACCTTTTACAGGCAGGAAGATAGCCTTTGCATTAATGTAAGCGCCGGATCCTGTCGCGTGCCCCGTTGCCCCAAAAGGTAAACAGGGCCACGGCTATTGTAACCAGCATGGCCCCTATGCTATCCACAAGCACATCGGAAACCAGCCCGGCCCGGCCCGGTATAAACAGCTGATGGAATTCATCAGAGCAAGCATAAAATACCGTCATGAGGAACGCTGTTTTCAGCCAGGCATTTCCCCGGATCCCCCGGAAATACAAAGCAAATAATAACGAAACATTTAGCGAGGCAAACTCAATGGCATGGGCGCTTTTTCGAACCGGCGTAGCCATAAACTGGTACATCTCTTCCACATTTATACTATGGATGTCAATCATCTGAAATTTGCCGGCAAGGGACAACAGGATTTGGCTAAATCCGTCGCTGGTAGCGGTAGAGTCATCTGCCGGCTGATGGGAGAATGCAAATATAGCAATGGCAATCAGGGCTGCCGGGATCCAGGCCCCATATTTGCGGAAAAAGGCATTGGGCTGTAAGCGGGAAGCCAGGCGGGACAAGTTTTTGAATACCATGTTTTTATCCTCATTTCTTATGGCCATTTTCATTTCCGGCCGGTAAACATTTCCGGGTTTATCTTGTAATGATAATATTTGATACTGTTTTTCATGCAACATCCTTTTCTATTATATTCGATTTTTCTTTTGCATACAAGGTTTTTCTATGCATCCAAAACAAATGGCAGGTATCCAATATTGTCAAACTTTGTAGGAAAGATTTTTGGAAAGCTGTCAAGAATCCTAGTTTCCAACTTCCTCTTTCCATGGTAAAATAATTCATAGAAAGCAAAACCAATAGGTCGAATTTCATAGTTCATTACAAAATAACCAGGAGGAAAAACGAATGTGGCTATTTGGCAGGAAAAATAAAGCCGATAAGAAAAAAACAGAAAAACAAAATTCCGAAGAACCTAAGTTAGAACCATCCAAACCGGAATCCCCCAATCCGAATCTATCCCAACCGGAAGCTTCCAAGCCAAAAAGGCAAGGGCCCGAAAAACAAACGCCGGAATACCAGGCAGAAAAAGAACCCGAAAAACAGAAGCCAGAGAACCCGGATCCGGAATTTCAAGAAGCTGCTTTAACATTGTATGCTTGCCGAAAAGGCACCGACATGGTACCGGAAATTGCAAAGCGGTTGCTGGCAGATAATATGGAGCAGATATATTTTACGGATGAGAATGAATTTTCCATCCAGTTGAGAGACGGGACCGGGATGCAATTCCATATGCGGACAGATCCGGAAGAAACGGCAGCCCAGGCCCAGGGCATGGCCCACTTCTTCTCCCAATCGCCTTTGGAAAACGGTAAGGTAAAAGAAGCAGCCCTTTGCCAGATCCGCTTGTTTAACTGCATTATTGGAATTGGATTTTTAGTGAATGGCGATGAAGAAAGGACAGATTACCTGATCCGCTCTGTCTATAAAATGGCAGACGAGTTAAATGCATTCATTTTGTATCCAAACATGTACCTATACCATGCAGATGGCAGGCTTTTACTTTCCATCGACGGAAAAAGTGATTTTGAAGAATATTATCCCCAGGCCAGCGACACGATTTTGGAAAGGGAAGGAACCGAAGAAGACGTGGACCGGGAGAGGAAAAAACGCTCCCTCGCCGTTTTAAAGGAAAAAGGCATTCCGTATATTGAACACCTAAAAGCATCTGTATTTGAATCGGAATGCCAAATACCAGATAAATCAGAAATTGTCCACCGCCTGGCCTGTGTTTTTGCTGCCAGTGTCCAGTCAGAGGTATATACCAGCGGCCAGTTTGAGGATTACGAAAAAATAGCTGCCGCCGAATATGCACAGTTGGAAGAACGGTATCAAATATCCCAATGGCTGTCTCCCGAGGAAAAAGAATATTTGGAACAGCCGAAAGAAAACCTGAAGGAAAACCCTTCCGTCCATAACAAATTTGGCTGGAGATATGAATGTTGTGCCGTATTCCTCTGGGCATTATCTTTGATAGAAATGAAGCAGCCTACAGAAATCTGTGACGCCGCAGAGCTGGGGGACATTATGTGGAACCATACCTTTGAAAGCCTTATGGAAAAGTCCGTTTTGAAGAGCAAAAAAGAAATCCTTGATTTCCAAGATCTGGTTTTGCGGTATCATTGGGCTTGCGTGGATGCCAGAATCCATCATAAAACGGTACCTGAATTAAATAGCGATATTATTTATGAATGGCATTATGCATTAAACTGGCTTGTCCGGGCGGATGGGGTCGCGGATTGGGATGAGGTAACGACTACTACATAAGACAGAAGAAAAAGGAAAACGAGAAAGGCTGTGGCTTAAAGATGTAATATCCATAAGCGGCAGCCTTTCTATCTGTAAATTTGTTTATTCAAAAACTACGGTTCCAATAATGTCTTTATCCAAATCGCGGATCTTCTCAATCTCCAGTTCAATGGACTGATATGTAGAAAATCCACATTGCTCCACTAAGACCACGCCATCGCATTCTGGCAGTTTCATAATGGTTTCTGCATTCTGGAGTATATTCCCCCCCACAAATACCTGCATGTCGGATAGCTGCCCTTTTAACTGCTCGGCCACTTGGGTGATAAAATCAGGCATTGCGGTACCGGATACCAGCAATGATTTTTTGTCCCCCGCATAGTTTTGAATGTTGGCGGCAATCACTTCTAATTCCGTAGCGGTAGCGCCGGGGCTTGGTTTTCCTTCCAGGCGGTTTAGCAAGGTGTCAATTTTGTTCCCCTTTTTCCCGTTGGCCAGTGGAAGCCTCCCCAGGACTTTTACCCGGAACCGGTTACGCAGTTCCCTGGAAGAATAAAGGCGGTCGCTCATTAGGAAGAAAACACAGACAAAAAACACAACCATAAAGGCCCCAAGGACGCCTCCCAAGATACCGTATTTAACGGCGCTTTTCAGGGCCGCCATATTGCTGGAGGAATTCATGGTAGGTTCCTTCATTTCTTTCAGCATCTTTTCCTTCTCAATCAAAGTGGTCTTCAGCGTATCCATACGCTTATTCTCATCTTCCTGTTTTGAGGCAAGGGCCAGGTCCACAATGCTGCCGGAACTTTGATTTAACGTATTAACAGTGTGTTCACCGATGTTTTGGGTGATCTGCTGTTGTAATACAGCCACTTGTTTCAGGATGTCGTCCAGGATTTCCTCTGCTTCCGCCACACTGGCATGCTGCACTTTAATAGTCAACAGGTTGGTCAGCTCACTGATGTTGGTGCCAGCTACAGTGCTGCTTCCCCGTTCTACAAAAATCAGCTCCTGCAAATACCGTTCCCGGATCCCGGTGGAGCGGGTAATGCCCTCCAGGAAAGCAGCGCTGGTAATCATCGACTGGTATGACTGCAAAATAGTATTGGTATAATCAATATTTTGGTATGTCATATCCGGCATAATCATGTAATCCGTCTTGATAAACAAATCCGCTTTTGCCTCACCTACGTCATAAGGGCTCATGTTCATCAACACGGAATTTTCCATATATTCTTGACGGTTGGCAATATCATCTGTAATGTTTTTAATTTCCCGTTCCGATATTTCCTTGTCGTCATGGTACCGCTGCAGTTCAACCTTATAGGCTTCCTCTTTTTCGGCGATGGCTTCCGGGTCGCTAAAGCTCCTATATGTAAGGAATCCTTTGGCACCGCCCAGTAAAACGGCGAACGCCACGGCGCTTGCCAACACGAACTTCCATTTACGCAGAACCGCAAACAATAAATCCTTTAAGTCGATTTCCTGTTCATAAGCGTTTTGTGTATTCATCGAATCCATAGGTACACTCCTTATATTCAACTTTTTGTCCTTTTGTTTTTACTGCATTTTATTGTATCACAGGGGCAGGCATAAAACAAGTTGATAATAATTAGAAATTTGGTAATAAATCTTAAGATTATTCATGCAGACTCCTTTTCGTGCCATAATACCGGAAACCGTCAATGCTAAATCTGGATGGCAAAGAGGGCAAATATACCCCCTTCTCTTTAAAGAAGAGGTGTCTTATAAAGCGGAATTGCTTTTGTCTTTTGCCGATAATTCCCCTTATTGGAAGGATCCCAACTACAATGCAATTTTCAGGAATGAAAAGGAATTTCAACAAGGAAAAGGAGAGTGCATTTATTATGAGAAAGCAG
>JAAVZD010000097.1 GCA_022791475.1 Clostridia bacterium | reverse complement strand
TTGAATCTCCACATATAATTGTAATGTGGCTGGATTCCCGGCATATAAATATGCAATTTAGTGAACGGAGGAACACGGATAATGAACAGGATTTTGATTATAGATGATGACAAAGAGCTTTGTGCCTTGATTAAACAGAGCATTTTACAAGAGGGTATAGAAGCTGACTGCTGTTATTCCGGAAAATCTGGTTTGCTACAACAGAAGGAAAAAGAATACCAGCTTGTCATATTGGATGTAATGATGCCAGGCTTTGACGGCTTTGAAACCTTAGAGCAGATCAGAAAAGAAAGCAACCTGCCTATCCTGATGTTTACATCAAAAAATGACAGCGCTTCGAAAGTGCGGGGATTACGGGCGGGAGCGGATGACTATCTGACAAAGCCTTTTGATATGGACGAGCTGATAGCCCGTATTGTGTCATTGATCAGGCGTTATACCCGTTTTAACCAAAAAGATGACTGTGCTCAGACGTTTGATTTTGACGGTCTGATTATCGACTTTAACAACCGTTCTATTCATGCCATAAATGGTGATTATGAACTGCCGCCGAAAGAATTTGATTTACTTATGTTTCTTGCCAAGAATCAAGGAAAGATACTGACAAAACAGCAAATTTATGAAAATGTCTGGGGAGAAGATTATGTTTATGATGACAGCAACATCATGGCGATCATTAGCCGTCTGCGGAAAAAAATAGAAGAAAATCCGGGTAATCCACGGTATATACAGACCGTGAAAGGGATTGGCTATCGTTTCAACAGGGAGGTGTGAGCATTGTATACAGAAGCGGTTATAATTGTTGCGTTGGGTGTTGCGTTTGCTTCTGTCTGCGGTTTTTTTTTGACAGTCCGGCGTGTAAAAAAGCAGATATTGGAAATATCGGATGCTTTGGAAGATATAAAAAATGGGAACGGGAACAGGCGTATTTTATCAGAAACGCACGAACTTGTAGCTCCCCTTGCTTATGAGATTAACGATATTATTCTGTCCTACGAAGATAGGCTTTCTGCCTATCGCCGGACGGAGGAAACAAACAGGCAGCTTATGACGAATCTTTCCCATGATGTACGGACGCCGCTCACCACACTAATCGGATATTTGGACGCTGCACATAAAGGGGTTGTCCGCGGAAAAGAACGGGACGACTATATAGAAACTGCCCGCCGGAAAGCATATGATTTAAAAGAGTATATTGATGTGCTTTTTGACTGGTTTAAGCTGGGTTCAAATGAGTTTTCGATGAGTCTATCCACTGTTGATTTAACGGAACTGACACGGAACATATTGGCCTGCTGGATACCAATATTTGAAGATACACACATAGATTTCATAGTTGACATTCCAGAACAGCCATTCCGGGTGCAGATTGACCCGGATGGGTATATGCGGATATTAAACAATCTGATACAGAATGTGATTTCTCATAGCCATGGGGATAAAATAGAAATAGCTTTATCAGAACAGGGAGGAAATATAAAAATCCGATTGTCTGATAATGGTGTAGGGATGGATAAGGAGGATTTAAAACATATTTTTGAGCGGCTTTATAAATGCGATAAAGGGCGGTCTGAAAAAGGAAGCGGTCTTGGCCTGTCTATCGTACATCAGCTAGTAGACAAACTGAATGGAACAATAACAGTGGAAAGCGTACTAGGAGAAGGGGCTGTTTTTATTCTGCTTTTCCCACTGACAGAATGAATCAGAACCGTTTTTTACAGCGGCAATAGAATCTCCGTCCTGCGGGGATTCTATTATTTATAGAAATTTATTCCTTTAAATGCAAGGTTCATGCAAGGGCCGTGCAAGGTTCATGCAAGGTTGGCGTGATAGAATGAAGCATATCGGTTTACTGATATGCGTTGCTTCCCGGCAAGCGTAAGCGGTCGGGAAGATTCCGCAATTATATGAAAAGGAGGTTTCGCAATGAACAAATATGTAATTGAAACCAAGAATCTTACAAAGCAGTATGGAACGCAGAAAAGCGTTGCCAATCTGAATATTCATGTACAGAAAGGGCGTATCTATGGTCTGCTTGGCAGAAACGGCGCCGGAAAGACAACAACAATGAAAATGCTGCTTGGGCTGACACCGCCTACTTCGGGGGAAGTGATAATTTGGGGAAAACCTTTGACTACAAATGAAAAAAAGCTGCTGCCACGTATTGGCAGTTTGATTGAATCCCCCGGCTTCTATCCGAATCTGACCGCTGCCGAAAACCTGCGTATTTTTGCTACCCTGCGGGGAGTGCCGAACCGAGGCGCAATTAAAAACGCACTTGATTTGGTTGGTTTGCCTTACAAAGATAAAAAGCTGTTTTCTCAATATTCACTTGGCATGAAGCAGCGGTTGGCGATTGCCCTTGCCATTATGCACGACCCGGAACTTTTGATTTTGGATGAACCGATTAACGGGCTTGACCCAATTGGAATTGCAGAAGTCCGTTCCTTTATCCGTGGCCTTTGCAATGAGCGTGGAAAAACAATTCTAATTTCCAGCCATATCCTTTCTGAAATTGCACTTTTGGCTGACGATATAGGCATTATGGACCACGGTGCATTATTGGAAGAAGAAAGTCTTGCGCAGCTGGAAGCAAAGAGCAGCAAACATATCCAGTTTGTTGTTTCTGATACGGCACAGTCGGCACGGATTTTAGAGCGTATCTTCCATGAAAGCCGGTTTACCATACAGGACGATCACAATATACAGGTGCATAACCTTGATTTACCAGTAGGAAAAATTGTTACTGCCTTTGTAGAAAATGGCCTGGAAGTATCCCAAGCCGCAACTTTGGAGGAAAGCCTTGAAGATTACTTCAAACGAGTAACAGGGGGTGAGGGGATTGCTTAAACTTGTTATTTGTGAGTTCTCGAAATTAAAGCGGAAAAAATTTATATGGCTGGTTGTTCTTTCTGCGTTTTTATTTCCCGTGCCGCTGACAGTATGGATGACAATGCCGCCGACAGCCGGGCAATATGACAGTAAAGTAGAGATTTTCAATGATTATTTTCAGCTTGTTATGGGATATGGAGTCGAACTTCTTTTACCGTGTATAATCGGGGTGATTGCAGCCATGCTCTTTTTTATGGAACGAGATAATGATACATTTAAAAACCTGCGTACCATTCCTGTAACAAGCACACAGATGATCCTGGCAAAAATAATTGTCCTGTTCTTTTTTGGAATTATTTTTAGTCTAACATCGGCTTTTATAACCATTCTGTGCGGTGGGGTAATCGCAGAAGTAAACCATATTGTTTACCGGTTATTTTTTGCGTTGAAAATGGGGATTTTTATTACAGCCGGAACGCTTCCGTTAGTTGTTCTTGTGGTTTTCTTTAGCAAGACCTATATATTTTCCGTTTTATTGTGTGTTTTTTACAGTGTTTTGAGTCTGACAGCCGAATCATCTTTTGGTGCACTGCCTAAAGTGATGTGCTGGCTGATGCCAATTCCGCTTACAACTCTATGGGCTGCGGGAAATTTAACCGCACATGGCGCTATGGATGGTGTGGGGATGCTGGAAAATTTAATCCCGACTACATTTCAGGCAATCGTTATTTTAGCCGTTATTGCGTTGCTTTCTGTCATATTGATTGATTCTATGTATAAAAAGAGAGGGGATGAATGATATGCTTCGCATGGTTAAGGCCGAAATATGGAAATTAAAGCGGTATCATATGATATGGGCAGGCATTTTTCTGATGTTGCTTTCCGTCCTCTTAACGCTTTTTACTACAACAGCATTGGACGGAACCATTTGGACATTTTCTTTCTTTACGGAACAGGTAATCAAAAATAATGTTACTATGATTTTTCCCATGTGCATTGCTTTAATTGCCGGATATATCATAGCAAGGGAAGGAAAAGACGATACGCTGAAAAGCATTTTGACGATACCTGTTTCGTATAGCAGCTTATTGTGGGGAAAGCTGCTTGTATGTGCATTGCTTTCTTTGCTTTTTGGGCTGGTAAGTGCAACGTTCACGGTAATCGCTGATTTGTTGATGGGATTTCCGGGGATTTCTGTAACATCAGTATTGCTGGCATTTATCCGGATTATTCTCAACTGTCTGTTTTTGTATATTGCGGTCATGCCGGTTATTGCATTTGCTGCCCACATACCAAACGGACACATGCTTGGAACAATTATTGCTTTTGTTTATGGTTATG
>JAAVZD010000006.1 GCA_022791475.1 Clostridia bacterium | reverse complement strand
TTTGTTAAGTCCAACTCTATTACTGTTAAGTTTTCTCCTTCTTTAACATATAAGTATTTTGCTTCGTTTTCTAATGTTACTACATTATTGTTTTCTTCATCTTTTGAAGCTACAATATAGTTAAGTTCTATACTGTCTATTGATAAGTCTGGTTTTTCAGATGTTGCATATTGGAATGATTTATCTAACATTCCTTCTATATAGATTATGTAAGTATTATCTTTACTTACGCTTTCAATATTTTTAGCACTTTGTGCTGAAACTACTGTTGAAACTGCCGATAAAAATAGAGTTATCAGCAAAATAGTTGAAATTACTTTTTTCATATAACTCTCTCCCTTTTATTTTTTTACGTTTTATATATAAGTTTATCTAATATGTAAACCTATTACAATTAATTGTACTACTAATTTACATATCTGTAAATATTTTTTGTATTATTTATATAATCTCTTATAATATTTTAGTACATTTATAAAATTTCTCTTATTACAAATTATTTAGGATATGGTATTTTTATTTATTTTCTTAATTATATTACAAAAAGAAAGTGCAATAAGGCAATTATTTAGCTTACTTACACTTTTATTATTTAAACTATATATTGAATTATATTATTAGGAAAATATTTATGCATTTGTTCTCTTAAATATATTTCTGCTTCATTTCGTATTTCATTTTTATACCAATATTTTCCTTTACCTCTTCCTGTCATCATTTCTTTATTATATAATGAAATTGCATTAGGAAATGCTTCTTCGTTTATTTTGGTATGAACAAAACTATAGGTCATAAATATGATTTCAAAAAATACATCTTTCTTTACTTTTTCTGTTAATTCTTCACTTAATCGTTTTATTAAGTTATGGTATAGTTCTTTCCAATTTTCTACTAATATTACTGGTGCTATTAAAATTCCTATTTTGTAGCCTGCTTCTTTTAATTTGTTTATGGCTTCTATTCTTCCTTTTAGTCTTGAAGTTCCAAATTCTACTTTATTTATAATTTCTTCTGGGTTTACACTTACTCTTATTATTACTTTTCCTTGATGGTCTAGTGGTAATATAGGGTCTACCATATCAAATTTTGTTGGGAAGGTTAATTTTCCTTTGTTGGTATTTTTAAAGTTTTCAATAGTCCATACTAAGTTATTTGTAATTGTGTTTTCTAATATTAGGTCACTATTACTTCCTATTTCGAAGGTTAATTCTTTTTCTGACTTTTCAGATGTTTTTATTATTTTTTCTAACATTTTTTCTCTGTTTACAAATAGACGTAAATAAGCACATTTATTATAGTTACATACTAAGTAACAGTACATACATGCTGCTGTGCAACCTGATGATGTGTATGGCACTAAATAATCTGAAGTTTTATGGTTTTCTACGAATTTATGTGTTTTTCTAACTCCTATTATTAAGTTTCTTTTCATATTGGCAAATTCTTTATTTGATTTTTTTCTCATTTCTTCTATGTTGTTATGATTTTCAATTTCTATTTTTGGTACTTCTTTATATTTCTCCATTAATTCTTTTCCTAAATCATAATTTAGAATTTCTTTTTCATAATAAATAGCTTTTGGATTAAACATTTTCTTCCCTCCATAATAAGGTTAGTTTAACCAAAAGCTATTTATTATATTCTTTAAGTTTCTCCTAGAATAATGAATTTTTGTACTATGGAAATATTTTTTATGTTTCACATAATATAGTAAGTGTTTCTAATAATATCGTGGTGTAGTTGTTCTTGGAACTGGATATGGTGATATTGTTACAAATTTTATTGAGTAAATATCGGCATATGTTAATACTCCACTTTCTATTGCACGAAGCAAAATGTAACTTGCTCCAACATCTTCTAATATTCCTATTCTATCTGTTAGGTTATTTGTTCCTATTAGAAATTCTACCCTTACTAATTTTCCTATTTGTTGTCTTAAAAAGGCTGGTGTGTATATGTTATTTGTTAGTACTTCTGGTGAATTTTGATTAATTTCTACTTCTTGCCTTGTTTCTCTATAATTTATTTCATTGTCTTGCATTATTTTCCCTCCATTTTAGGTATCTTTATATTGGGCGGTTGGTCTATAAAAACAGTGGTCACCTAATCGTGTATGAAATGAACCTGAGCCATTTCGTGGGAATGTATTATCACAAGTAGGTTTGAATGGATTTAAATACCATAAGCATTCTCCTATTTCATTTAGTCTATTTCCTGCTATTGCCCAGTCTGCTATATAGTAATGTATATCTGTTGGATTCATATTATATATATTTTGGAAGTTATATTTTCCATATAATTGTTCACTTGCGCAGTCAAATTGCCCCTGTTGATAAATAATATTCCTGATACTTCCGCCCTCCGAGAAATTCTAGCATATTCTCCTTCTGAAACGTTTACTCTGTTCATAATAACACTGGCAACTGCCTTCATGCCGGTTGTCCCCGTTCTCCACCTGCTTCACATTGTACAATCCTTGCTAATAACTCCCTTTCAGAATATGCCATTTTTTTCACCTCTTGTTCTATATTATGCTTTTTCTGTAAAAATGTGTATATTTTATATCCATTCGACTAACACTTCTCACAGAATAAAACTCATTATTAATTAAATTTTAACAATCGTTAAATCCCTATAATAAAAAACATATGTATATTCGATTATTAATCTACTAATACATATGTTCTAATTTAATATTTACTTAGAATAGTTATTTTCTAAGAAGGAATAAACTTCCTTTAATATCTAATACTTGTACTGTATATATTCCTTAAAATATATAATCTGACTTAATATTAGAGCACAAGCCAGCCCACGCTATTGTTGTATTCGTTATTAGGATTGTTGACACTATTAACATCCGCCAAAGGATAATTGTTTCCATTGTTATTGTAGTTACCGCCAACAAGCGAAAAGCCACCAGCTTTTAAGTTTATCCCTCTATATAAAACATACTTTTTCTTAAACCATAAGAATCTGCATGTTTAACATAGCCAAGCCATCCTGCTATACTTCTTTGTATTTCAGGTAATGTTATTTTTCCTTTTTTTAATTCTTTTGTATATCCTTTTAATTTTCTCTTCATTCTGTATTTACTTGTATTTCTTATCTTTAGTCTTTCTTCATTTATTTTATATCCGCAAAAATTAACTCCTTGTATATCTTTAAATATTTTTGTTTTTGAATTTAGAGTTAATTTTAAGTTTTCTTCTAAAAATATAGTTATTTCATTTAATACTTTTTGTGCTACTTTTTTATTTTCACATAATATTACTATATCATCCATATATCTAAAATAATATTTACATTTCAAATTATGTTTTGCATGTTGGTCTAGTTCATTTAAATATATATTTGCAAACATCTGTGATGTATAATTTCCTAATGGCAATCCTTTCATTCCTTCTGTAGATAATAAAATTTCTCTAGTTAGCCATAATAATTTTCTATCTTTAATTTTTTTCTTTAAAATGTCCCATAAAATTCTTTTATCTATATTTTGAAAATACTTTGTTACATCCATTTTTACTATATAATAATTCTTCCATATATTTTTTGCTGTTTTCATTGCTTTTTGCACATCTTTAGATGCTTTGTGCATTCCTCTATTTTCAATACCTGCATAGCTTGTTGTAATAAATTGTGGTACAAAATATGGTTTTATGAAATTTTCTACATACCACCCATGAACTACTCTATCAGAATAACTAGATGCTTTTATTATTCTTTCTTTTGGTTCATATATTTTGAATTCTTTATATTTGCCATGTTTATATATGCCTTTTTTTAATTCTTTTTCTATTCTTAATAATTCATTTTCTAAATTTAATTCAAATATAATTATTTCTCTTTTTTCTCTTTTTCCTCGTCTTGCTTTTTTATGTGCTTTTAGTAGTTTTTCGAAAGATACGGCATCATCATAAACATTTCGTATTGTTTTAGGCATGTTTACTCATTCCTAACGATTTTATTAATCCACCTAAAATTTTTCCTATTTCACTTAATAATTCGTTACTATATTTATATTTTTTATCATCAATCCATTTATTTTCATGAATTATTCTAATACAAATTCTTTGATAGTATATTTGTGCATCTACTATATTATATATTTCTAGCCTTTTGCTTGTATTTACTTTACTAGCTAATAAAATATTTTTTAACATTTCATACATACTTGTCTTTATTTCTGTGCCTATACTAAATTTTTCTGTACGTGGTAATTTCAGCAATATCGTAAGCATATATTCAATATATTTTTCTGTTTTGGGTATCATAATTAAATTGTTATTTTTTCTTTCCATTCCATATTTTTCCAATTCATTTTTAATATAATGCGGAGACTCTATTTTGAATCTCCGCAATTTTTATACTGTTTGTACAGTGTTCAGTGCTACACATAAAGCACAAGCCAGCCCACGCTACGGTTGAATTCGTTATTAGGAAAGTCGACACTATTAACATCCGCCAAAGGACAAATGTCTCCATTGTCAAAGTAGCAACCGCCAACAAGCGAAAAGCCACCGGCTACATCATCCACAGTAATTTTGTAAGTATTGGCTAAATCATACCATTCACTTACCTGTCTGCTTCCTGTATCTTCAAAGTCATGCTTTGCATTTTCTGAATCCCAGTAATGACCTAAATCCTTACTTTGATCACATACTGCTTTCCATGCATTACTTACTGTATATCCTTTTTCTTCAATAAGGTATTTGATAAGTAACCCTAAGAAAGCAATTCTCTCCTTCGTCGTTCCAAGCCTGCTTCCTTTTTCCGGCATAAACTTTTTAGCAGTTTCTTTCCACCAATTGGGTGATTTTCCAACTGCCGGCTTCATACCTGCCTTAAAGCAAATGTTGCCTTCCTCATCAAAACATGCATCCATCCGCTGTGCTCTAAAATCAGATAATCCTGACTTTATTGCCGAGATAAGTGCATTTTTGAACTCTCTCTGTTCTTCGGTTTCGGGTTCATGCTTAAGGAATTCGTCTTTAAGAGATAACGTACTTGCTTTAACTATCGGAAAATATTTATCAATATATTCCTGCGTACCTTTTATCTCTTCCAGATTTACTCCTTCAGGGATACTAAAAATCTCGATCTTTCCTCCCTTAATACTTACCCGTGTGATATATCCTGTTATTGTAAGATCTCCTCCTACTTCAAACACTGTTCTTTGTTCTGTTGCATTACTCATATTGTATTCTCCTTTCAAAAAATATTATTTTTTGTGAACAACAGTATCGCATAAAAAACTATGCACTACCATAATTATACAATAATTTTACATAATTTTCAAGTTTTTCTCACATTTTTTTCATTTAATGTCGTTTATAATTCTTCTTCATCTTCTATTTGGTTTTCATATATCTTATTCTTTTCAAAATTTAATATACAATCGTTTATCTTTTTATAACTTTCATCTGAAATTTTAGTTTCCTTATTAAACCAATCAACTATAGAACGTCTACTCACTCCTATTTTCTTACTAAATTCAGTATTACTAATATTGTTTTTTGTCAGAAAATTTCTTAATTGTTGTTTATCTATTTTTGTATATATTGGTAACATTTTTAATTCTTCATCTATTTCTAAAAGTTTTGCGATTGCATCAATCTTATTTTTATCTTTAATTCTCACAGAATAAAACTCATTATTGATTAAATTTTAACAATTGTTAAATCATTATAATAAAAAACATAAAGAATAAATTTACTCTCTATGTTTATATGTAATTTTATAAAATTTTTCTTTGTTTAAGAAACTTTTCAAATTCCTCTGCTGTTCCTTTAATAAAACTATCTTTTTCTAATGCTATTCCTAATTTTGCTTTACTAACTAAAATATAATATTTTTTTGTTTTTAATAAATATACTTCACTATTTGATTTTTATTTTCATCAACTTTTAATTTAATAATAATTGTACTAATCTTTTGCTATTATCTTTGACTTTTTCTTCTATTGGTTTATTATATTCTTTGCAAAATTCTATTCCTAATTTTTCTATCATTTTAAATTCGTCTAATGAATTACAATATATATATCCATTATCCTCATTTGATTCTATACTAAATTTTATAAAGTCATCTTTAATAAACATTATATCTTCTGGTAAGCTTGGCTGTTTCCACTCATATAAACTATTAGCTGTTTCTTCTAATATCTGCTTCAACTCTTCTGTTATCTTAAAGATACATATATCATATAAATACTTTTCTTGTTCCCATTCTTCTCGTTCATATTTTATTCCCATTTGTAGAAAATTAATAGGAGTATTATTAATCTTTATTAAATATGGTTTTAATTTTTTCATCAATTGCTCAACATTTTTAATATATCTGCTATATTCCTCTGTCTTATTATTTTCTATATATTCATATGTTGATATTATAAATACAAAATATTGACAATTATTACACATATACTCAATTATATTTCTATATTTTTTTCCTTTGATACTTATATTTATATCAGGCATATTTCCTCCTTTTTTAGTAGTCCATAATTGGCGAACCATAAAACCATATATGTGGAAAACCATGTCGCCCATTAATATGATAATGCCAATAATATCCAGGAACTTCTTCTTTATTTTTATCAATTTCTAATTTTCTGATTGGATATGGTGATGCAATATCCAATGCTTCCATTCGACTTTTGCACATTATATCTAATCCAATTTGTACCCTTATTTGAGCTTCAGTATAAGATATTGTATTACCAATAACTACTGTATTACCATTATGAGAAGCTTTCCAATAATTGTCATTATACTTAGTTTTTTCTGTCACTTTGGTTGTAGCTTTTGTTACGCTTTTAGTAGCTACCGTTGTAGTTTTCTTTTTATTAGTGCTTGTAATTCCTGATGATACAGCATTTGCTATTCCTGTAACAGTTGTTGTTACTGATTCTGCTAAATTTGTCCATGTATCTTGTGGTATTGCTGTTATTACTGCTGATACTATTAATGCACCTATGGCAGTTATAAGTATACCAGCATTTCCATATAATCTTTAGTGGTAAATGTTTGATTATTTATTTTTACATTTTTTGTAGTTGAGAAAAAATATATCATAAAAATATAGAGAATTTTCCCTATGCTTTTACAATCTTATAACTCTAAATTTTTTATTAAATTTTATACAAAACCTATTTATTTTTCAACTTAATTTTACTATTACTTACATTAGATAATAAAATATCTTTAAATTTAACCATTTGGTCTTGATTTAATGAATTTTTAGGAATCAATAAATATCTTGTATTTAAATTAAATATTATAATTATTAAATTTTTGCTTTCACATATACTATTAATATTTTTATATATAATTTTTGTTCTAATTTCTTCATCTTCATTGCATATAATGTTTATATCTTTTTCAGTAATTATATATTTATTTTTATTAGGTAAAATTTTTATTAATTCTTTTGATATTTTCTTCGCTCTAGCTTGTTGTGATATTAATATAATAAAATAGCATACTAAAAATCCAATATAAAACATAGAAGAGCTTTCACTTTTATAAATAATTGACATTATTATTAGTATTATTATTAGTAGTAAATAAATCATTAATTTTTTTTGTTTTAATAAGTCCATTTTAGAAAAATATTCTTCTATCATTTTTTCTGTTAGTTCTACATTTATTTCTATTTTTTCATCGTTCATAGATACCTCCATAAATTATTTGTTTTCATATTATAACTAATATTTTAAAATTCAATTTTTCTATTGTCTACATATAATTTATAATCTGCAATATCATTCTCTATAACAGTATAAAAAATCACCCCATGTTTATTTTTATTCATTGTTTTATATTTCATTGTCTTAAATTCTGAATTATTACTATCAGATATCTTTTTATTTTCTTTTTCTATTTCTTTTTCTTCAAAAGCATTTATTAATATGATATATGTTTTATCCTCACTTTTACTTTCTATTTTAGCGATATTATAACCTAATTCTATAATAGCTTTTTTAGTAATATTCTCATTTTTTTTATTATGCATTTTCCATTTACCTTTTTCCTTTTCGAATAAATATGGAAAAGTATTACCTGTGAATTTTACTAATGCTGAATTTTCCTCTTTTATAATATATATCGGTCCATCTTCTAACATTGTTTTATATTGATATTTAACGACATCTTCAACACTATCAAATCCTATAAAATTCCTTTCAAAAGGTACTAATGATAAAACAAATAATAATATAATCGCAATAATAATTCCTATTGTTAGTGTTATTTTGTTTATTTTCTTTCTAATTAATAAAAAATAGAAAATTAAAATAATTATTATAATAAATAATCTTAATATATTATACATTTTTCCTCCGTCTTTTTATATTTACTATTGTGTCGCAAAACTAGTATAGAATTGTGTCATTGTAGGAATAATTGATACATCTATTTTTCCTACAAATGAAGTGGCAACAACAGTCGCTGCAAATAATGGATGAATTCCAAAATATCCATAACATGTAGTTTTATTATTTTTACCACTATTAAATGTATATTCATAAGAAATACCAGCATATAAATCTGTTGATCCAAAGTAACCAACACTAAGGTTACTGTTCTTGCCAAATGGGCTACCTATTAATATCTCTACTCTAGAATCATCACCTATTCCTATATTAGTTGTTCTGCTAGTTGTATTTTTAATTTCCATACCTATTTTTTTGGATTCTTGACCAACATTATAATAACCATTTATCTGAGTTTTTGAGCTTTTTGAATTATCAACTTGACCAGTTGATATTATAGTACCATATGCACCTTTCACCCCTGCTCCTTTTACTTTTTTCTGTACATCATAATTTATATCTGCACTACCATTTCCAAAATTTATACTAGTACTAATTAATTTTATAACTTTTTTTATTAGAGACCAGAATTGTCCATTACTATCAACTGCATTAATAGGATTATTGTCGCAATATGCATATATATTACTTGATAAAACTTCTTGTCCAGTAATAACATATATATCAGCATTTAAAAATCTTCCCCATTCAGGATTATAATATCTACTTTGTAAATAATATAAACCTGTTTCTGTATCATAACGATAGCTTCTATATCTATATGGATTTATTATTCCTATATTTGTATTATCTGTTATATTATTTCCGTTCGCATCTGTTATGCTTATAATATTTCCCCAACTATCATATGTATAACTAACAATTTGATTAGAGAATATTTGTAAATTCTCTATTTTTCATTATAAAAATATCACTTTCAATATTTGAAATTAATATTTTAAATCTATTCTATTTTTACTAATTTAATACCTTTTTATTCATTTTTGTTAGTAATTTTAATATATAGTTAAATTACCTTCTTTCCAAGCTTTTAATGTCATTTCTGCATTAAATTTTTCAATAGGATTATTAGTGCTTTCTATTATATTTCTTAATACTTCTTGTGATTTGTCAATATTAATATTTAAACTTAAACTGTGAGAAGCTGCAATTGATCTGATATTTTCATCGTCATTAGTCATTAGTATATTATAAATTATTTCTGCATTATATTTGTCAGTACTTAATTCTTTATACAGTTCAGTAAGTTTTTTCATTGATTTATTATGTTTAAATATATTTGTTTTATTATAATCTTCCTTTTTTTTGCATAATTTAGCACATAGTTTTATAAATTTTTTAATATACTCATCATTCATATTTATTCTATAACCCTCCAAACATTTTTATTACACCTATTCCAAAATCATATTGTGCTTGATAGCTCTGACCTGCCAACCAATTTCGAACTGTCATACCATTTGATATTGGCTGAATACTACTGTAATATGCACTAATTTGTTGATGAACACTTTTGCTTATCGGAATAAGATTTTTAGGATTTTGTATTAGTTGCACATCAAATCCAGATTTTCTTATTTGAGATTGTTCAACTATATGATGCCATTGATTCCCTGCTCCTGGAGAACCAATTGCTTTCTTAACTTGACGAAATGAGTTGTAACCCTTATTCTTATTGTTGTTATTTGGAGGTATTGGAGTTGCTGTTCCTCCTCCCATGTAACTAAAACTATCTCCATGTGTTTTAGGAGTTTCAACTTTTTGTAATGATGATTTTACTCCAAAAGCTGAATTCCATGCACTACTTATACAATTCAATGCAACTGATACTCCATAACTAATATTCTCCCAAATAGCTGGCCAATAAAGACTAACTGTAGTAGTAACTGTACCAATAAATGGTAATGCTATTGCAGTATATCCATCTGGATCATAATAATTTACTGGATTGTTACCACAATACATATATATATTTGTTCCTAATGGATGTCCTATTAATAATATTCCATCTGCATTTAGGAATCTTCCCCATTCAGGATTATAATATCTACTTTGTAAATAATATAAACCTGTTTCTATATCATAACGATAGCTTCTATATCTATATGGATTTATTATTCCTATATTTGTATTATCTGTTATATTATTTCTGTTCGCATCTTTTATGCTTATAATATTTCCCCAACTATCATATGTATAACTAACAATTTGATTAGAGAATATTTGTAAATTCTCTATTTTTTATTATAAAAATATCACTTTTAAGATTTGAAATTAATATTTTTAATCCAAATTGATTTTAGTTTATTTTTTCTTATTACAGCAACTATATTCTTACAAAATTCAACTGCTATATCATTAAAGTCTGTCTTATATTCTCCTATACATATAAAATTATTATCTTTATCATAATATGTATTCCAGTCTTTTGCATACCAAATTCCATCATAATTAATAGTATCTATATTATTCTTAATTAAATATAGTTCACCTTTTATACTATTTGGAAAATCTAATACTTTATTTATCCAATCTTCTTTATTATTCATTCCTTCAAATGAATATATTTTTGAATTAAATCTTGCCATACTTAGTTCGCAATATCCTTTTCCTAACATAATGGAAAATTCACCTTTTCCTTTATTACTTTCAAAAATAAATTCATTGTTTTCATAAAAGATTTCTCCATCTATATATTCTGAGCTTTCACTTATTTCAAATGTAATATTATCATCCACATTTATTTCCTCCGATCAAATAAGAAATGATATATTTTTATAATTGTTTAACCTTGAACTCTTGGCACATAAAATGTATATTTCCATTTTCAAAATCATTTATTTCAAATCTATTTTCTAAAGTCCATCCATCTTCTTTATGATCTATTATTTCAAAGCCACTAATAATTATTATTCTACTTGAATCTTGTAATGAAAAATTTGTTACATTTTTAAATTTAATTTCTAGATCAATCAATTCCTCTTTATCATCTACTATATTCTTAAAAAATGTATTAATTGTGATATTTGATATATTTTGTCCTTTTTCTACTTCATATATAATTTTATATATATTTACAGAACATGGTTCAGTCACTAAATTTTTATTAATATATTTTGATAAATTTACTATTTTCGCCATATAATTCTCCTTACTATTTCAAATTAAATCTATCCTCTTTACCATTCAAATATATAAAATCCCATCTTATTGTATGTAAATGTGGTTTAGTATGGTCTATCCTTCCATGATTTGTATAATCAACTCTAAAAATTTGTCTACCTGCAAAATCATATATTACATTAGATTTCTCAATTTTATTAGTATATAAATTTAATTTAAGATATTCTATATTAGTATTTGGTGTTCCTATTCTAGGTGCATTTCGTGTCCAATACTCTTCTGGAACAAAAGCCGTAGATTTTGATTTATTAGATATTAGTTTTTTTGTATTAGTATACGTACTAATCGAATTACCTACACCTTCTGCTATTGCACCTACGCTATAAATTGCACCTGCATTAACTATTGATCTTGCTATTGCATCTACATGATTTGTTTCATAACCTGCTTTTTTGTCTTCATGTACTATTGTTGCATACGTTGCAATTCCTGATATTACAGCACATACCACAAATATTGTTGATATTAATACTGCTTCTCCTTCTTTGTCTAAATACTTTATAGGATTATTCAAACAATATGCATACATATTTTTATCTAATATTCCATCACCTGTTTGTAGTAATCCATCAACATTTAAAAATCTTCCCCATTCTGGATTATAGTATCTGCTTTGTAAATAATATAATCCTGTTTCTGTATCATAACGATAGCTCCTATATCTATATGGATTTATTATTCCTATATTGGTTTCATCTGTTATATTATTTCCATTTGCATCTTTTATGCTTATTATTTTACCCCAACTATCATATACATAACTAACAATTTGGTTTAAGTTACTATCTAATATTCCTATTACATCATTTTGTGCATTCTTTATGTAATAATATTGAATTCCATTATAGTTTAATCCTAATATATTATCATTTGAATCATATGTATAACAAATTATATTGTTACCAGTTTTCTCATAAATAACATTTGTTCCATCTAGATAATAATTCGTTACTTCATATCCATTTACTGTCTTTTGTGTTCTTATTCCATTTTCATTATATTTATAAGTTATTGACTGCTTGTTGTCCCAATCATTAAAATCTCTCAACTGTCTTCCATTTTGCCAAATTAATTCTTTTTCATCATACCATGTTGGATTTCCTATTTCATCATAGGTTATTAGTCTTCCATTATAACTTGTTAATTGGTCTTTATAATTTTGGTTTTCATATTCATATGTAATCGTATTTGTAATAGTTTTATTAGCTAATGATTCATCTGTAGTATATTCATATTCTTTTTTATTTAAAATATTTCCATTTGAATCATATGTATAGACTACTGTTTTATTTAACTCACTATTGTTTTCTCTAATTAATTCATTTGCTGAATTATACTGATAGCTTGTTATATTGTTACCTTTTTTTATTGCTTTAATATTACCATTACTATAATATTCATATTCTATTGGCGTACTATCTCCATTAGTTACTTTAGAAATATAAGTTGTAGTCTTATTGTCTTTTCCTTGTACATTTAGATATTCATAGTTAGTTTTGTATTCTCCCATTTCATTTGAAATTATATTTTTGTTTATTCTTGATAATGAATCTGTTTGTCTTTTCCATACGCTATTAGAATCTACTATACTATTTAATCTATTATAATTGTCAAAATTATACTTAGTATTTTTTTCTTGGTTGTTTAATATGTATTTTTTATTATTTATATTACTATTTATATCATATCCATATTCCTTTGTAAATCCGTTACTATTAATTTCTTTTACTAATCTTTGTGCCAAATCATATGTAAAGCTTTTTGTATTATTATTAATTTCATCTACAATTGTTTTTATGTTAGAATCTGCATTATATGTATATGTGTATGAGCCATTCTCTCCTTCTTTTTTTGTTATTCTATTAAATCTATCATATGCATATGATAATGTTTGTCTATTAGCAAATACTTCACTCAATAAATTCCCATTGTTTTCTTCATAATTATTAGTTACAAGTACTTCACTGCCTATTTTTACTTGTTTTGTATTTCCAAATTCATCATAAATAAATTCATATGTGTTTTCTCCTGCTTTTATAGTTTTCAGTTTATCACTTTCATATGTGTATTCATTTTTAGAAATTACTTGTCCATTATCTTTTAATTCTACTTTTGTCATTCTATCAAGATTATCATAAGTATATTCAAATTTATTATAATCTGTTTCCTCTGCTACTATTGTACCTGTATTATTGTTATATGTATAATTAGCTGTATTATCATTTTCTCCTATACTTTTAGTTTGATATTTCCCATTTTCTGAATATTCTGCTGTTGTCTGTATATATTTTCCTATTTGTCCATTTTCATATATTCCAGTTTCTTCTATGTAGAACTTTTGTGCTATTGAATCATTTGATGTATATAATGCAACTTCTGTTCCTGCTTGCGTACTTGCATTGCTTATATCAAATGCGAAGTATTCTGAATATAATCCTGGCTTTATACAATATGTTCCATCAATTCTAGCAATTATTTCAAATCCATCATTAACTCCATTTTCTCCAAGTTTTATACTTGCGGTAGGATTCTCATAATTTTCTATTTGCATTGTATTTGTATTATTTGTAGCTGATATTATTTGATATGTTCCATTTCCATTATCTTTAAATCTCCATTTTTGTTCTGAACTATCATTACTTTCTTGTTGTTGTATTGTATTATTACTACTTACTCCTAAGTATAAGTTGCTACATTTAGCTTTTATTTTGTAATAATGATTTTCATCTACATTTAATAAATTAGCTTTTTCAAATATAAAATCTTGGCTTCCATTATCATTATTTGTATTTAATATTATTTTTGCTTGTGCATTAGAACTATTATTTTCAACAGTAAATATCTGATTAGGTTCATCAAACTGCATACAAAAATCTGATTTTATTTTAAATGTATTATTACCATTTCTTTCTATTCTTAAATCTCTAGGAGGTTCATTATCAAGATTTAATGTAATTCCTGTAGTTGTTGCATACATTGAAGCTCCTTGTGCACTACTTAAATTAACAATTTTGTATATGCCATCATAAACATTTACAACCCTCCAAAGTTGATTTACATTTTCTTTTTCATAAGTATTTTGCACTAAGTTTCCATTTTCAACTGCTTGTAGATACATCTTGCTATTCTTAGCTTTTATTCTATATATTTCATTAGATTCTAATACTAAATTATTAAATACTTTTGATTTAGTCTCCGTCATATAACTATAAGCATATATTCTTTGAGAAAGTTTTCCTTCATCTTTAAGTAATTTTATATTATTATTATCGTCTAATGTTAGACAATAATCATCTCCTTGTTCTACATTAGTTATTTTATAACTTCCATCATCTTGTTTAATAAACTTCCAACATTGAGTATTTGAATTATATCCTTGTTCAATACTTACTATCTCTTTTGAAATAGCTTCTATTGCTTTACTAGAATAATCAGCATAAATTTTATATTGTCCTAATGGAAAATCTTCTCTAATAAGAAACATTTGATTATTTGTACCATTGAAATATTCTAAATTTAATTTATCATTTCCACTAGAATCAGTTGTTTTGTTTAATACTTTTTCACTATTCGCAAATCTAAAATAATAAGATCCCCAATCTTCCATATCATTACTAATTAATGTATTATCCATTAAAAGAGTAGATGTTAAATTTCCTTTTTCATCATATTTAAAATTATATTTATTTCCTAATGAATTTTTTGCTCCAAGTAATTTTGTTGGGTTTAAGTAATCGTATTCATATGAATATTTTGTTCCATTTGAGTCAATTTTTGTAATCATTTTATTATTCATATATTCATAGTTTTTTTGTCCTTCTGCTAATTCTTCAGTACTTACAATATTTCCATTATCATCATAAGTATAGCTTTGTCCAAATTCTTCTTTAAACAATCCTACATTATCAAAGTATGTTTCATTTTCATTATATGTACATACTAAATATACAATTGCGTTAGTATAATCATTATCTGCAATTACTACTTCTGATTTGAATTGCCATCCTGAACCATCAACATTTACGTTTTTATTTATACTTTGTCTTGTGCCATCTTGTCTTATAAAATGTATTGTTAATGAAACTTTAATTGCTCTTTCCTTATTATTAGGAACAGCTTTACTATTTACCCACGTTGCTAATGTAAATATATCTCCTTTTTTACCACTTATATTTATATTTTGATATATGTTTTTATCTATATTACTATTTCCTATAAATTTAAAGCTTCCATTTTCTACTTTATCATTATCATCACAGTTTGTTTTACCCCAATTAGTTAATCCATTGCTGAAATTACCATTCTTTATTAAGTTATTTTCTTTCTCTGCAATAGAAATTAAATTTCCATCTAGTGTTAATCTATTTTTATTTTTTTGTTCTTCACCATATTGATACATTTTTCCATACGCATTATCTATATCATTTGGATTTTTTCCAAAATCAGATATACTTATTGTTTGTCCAAAATTATTAAATGTATATGTGTTAGAATATCCTGTGTTATCAGTAAATTTTGTTACATTATCTCCATAAGATATAGATATTGTATTTCCTAGTGCATTATTTGTACCATATTCTTTTATGCTTTTTAATCTATTACTTTTTTCATTATAATATTCATAGTTAATATGTGAATTATCTATATTTTTTACTGAAGTCAATAATTTATTTGAATATGTATATTCACTATATTTTGCATCACTATATGTAATTTTAACTAAATTTCCATTGTTATCATATTCATAATTTGTACTTCTAGAGGTTTTGTCAGTTATTGTTGTTAATTTATTATTAGTATATGTAAAATTAATACTATCTCCTGCTGAATCAGTAACTTTTTCAATTCTAGCTCCTACTGTTGAATCATTTAGCAATGTTATATTAATAGTGTTATTATTAGCATCTATTGACTTACTTAAATGCCATATTTCTCCTGAGCTACTTGCTTTTTTAGTAAAAATAAATTTATTGTTTGAATTATCAATCAATGTAAATATATCATTTTCTAATTTTAAAGTTAGTTTTAAATTTTCTGAATCAATATAAGAATTTCCACTCTTATCAAAATAATGTTTTGTTCCATCCTCATCTGTATATTTAGCATATTCTTGTTCACCTATTGTTACTTTTTCAATTGTTTGAGATAGATTTAATCTAAAACCGTTACCATAGCCTATATTAACTTCTTTATCATTCGTATTGTATACATGGTTTACACTAACAGATAAATTTTGTCCAGGAGTTGATGCATCTGGATGAAGTAATGTGACATTTCCATTGTAATCATTTGTATGTATTGTTCCTGCTCTTCCTACTTGTTGTGTGTGATAAGTCTGATATGTTTCTAATCCAGTCTGATTTCTATATACTATTTGTACCATAGGTCTAGCATTGATATATTGTCTATTTATATCTGCTGAAAAGAAATATGCATCTGAATGTGGTGCATTATATACCTCTGTGTGATCTTTTAAAACTAAACCATAGTTATTACCTGTTATATACCAGTCTTTTACCATAGATGTTATATCAAAATAATAAAATTTAGCTGGTTGATTGGTATCATATTGATATTTTGCATAGTCTGATATTCTTGTGTCATATTTATCATTAAGATTATTCCAAGTTGCAGTTGGTGCAGTCCAGTCAGTTGTCATTTTATGTACGTCTATTTGAATAATTTCTGTTGGTGGTGTCCATTCGTTAGTATCAATATAAGAGCAAATATCTAATGTTGCACTTATTACTTGATCACCTGCACTTAAGTTTGGCAATCCAAATTTTATTAAACTTCTAGTAGGATTTTTACTTGCTAGTGTACGATTGCTTCCAACTCTTAGTATATGTGCCTCATGTCTATTAGGATATCCTGTATCACCATTAAAAATATAAGTATCTTGAATATTCTCATAATTTAAAGATGTTTTTACTGTTGGGTCTATTACTACTGGGTATTCTCTTTCTTCATCTTCTAACCATTCTTTGTTTGGTATCACAGTTAATTTATATTTATTTCCATTTTTCTCTTCTAACTTTAATTCAATATCTTCTGATGTTTCGTTTTTTGCGTCATACATATATGGTATGTCAAAAAAGAAAAATACTTCTTCACTGTTTTTCTCTGTAAAAATTATCCTTCCATCTTCTGTTTTTTCCATTTCCAAATTATCTGTATTAAACTCAAATACAATTTGCTGTTCTATAGCTGTTTTATCTTTGTATACAATATTTTCTTTTATTTCGTTAGAAATAACATTATATTCTAAATCTATTCCATTTAATATGTTTTCATATTGTACAGTTCCTGAAGATATATTTTTTAGTTTAAATTTTTCTTCTTTTTCATTATCATTATTAAATTTTTTTGCTTCTACTTTATTGCTGTTTTGTAAAGACCATTTTATGTTGTGATTTTTTATTTGTAATTTTACTAAGTCGTTTTTATTTGATTTTTTTGAAAATTTTACTTGAAACGAATTTTCTTTGTTTTTATATTCACCACCATTTTCGTTACTTTCTTCTAGTGAATTATTAATGTCTACTAATTTTCCATCTTTTTCATAATGAATACTAGATGGATATATATTAGTAATTACATTTCCATCTTCTTGTAAGAAATGTTTTTGATTTAAAGTCCTTTTTTCAATAATTTCTCCAATTATTTTGGAATCATCTTTTAAATTATTATTATCTATGTTTTCTTGTTTTTCTATAATATTTTCTTCTATGTTATTGTTTGTTTGATTGTTTTTATCTACATTATTATTCTCTTTTGTATTGTTAATTTCTTGGTTGTAATTTGCTATATTGTTACCTTCTTGATTGTTTTCTTCTGTGCTGTTAATTTGTTGATTACTTTGTTCTATGTTATTAATACTTTGAATATCATTCTTCATAATATTACTTTCTCGATTATTTTCTATTTCATTTTGAATTCCAAAAACTATCGCTGGGAAAAGCTGTAACGTAATTATCAACATTAATAAACTAGCTATAATTCTTATTAATACTTTAGATTTTATTTTAATATACCTATTCATAATATTTAATCCCCTTTCTTTACAAATTATTTGATTTGTTCCTAATAATTTTTAATTATCTCCTCCTTTTTTACATTCTTTTACATTTTCTCCTTTCTTTTATTATATTTATATTAGTTATATGTATTGTTTTCAATATATATAGAAAAAATGGAAATTTTTATCATAAAAATGGAAAAAATGGAAAAAAAAGTAATATTATTGTATTGCTTTTTATTTATCACGACTATATAATGAGTAGGGGTGTGTGTTTTGATAAGTATGCTTATTGCTGATGATAATAAAGATTTTAGTATTTGTATGTTAAACTCTATTGTAGAAAAAAACTCAGATAATATAAAAATTCAAGGTATAGCTACTAATGGATTAGAAGCTTATCAAAAAATAAAAACATTACAACCTGATGTTGTATTGTTGGATGTTGAAATGCCTATTATGAATGGTTTTCAAGTAATTCACAAATTATATGAAGAAAATTGTTCTTTACCTCGAATATTATTAGTTACAGCATTTCCTGTTTTAATAAATTCATTTGATGAAGCTCAATTAGTTGATGGAATAATTTTTAAACCATTTGACTTTTCTGCTTTAAATAGATATTTAGTACAGTTTTGTAATGAAACTAAAATAGATAGCTTAAAAGAAAGAATAACTAATATCTTAGATAATTTTGAATTCAATATTAATAGTCTAGGATATTCTTATCTAATTGAATGTATACAATTATGCTTTGAAGACTTAAATTATATAAAAGATTTTGAAAACCTTCTATATCCACAAGTTGCTAATATATATCATATAACTAATTCTTCAAAAATCAAATGGGCAATTGAAAAAAGCATTAATTCTATGTTTAGATATACCAAGACAGAAACTTTAAAGAGCTTTTTTCCTAATGCGAAAAAACTTTCACCTAAGTCTTTTATAAAAAAAATTATTGATCTATTATCAAAAAACTAATGAAATATATTATTTTTAATATCAATATAAAAATCCTAAAAGAACTACTTCTTAGTCTCTTTAGGATTTTTATACAATTTCATTCTATTCTTGTTTTATCGCTATCATTAATTCATTTGATTGTACTATTTTTTATATAATGCGGAGACTCTATTTTGAATCTCCGCCATTTTTATACTGTTTGTACAGTGTTCAGTGCTACACAGAAAGCACAAACCAGCCCACGCTAAGGTCGTACTCGATAATAGGATAGAAGACACTAAAAACACCCGCCAAAGGAAAATAGTCTCCATTGCAAACGTAGTCACCGCCAACAAGCGAAAAGCCACCGGCTTCATCATCTTCGGTAATTTTAAATGTATTACCTAAGTCACACCATTCGCCTACCTGCCGACTTCCAGTATCTTCAAAGTTACGCTTTGGATTTTCTGAATCCGCGTAATGACCTAAGTCCCTACTTTGATTACATACTGCTTTCCATGCATTACTTACTGTATAACCTTTTTCTTCTATAAGGTATTTGATAAGTAACCCTAAGAAAGCAATTCTCTCCTTCGTAGTTCCAAGCCTGCTTCCTTTTTCCGGTAGAAATTCTTTAGCAACTCTCTTCCAGTCGTTTGCTGATAATTTCCCAACTGCTGGCTTCATACCTGCCTTAAAGCAAATGTTACCTTCTTCGTCAAAACATGCATCCATCCGCTGTGCTCTAAAATCAGATAATCCTGACTTTATTGCTGAAATCAATGCATTTTTGAACTTTCTCTGTTCTTCAGTTTCGGGTTCATGCTTAAGAAATTCGTCTTCAAGAGATAACGTACTTGCCTTAACGATAGGAAAATATTTTTCAATATATTCCTGTGTGCCTTTTATCTCCTCCTGATCGTTTCCTTCTTGGTTCTGTAAATATTCAGGAATACTAAAGATTTCAATCTTTCCTCCTTCAATGCTTACCCGTGTAATCTTTCCTTCCACTTCTATCACTGTTCTTTGTTCCATTGTTTTACTCATATTGTAGTCTCCTTTCAAAAAATATTATTTTTTGTGAACAACAGTATCGCATAAAAACTATGCACTATTATAATTATACAATAATTTTACATAATTTTCAAGTTTCTCTCACATTTTTTTCATTAATATCCTTTATATTTTTTTTTCATCTTCTATTTAGTTTTCATATATCTTATTCTTTTCAAAAAAAATATTTTTAACATTTCATACATACTTGTTTTTATTTCTGTTCCTATACTAAATTTTTCTATATGTGGTAATTTCAGCAATATCGTAAGCATATATTCAATATATTTCTCTGTTTTTGGTATTATAATTAAATTATTATTTTTTCTTTCCATTCCATATTTTTCCAATTCATTTTTAATATAATGCGGAGACTCTATTTTGAATCTCCGCCATTTTTATACTGTTTGTACAGTGTTCAGTGCTACACAGAAAGCACAAACCAGCCCACGCTAAAGCAGTAAACGTTAGAAGGATAGCAGATACCACAGACATCTGCCAAAGGAAAATAGTAACCATTGCGATTGCAGGAACCGCCAACAATCGAAAAGCCACCGGCTTCATCATCTTCGGTAATTTTAAATGTATTACCTAAGTCACACCATTCGCCTACCTGCCGACTTCCAGTATCTTCAAAGTTATGCTTTGAATTTTCTGAATCCGCGTAATGACCTAAGTCCCTACTTTGATCACATACTGCTTTCCATGCATTACTTACTGTATAACCTTTTTCTTCTATAAGGTATTTGATAAGTAACCCTAAGAAAGCAATTCTCTCCTTCGTAGTTCCAAGCCTACTTCCTTTTTCCGGTAGAAATTCTTTAGCAACTCTCTTCCAGTCGTTTACTGATAATTTCCTAACTGCCGGCTTCATACCTGCCTTAAAGCAAATGTTACCTTCTTCGTCAAAACATGCATCCATCCGCTGTGCTCTAAAATCAGATAATCCTGACTTTATTGCTGAAATCAATGCATTTTTGAACTTTCTCTGTTCTTCGGTTTCGGGTTCATGCTTAAGGAATTCGTCTTCAAGAGATAACGTACTTGCTTTAGCTATCGGAAAATATTTATCAATATATTCCTGCGTACCTTTTATCTCCTCCTGATTTAATCCTTCGGGGATACTAAAAATCTCGATCTTTCCTCCCTTAATACTTACCCGTGTGATATTTCCTGTTATTGTAAGATCTTCTCCTACTTCAAACACTGTTCTTTGTTCCATTGTTTTACTCATATTGTATTCTCCTTTCAAAAAATATTATTTTTTGTGAACAACAGTATCGCACAAAAACTATGCACTATCATAATTATACAATATTTTTACATAATTTTCAAGTTTTTTTATTTATTTTTTTATAATGATTACTCTTTTTTCTCCTTTTTATAATTCTAATATTTATTATCATAAGCTAACTGTTAATAAAAATAAAAAGAAGAAAATCATTTTTCAGACTTTCTTCTCTTATTATTGAATATTTTATTTTCTATATTAATATTCTTTTAAATCATAATTAAGTAGTGTATCTCCATCATATACATATTTGATTGTAAAGAAAGGAGTATCTTCTTTTATTTTTTCTATAAATATTTTATCGCCTTCCCATAAGTTTAAACTTGTTACTTTGTCTTTGTCTACCCATTGTAATTCTCCTTCATTGCATTCTATTAGTTTTCCTGTAAAATCGTTTGATGTAAATACATATATATATTCAGTTTCACAAATTGTATTTATAAATGTTAGTATACCTCTTAAGCTTACTGAATTTAGTGTAAGCCCTGTTTCTTCTTTTACTTCTCTTATAACACATTCTTCTGGGCTTTCTTTATCTTCAAATTTTCCACCTATTCCTAGCCATTTTTCTTTATTTATATCATTTTGCTTTTTTGTTCTGTGCAACATTAGGTATTTTCCTTTTCTTTCTATATAACAGACTGTTGAAAGTATCATATTATTTCTCCCTTCGCTCTTTAATATTTATTAATTTGCTATTCATAAAATGTTACTTTCTAAGACATATCATATTTAACATGATTAGTCAATCTTTTTTTGTTTTTTAATTATATATATAATTCCTACAATTATGATAATACATAATACAATTATACCTATAATCCATATAATACTAGCATTTTTATTTACATTGTTGATATTATTTTGTTCTTCTAAAATAGCAGATAACTTTTCTGCTTCAACTTTTCTTTCTTGCTCATATTGTATTTCTTCTTGCTCGTTTCTTCTATGAACTATTAATTCATATTTCTTATTTGTTATTCCATCTTCTGCTAGTACATTTACTTGTATAGTATTATTTCCAACTTTCATTTCATTGTTTCCTATAATGGATACTTGCGCTTTTGTACTCTGTGGTATTGCTAGTATTTCTATTTTTTCTGTTTGATTTGGTATTTCTACTTTATAATTGGTTATATTATAGTCAAATTCTGGATTTAGAAAGCCTTCTCTTACTGCAAGGATTTCTAAATTTGCATTTGCTAGTTCTATATTTGTAGTTTTTGTTACATATATTTTATATGTTTCTTCTTTTGTTTTATCTTCTGATATAACATGTATTTGGATTATGTTTTTTCCTATTTTTAAATTTGTATTTCCTGTTACTGTAACTGTAGCATTTGCATTTTCTGGAATTGCTGTTATTTCTAAATTTTGTAGTGTAGTATCTGCTATAAAATAGTATTCTTTTACATCTTTTTTAAACTCTGGACTAATTCCTTCATGGTTTAACCTTAATATACTTAAATATGCTGAATTACTTGCTCCGAGTTTGTTCTATATTATCTGTTATTTGGTTTATATTATTGGGGGCTTGTTTAGTTTTTAGTTCTATATTGCTATTGTCAATTTCTAGTTTTTCTCCTTGTTCATTATAGAATTCTCCAAACACTGCAATATTTGTATTTTCTTCTTGTAAAACTTTAAATTTGAAGTTTTCTGTTTCTATACCTTGTTCGTTTTTTCCTGTGCTACTTACCCAAGTGTAAATTATTCTATTGTTAGAATAGTTTGAATTTTCAGGTCCTTTTATATATTCTAATTTTGATGAATCAAAGTATATTTCAAGCGTACAAGTTGCAATTGGTGTATCTACAATTTGCACTTTAATATTAATTTCTTCGTCTTTTGTTATTATTTCTTTGTTGGGAATTATATGCATTTGAGTTTGTGCAAAAGATGTTTGGTTTATTAGTAAGTTTATTAACATGGTTATTATAATTACAGCATATGTTATTATTATACTTTTAATTTTTTTCATGGTTTTCCTCTTTCTTTTTTAGTAAGGCGTTGGCGTGGGAGCGGACATTTTTGCATGTTGTTTTTTCTTTTGGGCTTCCGATTGGGGACAGTTCCTAATCTATCCAGATTATTTTTGTTTATTACTTTTTGTTCTTCTCTATCTTGTTTCCGATTAGGAACCGTCCCCAATCTACCAAATCTCCCCTATCTACCTTTGTTCTATTAATTTTAAAGTTAGTATGTGCCTTTGTATTTTTAATAAATCTAGTGAAGTAGGATTTTGTCCGTTTTTGCTTATGTTTCCGGGCTTTTAGGAATAGTCCATTTAGCTTTTCTATTTCTAGTATATGCCTTTGAAGTACTAATAAGTCTAAACTATTTATTTTGCCATCTCCATTTACGTCTCCATATATTACTATATAATATTCCATTTTAATAACATCATTCTCATCTACTAACCTAATTTTACTTTCAGTTCCAACAATTTGCCCGTCTGTTAGTTCATTACCTTTATAATCGTATATTTTAATACTATACGAACTTTGTATTTTCTCTTTTATATCTTCTACCTTTAATTTTTCTATATCCCAGCCTGTTATTTCATTTTGTACTACCTTTAAGCTTTCATCAAAAACAATTTCATCTTCTCCTAGCTTTTGTACTACTGTTACCTCTATTTCACTTTTAAAGCCACCTTCCTCAGTAATTACATTTATTTTAGTTTTTCCTTCTTTAACTGCTATTATATTCCCATTATTATCTATTGTAGCAATTTGTTCATTTTCTGAAGAATATGTCACATTTTTATTATCTGCATCTGTTGGAAGAATGATAGGTGTTACAATAAAACGGTCACCTTCTTGCATAACTAAATTTTCATTTGTTAGTTCTATACCTGATACAGGAGTATATACTTTAATTTGAATTTGCCCTTTTACTTCGTTTTCTTTTGCCTTTACTGTAATTGTTGTAGTTCCAGATTTTTGTGCTACTATATTTCCGCTATTATCTACTGTGGCTATATTAGGAGCGCTTGAAGTATATTCTACTTCATGGTCTTTTGCTTCATCTGGTAATATTTCTACTTTTAATTTTACACTTTCTCCTTTTTTAAGTAGCGTTTTATCAGCTGAAACATTTATTTTTTCTATTTGTATTGTTGGTAATTCTTTTAAATAATTTTGAAATACATAACCCATCATTCCGATTTGGAAGAATTACCCTATCCCATAATTCTCCGAGATTGTCTTCCTTTTGCAATTCTTGTCATTACTACATTTCTATCAACCTTTGTTAATAACTCATACGAGGTTGATGGACCTGAACGTACATTTAAAGTATTGGTTACATCTGCATATACTTTTGTGTTATCCGCAGAATAATCACTTTCTAAAATATTTGGATTTTGTGTTGACATCTCTGGCATATTATTATAAACAGGTATAATAAAAGTCATACTATTTCCTAATATTCCTGTATTACTATAACCGTTATAAATAGATCTAGACTCACTATATGGAGCTAATACATTTGTCATATATTGATGCCAAAATAGTTCTCCTCCTGTGTTAGAAGTAACATGGAACTTTTGTAAATATAGTGTATCTTGTCCTACATTAATATAACTAGAACCTATGAAAATTCCACCACCAGTAATGGCTTTTTCCTTGTTGTCCCAGGGAATTAAATATTTAGCTTTAGTAGCTTCACTTGCACCTTTTCCATCACGTGCATACCTAAGTCCATTCTTTATAGCTCCCATTGGCTCACTTGAACTTGTTGCTCCTATATTATAAAAATTGTATAAGCCTTCAAAACCTGCTACCCTTCCACTAATAGAACTGTGTGATAAGAAAGGCCCTACCTCTTGTTTTATTCTTGAGGCTAAATGATATGTGGAAACTTTTGATGTTTTTCCAGCTGATAAAATAAGGTCTGAATATTTGCTATTCATAGTTACTATATTTCCTGAACTTGTTACATAATCTACTATTTTATTATAGAACTCAGTTCCATATAATATTTTTTCAATTCCATCTACATTATTCGTTTTTTCATCATAAGAAAGTGCTTCAAACTGAAAAATTCGAACTTCGTTTAAAAAGTTTCTAGGGTCCATAGTATATTCTAAAGCCCTTCTTGAACTGTCTACCCAACCTAAATCTACCTCAACATTATACTCACCAGGTTTAGTATTTTTCCACCTATCAGAATATGATTTAGGTACTAGGTTTTTTCCAAATACATTTTCATTATTTATAGCATAATTCCAATCTAAGTTTGTATATAATGAAACAAACCTCCAATTGGGATGATTTTTTTGTAGTTCTTGTAAATATGGTTTATAACTATCTGGAAAACTATCTATCCCATCTCGCTTATCTGTACAATATGATATGTTTATAAATGCATTAAAAAATAAAATTCCTATTATTATTATAAAAATTTTTATATATTTCATATTACTTGCCTCTCTCAAAATTCCTTGAATTTGTACTCTTTACTATTTTATATCATTCCCTTGCAACTGGGAAAATATGCAAATAATAGTGTACAATTGCCCTCTCGACAAAACTTCTTATTTTTCGCTATTGAAATTATAAATATTTTATGTTAATATTGTTTTGTTTAGTATTTTAAGTTTTTATTCAAACTTTTAGGATATTCTTTCCTAAAATATTTTCCAAAATTTTTTTAAATTTATACATAAAGGAGATGATATTATAGATTTATTAGAATTAAAAAATGATTATACATTTAAGCGTATCTTTGGATTTGTTGGAAACGAAGAAATTACCAAAGGTCTATTAAATTCTATATTAGAAGAAGAAGTTTCTCAAGTTGTTCTTGATTGTAATAAAATTATTGAGGCTGACTTATTAGATGATAAGCTTGGAATTATTGATATACGTGCTAGAATTAATGATTCAATTGATTGTGATATTGAAATGCAACTAGTTGATCAAAACAATATTGAGAAAAGAATTTTATTTTATTTAAGCAAAATGTATAGTCAAAATATAAAAAAAGGACATAACTATTTTGAAGCTAATAAATGCATCGCTATTTTATTTACAGACTTTGATATTAAAAGTCTTAAAAATATTGAGAAATACATGACTAAATGGAATTTTCGTGAACAAGATTATTGTGATTCAATCTTGACAGATTCACTTGAAATTTATATAATAGAAATGCCTAAGGTAAAAAAATACTCAGAAGGTAAAAAATTAGATACTTGGGTAAATTTTATAATAAAGTCAGGTGATATTGATATGAGTAATGTAGAAGAACCTTTAAAAAAAGCTAAAAAAGTTTTAGAAGAAATAAGCAAAGATGAACGCGAAAGATATTTAGCAGATTTACGTGAGAAATATGTATTAGATCAAAATAATTTAGTTAAAACAGGCTATGACCGTGGTTTGGAGCAAGGAATTAAAGATGGCTTTGAGAAAGGTATTAAAGAAGGTATTGAACAAGGTCTTGAACAGGGTATTGAGCAAGGTATTGAACAAGGTTCACAACAACAGCAACTTGAAATAGCAAAAGAAATGAAAAATCAAAATTATACAAATGAAGAGATTCAAAAAATAACTAAATTAAGTAAAGAAGAAATTGAAAAATTGTAATTTAATTCTAATTTAAAATACTAAACAATTAATAATAACAAGAATAAAATTTTCTTATATGGCTTTGCCACTTAAAACATTTTATTTTTCCATAATTTTTTCTAAAGAGACTCACTATTATTGTGTATGATTTTCCTTAGAATATAAAAAAGATAAGCTATTTATTTGTGACTATTTCACATTTTAAATTTCTTATCTTATTTTTTACTTGTTGTTTATATTGTAGTATATTCTACTTATTTGCAATTGCTTGTACAATAAGTCTACTCCTTGAATAATTAACACATGTAATTAAAGTAACTATTTTATTTCCATTAGTTTCTTGTCCTATTGGTGCTGTATTTTGAGGTTTTACTCTATATATATCATATATACTATAAGTAACTTTTCCATTTTTATTATCTGTCAAGTATAGTTCATCCCCTTTTTCTAAATTTATTAAATGATTAAACATATTTTCTTGGTCATAGTTATGACCCGCAATGCAAAAGTTTCCTACCTCATTAGGTTCAGGTCCAAAGAATTTTGAAGAGCAAACTTTCATTCCATCAGTTGTATAATCTTTAAGTACATTAGTTTCTAAATTTATTTTTGGAATTTCTAATTTTGCAATAACTTCATAATCCATATATGTTTTTGGCAGAATTTCTATCTCTACTGGAATAACTGGCACAAGTGGTATTTCTTCTGCTACTTTTTCTACTACTGGTTTATTTCCTTCTACTAATTTGATTTTATTTTCTTTATAAATGCCAAGCCCCACATATATTATAATACAAAAAAGAATTCCTAAAATGGCAATTCTAATTTTACTTTTTATTTTATCTTTTTTCTTTTTCCTTCTTAATTCTCTTTTTCCCATTTTAAACCTCCTAAATAGAAGTTATATGATTTTTTTAGCAATTTGTTGAAGTAATGGGTCGCTTCATAAGGTGGCGACCCCTACAATCAACTTTTTTAATTAATATATAAATGTTATTTTTTCTTTCTTAATGCTACATATGCTATTATTAATATTGCTACTATTGGTAATATACTTAAATATATTGTATTACCTGTTTTTGGTAGAGTACTTGGCGTTTCTTGTTGAGGTTTATTCTCTTCTACTGGTGGTACTTCTTCCTCTGCTGGTGGCACTATTTCAGCTGGTTTTTCTTTTACAGAAATTGAAAAAGTTTTGCTAGCAATAACACTATCACTATTGTCCCTATCTATTAGTTTTAAAGTAATAGAATAATCTCCATAACCGCTAAATATACCTCTTGCTTGCAACTTTTTAACTACATCTTTTCCACCTATTGTATCTCCATCTGCGCTTCCCCATCCACTTTGAATAATGTCATGTTCTAAACTTTGGCTATCTGTTGCAAGAAGTTGTACACTTTCTCCATTTGGAGTTACTGCTTCTGCTATTATTCTTGTGTGTTCATAACTTTTACCCATAGTACTTGATATAACTATTTCCATATTCTTTTCTTCTTTTGGTATTATTTCTCCTGTATAATTAAGGCTAATGTCATAATCTACATATACTGGTTCTACAATTAAATTTTTAATAATAGGAACTGTAATATCATCAATAGGGTTTGCATCTGGGTCGCCTAAACCTGTTAATGTAATACTTAAGTCAGTAGGATTTGTAGTTATTATTCCTTCTTTTGCTTTAAAAGTAACGCTTGCACTATTACGTGGTGCTTCAGTTCCTCCTGCATTGTAATAGTATGTTAGTATAACTTTAGAGCCTGTATTATTTGCTGTTCCACCTTCTGCTGATACGTATTCTAATAAGTTTTCGTCATAATCTACATTTACTGTATATGCACCCATGTTTTGCCCAAATGCAACATTTAGGGTTACAGTTTCTCCTGGATGTACTGTCTGTTTAGTTGTTGTAATATCTAAATTATTTAAAGTTGCTGCATAAATTTTAGCTGTAAATGTTAGTAAAAATAAAACAAGAAAAATTGCAATTATATTTACTATTTTTTTCATAAAAAATTTCCTCCTTTTTTTATATTTTATAGTAAATATTATTTCAAATTTTCTTGTTTTTAGTTTAGAAAGTTTTTGCGCAGTAGGAACTTTTTTCCAAATTTTATATTTTGCTCTTTATCCACTCTAAAACAAATTCAAAAACTTCCTCTCTATTTACCTCATTTAGCATCTCATGCCTTCCATTAGGAAATAATTTTAAAGTAACATCTTCCTTTCCTACTTCTTTTAGCATATCATATACACGTTTTACTCCTTTTCCATTTTCTCCAACTGGGTCTTTTTCTCCTGAGAAAATTAGAATAGGAATATTTGGTGTTTTTTCTATATTTTTCTTTTTATTTAAATACATACTTCCTTTAAACAATTCTAAATAACTACTTGCTGTAAATTTGCAATTTGGGTTTGTGTCTTTTATATGTTCTTCTATTATCTTTTCATCACTTGTTGTCCAGTCAACTGGTGTTTTATTTGGCTTAAATTCTCTATTAAAAGAACCAGTTACGGCTGATGCTAATAACTTGCTTTTATATTTTTTACCTTTAAACATTACAATTAATTTAGCAAGTATACTTCCTGTTAATAAACCTGCTTTTTGCCCACTTGTACCTGTTATAATAGCTCCATTTAAGTTATCATCATATAAAGTAAGGTATGTTCTTGTAAGTAATGACCCCATACTATGCCCCATAATAATATATGGCAAATTTGGATATTCATTTTTTATTTTATTTTGTAAAATATGAATATCTTTTGTTAAACAAAACCATCCATTTGTATTAGTAAAAAATCCTAATTCCTCATCTGTTTTTGCAGTTTTACCATGTCCTAAATGGTCATGGCCAACAACAATAAAACCATTGCTTGCTAAAAATGAAGCAAACTCATCATATCTACCAATATGTTCTTCCATTCCATGTACCAACTGAACTACAGCCTTATATTCACTTTTTTCCTCATCATACCATTTTTTAGCATAAATGTCTTTTCTTGTACATGATTTAAAATTAAATTCTTCTATCATATTATTATCTCTCCTTTTTTAATTTTATATCACATTTATTATTAATTATCAATTTGAATTTTTTTAATTTATAGATATTTTATAATTTTTGTGTTAAAATATTCATATATACAAAAACAAGAATAAAATTTTTAAAGAAAACTCACTATTATTGTGTATGATTTTCCTAAGAATATAAAAAAATAAAGGAGTAATGAATAAAATGAATGAATATATGAAAATTGCAAAGGAAATGGCTGAAAATGGAATGCATTTAAATGAAGGAGGTCCTTTTGGTGCTGTTATTACTGATAAAAATGGAAATATAATAGCTACTCGGAAATAATCAAGTTCTAAAAAATAATGATCCAACCGCACATGCTGAAGTAACAGCTATAAGAAATGCATGTAAAAAGCTAGGCACTTATGATTTATCAAATTATGTACTATATACTTCATGTGAACCATGCCCTATGTGTTTATCTGCAATAATTTGGTCAAATATAAAAGAAATATATTATGCTTGTACTCGTGAAGATGCTGGGAATATTGGCTTTCGAGATGATTTGATTTATGAATATTTAAAAGGAAATGAAAAAGATTTAATTAGTTTGAAACAGATTGATAGAGATGAGTGTATTGAGACATTTGAGAAATATCAAAAAGAAAATAAAATTATTTATTAAAATATTTTTATTAAGGAGTGTCCCCAAACGTTCCGAATTAGCAAGGAAAATGACCGTCCCTATCGTACGAGGTGTATGTATATGAAGTTAGAATATGTTGTTACAAATAATGATAATGGTAAGAGTGTTAAGGATATTCTTATTTCTTGCCTACATATTTCACATAGGTTGCTTATTACTTTGAAAAGAGAGAATGCCATTTTTTTGAATGGTTTGCCAGCTTTTGTTTATCAAAATGTGGGTGTTAATGATAAGATAAGTGTTTCTTTTTATTATGCTGAAGATAACTCTAATATTGTTTCTAAGCAAATGTGTTTGGATATTGTGTATGAAGATGAATGGCTTTTAATTGTAAATAAATGTGCTGGTATTCCTGTTCACCCTTCCATTTTACATTATGAAGATAGTTTATCTTCTGGTATTAAGTTTTATTTTGATTCTATAGGTTTAAATAAGAAAATTAGACCTGTTAACCGTATTGATAAAGATACTTCTGGTTTAGTTGTTTTTGCTAAAAATGAATATATTCAAGAAGCTTTGATTAAGCAAATGAAATCTGGTACTTTTATTAAAGAATATATTGCTATTGTAGAAGGCTTTTTTAATGATAACGAAAAAATTGGCACTATTAATATGCCTATTGGACGAAAAGAAGGTAGCATTATTGAAAGATGTGTATGTAATACACGGTAGTCCCTCTATCACTCATTATGAAGTATTAGAAGAAAGACAAAATAAGCGGAATTAAGTTTTCAGTTGTACAATGCAAATTAGAAACTGGTAGGACACATCAAATTCGTGTACATATGTCTCATATTGGTCATCCACTTTTAGGAGATGATTTGTATGGTGGCAATACTAGTTTAATTAACAGGCAAGCATTACATAGTTATAAAGTTTCATTTATACATCCTATTACAAAACAAAATATGACATTTTCAACTAATTTTTCAAAAGATCTAAATAAATTAATCAGCTTTTAATTTATATACTCTATCATTGCTATATTTTTTTAAATGGAGGTATTGTAAATGAAATACTGTCAGAAAAAGTATCAAAAATAGGTGTAGAAAGTAAATTTTTACATTAATTAACATTAAAATAGATAAAGAAAATGCAATTTGAGATGAATATTAATAATTTAGGGTAGAAAACTTTGAAAGTTTTCCACCCTAAATTATTATTCATCCTTTGTAACATCTAATTAGATCTTCCAATGTGTCAAATTCAAAATCTTCTTTGAACAGTGGTATTCCATTTGCATAAACTGCAACCTCAAAACATTCACTAACTTTCTCTATGCTTTCTGTTATCTCTAATACACTAATATCCATACTTCGAGCATCAAAAAAACATTGTAAATAATATTTTTTTGTTTTTTCATCTTTTTCAACATAATAATAAATATTTATACTCTCAAATGCTGGTATAAGTACCATTCCTTCTGCAATTTGCACTTCTCCTAAAGCTTTATATTGAATATATGTATGCTTTTTGTTCTTCATGTCTTTTTCTACCCATTTTTTTGCATGTTGTCTTACTTTCTCTCTAGTAGCTAAGTAGATATAACAATCTTTTGGGTCAATATTTTCCTTATAGCCGTCTAGATTTGCAATTACAATCAAATTTTTATTATTTACTTTATTAATTGCTACTACTTTTCCCCTTATTAAAGGATCTGAAACTGATTCTACCAATCTTCCTACTTTTATTGTGTCTCCCCAATAATCCTTACAAGTTAATTGTTTTTCACTCATTTTTTACCTCCTTTAATTAAAATCGGTTTATTAGTATCTATAACATATTAGATATTATAACATAAAAATATGAAAAAAGATAGGCTTTTACCTATCTTTTTTCATATTTATATAAGCAAATCTGTAAGCCGGGTTCTGTCGTGAATAGTCATTTATCTACTCTGTATATCACTATACAGCTCAAAGCCACCATGTTTAGAAGATGACGAGCAGTCTTAGCCTTCCTTTTTACGGTGTTGCTCCAGATGGGGTTTACATATGCCCTCTATGTCACCATAGAAGCGGTGAGCTCTTACCTCGCCTTTTCATCCTTACCTAAATTTTAGGCGGTTATTTTCTGTTGCACTTTCCTTAAGGTTTCCCTCACAAGACGTTATCTTGCATCTTTGCTCTGTGGAGCCCGGACTTTCCTCGTACGCTGTCTTTCGACCTTGCTATACGCGACTATTCAATTTACTTACAATTCTTATTTTAATATATTTTTAATTAAAAGTCAAATAAACTATATATTCATCACATTTTCCATCAAATTTTTATATTTCATATAATATAACTTTTTATCTTTTAAATTTATAGCGTTTTTCATTTCATTTAATAATATATAAGTTTTATTTGTAAATATTTGTGAACTTTTTGTATTTACAGAATTTATAACAAGATTAAAATATTCTTGTGCTTTTGTAACTTCTGCTTGCATATCTTCCCATTTGTCATCTTCTAACAATACATAAGAGTTGATGATATAAGTTTTTGTATATGCAAGATTTTCTTCATAATTGTCGTTAGAATATTGATTAATATAAAGTGGTATAATTGAATATAAACTAGCTAAACTATTTAATGTGCTTCTTTTATCTTCTTTTTGAATATTTAAAATTAACGCATCTAAATTATTTGAAAATGATAATATATCATCATTTTTTATGTTTAAACTGTGTAAATCAATCATTATTGTTGTCCAACTTGTGTGTAACAATTCGGCTGTATTTTTTATATAGTTCCAATCTATTTCATTTTCTTTTATATTTAGAATATTTTTGTTTTGCACATTATATTTTGTATAATCTGTATCTCCTCCACTTTCTGAAGAATTAGATGACTCTCCTCCTGAAGAACCTGAGGATGAGGAGGATCCTCCTCCTTGTGACTTTTCTTCTGAACCTTGTGAAGAAGAACCAGAAGAACCATTGTTAGATTTTTCTTGACCTTTTATTGTATTTTGTTCTAATAATACAGAATTAGAAAATGGTATATTATTAAGGGAATTGAGCATACCTAAAAGTTTAGTTTCAATATAATATATTTCTTCTTTTATTTTATCTTTTGTAGTGTCATCTCCACTATTGCTGAAAACCATTACTACTCCAAATACAATTGATAAAATAATAACAACGCATATAAGCAAAATTAAATATTTTTTATTTTTCATATTAAAAATTTTCCTTTCATATACATAAACGAATTATTTATAGTATGAATTAAAAATTTCAAAATTATTCCTAGTATAGTTATAAAAACAAAACTAAATAATATTAAAAAGCGAAAAATTTCTACAATATAGAAAAGGAGAATTTTAGTATGAGAAATTTTGTTAGATTATATACTAATATAAATGGTGAAATTAATAGATTTTTAAAAAGCTTTTATTTGGCGACAGAAGAAATTTTAAAAAATATAAATAATGACACATTAGAACTACAAATAGAATTTGATAATCCTGTTGAAATGAGTGATTTAATAGGTACTTTTATTGAAAATAAAGATGAATTTAAAATAAATATGTGGATATGTATAGATGAAGATGTTTTGATAAATGTTACTGGAAATAATGCTGATGAGATTATAAGGTATTTGTATGAGAGGTTTCCATATTAAAACACGTTAGAATTTTCTAACGTGTTTTAATTTAAAAGAAAATAATAATTTTATTAGGCACTTTATAATACCAATCTTGTTTTAACTCATACCTCAAACAATTCTTAATAGCAAATGCTATGTAATCTGATTTTTCAATATAAATCCAATTGTTATTATTTTTAGGATTTCTTATTACTTCATGCCCAACAATAGGGAAAACTACTGATTTTTCTCCTTCACTAGCCTTTTTTCTTATTCTTTGTTTAATGAATTCGGAAATTAAAAACTTTTCATATTTTGTCCTTTTTACTTTATCCTTTTTCTTTTTTTTGCTATTTCTCCGAAATTTTCTTAATTCTCTTTTGAAAGTCATAATAATAACCCTCCTTTAATAAAAGCAAACATTTCTAATTTTGTTTCAATGCTTATAATATATCATACTTTATGTTAAATGTAAATACTTTTTTATTTTTCTAATATAATTGTTACAGGTCCATCATTTAAAAGTTCTACTTTCATATCTGCTCCAAAAATTCCATGTTCTACTTTTATATTCTCTTCTTTACATTTTTGTATAAAGTATTCATATAATTTATTTGCTTTTTCTGGTTTTGCGGCATTTGTAAAGCTGGGTCTATTTCCTCCTGTACAGTCTGCATATAGGGTAAATTGAGATACTATTAAAAGTTCTCCTTCTATATCTTTTAGACTTAAATTCATTTTTCCGTTTTGGTCTTCAAAAACTCTTAATTTAATTAGTTTTTGTACTAGATAATCTGCTTCTTTTTCAGTATCTTCTGGTCCAACCCCTAAAAGAACTAAAAAGCCTTTTCCTATTTTCCCTACTATGTTATTTTCTACTGTAACACTTGCGTTTGTTACTCTTTGAATTACTAGTTTCATTTTTGCTTTTATTCCTTCCTTCTTTTGGGTTATTTTTAAGCTATTTCTTCGAAGAACGGATCGCCGATGGCGGCGACCCCTACAATCGTTTTGTTCAATTTTTACTCTTCTTTTTTATCTCTTGTCATTAGCATCTTTACGCCTATTTTTGGGTCTAAACCTTCATATAATACTTGATATACACCTTTTACTATTGGCATATCTAAATTGTATTTTTTTGAAAGTTCATATGCTACTTCTATGTTATCTACTCCCTCTATTACCATTCCTATTTCTTTTCTAATTTCTTCTATATTTTTACCTTGTCCTAATAATTTTCCTGCTCTTCTGTTTCTGCTGTGTTCACTTAGGCAAGTTACTATTAGGTCTCCTAAACCTGTTAAACCATAAAAGGTTTGTTTATTTCCACCTAACACTTCTCCCAATAATGATATTTCGTGTAAGCCTCTTGTTATTAATGCTGCAAATGTGTTATCTCCTAGTCCTATTCCTGCTGATATTCCTGCACAAAATGCAATTATATTTTTTAATGCTCCACCTAGTTCTACACCTTTTAAATCTGTACTTGTATATACACGTAATGTTTCATTCATGAAAATATCTCTTATTTCATTTGCAAGGTTTATATCTTTTGAAGCAACTACTATTGCTGTTGGAACACCTATTGAAACTTCTTCTGCATGACTAGGTCCTGAAAGTGCTGCTATTTTTGCATTTGGTATTTCCTCAGATATTACATCATCTAATGTAGATAAAGTTTCCTTTTCAAAACCTTTTGTACAAATTACTATTGGTTGATTTGTTACATATTCTTTATAACCTTTTACTATATTTCTTGTAAATTTTGATGGTGTTACATGTAATATTATTTCACTACTTGATATTGCTTCTTCATATGAAGTTGTACAATATATACCTTCTGGTAATGTTATATTTGGTAAGAATTTACATTTTTTTTCATTATTTATTAAATCTCTTTCTTCTTCTAAAAAAGACCATATTTTTACATTATTTCCTAATTTAGCTAAGTGTACACCTAAAGCTACTCCCCAGCTTCCACTACCTATTATACATATGTTTTTCATTATAATTCCTCCGTATGGAAGTTAGAGATTGGAGGTTGGAAGTTAAATTTCAGGTAATTCTTCGAAGACTTATCCATATTTTCTAACTTCCAACTTTCAACTTCCAACTTCTATTTAATTTTCTTAAAATCTAATTTATTTTCTGTTCCATTTAATAATCTTTTTACATTTGCTCTATGGTTGTATATTACGAGTACTGCTAATATTATAGAATATACTATGTAATTTCCTTCTACTATGTAGGCGTTACTTGGCATAAATATTATTAGTACTGGGAATAGTATTGCTGCTGCTATTGAACCTAAAGATACTATTCTTGTAAGTGCCATTAATACTAATGCAAATACTAGGCATATTAAGCCTATATTCCAATTTGTCATAAGTAATACTCCTAAAGATGTCGCTATTCCTTTTCCTCCTTTGAAACCAAAGAATATTGGGAATGTGTGTCCTATTATAACTGCTATTCCTGCTATTTGAATTAACAAGCTTTTATCTAAATTATTTGCTATTTTTCCTACTATATAAGCTACAAGTATTGCTACTACACCTTTTAATACATCTAATATTAAAGTTATTATTGCTGCTTTTTTTCCTACACTTCTTAATACATTTGTTGTACCTGCATTTCCACTTCCTTTTTGTCTTACATCAAATCCTGCCATTTTTTTACTAATTATTACTGAAAAGCTTATGCTTCCTAGTAAATATGCTATTATTGCTATTATTATGTATGTTAACATTTTTTGTACCTCCTTTAAAACTCGAAGAGTTTTGTACTCTTCACTATTAATTTTTCACTCTTTATTCTTTATTTAAGCTATTTCTTCGAAGAGCAAGCGATTGATAATCGCCCCTACAATTTAATTATTCACTATTCATTCTTCATTATTCACTGTGCAGCACTTATGCGTCTTTGTCTTTTCTCTCCCTAACAATCATCCTTACAGGCGTACCTGTTAAAGTAAATTCTTTTCTTATTTGATTTATTAAGTACCTTTCATATGAAAAGTGAAATAACTTTTTATCATTTACAAATACTACAAATGTTGGTGGTTTTGTTGAGGCTTGGGTCATGTAGTATATTTTTAGCCTTTTACCTTTATCTGTTGGTGGTTGAACTATTGCTATTGCTTCATTTAATACTTGGTTTAATACTGATGTTGATACCCTCATTGCATTTTGGCTTGCCACCATATTTATCATTTCGAATAATTTATGTACTCTTTGACCTGTTTTAGCTGATATAAATATTATTGGTGCATATGATAGATATGATAATTTGTTATATACCTCTTTTTTATATTTTTCAGTTGTGTTTGTATCTTTTTCATATTCATCCCATTTATTTACTGCTATTATTACTGCTTTTCCTGCTTCATGTGCTTCACCTGCTATTTTGGTATCTTGTTCTGTTACACCTTCATTTGCATCTATCATTAAAATACATACATCTGCTCTTTCTACTGCAAGCAGACTTCTCATTACACTATATTTTTCTATTTGTTCATCTACTTTACTTTTTCTTCTAATTCCTGCTGTATCAATAAATACATATTTTCCAAATTCATTTTCAAAATTTGAGTCTATTGCATCTCTTGTTGTTCCTGCTATATCACTTACTATTACTCTATTTTCTCCAAGTATTTTATTTACTAATGAAGATTTACCTACATTTGGTTTTCCTATTATTGCTACTTTTATTGTTTCATCATCTTCGTCTTCCTGTTTTTCAGGAAAGCTTTCATATATTGCATCTAGTACATCTCCTATACCTATTGCATTTACTGAAGATACTGGGTATGGGTCTCCTAAGCCTAAGTTATAAAATTCATATATATCATCTGAGGTTTTTCCATAATTATCTGCTTTATTACATACTAAAATAACTTTCTTTTTAGATTTTTTAAGCATTAGTGCTATTTCTTTATCTGCTGCTGTTACTCCTTGTTTTATATCTGTTAAAAATATAATAACATCTGCTACACTTATTGCTATATTGGCTTGTTCTCTCATTTGAGATATTATTATATCTTCTGATTCTGGCTCTATTCCTCCTGTATCTATTAATGAAAATGTTCTACCTCTCCATGTGCTTTCAGCATATACCCTATCTCTTGTAACACCTGGCTCATCTTGTACTATTGATATTCTTTTCCCTACTATATAATTAAAAAATGTAGATTTTCCTACATTTGGTCTTCCTACTATTGCTACTGTTGGCTTTGACATATTTTTCTTCCTTTCATTTATTGCTATTAGTATTTTATATCATTTTGTATATTTAGTCAATTGATTTGACTGATTATTACAAACAAAAAACCAACTTTTAAAGTTGGTTTTTTTGTTTTATAATTATTCCTATCAATACGCACACTCCTATAACTGACACAAAATTTGATACATTCATAAGCCAGGTTCCTGTATATTTTACTTCTACTTTTCCTTCTTCTAGTATTGGAAGTTTTACTCCTATAAAACCATTATCTGTTTCAAAGGTTTGTAATTTTATTTTTTCGTTTGCTGTTTTTAATGTTACATCATAGCCTAAATAATATATATATGGTAATTCTATTCCGTGTTTCTTCTAATACATATTTTACGTCAAAACTCATTTTAGTTCCATTTTTAATTTCATTTTCTATTATAGTAGAACTATTTTCATTCATAACTTTTGCATTTTGTGTTCTTGTTTCTATATATTCTCTGTTTTCAAATGCTTTTGATGGCAAATATTCAAAACTTGCACATCCTGCATGCACTCTTCCTGTTTCTTGTGTAATTGGTACTGATGGCCAAAGTATATTTTCGTCAAAGTTTTCTAAAGTTCGTAAATGGCTTTTATATGGAATTGTTAGTATCATTAGAGCTACTAATAAAATTATTAATTCTCTTACATTAATTCTACAGACAGTTACTATATTTGTTGCTGCAACAAATGCAAATAGAAAACTTGTAAATTCTAGTAATCTAAATGTAAATTGAAGCATTTTTAATATCGATGGTAAATGTTCAAATGGAAATATTTTTAATGTCATTATGGCTAATACAATACCTGTTACTAACATAAATATATACAATTTGTAATATGATTCGTTTTTAACTTTTTTTAATGCTATTGGAGTTAGTAGTAAACCTATTAGAGTAATTAGCCCTATGTTGTAAAGCATATAATCATTTGTTTTAGTAAAAAATAATCTGTATAAATCTAATTTATAACTTATTAATACTTCTGTTCTTTCCATTCTGCCAGGTTTAAAAACTTCATAATTTGCTATAAATTTATGTTCTAAAAGAGGTAACCAAAAAAATGAAGTGATGACTAGTATTAACAAAATATTTATTATGAGTGCTTTTACTATGTTTTTATCTTTAAGTTTTTTAATATTAATAAGTACATATATTAATGCAATTATTGCTGTATATATTGTTACTATTGTGTGTGTTAAAATTAGGCCTATTGCACCTATTGATAATATAAGTGTTTTGTTTATTGGGCATGGTACCTCGTTCTCCCCTACAGGGTATTCAAATATATTATATAATCCTAGAAATACTAATGGTAAAAATGTGAATGAAGTTAGTTCAGCAATAGCATTTCTTATATACATATCAGTTAACCTGTATGGTGCGAAAATATATAAAATTCCTGCAATTATAGCTATATTATTATTTTTAGTAATTTTCTTTGCACATAAATACATAAAATAACCTGATAAGAAAACTACTAAAAACATAAATAATTTAATACATGCTGTAAAACTTAAACCTAATATTTTAAATATTAGTGGCAAAAAAGCTGTAAGTGGACTATAAAATATATTCCATGAATAACCAAAGCCATTACAAAAATTAGACATTATATTAGTTTGTCCTTCTTGTAATGATTGGTATGTGCCCATTAACCTTGAAATATGTTGTATTCCATCATCATATGTCATATCTATATTTTTGCTCATTAAAGGTAAACAAACAAAAACACTTGCTACTAATATAATTATTACACTATAATATTTTTCATTTTTTAGTAATTCTTTTATTTTTTGCATATTTTTCTCCTTTTTATGAAGTTGGAAATTTGGTGGAATTTCTTCGAAGGTTTAGTTATACAAAGTGCAACCTCTACAATATTAGATTTGATTATTTATTTTTTTGTTATTTAATTTTCACTTAATATAGTAGTAATTTCAGTATGTAGAGTAGTGTGAAGGAGGTTTAATACTAAAGCCTTCTTTTTTTACTTTCTTTATAGCAATACACTATAAATATTATAGCAGACACCAAAGACACAACATATGAAATGTATGTTATTGCCGTTCCTTTATATTCTACTGTTATTTTTGCTTTTTCTATATCTTGAGTTATTTTACAACCTACAAATCCATGCTCTGTTTCTATTGTTTCTAATTTTAAATTATCTTCTAAAGTTATTTTATATCCTGGATAATATAAATATGGAAATTCTAATATAGTATCTTTTTCTATATTTTCTAATTCTACTATATCTGTAAAACCTTCTTTATTTTCACTTGTAATATTAGCTTGACCTTCTAATATATATGTTTCGTCGTTTCTTTCTTTTAAATATGTACGTTGTAACAATAATGCTTTTTTAGGCATGTATTCCCTATTTATACTCATATAGTTTATTTTGGGATTATTAAGTATTTTATTTTCATATTCAATATCTACTGTTTTATCATTTGAAGTAAACTCTAATAATATTGGAATAGTATATATAACCATAAGTGTAATTAATATACCACTTACTATTATTCTGGTTATATCTTTATTAAATAGCATTTTTATTAATATATATAAATTTACACCTAATATAAATGATATAAAAAATGCAAAAAATGTTAACATTCTCCATGGATATTGCAACGTACACAATATGTTTGGAAATAAAAACCATGGGCAATATTTTGTACACATAAATAAAGATACAACTCCAAATATCCAAGATATTATATAAAAGTCTTTATATTTTTTATCTATTTTTTTATATACAAATATTGTTAAACACATTAATGTAAATATTGGTACACCTATTATATAAATAGCTGACTTTTTGTAGCTTTCTGGTAACAAATTTCCATTATATATAAATAAATCGCTTATCTCTAAAGTATTTTCATATACATACTGCGAATTTGTAACCATTAATTCATTGTCAAATATTGTATATTCTGCTGAAAATTTTGCTTCTAGCATTGGTATCGTAAATAATGCTGATACTAGTAATATAAATATTACATTAATTACTAATTTCTTTATTATCTCTTTTTCTTTTAATTTCTTTATATTGAACAATATATATAAAAAACATATTATTGCTGTATAAAAAGTAGTGACTGTATGTGTTAACAATAACCCTATTGCACCTATTGCTATATAATAATGTTTATTTCCTTCCTGATTAAATAAACTATATACTCCTATAAATAAAATTGGTAAAAATACAAATGCTGCAAATTCTCCAATTGCAAACCTTATATATACATCTCCTAATTTGTATGGAACCATTAAATATATAATTGCTGAAAATAATGCTACTACTCTTTTATTTGTTACTTTATTTACAAAACTATACATTGTTATTCCTGATAAAATAATACATAAAGATGCAAATAGTTTTAAAGCTATTACATATGTTGATGTAAATAGTTTTAATAGAAGCGGTATATATGTAACTGTTGGATTATAAAATAAATTCATAGCATAACCCCAATTATTGCAAAAATATGGCGTTATAATAGGTGGTATTTCGCCTAATTTCAAACTATTTTTAGTTCCTATTAATCTTAAAAGGTGTAAAAAACCATCATGTGTATCTCTTATATTCATTTTACATAGTGGGATGCTTAAAATTATTCCTATTATTATAATTACAAGATAATGAATCCACTTATTTTCTTTTATATGATTTATAATTTTATTTATTTTTTCCATATGATTTATCCTTTTTTTATTTTTATTCATTATATCATTGATAAAAATATTTTTAAAGCATATTATAAAAATATTTTGTCCCAATTGGGGACTGTCCCTAATTGGTAATTTGGAACAAAAAGGGACAGCCCTTTATTAAAAACAAAAAAACAGCATCTAATGCTGTTTCTTATTATTTTAGTCTTCTTTTTTTGCTACTACTTCTTTTCCATTATAGTAACCACAGTTTGAACAAACTCTATGTTGCATCATCATTTCGTGGCAATGTGGACATGCTACTAAATTTTTGTTTTCTAATTTCCATGTTGATCTTTTTAAACCTGTTCTTGCTTTAGACCATCTTCTTTTTGGTTGTGCCATTTTTAATTCCCTCCTCTTTACGTAAGTTCTTATATATGTATATCTATTTGCATAGCTTTCTCTTTTTAGATACTATAAAATTATACTAAAATTTGAAATTGTTGTCAATACTTATATAAAATTTTCAAAAGTTTCTTCATATTTTTTTACTATTTCTTGCCAATTATATTTACATTTTATTCTATTTCTAGCATTTTCACGATATATTTCCTTTTCTTTTTTTGATATTTTTTCTATTTTATTTATTAATTTGCTTAAATTATTTTCTTCTTTATTCCAATAAAATGCTCCATTTTCAGCTACTTCTTTATTAAACCCTACATCTAATAACAAATTTAAATCTGTTGTAGCTAAAGCTTCTAATAAAGATGGGTTTGTTCCTCCTACTTCATGTCCATGTAAATATGCATACGCATTTTCTCTTATTAATGTTAGCAATTCTTCATCATATACTGTTCCTACAAATTTAATTCTTTTGTCTTTATCAAAGTTGGTCTTTTGTTTTAATTCTTCATAAAATTTGTTTTGTTCTACATTTGTAATAATTACTAAATCTTTTTTTGTATTAGATTTCATGAATTCTTTTATCATTGTTTCATAATTATTTTCAGGTACAAATCTTCCTACAATTAAATAATATTCATTTCTTTTTATATGTTTTTCCAAGCACCAGTCTACTAATTTATTAACTTTATTAGTTTGATTTAATTCTGAACCATATGCAATAAATTTAGTTTTTGGATTGTATTTTTTATATTCTTCTTTTATATATTCTTCCATATTTCTTGCATCACATATCAATAAATCTGCATGTTTAGCCATTTTTCCTTCACATATTTTAAAGAATTTTCTTAATATTAAGTTCCATTTAGCTCTTTTCCATTCGCATCCATCAGGGTTAACATATACTTTTGCTCCTAATTTGTGTAATCTGTTTTTATAAAATCCAATAAATAAGCCAACTCCTGTACCTAATATATATACTATTGGTTCTTTAATATTATTTTTCTTTATATATTTTATAGTTTTTTCTAAAGCAACCAAATCATAATATTCGGCTTTAGCAGGCCCTATATTAGGTACTTTTATATTAAAACATCTACTATTATTATATTCAAATTCACAATTGTCATTTCCAATACATGCTACATGGTATTTTATATTGTTACTTATTTTTTTAGCTGTCAAATTTTCAACAAAAGTTTCAAATCCACCATATTTGGCAGGTATTCCATTTGAACCTATAATAAAAACGTTTCTCTTACTCATTATTTTTCTCCAATCTTTCTAAAACCTATTTAATATAATACCAATTTTAATCTTCCTATCTATTCTAGTAATATTTGTCCTAAACTTTTTATTTTTAAGTAACCATTTCTTAGCTTTCCAATTTGTTTGATAACTAATAAGATTATTTACTAATTCCTTAGCATTATCTGTTAATAATTCTTCATATCCACTTTTTAATTCTTTCGCTATATTAACCCTCATACTGATTTTATCAACAAACGCAATTTTTAGTTGCTTTTTTAACTTTCTAAATCCTTCATCCTTATAACCTACTACATTATTTCCATGTTGTCTATATTTAATATATGTGTTTTCATCAACAACTACATTTCCGCCAATAGCATAACATACTCTTGTTATCCATGAATCATGCATTATTATATAACTTGGATTATATGTTTTAATTGCATTACATAGTTTTTTATTAAAAACCATTGTACAACCTGTTGCAAAGTTTTTTGCCATTTCTCCTTCAAAGCAGAGGTTTCCACTTACTTTTTTTATTTCTATTGTATTTAGTTCTTCATCTACTACTTCTAAAGCAGAAATATACAAAGAAGGAATATTACTATCATTTTCTATTTTTTCTATTGCAGAAATAATCTTTTTTGAATTCCAAACATCATCTTGGTCTGCAAATGCATAATAATCTACTTCTTTTGATTGATTTACTAAATCTATAAAACTTTTTGCTGAACCTATGTTTTTGCCTATATAATAACTTACATTTGTATTTTCTTTTACTGTTTTTTCTAATATGCTTATAGTTTTATCTGTTGAGCCATCATCTCTTATAAGTAAGCTTACTTCAACATTTTCTTGACTTAATATACTATCAATTTGCTCTTTTAAATATTTCTCTCCATTATATGTAGACATTAGAACTTGTACATTTTTCATTTTTACTCCTTTTGATTATAAATCATTTTTTTGATTTTAAGCAATTTGGCTTTCCATAACTTATCTCTAACTAATTACTTGCTTGAAATAATCACATATAAAAATTAGTTTATCTTGTATTTTAATGTATTAAATATTTTAACAATTATTATCATAATAGCAATTCCTGTTAGTACACCTAATGAATCTATACAAACATCTCTAAATTCACAGCTTCTACCTGATATAAATAGTTGATGTATTTCATCTGATATGGCATATAATGTTCCAAATAACCAACTATATAGTATTCTTTTATTTCTAACCCTTTTTACTTGTAAGGGTGGGCATTTCTCGTCCATATTGCAAAAGCTATTTTGTTTTTCACATGCAAGTGCAAAGTTTATAGTTAAAAATCCTAGTAATGTGTATATTGAAAAATGTGCCATTTTTCTTACAATTGGTTGTAACACTTCATTTGCTATATGCTCTTTTTTATGTTCTTCCATATTTTTAAATTGTGGTAATACTTTTATCACAAAATTTACAATTCTTCCACTTGAGGCACTTGAGGTGTCTGCTACTTGATTCGAAAAGTAAAATATTGTTATACAGTTCATAATTATTAATATTAAAAATGTTATTCTTCTTACTTTCATCTTTGCTCCTTTTTTCTAATTAACAGAGTGACAATGGGACGGAGTTTTTGTCACTAGTGTTTCAGTTAGGTTAGCCCTTCAAAGTGTAGTGACAAAAACTCCGTCCCATTGTCACTACATTCTACTTGGCATTTCTATCCCTAGTAAGCCTGCTCCTGTTTTTAATATTGTTCCTACTGCATTTGTTAAATATAAACGAGCATCTTGTTTTTCTTTATCTTCTCCAATGATTTTATTGCTATTGTAAAAACTACTAAAACTTTGGCTTAAATCTATTAAATACCTAGATAATATTGATGGTTCATTTTTTTGAACTACTTGTTTTAATACTTCTTCAAAATTCGAAATTGTTTTAATAACATTTATTGATGAAGAATCTGTTAATATATCTATATTTATATCTTCATATTTAGGTAAGTATCCAGCCTTTTCTATTACACTTTTTGTACGTACATATATGTATTGAATATATGGTCCTGTTTCTCCTTGAAAATTAAGCATTGTATCCCAGTCAAATATTTCGTCCTTTATTCTACTATTCGATAAATCATTAAATATTACTGCTCCTATTCCAACTTTTTTTGCTACTTCTTCCTTTTCTTCTAAATCTGGATTTTTCTCTTCTATTACTTTTAAAGCTCTTGTTATTGCTTCATTTAGCAAATCTTCTAATTTTATAATATTTCCTTCTCTAGTAGACATCTTTCCTTCTTTTAGCCTTACCATTCCAAAAGGAACATGTTCTAATCCATTTATATATTTTTCATCTAAATTTAACAATTTTGCAACTTCAAATACTTGTTTAAAATGTAAAACTTGTTCATATGATGTTACATATAATGCTTTATCAAAATTGTAGTTTCTTGCTCTATATAAAATAGCCGCTAAGTCACGTGTTGCATATGTTGTAGAGCCGTTTGTTTTTCCTATAATACATGGTGCTGTATTTTCACCTAAACCTATTATACGTGCTCCTTCTGATTCTACTAATTTCCCTGTTTCTTCTAATTTCTGTACAACTTCTCCCATTTTGTCTGAATAGAAAGCTTCTCCATTCCATGAATCAAATTTACTTCCTAATAGATCATATACTCTTTGAAATTCTTTTAGGCTTAAGCTTCTAAACTTTGACCAAATCTCTGTACAGTATTTATCTCCATCTTCTAATTTTTTGAAGTTATTTCTACATTCTTCTAAAACACTTTCGTCTTCTTTACAAAGGTTATTTATTCTTACATATATTTTTGTAAGTTCATCTATTGGGTTTGCTTCTATATTGTATTCTTCACCCCATCTTTTATACCCTTCTATTAATTTACCAAATTGTGTTCCGTAGTCTCCTAAATGGTTTATTCCTATAACATTATAACCTAAATATTTATATATATTGTATAAAGCTCCACCTATTACTGTTGAACGTAAATGTCCTATATGAAATGGTTTAGCAATATTAGGTGAAGAGTAGTCTATTACTATATTTTTACCTTCTCCTATATTTGAAGTTCCATAATTTTCATTTCTATTTTCAAATTCTTGTAATACTTCTTCTACCAAAATAGAATTGTCTACAAAGAAATTTAAATATCCACCTACTATTTCTACTTTATTTATATATTTATCATCTATTTCTAAATTTTCTTTTATATCACTTGCAATAGCTGGTGGTGCTTTTCTTAGTTCTTTTGCTAGTTTAAAGCATGGGAAAGCATAATCTCCCATTGAAGTGTCTTTTGGTACTTCTATATAGCTCTCTAATTCTTCTTTATTTATATTAACTGTTTTACTTATAGCTTCTGCTATTTTTTCTTTAAAATTTAACATTCTATCATACCTTCCTTTTTTACTTTATATATAATAACAAAAAAATCCATTTATTTCAATGGATTTTTTTGTTTTTCGTAAATTATGATACATTATTTCTATTTTTATCTTTTAATAAATTGATTTTTTGCATTATATCATCTATAGTACCTTTTACTGTATATGTTTTATTACGTTTTTCACCATAAAATTCTTCTATTTCTCTTGTAGTAATTATTGTTTTATTTCCTACAGTTTCCCGCGCTTTAATAATATCAGATACTCTTAACATTAAGTCAAAATCAATTTCGTCTGTTAATTGAATAAATTGATCGTCATCTTTATTATAACAAGTTAATACTCTTTCTAATGACTTGTCTGAAATTAATTTTTCTTCTTCAAGCTTTTTAATGTACTCATACCGCTGTTCGTCTGTTAAATTGTTATACTCTTCTCTTGTCATTTTGCATCCTCCTTAACAAATTATTGTTGTTGGAAATTACTATTAGTTTCTTGTACATAATAACATAAATTATTATAAAATACAAGACTAGTCTCCTAAATTAATTCCTATGTTTCTAGCTGTTTTTACTAAATCATCTTCCATTGTAACTATTTTTACATTTCCTAATGTTCCGTCTTGTAAAGCACCTATCTCTTTATTATTTCCTACCACATCTTCTAAAGGTACACAGTCTAATTTTCCGTTTTTTATTACTGTAAGAACATTGAATTTTTCTTCAAGAGCTAGTTCCATTGCTTTTGAACCATATTTGGTAGAAAGAACTCTATCATAAGCTGTTGGTGTTCCTCCTCTTTGCATATATCCTAACACTGTACATCTTGCTGTTAAGCCTGTTAATCTTTCTAATTCTTCTGCTACTTTTTCGCCTGCACCACCAAGTTTTACATTTATTACACCTTCGCCATTATCTTTTTTACCTGCTATTGCCATTTCTCCACCTTTTGGGTATGCACCTTCTGAAACAACTACAACACTAAAATTTTTACCATTTTCTTGTCTTTTCTTTATTGCTTGTGATGCTTTATTTATATCATATGGAATTTCTGGAATTAAAGCAATATCTGCTCCACCTGCTATTGCTGATTCTAAAGCTATCCATCCTGCTTCTCTTCCCATTACTTCTAAAACCATTATTCTATTATGTGTTTCTGCTGTTGTATGAAGTCTATCTAAAGCTTCTGTTGCAACAGTAACAGCAGTATTATATCCAAAAGTTATATCTGTACATGCAACATCATTGTCTATTGTTTTTGGCACACCTATAACATTTATTCCTTTTAGTGAAAGGTCTCTTGCTGATTTTTGTGTACTATCTCCTCCTAATGTAAATATACAATCAAAACCGTCTTCTTTTACATTTTGAACACATTTATCAGATAAATCTTTATATTCTACATTTCCATTTTCATCTACTACCTTATAATGGAATACATTTGCATTTGTTGAAGAAGATATTATTGAGCCTCCTTTTTGAAGAATTCCTGATGCTGTATTAGTACTACTTAATTTAATATAGTCATTTTTTAGAAGTCCTCTATATCCATCTATAAATCCATAACATTCAATATTATTACTTTCAGCAGTTTTTACAATTGCTCTTATAACAGCATTAAACCCTGAAACATCTCCGCCATTTGCAAGTATTGCTACTTTTTTTACCATAACTAATCTTCCTCCTAAAATTTTCTTACCTTGTTTCTTATTATATCAATAAATGAATTTTTTACAACAGTTTTTTAAAATTTTTGAATAAAATAGTATGTAGGGGGCGCCACCTTCGGCGACCCGCTCTTCGAAAATATAAAATATATTTTATTTATAGATATTGCTTTTTGCTTTAATTTGTTATATACTATTTTAATAATTAACTGTTACTAATAATCTTATCAAATAATTTTGAAAGGATGGTAGAAAATATGTTAGATAAAAAATTTTTTTCAATAATTAAAGGGAATATTGAATGTGCATTTTGTAAAGAACCTAATTGTCCACTTCGGTACGAGCCTTATCATGCAAAAAAAGATAATGGTTTGTGGAAAAGATGTAAGAAAGAATATGAAAAAGATATGAAAAGAGTATGCAATAACAATAAAAGGAGCTAATGCTCCTTTTATTGTTATTTATTACTTATATGTATATTACTAATCTCAGCTTGCATTTCTCTTGCTATTATATTTTGAATTTGTGCTATTTGGTCTTGTTCTAGTTTTTCTGACCTAATAACTACACTAACACTTTCTCCATTAATAAAAATTACACTATCTTTAATTCCTTTTGTTTTTATCAAATTTTCACATATCATAATCTTATTTTTGCAGTCATTTATATTTTTAATTTCTGTTTGTGCTATTGTTTTTTGGTCTGATGCAATTTTTTCATTTTCTAAAATCTTTTCATATGTTTCTATCATTTGTGAATACATTGTATCTCTTGTTAATTTTGAAGATGCGAAATATTCATCTATTTCTTTTGCATTTGTTTCCACTACATTGTCTTTATTATTAGTTTCTACATTTTTATTTTCTATATTTTCTATATTTTCATTATTTAATTGTTCATTTGTTATTGCATTTTCATTAACTGTATTACTATCAACCACTCCATTACTATTAACTAATTTTGCATCTCCAATTCCTGCATATTCTAAAGTAGTATTTAATTCAGTACTTGTTTGAATAGTATTTGCATCATTATTTGCTGTATAACTCAAATATCCTGCTGAAACTAACATAAGTGCAATAACAAAAATAATAACTTGATTTCTTTTTAAACTTTTCATTTTTGGCCTCCTAATATAATTATAATCCTTTATATGTATTTATTTTGTGTTTCTAATTTACCATTTCAAACACTTGTATCTTGTGTGTTGCAAGCCCTGTTGCGGCTTCCACTGCTTGTGTTATTTTAAGCTTTACTTCACTATTTCCGTGCTCCTGTTGCTATTATTATTGCTCCTTCTATTTTAGGCTTTACAATGCTTTGTGTTACTGGCTGTTTTTTTCCATTTACTTCTTCATATATTACTTCTTTTTTAGTAGAAGTTTGACTTATTTTTCTATTTCCGCCCACCGGGAATCAGATTCTTCTGTATCGCTTTTTGTACTATCTTCATTATACATTGCTACCTTTTCGCTACTTTGTGAATATGTAATTAAAACATTTGCTTTACCTACTCCATCTATTTTTGAAAGTATTTTTTCTAAATTTTCTTTTAGTTCATCATTTGTGTTTGTATAATTTGGCTCTTCAGTTTTAGCTAAAGTTTTTCCTATACTATTAGTTTCAGTATTTCCTTCTTTTTTATCATCTTTTAATATCATATTTATTACTATTATTGTAATTATTAAAATAATTACAAATACTACTAAATTCTCAATTTTTTTCTTATTGTTTCCTTCATTATTTTTAAAAATATCTTTTAATTTACTCATTTGTTCTTTTAACATATTCTTCCTTTCCGAGCTTTTTAACTCTATGCTTTAGTTATGTAGGGGTCGCATCCATGGGTGACCCGCCTTTGAAGAAATTACCTAAAATTCTATATTAATTCAAGCATTTTCGTTGTAGCTACAGGTCGCGGTCATTGGGGACCCTTACAATGTTTTTTTGCTTTAATTTATGTTTATATCCTTTTTATCTATTTCATAGATTGAAGATATATATTCTTTTATTTCATTTATTTCTCTTTCTGTTAGTCTTATCATTTCACTAGTTTCATTATTTGTGTTATTTTCTATTTTTACTTCAATATTAATTTTTTCGATTTCATTTACCTTATTTTCTTCTATTTTTTCTTTACTTTGCCTTTTGCTTATTGTAATATCTATATTTTTAGGCTTATATTCTTCTGTATTTTCTATTTCAATTTGTATACTATTTACAATATATCCTTTATCTTCTATTTTAGCTTTAATGTCTTTTTTTAAATTTAATATATATACCTCTTTTATATTAGAATTATTAGTATTTTCTAGATTTTTAGTATCTACTTCATAGCTAGCAATTTTATCTTCATATTTATTTATATCTATAATAGAATCTAGTTTAAATTCATTTCCAGTAAATTTACTTATAACTGGAGAGACTATACTAAATACTATGTATACACCTATCACTACTTTTATATATTTTTTACTATTTCCATTTGGAATTAGCATTTCTATAATACTTCCAATTATTACAGCTATAATTATTCCTTGAATCCATGAGGTTATAAATTCCATTTTTCTTTCCCCTATCTATACATAAGACCACTATTTGATATTTTAATAACTAGAGTTGTACCTAGTATTAGCATTACTGATACAGTTGTAATTACTGCAAGCAAAATTTTAAAGGTATCTCCTATACCGTGAAAGTAGGTCTATTATTTTTTTATCTGCTATTGGCTGACAAATGGCTGAGCCTATATAATATGTTGTCATTAAAAGTACTAGTCTAATAATTGGTATTATACATATTCCTAATATTACTATTACACCAACTATGCCAACTGCATTTTTTAATATTGTTGTAGCTCCTATTACTGAATCTACTGCATCTCCTAATATTTTACCTACAACAGGTATAAAATTTGCAACTGCTGCTTTAGTAGTTTTTGCTGTTATTCCATCTACTGTGCTTCCGAAGACTCCCCTCTAATGAAAGTAAACCAACAAATAAAGTAAGTACTACTCCTAATACCCAAACTACACTAGACTTAAAGAATTTTGCTAATTTATCTAGTTGTATCCTATCTGATATTTTTGATACTATAGAAAGTGATGTTGCTACTAATGTAATTGGAATTATTACAGCATTTATAAAGTTTCCTATAAAAGTTATAAGAAATAATAAAATTGGTTGCAATAAGTTTACTGAAGCTATACTTCCTGTACTTAACATTAAAGTTGTAAGAAGTGGTATTAAGCAGTTAGAAAAGTTTACTAAGTTATTAATAGAAGTCTTTACCATAGTAATAACATCTGCAAAATTAGTCATTATTAAAGTTACTATTAATATATATTGAACATAGTACGTAATTTGAGTAATTCCTTGATTTTCTAGCCCTTCACTTATACTTTTTAGTACACTATGTATTATTACTATTACCATAATACTTGCTATTACTCTAATAGATACAATAGTTTCTTTTCCTATCAAATTTAATATACTTTTGCCCAATAATTTATTATCTATATTTCCAGTTATAGCTGAATTTAAAAGTTGTCCATAATCTACATCTCCAAATACATCTTCTGTATATTTTTTTGATTCGTTTATAAATTTAGGAATATTTAAAACTTCTTTTTGTGAAGATATAATTTCATCTTGGCTTACTTCTTCTGCATAAGTAAGTGTTGGAAATAGTAGAAAAATAATTAGGGCAAATATCAGAATTATTTTTTTCATTTGTGTACTCCTTTGTTGTTCATTTGTGCTATTCTATTTTCTATGTAGGAGTAGTTCCTTGTGTCTACCCATCTTCGAAGAATAGGCGTACACGAGGCCCACACCCTACAACAACCTTTATTTGGATTTTTGCTATGGCAATACCTTAATTATCGTTTCTAACAACCCTGATATAATAGGAATAGACATAGAAACAATAACAACTTTTCCTCCCATATCCATTTTATTAGCAATTGCAGTCTCTCCAGAGTCTTTACATATGCTTACTGCAAATTCTGTTAAGAATGCTATTCCTGTTATTTTTATAAGTAATGTTAAAAATTGATTATTAATAGCAGTTTTATTAGCAAGGTTTGTTAAAAGTTCTACTACGCCAGATATTTTACTAAGTATAATTCCAAGTATTAATGCTCCTGCAATAAGTGATACATATATAACAAATTCTGGTTTGTACTGCTTTAAAATTATTATTATAATTAAGGCAATTAAGCCGTATTCCTATGATTTTTATAATATCCATATTACAAGTCATCCTTCCAAAATTCCAAAAAGTGACAGATACCCTATTTATACCAGATACCCCAAAAGGAAACGTCCCCAATGGGAATTACAACCCAAATATTGTTCTCACTGTATCAAACAATGTGCTTATTTCTTTTATTACCATTGTTAGCACTATTACTAGACCTGCTAAGGTTGTCATCATTGCTTGGTCTTCACGACCTGCTCTTACTAACACTTGATGTAACACAGCAACTAGTATTCCTATTGCTGCTATTTTAAATAATAAATTTATATCCATATGTACACCTCTCTATATTAATATTATTACTACTGCTAGTCCTATTGTTATGCCTAATGTTCTGTACATCTTTACATACTTTTGTTTTTCTTCTTCTGCAAGTTCAATTTGCGTATCTAAAAAGTTTTCTACTAATTCTACTTCATTTACTTGTCCTTCTATATCAACTTTTCCTAACAGATTACTTAAGTTTTTTAATACTTCTATATCTTCTTTTGTCATATTTGTACTTGATTCTTCTAAAGCTTCTTCCCACGCCTTTCCTGCATTCTCAGTGTTCATTTTTTCACATACACTTTTAAAGATATTTGATATATTTGGCTTTGTTTTTTGTGATATCTCTTTAAAAGTTTGAGGAATTGGCTCATATGTAAATTTTATTTTTGTACTAAACATATTTAGTGCATTTTTCATTTCTTTTAAATCTTTTACTCTATTTAAATATTTTTTTGAAATTAGTATTCCTATGTATGAGGTTAACGATAAAATCAATATTAATGTTATGTATTTTATTATTTGCATATTTGTTTACCTTGTCCTTTTTCTTTTCATTTTTATATTTCTATATTAATTATATTCAAGCGAATTTTATTTTAGAACAAAAAAGAATGGAATATACCAAGTTGCGTTAAGAAGCTATGGAGGTACAAAAGGGACAGCATATAAAACATTTGTAGATACTAATGTAGATTATTTGTTTATTTTAAACCAAGATAAGGAAATTTATTTGATTCCTAAAGAGAAAATAAATAATAAAAATACTTTAAATTTATGTGAAAAATATGAAGAATATAAAATGAAGATTTAATAATAAAGCTCATGGAGTAACTTCAAAAAGAGGTACCCTATATAGGTGAAATGCACCCCATTTAGTAGACATAGA
>JAAVZD010000081.1 GCA_022791475.1 Clostridia bacterium | reverse complement strand
TGGATGCGCCATTTTGCATAAGATTACAGGCCGTTATTTGACATGCATATCCTATAAGTATAATATTTTATTATCCAAAAAGCGATATAAACTACAAAAGAAAGAGAGGTAACAAATGAAAAACTTATTCAAGAAACTCATCACATGCATGCTCATTGCTGCAATCGCCATCACAGGCGTAAGCCTTGAGTCAGTAACTACGGCAAATGCTGCAACGAAGTACGAAACACTCAACGTGAACAGCAGCGGCGACAGCATCACCATCAACATGAAAGTCGGTGAAACAAAGAGATTGCTCATCACCGATGAAAACAAGAAAGACCTCGTCACTGGCAGAGGTTGGATAAGACCATACAGCAAAGACATCGTAACCATAACAACTGACTTTACAGATGACGACTGGATTACCGAATACATGGAAATCACAGCCAATGACGTAGGTGAAGTCACAATCATCGGCAGAGAAAACTTCTATGTATCTTCCGATTACCATGACCTGATCATAAAAGAATCACGCCCTACTGACATCAAAATCACCATAAAAGTCACAAAGGCGGCATCGAAGCTGACTGCAACGCAGAAAAAGTGCAAACATTCCTGGAAAGTTACCAAAAAGGCCACTTGCCAGCGTGTCGGTACAAAAACGTGCAAGAAGTGCAAGCTCCAGAAGACCATCAAAAAGACGGATCATAAATGGGTGGCTACAACACGCACATCCTATGCAACCGAAGACATCATCTTTGAAATAGCCCCATGCAACGAAGCCTTCTTTAAGGGAGACTTCTATGCCCAAATCCATCTGTCAGACTACATCCCGCACGAACTGATAAGGCGTGCCCACTATATGGAATATGTAGCAACCGAAAAACTCGAAAACCAAATAGACATCGTCGGCTTACCGGAAGGCACGGAAGAAGCAAAAGAAGCATTTTTCAAAGCATGTCGTGACGCATGTGACAAAAACTATTATGACCCACATTACAAATCAACTTCCACGGTTTTTGGCACTCGCGAAGTAACCGACTGGGACGATCCAATCGTAGAAGAACTTGAAACATGCTTTTACTGTGCAAAAGAAAAGTAACGGCAAACGAACCAGCCCTGACAAAACGGGGCTGGTTCTAAAAACTTTTCAATAATCATGCACAAATGCCATAAGAAATCAACATCAAAAAATAGCTTTCGAGTGGCCAAGTGAAATAAAAAAACTTAATTCAAGAAAGGAAAATGTATCATGAAAAAGAAACTCACAACACTCATTGCAATGTTCTTATGCGCGATTATGACGCTCACAGCCATCAGTCCGTCTACAGCCTATGCAGCATCAAAGACGCCGGTAAAGGCCGCGTTCAAGGGCAAGACCGTGACACTGACAAAGGACATCAATGCAAAAAGCACAGTAAAAGTAAAGACCCTCAAGAAAAAGTGGGGCAAGCCAAAGAAAGACGTCTGGGAAGACACCGACTTTTCTCGCAAAAAATACAAAACAACGACCTACACATGGGAAAAGGGCGAAACAAAAATAGAATACAACCTGCCTGAAAAAGAGGTCGGCAGCAACACAAAATGCATCCGGTTCGAATCCCATGACAAGAACTTCAAAATACTTGGCATCAAGGTCGGCATGAAGCAGGAAAAAGCCCAGAAAATCCTGGAAGACCTCGGCAGTGAAACAGGCGACTATTTCGAAACAACAAGCATCTCGCTGTCATGCGGTTATACTGACGGAAAAGTCAGCATGATAATAGGTAAAATTGCACTGAAATAACAGCACAGATATACTGCATATGCTACACGCATCAACAAAGCACACCGTTCCCTTTGGCCAAACACGGTCAATGGGGGACGGTTATATATAAGTTTTACAGAAGACAGGAGCGTAAAACCATGAAAAACACATTCAAATCCATCCTTGCAGCAATGCTCACGTTAGCCATCACGCTGACCAGCGTACTCACAGGCGATCCAATAGCTGCACAGGCAAAATCCAGCAAAAATGTCGAAGATGCCACAAACCTTGCAGGCACGACAATCACCATGAAGTCCGGCGATATCAAAAAAGTCGATATCCAGAAAACATATGAAAAATCCGGTCACACATCCAACGAAACTGACTATTACAGTTGGGAATCATCTAACGACAACGTTGTCCGCATCATCCGCGAATACGGCTATGCAGCCCTCGGCGGAGACCTTATGATTGCAAGATGTGCACTCGTAGCAGAAAAGACCGGCACGGCTGTCATCACAGCAACCGACCCTAATGGTAACACAGTATCCTTTACCATCAACGTAACAACACCGAAGAAAACAGCCAAGCAGCTAAAATGCCGCCATAAGTGGATTACCACCAAGAAAGCGAACTGCTTCTGGCCGGGCGTCAAGACCTGCAAGAAGTGCAAGCTGCAGAAAACCATCGCAAGAAAAGAGCATCAGTTCGTAACCGAAACCGAAGAATGGACTCGCTACAAATACCGGTTCGTATACCAGTGTGGCGTAGACTTATGCGGAAAAGAATACGATCTGGATCATGTTTCGGTCTGTGACAACTGGTGTACAGCCCAGTTCGATCCGCTTGACTACGAAGGCGAAACCATGAAAGAAAAAGAAGAAGCTGCCAAGCTTGCCATGCTGCAGCATCAGGCCAAAGAAAACCATGACTCACGCAGCACCAGATATATCCAGGTGCCGACCCAATTGGTAACACAGGACTGCGAAGTTACAAGATGTAACATCTGTGAAAAAAGTCTTTACGAAATTAACCTGATGGAACAGGTCAACGAAGCAAATCGTTACTTGACACAGACCGAACTCGATTACGGCATCCACGGAGAAGAATACAGCAATCCGGGCGGATTCGAAATAATCGAAAAAGCTGAGTAACAAGAAAAGCATCAGGAACCAGCCCCAAGAACAAAGGGGCTGGTTCCAAAGACTTTATCTAATCATGCACAAACGCCATAAGAAACAACATCAAAAAATAGCTATCGAGTGGCCAAGTGAAATAAAAAAACTCAATTCAAGAAAGGAAAATATATCATGAAAAAGAAATTAACAACGATCCTCGCAATGTGCTTATGTGCCATCATGATGGTCACAGCCATCAATCCGTCTACAGCTTATGCAGCCGAGAAGACACCTGTGAAAGTGACGTTTAAGAAAAAGACCGTCACACTGGGAAAGGACATCAACACAAAGCCGGCGCAGCCGAAGGTCAAGACCTTAACGAAAAAGTGGGGCAAGCCGAAGAAAGAAACAGATGAATACGCAATATACTATACCTGGACAAAAGGTAAAACAGAAATCTCTTACAGGCTTATGATTGGAGAGCCGGATAGTCCTTCCGACTGCACTTACATCCGCTTTGACGCTTATGACAAGAACCTTACGGTAAACGGCATCAGGGTCGGCATGAAGCAGGAAAAGGCAGATAAGATCATAAAAGACCTCGGCGGCGAAACAACAGACTATAGTGCATCATTAGACCTGCGGGAAACATCAGGCTTCCTCATTAGCTATATGTGCGATAAGGGAAAAGTTTCATCCATTAACGTTGAGCTGACATACGCATACCGGTAACAGAGACGACCATACGTGCTTATATCATCAAAACGATCCGTTTCTCGGCAATTACAGCCTGGGACGGGTCGTTTTGTTGTTACAATCTACGCCTATGTCCTACCACATGTTTTCTGTTCATCCCGTTATTTTCATTAAAGCCCGGCTGCATTGCACCGATGTTGATACCATTGCCTGATTCTTCGCCATTGATTTATGTTCCGTCATCCGAACCGCCAGGCTCTTCAACGTCGATTGAAATACTGTCACCGCGTTCCAGTCATCTACATATGCCTCAGACCGCGTATACGGCCCGCAGAAGCATTTGCATTCGTCTGTCTTACAAATTTATGATGAAAATAAAACGTTGCTCTGCAGGGCTTGTACAGCGTTTAAACGGCATATGAAAATAAAGCTGACATAAAATGGAAGGATGTCTCCAGGATGCTTTTAAACGCCCATATCCGCGTCATAATTAATTACAGCATTATTTATACGCCATTACATTTCCAACGCTTAAAATGGCATATACGGCTTCTGAAAGGCATAACGAAAGAGCACGCAGGCGTGCCGGGATAAAACGCGAAAATACAAGTTACACATATTACAGGGGGACAGCCGCATGATGATAGATAAAATCAAAAATGAACTGCGCAGGAGGCTGGAGGCAAGTGCAGACGGAATGATAGAGATTAAAATGCGTAAGAGCGGGGATGTGGTCATTATTACTTCCAACAAAACAGAAGCCGGCCCGTTAAGCATATTTCAGATAAAAAGCTACAAACTGCAGCCTGTCTATGCACTCGGCTATGATGAGCTGGCTATGGAAATTGCTGATTACGACCAGACAGTAGAAAAACAGCAGAAATTAATTCTGGATCTCTTTACTTTCGAGCGCGAAAAACTCGAAACAAACACCGCGTCGGAATCAGAGACTGCATGGTATATTAATGCATATGAAGGCTTATTTGGATACAAACCAGACATAGCAGCATAAAAGGAGGAACCAAGTACAATGAGAAAAAAAGAAAAAGCGATCGAAGAAAAAGAAATTGAGGAAAAAGCAGCGGAACTAAAACGGCTGCTGAAAAATCCTGATGTTATGCATGAAGTCTTGAAAGATGCATACATACCAGTCGGACGGTTAGCAGCAGATATGATTGACGACGTCCTGCAAAACGCACAGATATTAGAAGACCAGCAAAACGGATCATGACAGTAAATTATCTCTTTCTATATTTGAAAACCGTTCCCAGACAGCTTTTGCGGCTGTACGGGAACGGTTTGTTTTTTTATTAAAATTTATATTGACAAACATTTATTTTTGTGAAATAATGGGAAACGTACAAAAAAAATATTAATTTCGCCACGGTAATTCCGGCTGACAGAGATACAAGCTTATTCAACTTCCGAATATAGCGGGCTGGCACAGAACGGATGTGGTAGAAATATATATCGCATTGGAATAGCCAACATCAGAGGAAGTTTCTGATAGGGCCGGTAGTGCTGGCGGTGTAATAATATAAATTCTAATTAACATTCATTGTTAATGAGAGTTTATATTGTTGCACCGCTTTTTTTCGTACTTTTTCAATGCGTATGGAAAGAGGTGATAATTTATGAATACTTCATAAAGTACATATAGACCAAAAATTTTATAAGAAAGGAATTGGTAACCATGAATGTTAGAGACAATTTTCTAACACAGATTAAAAAAGCGGCATCACAGTATGCCGTGTACGGCGATCCGCAGGCATTGGCTGATATTATCAGCCAAGTGCAGCAGGAAAACAATAATGAGGGATATGTCCATGCAGTCGAAGTCCTGCAGGATAATAATAGTTACGATAACGGGAGGAAAATATTATGAGAGATTTAATCGTACCGCAGACGGATGACTTTGATGCTGATATTACACTGTCATTTCCATCTTCACGAAGCCATGCATTGGATATGTGTGTAAACAGTTTTCTGGAAAACAACACTATAGACGCTTACAGCGATCCAAAAGATATCACAGAACAGGTTATCAGCCTGACACAAAATGAATTCCGCAGACACAATGAAACAGCTCCAAAAGGATCAAAAATGTCAGTACCAACTGACCTGGAACCATTCATGATTGCAAAGATCATGTTACACATGTATTCTATCAAGAACATCAACTGTGCAGGCAAGGGTACAGACGAAAGCTACGACATTCTGGGTATTTATCAGGAAGACGGCCCGGACAAGGGAATCTACATATCCAGAGAGAAAGAAATTGAAAACAAAATATCTGAATTCAATCCAGGATTAACAGAAGTACAAATCAAACAGACTATGAACATTTTACGAATAGAAGCAGACCGCGTAGAACGCTGCAGCGACCCAGATCTGATTGCTGTCAATAACGGCATTTTTAATTACAAAACCAAGATTCTGGAACCATTTGATTCTGAAAAAGTGTTCACAGCAAAATGCCGTGTGGATTACAACCCCGTTGCATCCAATATTACCATTCATAATCCAAAAGACAATACGGATTGGAATGTAGAAGACTGGATCAAGGAATTGTTTGATGATGACGATATTGCCGAATGTATCTGGCAGATCATGGGAGCCATCATCCGGCCAAACGTACGCTGGAATAAAGCAGCCTGGTTTGTATCAGAGAAGGGCAACAATGGAAAAGGAACATTATGTGTTCTGATGCGAAACCTCGCAGGCGAGCGCACGTGTGCTGCTATCCCGCTGTCCGACTTTGGGAAAGACTTCATGTTAGAGCCTTTGATTCACGCAAGTTCTATCATCACAGATGAAAACGATGTCGGCACGTTCATTGATAAAGCTGCAAACTTAAAGGCTATTATTACAAACGATGTGATTCAGATCAACCGTAAGTTCAAGACACCGATTGCCTATCAGTTCAAGGGGTTCATGGTTCAATGTGTAAACGAAATGCCACGTACCAAAGATAAATCCGAAAGCTTTTACAGACGGCAGATTTTCATTCCGTTTACAAAATGCTACACAGGTATAGAACGAAAATACATCAAGAACGATTATCTGAACCGAAAAGACGTTCTGGAATATGTATTGTACAAGATTCTCAACATGAATTATTACGAAATCAAAGTACCAGAGTCATGTGAAAAGGCTTTGGAAAAATACAAGACTTATAATGACCCGGTTAGAGATTTCTTGTCAGAGGTTACATCAGAAGCCTGCTGGGACTGCTTTCCATCCACGCTGTTATTTGATATGTATAAAAACTGGTTCAAAAAAAACAATCCAAACGGTACAGTTCAGGGCAGAAATACATTTATCGAGGATGTAAAAAAAGCCGTTGGAGCTGTCAGCGACTGGTATTACGTTGATCCAAAGAGTCCGAAAAGAGTTTCCGGACGCATGGACTGTGACGAACCGCTGCTCGACGAGTATAAGTGCGAAGACTGGATGTACAACCCAAAAACAGAAGACGGAAGGGTTAAGATAAAGAAAAAAATTGAAAGAACAGGAGGAATATTTCGGGATGCCTGTACAGCCGGCATTAATCCCGGTAATGATGATGATACGGATAACAGTAATAGTGATGATTGAAAAAAATCATATACATAATTCCACTAAATATCCCTTAGGCGTAATAATACGTCTAAGGGATATTTTTTCAGAAAGTCCTTTTCTATAATTCAGATAATCTATATTACACACCTCAAATGTAGTTTTATTATTCGACCTACAATAACAGTAATCATTTGTATGCATAGTTCATTGTAACGCTTTTTACTGACACCGTTACAGATAAAATTAAAAATACTGACGGCTAAAATACGCATGAATAAAGTAGTTAAAGGCATTTGTCAGTAATTACAGACTTTTATTTAATACAATTATAGATAAAAAAATATATAATATCTTATATCTGTATTAATTATATATAAAGGTTCGTAGAAATGTCTGCCATCACTGACAAAACACTTAAAATCCTCATAAACCCTTGTAAAAACAGGCTTTCCGTATGTCAGACTTCTTTATCCCACCATACGGTATATAAGATAATGTAATGTCTGCAAACCCTTTATCTGCTTACGTTTTCGTGTATTTCACTTTTTAAATTTAAAATGTGTAACACTAATACTGACAGACCCATTATCACTTTTTTCTGAAAGTCCTTTTCTATAAATACAGATAATCTATATTACACACCTCAAATGTAGTTTTATTATTCGACCTACAATAACAGTAATCATTTATATGCATAGTTCATTGTAACGCTTTTTACTGACACCGTTACAGATAAAATTAAAAATACTGACGGATAAAATACGCATGAATAAAAGGTTTAAAGGCATTTGTCAGTAATTACAGACTTTTATTTAATACAATTATAGATAAAAAATATATAATATCTTATATCTGTATTAATTATACACCACTTTACAACTTTTTGAGAATTAAAATAACGCACAAGGCACTTTCGGGTGTATAATAAGTTTGCAAACAAAACTATACGAAAGAGAGTGACCCTGTACGTCAGACTTATTATACAACGAAAATAACCTAATTGGTAGACTGTACCGTTATTTTTATATTTATTTTAAAACTTTTTCCGCACCAACTGTAGAAACCCTGTTTTTATTGGTTTTATCTATGCTGGCTATGGAGTCGGCGGATTCCATCCGCTCGCTGTACAGACATTTTTTATCAGGGTTTACAAAAAAGTCCCTGAATGCATTTTACTACGCATGCTCCTATGCAAAGGCAGATTATTCCAGATTTATGAACGTCACTGCGGGCATGGCCCTGAAGCTTATTCCTGAAAAGCTGGATACACAGCCTGTTTTTCTGTGCATTGATGATACGATGGTTGCGAAGTTTGGCAAAAAATTTGAAGATGTTTCTAAACTTTTTGACCATGCAGCGCATAACGGCTCAAATTATCTGAACGGGCACTGCTTCGTAAGCGTAATGCTCTGCGTCCCGGTATGGGACAAAAACAGGGTACATTACCTTTCCGTCCCGCTTGGTTACCGCATGTGGCAGAAAAAGGAATCCAAACTGGAACTGGCTGCATCTATGGTGCGCCAGGTCATGCCGGAATTCAAAACTATGAAAAATGTCATCATTCTCTGTGACAGCTGGTATGTAAAGAAGAACCTTGTTTCCATCGTGGATGAGTATGAAAACCTTGACCTTATAGGAAACGCAAGATCCGACTCCGTTATTTATGACCTGCCGCCGCAGCGGACAGGGAAAATGGGACGGCCTGCACTGCACGGGAAAAGGCTCTCCATCCAGGATGATTTTAGTCTGTCCGATGAAAAAATTGGTGATTATTACACAGCTATGCGCCGTGTCCTTACAAATATTTTCGGCAAAAGGACAGTGATGGCATTTGTGACATCCCCGGAAAAGGAATCCGGCAGCAGACGCCTGTTTTTCAGTACCATTTTTCCAGAACAGCTCCAGATATTCTGCGCATGGCAGGAAAAATCCCCTCTGAATCAGACCGGCAGTGACGGGATGCAGTTTGTCCCCCTGTTCCTTTACGCTTTCAGATGGAACATCGAAGTCAGCTATTATGAGCAAAAGACATTCTGGTCGCTTTGCAGCTATATGGTCAGAAGCCGCAAAGGCATTGAAATGCTGGTTAATCTGATCAATATTTCATACTGCGCAATGAAACTATTGCCATATAGTGATAAACTATTTTATGGATATCAATCAGTAAGCGTGCAGGAATTCCGTTTTGCGCTTAGTGAACAGATCAGGAAACAGATATTTTATGCCACTTTCGTAAAAAACATCGAAAACAGTATAAAATCAAATATTGTTATAAAAGCCTTAAAACAGTTGGTTGGGCGACAGGGAATTCACTTATAAAAGTTGTAAAGTGGTG
>JAAVZD010000047.1 GCA_022791475.1 Clostridia bacterium | reverse complement strand
AATAGGAAAAGTCCTTTAGGACTTTGTACAGAATGATGTTGCGGCTGGCGGACCTTTCAATGAGTCTTTAGACTCCAGAGCCGGTAATAAGCCCTTATAGGGCGAGAGCAAACCACCGGCTAAGCCGGTGGTTCTGATTTTTTGCGAGTTTTGGAGGGGATAGAGTATATTGTAGGTACTTAATTATTTTTGGATGGAAACATACCCCCCCCCTTGTGACTCTTGTACATTTATTGTTGATACTTGAGACGAATCATATAATTGCTTGATGTATGAAGCTATAGATACTATAATTAGAGTATATTTTGTACGAGGGGGATAGCATATGAGTATTGCAGTTAGCATCGTATCAACAATAATAAAATCAGCGGTAAAAAGCGAAGTAGAAAATGAGTTATCCAATGAATTGTTTGGAATTTCAATAGATGGCATTTCAGAAAAAGGAATCAATAAGATTAATGATTTTATCAATAAAGGAAAATCCAAAATTGATAATATTCTGTCAGAAGATAAGATGAAGTCTCTGGCTATTTCAGAAGATAATATGGCTTATGTAGTAGCTGAAATAAAGGGATTGTTTTCTGAAATGGAATTTACTGATGAAATATTCAGACAATTTAAATATGATAGATTTAATTTACGTGATTTTTTATGGAATGAATATATAGAAGATAAAACTGGTTATATAGAATGTAAAAGTGATATTAAAAAATCATTGCTTTTTGTTTCAGAAACACTAATTGGATTAATGCGTGAAAGTGAAGATTTTGAAAAAGACATTTCAATACAGATAAGTAATTCTGTTGATGATACCAGAATAGAAATGAGAGAGGAATTTAATAAATTAGATACCTATAACCAAATGATTTTGAAGATATTAGAGCAAAATCAAAATGCTAAGACTATGAAAAATATGAATACTAAATTAGAAAACAAAAATATTTCTATATTTATTTCCTATTCGTCGGATGATGGAATGGTTGTAGATGAACTTGATAAAAAATTACAAAATTATGGCTATACAATTGAGAGAGATATAAGAGATTTAGACTATACACAAAGTATAAAAGAATTTATGAAAAGAATACGAAAAACAGATTATTCGATTATCCTTTTAAGTGATAGATTTTTAAAATCTGAAAATTGTATGAGAGAAATCTTTGAATTTATTAAGGATGATAACTATAAAGACAGAATTATTCCTATAATATTAGATTCAGCAAAAGATATATGGCGAGATAATAAAGGTATAGAATATACAATTTTTTGGAAAGATAAAGAAAAAAATTTTAAGGAGCAATTAAAAAGAATAGATGAAGAGAGTAAAAGTGGGTATATAGAAGAATTAAGACATATATCTATGATTAAAGATTCTATAGGTGAAGTAATTAAAATTTTTAGAGATATGAAAATATTTGATATAAATGACGAAAATATTGCGGAGAGAATTTCACATTATATTAAAAAAAAAGTAGTATAAAATTAAAAGAAATTATTTTATTTATTTTGTTTATAGTGATATTAAGTTATGTTATATATTTTTATAAAGGTTATGTGATCTCTTCTAAAGAATCAAAAGATATAGAATCAAAAGATATAGAAGAAATAATTATGTCTGAGACTAGCTATTTAAATGCAATTTCTGAAAAAACAGAACAAGAAATAGTATATAATCATTATAATGATTTTGATTCTGATGGAAAATGTGAAATGTTTGCTATTGTTGGTAGAATAATGGATGAAGACACGGTTACTGGCGAGATATGGTTTGTAAATCAGCAGGGGGTATATAAAGTGGAAGAAAGTAAAAACTATTGGAGATATCCTCAAGTTTATCTTTTTGGAAATGATATGTTTATTGCTTTTGAGGAGTATTATACTACAGGATCGCTAACATTCTTATGGGGAGTAAAAGAGGAAAAACCATTTCAACCGAGTTTAACATCTAAAGCAAATGGATTTGAAATTAATAAGTATAATGAAATAGTAATTACTAATTCTGCATATGATGGTGCGAGAATAATTCCTAAAAATTGGAAAGTGTTACCTGATGATGAAAAATGGATTATTCATACTTATAATCAATATTACTATTATTGGGATGGAGAAAATTTCAGGGAATATGGTGCTTTAGAAATTGATGATGAAGATTTATTAGAAATAGAAGGAACAGAAGAACTATTAGATTATATTATTAGTGAGGGGGCTACTATTAATGAGATATTTTATCGTGAAAATAAAATTATACAAATTAATTATCAAAAAGAGGTGCAGGAAGGTAATGATATAGTGACTTATTTTAAATTTATTTCTTTTCGATACGAAGGTAAAAAAATAGTGTTAGAAGATTGTGTTATTGGAGAGGGAAATATTTTGAAAGCTTTAAATACTTCGCTCGCTGTGTATCCTAAAGAGTTTAACGTAAAATGAATTAAAATAGAATAAATACTTTTTGTTTGGGTGAGGGTTTATTGATAGATAAATAGCCAATATATAAGTATTTTTTCACAACATCTGATTCTTATCGTTCATAACATACTGGCAGATGTCTTCAATCTAGCAGTCAAGAATACGGCAAAGATCGTTTACTGTTTTCATAGAAATATCTTTGCCGTGTTTTAATCTATGGAGAGTGCTATGAGACATATGATATTTGTTGGTCAAAGTATACCAATTCTCGTTTGATTTTTCAGTGTTTTCCAGAATGGAGAATAATCAATCATGAGGTT
>JAAVZD010000112.1 GCA_022791475.1 Clostridia bacterium | reverse complement strand
CAGGAGGATTTGTGAAAATGCAGGAGAAAAAGGAGCAGCTTGAAACATCATTCTTCTTATCAGACGGAATGGCAGAGAATATGGATGGAATTTCTTTACCTGTTCTGCGGGTTTGACGATCAGACATTCCTGCATGAAGAACACAAATCAAAAAAACTGAAGCAGCAGTGCCAGGTCATCTATGAGAAACTTGCGAATCAGCAGATGGAACTGGAGAAAATGCTGCGTGCCTGCGCCCTGCTTCCTGTACAGGAAGAGCCAGGTGATGTTTCCGATAAAAAATTTATAAAAAGACAGAAGGCGGCTCTTTTGGGTACCTTTGTCAGCAGCTACCTGTGGCGTTGCTCTGATTAGAAGAAAATGAAGGAGTATCCGGCAGGCCGGGCAATGGCACGAAACCTTCTCTGGGGAAATTACCGGAACGGGGCGCTTCAGGCCGCATTTGCCCTGAAAGAAGACAAAAGTGTGATGGACGGGAAGGGGGAGGCCATTTCTCTGGAATCCTTCTCTGGTGAAACAGGCAGGATCGGGCTGGTGCATCCGGAGGAATTGACAGAAACAGAGCGGAAATTTTGGAAGAAATATGTAGGAAAGGAAAAATGGAAACAGCCGTTTCCGCAGCTAAAAATACCTGCCTGTCAAGGCCAGTATGATCTTTCGGCTTTTAGCGGTATACAGGTAACGCAGCTTTCCATGATCACTGCCGCAGGGAAATGGGGACTGTATCAGGGGAGCGATAAGAACCAGTACAGGTCGTATCATATGGCGGATTTGCTCCATGGGTACGGCGCGCAGCTTATCTTTGACGGCATCTGGAGAGGACCGGAATATGGGCCGGAGGTCATCACCATGGACAAAGTGATTTTTTACCGGTTCCGGCATTTTCTGACTTGGGATCATGTGCCGGAAAGCTTGATTTGTACACCGGATGAACTGCCGGCATGATTTGTATCCACCGCACTGGCGGCTTTCCGGGCAATCATTGGAAACAGTAATCTTCTATATTACAAGATATGAGCCTGTGAAGATCCTTTCGGAAAGAGGATAATGATATGAGTATATTGCATTTGGAGCATATCTCTTACACTTATGAAAAATCGGAGACGCCTGTACTGCGTGATATTACAGCCGATTTTGAAGCGGGGAAAATGTATGCTGTTATCGGAAAATCCAGTGATGGCAAATCAATACGGGTGTCTTTGGTTTCCGGGCTTGATGTATGCAGGGAGGGGGCGATTTCCTATAATGGTGAAAATCTGAAATGCATCAATAGAGACAAATACAGGGCATTGAACATCGGTGTAGTTTTTCAGAGCTATAATCTGCTGCTGAATGTCGGAGATTTTGATGCTGAAAACAAGACAATTTATATTCAGCGGCAAATTACATCCAATCCTGTTAAACCAAAGGGCGAAAGAAAAATTAAAACGTATGAAGTCATAGAAAAACCGCCAAAAAGGAACTGTTGTAGATGTAAATGAATTTCTTCCGGATGCAGGATAAAAACAAAAGAACAAACGTTTGTTTACTTCTGTACTTTTAAAAATGTTTGTGGTATACTATAAGGCAATGTTTAAGGTGTTTTTTATGCAGCCTGCCCTGCGCTGCCCATATGGGATCTTAGAGGTACGCCGAATAGAAAAAACAGCAAATAGGGAGCCGGGCCCGCCGTGGACCGGATTTGCCCAATTTGAAGAAACGCCATGGCGACAATAGAGTTTCCTGCGGCGAATAAATAGCGAATAGATGTTTTTCCCCTGTTGATTATGGAGGAGGCTTTTATGCAAAATAAACAAAATACGTTCAAACTTCATTCGGAATACCAGCCCACCGGGGATCAGCCCCAGGCCATAGAGGCCCTTGTAAAAGGGTTCCGGGAAGGCAACCAATTCCAGACTTTATTGGGTGTTACCGGTTCCGGGAAGACCTTCACCATGGCCAATGTGATCCAGCAGTTAAATAAGCCTACTTTGATCATTGCACACAATAAGACGTTGGCGGCACAGCTTTACGGTGAATTCAAGGAATTTTTCCCTGAGAACGCAGTGGAATATTTTGTCTCCTACTACGATTATTACCAGCCGGAAGCCTATGTCCCTTCCACGGATACTTATATTGAGAAAGATTCTTCCATCAACGATGAGATTGACAAACTGCGCCATTCGGCTACGGCAGCTTTGTCGGAGAGGAACGATGTAATTATTGTAGCGTCGGTATCCTGCATCTATGGT
>JAAVZD010000111.1 GCA_022791475.1 Clostridia bacterium | reverse complement strand
GTAAATACGTCTTCGCACAGGTATGGCCTCGCAGATTCAACGCCGTCCAAAGAAATCCTGCGCCTTTACCGTGAACTGGGAGGGGAGGTCATTACCATTGGCAGCGACAGCCACAAGCCGGAGCATTTAGGGACTTATTTGGAAGAGGCAAAAGGATTGTTAAAGTCTCTGGGTTTTTTGAAGTTTTGTACTTATAAAAATATGCAGCCTATATTCCATGATTTATGACAGGGGCAAACGCCTCGAAGTGTTTAAGGCATACCATCATGGAAGGAGGGCGAGGGCTATGTTACATACCATGGGTTATGATTCCCCGGTTGGTGAACTTCTGCTTGCGGAAAAGGACGGGGCTTTGGTGGGGCTTTGGATAAAGGGGCAAAAATATTTCCTGGACCCCTGGAAAGGGGAGTTAGCCGAACCATCGGAGTCCATGCTTTTGAAGCAGGCGGCGTCATGGTTAAGCCGTTATTTTAATGGAGAAAAACCGCCGTTACAGGAATTAAAAATTGCGCCCGCAGGCAGTGCATTCCGTAAGGAAGTTTGGCGGATACTCTGCGGGATCCCTTATGGGGAGGTGGCTACTTACGGAGAAATATCAAAAAAAATATCGGCAAACCGTAAGTTTGGCAACACGTCCGCCCGGGCTGTGGGCGGGGCAGTGGGGCATAACCCGATTTCCATTATCATCCCCTGCCATCGGGTGGTAGGGGCCGGGGGAAGCCTGACAGGATACGCAGGCGGTATTGATAAAAAGATGAAATTGCTTGCCCACGAGAGGGCAGATATGGAAAAGCTGCCTATCCCCAAAGCGGGGATAGGCGGGAACCTACAGACATTATTCTGACTTGTGATGCCACGGCATCTTGAAAAAAAAAGGAGGCCATGGTAAAATTACTTGTATGATATTTTTGTTGCGGGAGGGTTTTTTACGAAATTTTTAGCCAATCAAAAGCTTGCTACGCGCATCAGTATTATTACCACAGCAATTACTTTTGCCGGGCTATTGATGCTCTGCGGCTTATGGATGTGCTGCTGGATTTGGACATAGAGGGCCTCCCCAACAGCGAGTATGTATTTTTGAACGTGGATACCGGTTTGTACCTTTACCAATAAGCTGCGGAGCCAGAGGGTTGACGAAATCCGTCCTTGCATTTCTTGCCAGGAAGGCTGCATGGGCCGTATCCAGGAGTATTCCATGATAAATTGCGCTGTAAACCCGCAGGCAGCCAGGGAAGGGGCCAGTGCCTATGGGCCTGTATGGAAAAGCAAACGGGTATTAATCGTGGGCGGGGGGCCGGCAGGCTGTGAGGCCGCCAGAGTTCTTGCCATACGGGGGCACCGGCCGGAACTTTTTGAAAAAGGAAGCCGTTTAGGGGGGAACCTGATTCCGGGAGGGGCCCCGGATTTTAAGGAAGACGACTTGGCGCTTGCCCGTTGGTATGAGGCGCAGTTGAAAAAATGGAAGGTCCCGGTCCATTTGAACACAGAAGTAAAAAAGGAAGATGTGTTAAAACAG
>JAAVZD010000110.1 GCA_022791475.1 Clostridia bacterium | reverse complement strand
GTTATGGCAAGGAAACCCATGCTGATACGAAATACTTTCCTCTGCCGCACGTAATTTTTATTCCCATAATAGAACCCGGCTACCGGGGCTATCCCCATAGTAAATCCTAAAAATAAAGTATTTAGCAGAAATTGGGAATAAATAATAATTGTAATGGCGGCAACTGCGTTTTCCCCTGCCAAATCCATCATAGTGATATTAAACAGATAAGTGGTAAGCGCCGTTGCCAGCTGGCTTACCATTTCCGAAGAGCCATTGAAACAGCTTTCCCTTATTATGCCCAGCCATTCACCTATCTGCCGGCTTACCGCCACACCCGGCTTCATCCGCGGCCGGACAAAAAAAAGCGCCCCCTCCCCACTCAGAAAAAAGGCTATGCCGGCCGCCGCCGGGATCAGGTAGCCGATCCCCGTCCCCAAAGCCGCGCCCCGGATCCCCATGCCACAAGGCACAAGAAAAATATAATCAAACACAATATTCGCCACACCAGCCGACACGGACAGCCCCAGCCCCAAACCCGGCCTGCCGGCTGTTACCAGGAAATTGGCAAATAAAGTCTGCAAAATATTAGCCGGGATAAACAAAACCAACACGGCCAGATAATCCCTGCAATAAGGGAAGAGCCGTCTGCTGGCACCCAAGGCATAGACAATTTCCTCCATCCACAGAAAGCCTGCTACCATAAGCCCGGCCCCCATAGCTACCCCCGCAACCACCAGCAAAGTAAATCCCTCCCTCGCTTCCCGGACAGCCCCCGCTCCCATTTTCCGGGAAACAATGGCATTCCCCCCCGCGGCAGCCATCGTGCCCAGGCCAACCGTAAGATTAACCACCGGGCACACAATGTTGATTGCAGAAAGGGCATCCGTATTGACCAGCTGCGCCACAAAAACGGTATCCACCATGGTGTAAAGGCCCATAAACATCATCATTACAATTGTGGGAAATGCAAAACGCAAAAGGGAATATGCCCCCCACTCCCGGTCTAAAGCATTTCCGCCCATTTCGTTCATTTTCCCACCCCTTCCACAAACGGCAGTAAAACCATCCGCTGGGTAGGATATCCAAACTCCGTCAAAAGCTCGGATTCCACAAACCCAAGACGTTTATACCCTTCCCTCTGTCCCGTATCCGCCGGATCCCCCTGGCGGAAAGTCGTAATGCTGACCCCATGCCCCCCAAATATATGTGTCCTCATAAAATCAAGCAAAGCCTCTGCAACCCCATAGCCGCGGTACTGGGGATGTACCCCTAAAAAGTCAATGGACCCTGCCTGGCGGCTAAATGTAGCCGCGCCAACCAAAGCATCCCCGTCCCAAAAGGCCAGTGCCTGCCTTTGCCCCACATATGCCTCCAGGCGCTTTCCATATTCCCTTTCTTCTAAGCAGGGGAACCCGTCAACCACAAGCGGAAGGAAATCCATCCAGGCCGGGATGTCATCCTGGGTTGCATAACAAATCCATTGCCTGCCAGAACCGGGCTCCGATATATGATGGTTTAAAACACATTCCAGCTGCAACGGATAAAACGCTTGATTCCCCCGGTACTCCATAGGGGTCTGCTTATACATGGATTTAAAAACTCCGGTAAACGCCTGCTGGCTTTCATACCCCGCCAACCATGCTATATCCAAAATCGGCTTTGCCGAAAACACCAAAAGCCTGGCAGCTTCCGTCAGCTGCCGGCGCTGGATATAGCCATGGACCGTAATCCCAACCGTCCGGGTAAACATCCGATGTAAATAAAATTTTGAATAGTGGACCGCCGCCGCAACCCTGCCCAAATCCATTTTCTCCCCCAGATGGGATTCTATATAAGAAATGGCAGCAGCAGTGGCGGCAATATGTACGTCTTTATGGTTTTCCATCCCTATTATCCTCCTGCCTCTCATATGGCTATCGGTTGTAGCCAATTAAAACCGGTATTGCGGGCCTGCCCATATGGGACTGCCTCTATTTAGGCCGCCTTTATGGAACCACCTTTCCGAGGTCGCCCTTTTTCAATCGCCTTTTGGGGATTGCCCTTTCAAGATCGCCTTTTCCGATTGCCTTTTTGGGGCCGCCCTTTTCCGACTGCCTT
>JAAVZD010000005.1 GCA_022791475.1 Clostridia bacterium | reverse complement strand
TTATAATAGATAATTCAGCAGAATGTTTTTTTGAATATACAAAAAATATAATAAATAATAGTGACTTAAATATTTATTTATTCGAAGCAAATTTAATAGAAATAAAAAAAGCAAAAAATTTATTAGAAATTTATAATAAAGAATGGAATATAGAAAAAGATAAAATTAATTTATTAATTAATAAATATAATAAACATTCAGTAAAAGATAAAATAATTAAAAATATATTTAATGATTATAAAATATTAGGAAAAATAAATTTTAATGAAAAATATAATTTATTAATAAATAAAAATTATAAACAGAATAAATTAGTAAAAAAAGAAATAAAAAAAGAATATAAAAAAATATTTAATATATAAAAGGAGGACAAACATATGAATTTAATAGAAAATAATTTACAAGAAAATAATATTTCAAATAATATAGAAATAGGAAAAAAACAAAATAATTTTTTAGAATCAACATTAGGAAAAACAATAAATGTAGGAATAGATATAGGACTTAGAATGTTACTTCCAGATTTAATAGAAAATCAAGTAATAGAAATAAAAGATACATTATTAAATGAAGGACTATCAGAAGGAATAAAAAAAGTAGTTTCATCTGCAATAGATTTAGGAAAAAGTGCAATTCGGAATAATTACAGGAAACTTCGATAATATATCTCAAATGCAAGCAGCAGTTCAAAAAGGTGGAATAATAGATGGAATGTCAGACACGATAGATTATGTACTAGAAAAAACAGAGGCAAAAGGAATTTTACCAACAACAATAGCAAGAACAATAAGAACAGGAAAAAACACACTATTAAATAATGTAGCAAATAATATAGAAAACGAATTTAACAAACAAATAAAAAGTGCCGAAAGACTGCAAAGATATTCAAACAATTGGAAAGAATGTTTTAACAACAAAGACTTCGAAGGAATGACAAACCAAATATATAAAATGAGAGCAGAACTAAAAGAACTAGTACCAATGGAGAACACAATAAAAGAAGCCAGAACAATAGAAAACCTACATAATTTAATAAAAAATAATGGAAAAGATTTTAATTTAAGTACAGAACAGCAGGAATTAGCCAAAATGCTAGTTTAAAGATTTTCCACGCACTGAGTAGAAAATCTTTAAATTAGTAAATAATAGTATATTTGAATTGTCGACTCACTGTGTCGACAATTCAAAATATAATTTATAAGATTAACAAAAAGTTAACTCAACAGTTGATTTAAATAAAAAATAATAATAGAATGAAAAAAGAAAAAGATGCCAGTAATTTCAAAATTTTATGGAATAGCAATAAAAATATATTTTATGCAAAAAGAGAATAATCCACCACATTTACATGCCATATATGGAGAATATATGTCTGCAATAAATATTGAAACATTAGAAGTTATAGAAGGTGATTTGCCAGAAAAAGCATTAAAATTAGTAAAAGAATGGATAATAAAAAATAAAGAAGATATAATGGATATATGGAAAACACAAAACTTTAAAAAAATAGAACCATTAGAATAGGGGGAAATATAATGTCTCACAAAATAAAAAATATAATTCCAAAAGAAAATTTAATAATTATAGCAGAATTTGAAAATGGTATAAAGAAGCAATATGATATAAAAAAATTATTAAATAAAATTGAAGTATTTAGTATATTAAATAATAAAGATATATTTAACAATGTAGTAGTATATAGCGGTGGATATGGAATTAGTTGGAATGAAAATATAGATTTATCTTCAGAAGAAATATGGGAAAATGGCATAGAAATATAATTATAAAAATAGTAAAATAATTAAAGTAGTAGTTGCATTAATATATAATACATGCTATAATGATAAACATAATAAATATATTATATAACCTTTAAACTAAATCAAAACAAACAGGAGGAAATGAATATGGACATAAAACAATTTGATTTTGTAATGAAACAGAATAATTATTTAAAAGGTGGAACAAAGGAAGCATGTATTAAGGCAAGAGATTTTCTATGTAATTTTAATTCTGGAATGTCGTTTGTAGATGTAGATGAATATAAAGAATCAGTAAGAACTCTTATAGCATTTGCATTTAGTCAGGAAGACACTGTGCCAGAAAGATGGAGTTGCGATGATGATTGCCATAGACTCTCTGACTTGATATGTCCAGGAGAATTTAATATGGATAATAATTCGAACAAGAAATGTCCATTTTTTATGGACGAAGGCTTAATTTAAAATTAAAATATGGTAGTTATATTAATTATAGCTACCATATTTTGATTTTTATATATTTAATAAAGCAAAATTAATATAAAAAGAATATAATTAGTACAAATAAAAATGTAAATTTATTTCTTAAATAAATATAAGAAAATAATACAGAAATATAAGAAATAAAAATACCCAAAAACAGCAAAAAAACTTACGGAAAATTAAGTTTTTTTGCTGTTTTTTCTTGCTTTTTTTTTATATTTAAAATATAATACAAACATAGGAGAAACTAAGGTGTTTCTAAGCGAAAGGAAGGAAAAATAAAAATGGAAGAAATACAAGACAAAGATGGAAAAATTATTAACAGAGATATTGAGCAAGAGATGAAAACAGCATATATTGACTATGCAATGAGTGTTATAGTATCTCGTGCACTTCCAGATGTTAGAGATGGTTTAAAACCAGTACATAGAAGAATTTTATATACAATGCATGAAGATGGATTAACACCAGACAAGCCATATAGAAAATCTGCAACAACAGTTGGAGACGTTTTAGGTAGGTATCATCCACATGGAGATAGTTCAGTTTATGATGCAATGGTAAGACTTGCACAAGATTTCTCTATGAGATATCAATTAATTGATGGACATGGAAATTTTGGTTCTATTGATGGTGATGGAGCTGCTGCTTACCGTTACACAGAAGCTAGAATGTCAAAAATGGCAGAAGTTATGCTTACAGATATTGAAAAAAATACAGTAGATTTCATGCCAAACTTTGATGATAGACTTCAAGAGCCAACAGTATTACCAGCAAAAATACCAGCACTTTTAGTAAATGGTTCATCAGGTATAGCCGTAGGTATGGCAACAAATATACCACCACATA
>JAAVZD010000109.1 GCA_022791475.1 Clostridia bacterium | reverse complement strand
CCAATTAGATTATTTTCGTTGTATAATAAGTCTGACGTACAAGATCACTCTCTTTCGTATAGTTTGATGTGCAAACTTATTATACATGAGAAAGTGTCTTGTGCGTTATTTTATTTTTCAAAAAGTTGTAAAGTGGTGTTTCCATAGAATCCAGCAAAGAAAAATCAAATACATTTTCCTTATCTTTAAAGACAAGGTTATTTTCTTTTGCGGTCTTAGTTGCTGTTTTGAAAATCTTATACTCTTTTACTTTCATGTAATTTCCTCCGTTAATCTGATCATTTTGCCGTTGTAAGCACTATAAAACGGCTATAACTTTATATTCTCCATAGCCGTTCTAACTGCCTATAAATATGTAACAATTAAAATCCCATAAGCTGTAATGAATCCTCAGCAGAAAGATTTTTTACAATGCTTAATAGCAGCGCATACCACAACGCACGTTCTTTGCTCGACATTTTAGTTTCCCTCCCTTCAAATTACAATTTCAAGTGGTTTATGCCATCCTTTTGGTTCTTTTAGGCGTTTGTTTGGACAGTTCCACAACCTCACAAAAAGGAATGCTTGTTTTATAGCATCCAGCAGACCGTCCGAAACACTCCCGGACATCCTCAATATAATTATATCTTGCTTTTAATTCCTCAATATCAGCTACAATTTCCGCATACTCTTCTTTAATGAGGTTGTGCAAGTGTAGTTTATCCCATTTATCATAGAATTTTCTAGCTGCTGAATGTTTCGGCAAAACTCTTTCTTGTGCCTGTCCGCATGTATCATAATCACGTTTAGAGCGGATAAACCGCGCCGCACTTGTGGAAAAATGCGGCGTTTTGTTTGTGCTAAGGGTGTAAAACTCAACTTCAAAAACTGTCATTTTATCAATCTGAAAACAATACATAAATTCTTTCATATTGTACACCTCTCTTTCTTTTAATCCCAATTAAACACTAATTGCGGGAAACTCTTTTCCAGTTCTACAGAATCGTTACAAGTATAATCACCAACAATTTTTTCATCCTTATATATGTTCCCTCTATATTTCCCATCATTCGGATAAAAAGTAATGTCTATTTTATCCGCTTCCTTGTGACTGTCTCCATACCACATATCAATATTAATCATGATTTTCCCTCCTAACATCCATAATTTTCAGATAAATCGTTCATAATCTCACAAGCCATATCTTCATCAATGCCGATTCTTTCCGCTTTTTTCAATGACTTTTCGCAAGCCTTAAAAATTTTATACGCTTTCCGGCTGTCCTCATCATATCCAAATTCTGAACAAAATTCTAAAAAACCGTAACGACTGACTTGTCCGTCTGATAAAAAACAATAGAAAGCAAATAAAAGTTCCTGCTCTGTGCTGATTTCAGGATTCATAATTGATCCCCAAAATTCAAAAGCCGTCTTCTTGTGTAAGTCTGTATTAATCACTGTTACAATGTGGTTATTATAGTTCTGCTGCTTCTCATCAGCATTCCAGCACTTGTCACCTAAAAAAGTAGATGTGATTTTGAAATTTTTGTAAGTTGTTCTCATAGTTTTTACCTCTTTAATCTTTCCGTCACTTGTGATATAATCAGAGAAGTGACTAATCTTTAAAGTTTTTAGTTGCGTTTGAAATAGAAAGTGGTTTAGTTGTTCAGGCTGTGACTACTTTCTATTTCTCTTTTTTGTTCTGTTTCGCTCTAAGCTCATTCAGATTCCGACTTTTACGGAATGACAGAACATTCAAGACGATGATATTTTTCTGCATCGGTCTGACATCAAGACCTTTCGTATTTTTTATAGTAGGTTTTTGGCACTCCTACTTTGTTACTTATGAAGTTGTAAAAGTTATTAACTAACTTTATATTCATATTATAGAACCTTTTAGTTAGTTTGTCAAGTATAAAAATAACCTTTTTGTTAGTTTTTTGTATTTTTCAATACATTTTTCTAACCAAAAGGCTATTTTTATTTCATTTTTAATTTTTGAATATATTCACAATTTAGAACATTTGCAATTTCCAGTATATCAGATTCTTTCCAATCGTCCTTTTTAAATTTCTTATATAGATTTTCCGGT
>JAAVZD010000050.1 GCA_022791475.1 Clostridia bacterium | reverse complement strand
CCTGGAATGATTGATATGCATTGCCATTTAAGAGAACCAGGAGGAGAACATAAAGAAACTATTGAAACAGGAAGTAAAAGCGCTGTAGCAGGAGGGTTTACTACTATTTGTCCTATGCCAAATACTAAACCAACACCAGATAGCGCTATTGTTTTGTCAGAAATAATAAAAAGAGCAAAAGAGGTTAATCTTTGTAATGTTTTTCCTTTTTCAAGTGTTACTAAAGGAGAAAAAGGAGAAGAATTAGTTGATTTTGAAGAACAGTTAAAGGCAGGTGCAATTGGTTTTTCTGATGATGGAATGCCAGTTGAAAAAGCTAATATGATAAGAGAAGCGATGATAAGAGCAAATGAGATTGGAAGTTTTATATCAGAACACTGTGAAGAAAAATCTGTTGCTAAAGGAGCTATAAATGCTGGTAAAGTAGCTAGAGAATTAGGAGTTGAAGGAGTTTTACCAGAAGCAGAAGAAATAATGGCAGCTCGTGATATTGTAATTGCTGAAACAAATCATTTACATACACATATTTGTCATATAAGTACAGAAACATCTGTAAATATGATAAGAAGTGCAAAAGAAAGAGGAGTAAATGTTACTTGTGAAACTTGTCCTCATTATTTTACTTTCACAGTAGATGAAGTTTTAGAATCAGGAGCAAATGCTAAAATGAATCCTCCTTTAAGAGAAGAAAAAGATAAGAAAGCTATAATTAAAGGTTTAAAAGATGGAACAATAGATGCAATAATAACAGACCATGCTCCTCATGCAGAAGATGAAAAAGCAAAAGGATTATCAGGAGCTCCAAATGGCATTATTGGTTTTGAAACAGCACTTTCTGCTACTATTACAAATTTAGTAAAACCAGGTTACATTAATTATATGGATATGGTAAGACTTATGTCTTACAGTCCAGCAAAGCTTTTAAATTTAGAAAATAGAGGAGAAGTAAGAGAAGGAGCTATTGCTGATTTAACTATATTTGATCCAAATAAAGAATATACATATACAAAAGAAATGATTGTTTCAAAATCAAAGAATACTCCTTGGATTGGTAAGAAATTAACAGGTATGGTAGAGTACACAATGGTAAGTGGAAGATTAGTATTTGAGAGAAAGTAGAGGAATTAAATAAATATGAATGCAATTGATAGATTAATAAATAAAATAAAAGAAATGGACAATCCAACAGTAATAGGATTAGATCCAAGATATGATATGCTGCCAAATTGTATAAAAGAAAAATATGGAACTGATATAAAAAGTGTATGTGATGCAACTTGGGAGTATAATAAAACAGTAATTGATAATGTATGTAATATAATTCCAGCAGTAAAACCACAAGCAGCATTCTATGAAGCTTTAGGAATAGATGGAATGGAGCTTTTAAGAAAAACTTGTAGTTATGCAAAACAAAAAGGTATGATAGTAATTTTAGATGCTAAAAGAGGAGATATTGGTTCAACTTCAAGTGGATATTCATCAGCATATTTAGGAGAAACTAAAATAGCGGATAAATCTTATAATTTATATGATGTTGATTTTTTAACAGTAAATCCATATTTTGGAATTGATGGAATTAAACCATTTATAGATGATTGTAAAAAATATGATAAAGGAATATTTATATTAGTAAAAACTTCAAATCCATCATCAAGTGAACTTCAAGATTTAAAATTAGAAAATGGAAAGACTATATATGAAGTAGTAGGAAATTTAGTTAAAGAATGGGGAGAAGATTTAATAGGCGAAAATGGATATAGCTCAGTTGCAGCTGTAGTTGGAGCAACACACCCTAAACAATTAAGAGATTTAAGACAACTTATGCCAAATTCATTCTTTTTAATTCCTGGATATGGTGCACAACGGAGGGAAAGCAGAAGATATAGCTTTAGGATTTGATAAAAATGGAATTGGTGGAATAATAAATGCATCAAGAAGTCTAATGTGTGCTTATAAATCTGATTTATGGAAAGATAAATTTGGAGATGAAAAATATGGGGAAGCAACTAGAGCAGAAGCAATTCGTATGCGAGATGAATTAAATAAATCAATAAAATAACAATTCATGAGAAATTTTAGGGAGAATAACAAATAATGTTAGAAATTAAAACAACAAAAAAAGGAGCAGAACTTACTTCAGTTCTTTTTAATAGAGAAGAAAAGTTACATAATGGACAAGCTTTCTGGAATAGACATAGTCCAGTTTTGTTTCCTATTGTAGGAAAATTAAAAAATGGAAAAACTCAAATTGATGGAAAAATTTACGAAATGGGACAACATGGATTTGCAAGAGATATGGATTTTGAAAAATTATTAGATAATTCATATGTATTGAAGTCAAATAATGAAACTTTAGGAAAATTTCCATTTAAGTTTGAACTTTATGTATCATATGAAATAAATGAGAATACTGTAACTACTAAATACAAAATATGTAATAAAGATAGTAAAAATATGTATTTTGGATTAGGAGGTCATCCAGCTTTTAAATGTGATTATTCAAATAATGATTGTTATATAGAATTTGAAGAAAAAGAAGAAAATATTGAATTTTATAGATTATCTGATGGACTTTTAAATTTACAAAAATTAGATGCAGATTTATTTATGAAAGATAATAAAATATTTTTATATAAAGATATTTTTAAAAGTGAT
>JAAVZD010000004.1 GCA_022791475.1 Clostridia bacterium | reverse complement strand
TTCTCTCATGAAGCTATATGCTTCGTCTAATTTTTTAGATGTTTTTTGTAGATCTATAATGTGAATACCATTTCTTGCTTGGAATATGTATTCAGCCATTTTAGGATCCCATCTTCTTGTTTGATGTCCAAAGTGAACACCTGCTTCTAGTAATTGTTTCATTGCAACTACTGCCATTTTTTATTCCTCCTTTTTGTTTTACCTCCACTTTAACTTAAGCATTTAAAAAGACTTGCCCTTATTTAGTACAAGCACACTTTTTAAACTCATTAAAATGTGTGTATTTTTTTAACGTTTATTATAATACCATAAAAAGCTTGCAAATGCAAGCCTTTTATATAAAAATTTATTATTTTTTTACATATATTTCTATATATTTTCTGAAAAATTCCATATCTCTTGATTTTTCTGGATGCCATTGAACTCCTACTATATTTTTGTATTCTATTGCTTCTACTATTCCGTCTTCACTAGTTGCTACAACTTTAAAGTTTTCTGCTACTTTATTTATTGCTTGATGGTGAAAAGAGTTTACTTTTATTTGATTTGTGTTGTAAATTTTTTCTAAAAATGAATCTTTCTCTATATTTATTGGATGAATTGTTATTGCTTCTTTACTCGTGTGATTTTCGATATCTTGATATAAGCTTCCTCCAAAGCATACATTTATAACTTGCACACCTGCACAAATTCCTAAAATTGGCTTGTTAACTTTATGAAATGAATTTATAAGCATTAAGTCTAACTTATCTTCACCATCATAATCGCTTGATAAATTTGTTTCCTCTATTGCTTCTTCTCCATAGTATTTAGGATTAATATCTATTGCCCTACCTGTTACTATTAATCCATCACATATGTCAGTTACTTTTTCTATCCCTGTTGTTGATGAAACTGGAAATAGTATTATTCCTAATTGTTCAAATATATCTTTATAATCCTTGCTTAAATAAAAATTTTCTTTAAAGTGTTTATCTTCTATTTGTTCATACCTTTGTGTTATTGCTAATATCATATTTATTTTCTCCAATTCTTTTTTATAAGTATTGCTTTCATTTGATAAAAATTCTAAATTTTCTACTTTTTCTTTGTTTACAAATTTTCTATCTCTTCTTTTGTTAATTTTGTTATTTCTTCTATTGTTTCAATTGGTATATGTTTTTCTTTCATTTTCTTCGCTACTTCTTTATTATTTTTCTCTATTCCTTCTTTTATTCCTTCTCTCAATCCATCTTCCCTAGCATGTCTTAAACCATTTTTTTCATCTCTTATAGCCTTTTCTCTTAATTCTGCTACTCTTCTAAGTTCTTCATCTTTACTCATCTCTTCTAATTCATTCATTGCTTCTTTTATTTCTTTATTCTCATTCATTATATTGGCTACCTCCTTTTCGTTAGGATTATTTAAAAATAACATCCATTGTGCTAACTTATTACTTGCATCTTTTTCTATTATTCTCTTTGCTTTTGGTAGTTCTATTATATATAATTCAAATACATCTGTCAACTCTATTTCTTCTCCTTTGCTTACTTCTGTTATCTTCCACATTGTACTTAAATCTTCTATTTTTATTGTCTTATCAAATTCATAATCTATTATTATAATTCCTATTACTTTATTTATTTTTCCATAGTCATCTCCTTTTATTAGTTGACTACTATATATTCTACTCCAATAATATAAAAATCTTTCTGCTGTGTCTTTATTATCTGCTAGCTGTATTTCTACATTGCATATCGTTCCATCATCTAACGTTGCTCTTAAATCTAGTATTCCTAGCTTTTCTTCTGGATACCTTCCTAATATATGTCTATCATTATTTAAATCTATTCTATTTATTTTTTCTTTTGTTACTGCTGAAATAATTGCTTTTGTTATATTTTCATTTCCTACTCTAAATAAAGAATGAAATACTACATCTATTTTTGGTTTTAATAATTCTTTGTTTTCTTGCATACAAGTTTCTCCTTTTATACTATATTTTCTATGTAGCTTATTAGTCCTTTTATATTTGAAACAATCCTCCCTTCTTTTTTATTAATATTTTGCCTTTTATTTTGATTTTATTTAAGAATAAATTAATTTGATTCTTATGGGCATAACATGTAGTTATCCCATTACAGTTCTAATTATAATTTTCTTTTTAAATTATTTGAAATAAAATTTAAAAGCACTAATGTGCTAATAGAATACTCTATTTATATCACATTTAGTGCTTTTTGTAAACATAATTTTTTTTTGATAAAGTTCGACATTATTTTTAGAAATATCTTTTTAATAGTCCTTCAAATCCTCTTCCGTGTCTTGCTTCGTCTTTGCACATTTCGTGTACTGTATCGTGTATTGCGTCATATCCTAGTTCTTTTGCTCTTGTTGCTAATTCTTTTTTACCCATGCATGCTCCACATTCTGCTTCTGCTCTTAACATTACATTTTTCTTTGTGTCTGGATATACTACTTCTCCTAATAGTTCTGCAAATTTTGCTGCATGTTCTGCTTCTTCAAAAGCATATCTTTTAAAAGCTTCTGCTATTTCTGGGTATCCTTCTCTATCTGCTTGACGGCTCATTGCTAAGTACATTCCTACTTCTGTACATTCTCCCATGAAGTTATCTTTTAATCCTTTTACTACTTCTTCATCTAAACCTTGTGCTACTCCTATTACGTGTTCATCTACGTAATTATTTCCTTGTGTTTCTTCTTTTAATACAAATTTTTCTTTTGGCGCTCCACATTGTGGACATTTTTCAGGTAGCTCCTCCCCAAAGTGAATATAACCACATATTTTACATACATATGCTTTCATAATTTTACCTCCTATATTTTATTTTTCAATAATATGATTTTTATTTTTAATCATTTATTGCTTTTTACATTTTTCACATAAACCTGATAACATTATTTCTTGCTTATCAAATTCTGCATTAATTGTGTTTGCTAAATTTTGTAATTCTTTTTTTATCTTTGTGCTTTCTTTCTCTTCTAGCTCTATATCAAAAATTTTATGACAGTTATTACATTCAAAATGTATATGATTTTCTGCATTTCCATCATATCTGTATATTCCATCTTCACACTTTATTTTTCTTATTTGCCCACAAGCACATAGTTCTGATACATTCCTATATATTGTTGCAATTCCTATGTTTGGCATTTGTAATTTTAAGTCTTCATATAACATGTCTACTGTTGGATGGTCTCTTCTCATTTTTAAGGATTCCAAAATTACTTCTCTTTGTTTACTATATTTTTTCATAACTATCACCTTTGTCTTTTTTGATAATGATTATCATTATTATATTCTTTTTTCATAAATTGTCAAGTACTTTTTAGTTTATTTTTATTATTTATTAAAATTTTCTATGATTAAAAGATACTTATAATATAGGATTTATAGTAAAAAATAAATTCCCATTAGTGACAGATTTCCCAATTGGAAACGTCCCTAATTGGAATGGGAACAAAAAAACTACTTGCTCTTTTCTATTCTATATGATAGAATAAAGTCGAAATATAAATGATATTCTATTTTCAAGGAGGATATAGTTATGGAATTAAATAAATGTAGCCGTTGTGGTGCTTTTTATACTACTTCAAACAATGTGTGCCCTAATTGCGTGCCTAAGGATAATTGTGACCAATTAAACTTAAAAAACTTTTTAGCTGAGAATGAAATGCCTGAATCGATAGAGGCTTTATCTGCTAATACTGGTATATCTGTTAAGAATTTGAATAGGTATTTGACTAATGATGATATAAATATTTGTTTATAAAAAGGTGGTCTCATTCGAAACCACCTTTTTAATATTAAAATGCACCTTTATATGGATATTTTTCTACTGATTCTACATTCACTTTCTCTACAATTGTTTTGTTACCTTTGCTATCAATTAGAACTGCCCTAAGAGTTCTTTTTTCTTTGTTGAACCGAAATTTTATTTTTCTGTACCTTTCATAAACTGAATTTACCTTACCTTCTTCTGTTTGCGTTGTCACCCTTAAAGTATAAAATTTCTTTTCCCACATAAGTTGTATCCTCCTTTAGTTTAATAATAATTAAGTCTAATTTTGTATATTACTTTTATCTCATTTATATCAACATAATTTATGATGAAAATCAAGTATATTCTTTTATTTCTCTTAATTTCCTGTACTCCTATACCTATTTAATCCCCAGTTCCAAATTTTCACTGCTATTATTAAAAATATAATTGCTACTATTGGTGATAAGTACATTAGCCCTCCATTTCCCATTTCTAAGTAGTTCAATGTTGGATAGTATGTTGCAAATACAAATGGGAATATGAAGGTTATTAGTATTCGTATAAATTTGTTGTATATTTCGACTGGGTATTGTGCAAATGTATATATTCTAAATACTGACCATATTATTTCGTTTGATTTGTATGTGTAAAATGATGTTACACTAAATGCTATCATTATTGCTCCTATTATAATTGCTCCTGAAAATGCAAATATTATAATTTTAGTTATTAGTATGAAGGTTATATTTATGTGTAGTTTTATTAGCATACTTATTATTAATATTAAACTTATTGCCATATATCCAAATGCTGTAAAGGTTTTTGTATCTCCTATTACTGATATTAATGGGTGTATTGGCCTTAGTAAAAGTTTATCAAAGTCTCCATCTTTTATGTATTTTGGTCCTATGTCATATATACTATCAAATAGAAAATCTACTATGGCTATTGTTAACATTGTTATTCCATATAGCAATAGTAATTTGTCAAATGTCCAGCCTGCTAAGCTCTCAGTATTTTGAAATACTATCCATATAAAAATTAGTTCTACTACTTGGGTTAATAATTGTGATATTATTCCAACAATAAAGTCTACCCTATATTCCATCATACTTTTTATTGAGCATGCTAGCATTGAAAGATATATGCTTATATTATCTTTTATTTTTGTCATTTTATCCTCCGTTTATTGTTATTTTCTTTACTGCCTTATTAAAAAATACCTTTGCTAATACATACATAATTAATACCCATATTAGCTGTTTTACTATTATCAATAGAATTTCTACTCCTTGTATTTTTCCTAAATATATATTTATTGGTGTATAGAAAAATTCTTTAAATGGTAATATATTAGCTATTTTTTGAAAAGTTAGTGGGAACATTGTAAGTGGTGCTATTAGCCCTGAAAATATTGATATTATTGATTTTCTTAATATTTGCATTCCCCATGTAGCATTAGTATAAAAACCACAAGTTCCTACTATCATTTGCAAGAAATATGATATTGGTATATTTAATAATAAAATACATATAAATCCTATAAATGCCCATATGTTTACAGGCATTAGTACTGTCCAAAATATGTTGCATACTATAAATGTACATATCGCTGTTAATAAACCAAACCCCATTTCCCCTAAATTTTTCCCAAAGTAATATGTAAAATATGATATTGGATTTAATAATTCCCTTGATATATAACCTTTTCTAATTGAATAAGCTATATCTTCATTTATTCCCCATAATGACATTGGCACTAGTGTAACTACTAATATGTAATATGTTGCTATTTCGCTTATCGCAAAGCCTTCTATTTGACCTGTTTGATTATATATTGCATACCATACAAATATATATACTACTACTTCTACAATTCTGTTAAGTGTAAATAGGAATAGTACAGATTTATATTGCAAATATTCTTTTATTCCCATTTTTCCTATTTTTAATAATGTGCCTAGCATACTACTTCTCCTCTATAAATTTCTTTTAATATTTCTTCTAAACCTTGTTCTTGTACGTGCATGTCTAGTATTTCACAGAAGTTTGAAATTCTATTTACTACATTCATTATTGTTGTTTTATCATGATTAAATTTTATTTTTAAGAAGTCTTCAGTTTCTTCTATTACTTCGAATTCATCTTCTATTGTTTCATTTGTTATTAATGTATTTTTGTTTTTTATTGTTATTTGCGCTAATACTTGTTTTCCATATGTATCTTTAAAGGCTTGCTTTTCGCCATCATATATGATGCTTCCTTTATCTATTAGAATAATTCTGTCACATACTTCTTCTATATCTTTTAGGTCATGTGTTGTTAGTATTACTGTTGTATTTTTTTCTTTATTTATATCTTTTATGAATTTTCTTATTCTTTCTTTTACTAATACATCTAAACCTATTGTTGGCTCATCTAAATATACTATTTTAGGGTTGTGTAAGAAGGTTGCTGCTATTTCACATCTCATTTTTTGACCTAGACTTAAGTTTTTTACAGGTTTATTTAGTAGTTCATCTAGTTCTAATAAATTTGAGAATTTTTTTAAGTTTTTTCTGTATTCGTTTTCTGGTATTTTATACATTTTTTTAATTAGCCTAAATGATTCTATTACTGGTAAGTCCCACCATAACTGTGTTTTTTGTCCGAATACTGCTCCTATTTGTTTGTTATTTTCTATTCTATTTTCATATGGAACTTTTCCATTTACTATAACTTTACCTGAAGTTGGAGTTAAAAGACCTGTTAATATTTTTATTGTTGTAGATTTCCCTGCTCCATTTTCCCCAATATAACCTACAAGTTCTCCTTCTTCTATATTAAAGTTTACTTTTTTTACTGCCTTAAATTCTTTGTATTTAGGATGAAATAAGTGTTTTACATAGCCTATTATTCCACTTTCTTTATCACTTGTTTTATATACTTTTTCTAAATCTTTTACTTCAATAATTGACATTTTTCTTCTTCCTTCGCTTTATTTTTTTATATTTTATCATAAGGACTTTTAAAATGGAACTAGTTTTCTTTACTTTTTTACATAATAATCCCTCACTTGAATTACAGGTGAGGGTTTCACATTTTTTATTCTTTTAATTCAAACATTTCAATGAGCTCATCATCGGTTACTTTTTCTTTCCAGTTAAAGTTTTCGGCATCAATTGTCACTTCTGAATTTTCTATTTTGATACTTTTAATTAAATGATTGAGCATTCTTGCTTTGCTTGCTCTTACTTTCTATTTCCTTTTCGTATTTAACAAGATTAAATCTCTACTATTGGCTTCCGATTGGGGACAGTTCCTAATCTATCCAGATTATTTTTGTTTGTTACTTGTTATTTTTCTCTATCTTGTTTCCGATTAGGAACCGTCCCCAATCTACCAATCTACCAATCTACTGTTCTATTATTTTATTATTTCTAATATTGTTTTTTCTTTTTCTACTGCTTCATTTGATATTTTTATAATTCTTTCTAACTCTTCTTTTGCTTCCTCATAATTTTCTTTATTTGTATATAGTGTTGCTAATTTTTCGTTTGTTTTTACGTTATCCCCTACTTTTTTGTTAAGTATTATTCCTGCTGTGTAGTCTATTTTGTCTTCTTTCTTTGTTCTTCCAGCTCCTAGGTAAGAGGCTAGTTTTCCTATTTCTTCTGCGTTTATTCCTTTTATATATCCTTCTTTACTGCTAAATATTTCTATCTCATATTTTGCTTTTGAAAATTTCTCTGTATTTTCTATATATGTTATATCTCCACCTTGATTTTCCACAAGTTCTGCAAATTTATGGAAAGCTTTACCTGTTTTTATTGTGTCTTTGATTTTATTTTTGTTTTCTTCTATATTTTCTCCCTTACCTGCTAGTTTTAGCATATAGGCTCCTAATTCTAATACTACTTCTTCTACATCTTTTGGCATCTGACCTTTTAATGAATTTACTGCTTCTATTATTTCTAAGTTATTTCCTATTGCATATCCTAATGGTTCATTCATATTTGTTATTACACATATTGTTTCTTTGTTTGCTAATTTTCCTATTTTATTCATTTGTATTGCTAGTTCTTTAGCATCAATTATATTTTTCATAAATGCCCCGTTTCCACACGTTACATCTAATACTATTTTATTTGCTCCTGCTGCTATTTTTTTGCTCATTATACTTGAAGCTATTAGTGGTATGCTACTTGTACATGAAATAGAATCTCTTAAAGCATATATTTTTTTATCGGCTGGTGCTAAATTTCCTGTTTGAGTAATTAAACTTATTCCTATTTTCTTAACATTTTCTTTAAATTCTTCTATTGACAAGTTTATATTATACCCTGGTATTGCTTCTAGTTTATCTGCTGTTCCACCTGTAAAACCTAAACTTCTTCCTGACATTTTTGCAATATTTACGCCCAAGGCTGCCATTATTGGCATTAATATTAAAGTTATTTTATCTCCTACTCCTCCACTTGAATGTTTATCTACTACTGTTCCTAATTCTGATAAATCTAACACTTCTCCTGAATATGCCATTGCTAAAGTCATATTTGTGATTTCTTCTTCATCCATTCCATTAATATAGACTGCCATTATTAGTGCTGCTGCCTGATAGTCGGCTATTTCACCATTTGTGTAGCCTTTTATAAAGTATTCTATTTCTTCTTTATTTAATTTCTTATTATCTCTCTTTTTTTCTATTATTTCTAAAATATTCATTTGTTTTACCTCTTTATTTTCCATATCTACAATCTAACTTTTTCATTTCATTTATAAAGTCTTCTCCATCTTCACAATATATTTTAGAATTGTGGCTTGTATTTGTTATATAATTCATTTTTAATAGTTTTTTGCATATTTTTTCTCCATGTATTGTACTTGCATCTGCCATTACTTTTTCTATTTTTATATTTGTTTTTTCTAGCATATTAAATAAATTTATTGAACCCTTTAATAAAGTTGTTATTACTTTATAGTTATTTCTATATTTTTTATCAATTGATATTGATGATAGATATATGTAATATGAATTATTATCTTTATATTCTTCTATTTGCTCATATTTCACATCTGCTTCATTCATTTTGTTTTCGTATATATCATAAAATACTTCTTTTTTAAGAGGTAATATACTTATACTTGCTATTATTTGGTTATTAGAATTTCTTACTCCAATACAACTCAAATTGTTTTTTTCATACCATTTTAAACATTCTTTTGCTGGACTTATATTTTCGTTCGGGAAATATGAATGTTCTATATTTTCTATTGTTTCAAAATCTTCTAAAGTAAATTTATATTCTATTTTTAGTTGTTCCATTTTTTATTTTTCTCACCTTTCTCGTATATTTAGTTCAATTATTTTTGCAATATAAATTCCCATAATGCCTTTTTTCTACCTAATCTAATTGTTACATCTTCATTTAACACAATAACATTCCAGTCTTTAGTTAAAGTATCAAACTGTTCTTTGTTAAATAATCTGCGATATCTTCCATCCTCATAATAAAAGTTTTTTTCGATTTCTTTAGTATTCTCTTGTATATATCCTTCATTTTTATCTGAATTAACTCTTCCAACAAATAATCCATTTGGCTTTAATACTCTTCTTATTTCATTGAATATTTTTATCGTATTCTCCATACTAAAATAATGAATTGATAAATTTGCATTGATTAAACCAATTGAGTTATCTTCAAAAGGTAATTTTTCTTTTATATCAATTTGCATTGTTTTACTATTAGGTATTATTTCTTTTAATTTATTTAATGCTCTATCTGAAAAATCACAAGATACTACATCAAACCCTTTATCTAATAGCCATTTTGTATCTTGCCCTATTCCACATCCTAAATCTATTGCAGTTTTACTTTCAACTTTGTTTATTTCAGCTATAAATTTTTCTAACCAACTTTCTTTTATAAAATCGGCTTTATTATTATTTATAACATATTTCCAATATTCATCATTCCAATACTTTTGGCTATTATCTTGCATAAGTTTTTCTCCTTTTAGTTAATATTACTCTTATTTTAGCATAACAATATAAAAAAAGAAAGAACTCTTACATACTTTCTTTTTCCAAAGCTTTATTATTATATCTTATAATATTTGTTTTCATCTATCTTATCTTTCCAAAATTCTCCTAATAAATTAGGTTCACTTATTAATTTTTCCTTTTTATTTTTATCTAACTTCTTTATTGCATATTCTAATTTAGATGCTAAAGACTTATTCTCGGTTTGCCATGCGATTTCTAACTTTTTAGCTTTATGAGATTTTGTATATTTTGCACATTTTTCGTCTTTAGTAAAATGCTCGTTTAGCCTATGTTCTAAGTCTTTTGCTATTCCTGTATAAATTGAGTTATCTTCACATCTTAACATATATATGTAGTACATTTTGTTTTTCCTTTTCTTCATTATTAATGCGAGCCATTTTAATACATATTGGCTACTTTTTCTTTATTCACTATCATATCTACTTGTCCATCTTTCAAATATATTATTTTGTCAGAATTTTCTATAGTTGATTTTCTATGTGCTATTATTATTACTGTACTTTCTTTAGTTATTCTATCTATTAGTTTTTGAATTCTATCTTCTGTTTTTAAGTCTATGTTTGAAGTTGGCTCATCAAATATGTATATGTTTGCTTTATGCAATATTGCTCTTAGGAATGCTATCATTTGAAGCTGTCCATATGATAATTTATTTTTTTCTATTTTTTCTTCTAAACCTTTTGGAAATTTGTTTAAAACTTTTTCAAAACCTATTTCATTTGCTACAATTCTTATTTGCTCCTCTGTTATTGTTTTATCTCCTAATATTATATTATTTTTTAGCGTATCATTTAATATATATGGCGTTTGTGAAATATAGGAAATGTTTTTTCTTATGTCTTGTATTCTTATTTTTTGGATATTTTTTCCTCCTATTAGAATTCTTCCACTCTTTATAGGGTATAACCTCATTAATATATTTGCAAGTGTTGTTTTTCCTACTCCTGTTTTTCCTGCAATTGTTACTTTATTTCCTTCTTTTATAATAAATGATATTCCTTGCAATACTTTATTTTCTTCATATTGCATACATACATTTTCAAATTCAATATCACCTTTTAAATTCTCTACTACTTCTCCTTCTTCTATTTCTTCTTTTCCTTGTTCTTTTAGTAATTTATTAATTCTTTTTAATGACATAGTAGAAGCTTGTATTCCTTCTAGTTCTGTGAATATTTCATTTAATGGTGCTCTACAATTTTGTATATAATTTATTACAAGATAAATACTTCCTAATGAAACTCCAATATTAATATTAAATACGTAAACTAAAATCAAATAAATAGCTATTGCTTGTATTGTTATAGCAAGTGGATATATAAAACTTTCATCAAAAATATATTTTTTTCTATATACCAATTCTTCATCTAGAGTATTACATATTTTGTTTTCATTCTTTTTTTGCAGTCCAAATAAAAAAGTTAATTTATTTTTATTATACATTTCAGAAAATTGTCTGTTTTCATTATCTCTTTTATCTAATATTATTTTGTTACAAATGGCTACTTTATGTGTAAATATGTATGAAACTATTGCATTTAGGATAATTGCAATACTTCCAATTACTGCTAATTTTATATCTGCCAAAAACATAAAAATTACCATTGTTATAATATATATAACATCTACTAATACAACTTGCATTGTTCCTAAAAATAATGATGATACATTATCTATATCTGCTGTTAGCCTAGTATAAATTTCTGATGAATTGTATTTTTGGTATGTTGACATGTCCCATTTCATAACATGGCAGAATAACTTTTCTCTTAGGTCCTTTAGTATTTTTGACATTGCCCTATTTATAATGCTATTTCTTGTATTTTTTGCAATAACAAGAATAATATGAATAATAAAATATGTTATAAACAATTTTATTAAAGCTTCTTTTGCTGTTATATCAATATCTAATATTTCTTTCATAACTAATGGGTGTGATGCACTTAAAATATTAGCTATAATTATAGAAATTCCTACTAAAATTAGTATTTTAGCATTTTTCTTTAGAATAGATTTCATCTGTTTCTTCCTTTCTTTCAAGGTAATCTAGTTCTTTATAAAATTCGTTTTTTTGTACTAATTCTTCGTGTGTTCCATAGTCTTGTATCTCTCCATCTAGTAATATGTATATTTTATCTAATTGTTTTACACTAGATATTTTATTTGATACTACTATTAGCGTGTTATTTCCAACTTCTTTTATTAATTGATTCATTATCTTTTTTTCTGTTTTAGTATCTAATGCTGAAAGTGTATCATCAAATATATTAATATCTCTAATTTTACCTAAATTTCTTGCAATTGAAATTCTTTGTTTTTGACCTCCTGATAGTTTTATACCTTTTTCTCCAACAAAAGTATTTTCCCTATTTTCCATTTTTTCTATATCTTCTTTTAACTCAGCATTTTGTATTATAGTTTCTAGTTCATCGTTTTTCAAGTCCTCTTTTATATCGATATTAGCTTTTATTGTATCATCTAATATAATATTGGACTGGATCCCATAATTATATTTTTCAAAAATGGTGTTTCTTTGATATGTATTAATGTCTTCATCATTTATATAAATCATTTCATTTGGTATTTCATAAAAGCCACATAATATATTCATAAGTGTAGTTTTTCCGCTTCCTACTTCTCCTATTATTCCAATTTTTTCACCTTTTCTTATTGTCATATTTATATCTTTAAGGCTTAGACTTTCACTATTATCATACCAGTAAAATAAGTGTTTTATTTCTATTTTATCTATTTTTTCTAATTGTTTACCTTCCTTATTAAGTTCCTCTAAATTTAAAAAATAATTAAAACGATTAATGGCTTGAGCAAAATATGGCATTTTAGTTAAAAAGCTTTGAATAGCTGATACAAAATCTCCTAATATTTGCCCAATATAACCTATAAATGCTACAATTCCACCTACTGAAACTGCATCATTTAATATGTATATAATTCCTATTCCAAAACCTGCAACATAGCAATATGCCCATAGAAAGTTTATAACACTACTAATTTTATTTTTTGCTACGCCTATTTCATAGTCTGCTTTATATATTTTATCATTTATTTGCTTAAATTCTTCTATTTGTTCATTTTGCCTATTATAAGATTTTACTAATAGAAAACCTTCTGTGTTTTGTTCAATATTTCTTGATAATTGTACATATTGTTTTCTTGATATTTCAATTTTTTCTTTTAATTTTTTGTAGTAAATATACATAGTTATAATTGCTATTGGAAAGGCTGGTATTAAATATATTGCAAGTTCTTTATTAAGCTCACCCCATATTAAAATAATTCCCATAATTGGTGTTACAAACATTTTTGTAAGCCAAAACCAAAAATTTCCTAATGCTTTGTCTATTGATACTATTTCTTTTGATAAATATGCTAAAAACGCCCCTTTATTTTCTTTTTCAAAATACTCTGGTTTTACTTTTTGTAAGTGTTTTACTACTTGCTTTCTTAAATATGTATCTGACGCCCTTGAAACAGTAAAATATAGAATTCTATATAATGTTCGTGGTATGAATACAAAGCTACTGTAAAATATTAATAAATATGCTTGACTTATTATTTGACTTTTATTTATAGTTTCTTGCATTAGCATATCTAATATATTGCCTATAATATTAGGTATTTTAAATGCCATATATATTACTACTGAATGTAAAACTACGCCTAATAAATGATATGGAAGTATTCTATTTAATTCTTTAGCTACTATTTTATTATATTTTTTCATATGTTCCTCTATTGCTCCATTATTTTTTATCTATTTTTAATAATTCCTTCATTGTCTATTATAAATCTTCTATTAAACATTTTATTTACTGTTATGAATTGATATATTGATGAAGTAACTTGTCCTATCCCTGTACAATATGGTGTTTTTAAAAATGAGGCTATCATCCTTAAAATTCCGCTTTTGTAGGAAGAACTTTTAAGCTGCTCACAATTTTTTATTTTATTACTACTTCTAATTTTATAACTACGAAAGAGTGTCCCTTTTAGTAATTTTTTTCAAAAAAAGGACGTCCCTTTTAGTGAATATTTTTAGTGAAACTTAATCTATGTAATGGGCATAAACCGTATTCTTTTATTGCTTCTATGTGTGCTTTTGTTCCATAACCTTTGTGTTTTTCAAATCCATACATAGGATATATTTCATCCCATTGACGCATTATTCTATCTCTTGTTACCTTTGCTATTATTGAAGCTGCTGCTATTGAATAGCATTTTGCATCTCCTTTTATTATTGATGTGTATGGTATTCCGAAGCGTATCTATTCCATTTAGTGCATCTACTATTATTCTATCTGGTTTTACACTTAATGCTTTTACAGCTTCTGTTACACCTTCTTTTGTTGCATTTAGTATGTTTATTCTATCTATCTCTTTTTGGTCTATTATTCCTACTCCCCATGCTATTGCTTCTTGAGTTATTTTTTCATATAGTAATTCTCTTTTTTTCTCTGATACTTTTTTAGAGTCATTTACTCCCTCTATCATTGAATCCTTTGGCATTATTGCTGCTGCAACTACTACTGGCCCTGCTAAAGGTCCACGCCCTGCTTCATCTATTCCACATATGTATTCTATTCCTTGTGAATGTAAGTTTTCTTCTATTTGTTTTAATTCCATTAATCTTTGTAATTCTTTTTCTTTCAATTTTTACCTCTATTTCTCTGTATGCTCTAAAATTTCAGTTAATGTATAGTGCATTTCGTTTTCTATTTCAATTCCTTTTGAGTATATTATTTCATAAGTTTTGTAATTTACTATGTAATATTCTCCTTTTAGGTTATCTTGTAATTTTAGTTCGTTTAATGTTTCTGAATTTATTATATAATATTTATCAAAGTTTTCGTCTTCGGCATTTATTAGTTTATTTTCTATTAGGCTTTTTATTTTTTCATCTTCTAAATTTTCTGAAACTTTTAAACCTTTTAATGGGTTTTCTTCTTTGTTCATTTCGTTCTCTTGTTCAATTACTTTTATTCTTCCTTGAACTAATAACATATCTGTTTTTAGGTTTTCTACTTTCCCTTTTCCGTGTTTCTTTTAATATAAAATTCATACTTAAATATCCTATAACAATTATAATTAATATCCAGATAACAAGTGTTATATGAGTCATTCCTTTTTCTTTTTTCATTTTTCACATTTCCTTTCTTTCTATATTCTTTGGAAAGTGATCCACGTAGGTAGATGAGTTTCCTTAGAAGATAGTTATGGAAGAATTAGATTTTCTCAGCGAAGAATGAGCTTAGAAAATTTTATTCTTACTTTTTATGACATAATTATATATGTATGTTTTTATAAAATCAACAAAATTGTCACACAATTTTCACAATTTTATTGTAATATATGATAAAATATGTATAAAATAATAAAGATATGTTCGAAAGGAGAAGTAATTTTATGGATGAGAATAAAAATTTTATTGAAGGAGAAAAGATAGAAGAAGTTAATAATACTACTAAACCTAAAGAAACAAGTTCTTTTAGTAGTTCTAATACTAAATCTAATTATAAACCTGTATCTGAATTTACTGTAAAAAGTAAAAAACAAAGTAATAGTGGTTTTGCAAAAACTGTTTTTGCTCCATTTCTTTCTGGGGTGCTAGGAGGCATTTTAGTTATTGGTACTTGCTTTGGAGTTCCTGGTATTAGAAAAGCTATTATTGGAAGTAATGGTAGTTATTCTAATATTAATAGCAATTCTTCTAATACTTACACAGGAATTAATACAGATTTAGTTTCTTTAAAAGAGTATTCTGAAACTGGTGTTGGTGTAGCAGCTAAAATACTACCTTCTGTTGTAGGTATTACAGTTGAATTTCCTGTTAATTCTATTTTTAGTAGAGGTACTTCTACTACTACTGGTGAAGGATCAGGAATTATTATATCTGAAGATGGGTATATTTTAACAAATAACCATATTGTAAGTTCTAGTTCTTCATCTTCTTATTATACAGTAGGTGATGCTAGTAAAGTTGTAGTCTACCTATTTAATGATAAAACACCTTATGATGCAACTATTATAGGAACTGATGAACAAACAGATTTAGCTGTTATTAAAATAGATAAAACTGGTTTAACTGCCGCTGAACTTGGTGATTCTGACAGTGTTCAAGTTGGTGAATTTTCAATGGCTGCAGGTAATCCGCTAGGAATGCAAAGTAGTATCTCTTCTGGAACTATAAGCGCTGTTAATAGAGAAGTTTCAGCAGATGGAAGAACTTATACATTGATTCAAACAGATGCTGCTATAAATGCTGGTAACAGTGGTGGAGCATTAGTTAATAGCAAAGGTCAAGTTATTGGAATTAATACTTTAAAACTTTCAGGAACAGGTATTGAAGGTATGGGGTTTGCTATTCCTATAAATAGTGCAAAACCTATTTATGAACAACTTATAGAGTATAAAAAAGTTAAGAGACCTTATATAGGTATTGGGGGAAGAGATTTATCTGAAGAACTTGCTAAAGCTAATAACTTAGTAGTTGGTATTTATATAACAAGTATAGAAGAATTTTCAGCTGCTGAAAAAGCTGGACTTAAAATTGGAGATGTTATAATAGAAGCCGATGGAACATCTATTAAGACTATGAATGAATTGAATGAAATTAAGAATAAGCATGCTATTGGTGATAGTATGAAAATTAAGATTAATAGGAATGGTAGTGAGAAAGAAATAGAAATTACTCTTCAAGAACAATAAAAACTACCCCAAAAGGATCAGGTTCTTTTGGGGTAGTTTTTAAATTACTTAGCCTTTAGATGCTTTCTTCTTAGTTCCACTGCCTCTCCAAAATTCTCTGTTGCTAATTTTTCCTGCTTACTAATTCTTTCTTCTGCTTTTTGTGCTTGCTTTTCGTAATTTCTCATATTCTTTTCATGATTATCTCTTAGTCTAGCGATCATCTCTTGAGTTTCACTTTTCATAGCTTTTCCTCCTAACATTTGCTTTAGAGAATTTATAGTTATATTATTATTACATTCTTAATATAGCACATTTTATTTATATTTTCAATATTGATATACATTTTTTAACAATTTAATGTTTTTTACTATATATACAAATAAAAAACAACACATATTGTTTCTTAATCGACTTGTGTTGTTTCATTTTTATTTAATTATCTTTTTCTTATAATTTAGTCTACTATTTTATCGCCTAATACTTTTCCACCTAAAATATGAAAATGTATATGCATTACTTCTTGCCCTGAATCTTTTCCGCAGTTTGCTATTACTCTGTAACCTGCTTCTTTGAAACCTTCTTTTTCGGCTATTTTGTTTATAGTAGTATATATTTTTCCAATTAATCTTTCGTCTTCTTCTTTTAAATCTGTTAGCATTGATATATGCTTTTTAGGTATAACTAGTATGTGTATTGGTGCTGCTGGGTTTATGTCGTGAAATGCTAAAATTTCATCATCTTCGTATACCTTATTTGAAGGAATTTCTCCTTTTATTATTTTACAAAAAATACAATCTTCCATTTTATTCCCCCAATATTGCCTTTATACGTCTTACGCCTGCTGAGCTTGCTTCTTCTTTTTTGATTTTGAAGTGACCTAGCTCTTTTGTGTTTTGTACGTGTGGCCCTCCGCATAGTTCTTTTGAAACATTTCCTATGCTGTATACTGTAACCATATCTGGATATTTTTCTATGAACATACACTCTGCTCCTGAGTCTATTGCTTGTTGTTTGCTCATTTCTTCTACTGTTACTGGTATTTCTTGTTTTATCCATTCATTTACTAGGTCTTCTACTTTTTGTTTTTCTTCATCTGTTAACTTGTGGTCACAGTTAAAGTCGAATCTCATTCTTTCTACTGTTATGTTTGAACCTCTTTGATGTACATCTTTGCTTATTACTTCTTTTAGTGCTGCATTTAGAAGGTGAGTTGCTGTATGGTATTTTGTTTCTACTTCTCCATCTCCTGCTAAACCGCCTTTAAATCTTTGCTCTGAACCTGCTCTTGATTTTTCTTGGTGCTCTTTAAATTTTTGTTCAAAGCCAACTTTATCTACTGTTATTCCTTTTTCTTCTGCTAGTTCTACTGTTAGTTCTAGTGGGAAACCATATGTATCATATAATTTGAAGGCTAAGTCTTTATTTAATTTTGGTTCTTGTAAGTTAGCTACTATCTTTTCAAATTCTCTTAAACCTTTTTCTAGTGTTCTATTAAACTTCTTTAATTCATTTGTTAGAACATCTAGTATTACTTCTTTATTTTTTTCTAGTTCATCATAATATTTACCATATTTTTCTATTATCATTAATGCTAAAGTTCTTTCGAAACCACTTTCTAGGTCTATTCCTATTTTTTTAGCGTGGCGTATCATTCTTCTTGTTAATCTTCTTAATATATAGCCTTGGTCTGTGTTTGATGGCTTTATTCCTGAGTTATCTCCTGAAATAAATACTGCTGTACGTATGTGGTCTGCTATTATTCTTATGCTTTTTGCATTTTCTTCATATGTAGTATTTGACATTTCTTCTATTTTGTCTACTACATCTTTCCATATTGATGTTAAGTAGTTATCGTCTACACCTTCTAATATTGCTGCTGTTCTTTCTACTCCCATTCCTGTATCTACGTTTTTATGTGGAAGTTCTGTTACTGTTCCATCCTGGTGTCTTTCATATTGCATAAATACATTGTTCCATATCTCTACCCATCTTTCATCTTCTGGGTCGTGTTTTTGTGGAACTGGGTCATTACTTCTCCAATAGAATATTTCTGTATCTGGTCCACATGGCCCTACTTCTCCTGCTATCCAGAAGTTATTGTCTTTATCTAGGTAGCTTATTCTTTCTGCTGGAATACCTAAGCTTTTCCATACACTTGCAGATTCTTCATCTCTTGGAACTTCATCATTTCCTTCAAATACTGTTACTGCTAGTTTTTCTACTGGTATGTTTAATACTTTTGTTAAAAATTCAAAACTCCATGTAATAGATTCTTTTTTGAAGTAATCTCCTAAACTCCAGTTTCCTAGCATTTCAAAGAATGTATGGTGTGTTTTGTCTCCTATTGATTCTAAGTCATTTGTTCTTATACATTTTTGATAATCGCAAAGACGTGTTCCTAGTGGATGTTTTTGTCCCATTAAATATGGTACTAATGGTTGCATTCCTGCTGTATTAAATAGTACACTTGGGTCATTTTCTGGCACTACTGGTGCTGATGGTATTTGAACATGTCCATTTTCTACAAAAAAATTTATATATAAATCTTTTAAATTTGCTTTTTCCATTTTATTTCCTCCCATTATCTCTTATAACATTATTTGAAATTATATTACATATAGGCTTAAAAATCAAGGTTTCTGGTTAATTATTTCAAAATAAAAAACAAGAATAAGATTTTCTAAGCTCATTCTTGTTTTTTATTTTGCAAACAATGTCTGGTTATTCTGAACGTGAATTATTTGAATTTATGCACTGTGTAACTTCTGAAAAAATAAATATTTTAGTTCACGTCAGCACAAAAAATCCTTGCGAAATTCTTATCGAAATATTTGAGTTATGCATTGATAGCTTTGACGGTTTGAATTTGCAGGGACGGCAACCTGAATTATACAACTGCTTAATGAGGCTTTATAATTAAACCCCAAAAAGCCTCTAATGGATTCATTAGAGGAAAACATTTATAATATTTATTCTTTGTTAGATATATTTTCATTACATAAGGACAAAATTATAAATGTTGATTCTTCACTCTATTATGCATTATTGAATTTCATTGATATGCTTAAAGGAGTTAAAGGAAAACATATTTATAATAAATGGTCTAGTGTTTAAATCACTAGACCATTCTATTTATATATCAGCATTCAAAATTTCCTATTAGTTCTGACAATGGTGACAATGGGACGGGGTTTTTGTCACTACCTTTTTCTACGGTTTGATTCTCTTCTCATCTAAAAATAAGTTTAAAGTTTAGTGACAAAAACCCCGTCCCATTGTCACCATCAAAAAGCAAAGTTCTATATTGACTTTGCTTTTTGGTATTTTCCTATTAATTCTAAATTCTCTATTTTTTCAATTTTAACTTTCTCTATTATATTTTCTATTTCTCTATATGGTACTTTTACAACCATATAATTAGTAGTATGGCCTTTTATATACTCGCCTTCTTTTTCTTCAAATAAAACTTTTACTTTTTTACCTATATATTTTTCATTATGTCTTTTTTCATTTTCGTCAGATAGTTCTATTAATCTTCTACTTCTTTGTTCTTTTATATTACCATCTATTTGATTTGGCATTACAGCTGCTTTTGTTCCTTTTCTTTGTGAATATTTGAATATATGCATTTTGTAGAAGTCTATTTCTTTTAAGAAATTATATGTTTTTTCAAATTCTTCATCTGTTTCTCCTGGGAAACCTACTATTATGTCAGTTGTTAGTGCTACATTTGGATATGCATTTTTTAGAAGTTTTGTACTTTTTCTAAATTCTTCTGTTGTATATCTTCTATTCATTCTTTTTAGAGTTTCATCACATCCACTTTGAAGTGATAGGTGGAAATGGTCACATATTTTTTCTAGTTTTGTTAGTCTTTCTAAAAATTGTTCTGTTATTATTGTTGGCTCTATTGAACCTAAACGTATTCTTTCTATTCCTTCTATTTCATTTACTTTTTCTAGTAAATCAATTAGTTTTATATCTTCTTTAAAATCTTTTCCATAAGAAGCTACATGTATTCCTGTTATAACTACTTCTTTTATTCCTTCTTTTGCTATTTCTTTTATTTCTTCTATAACACTTTCTACCTTTCTACTTCTTACATGACCTCTTGCATATGGAATTATACAATAACTGCAAAATCTATCACATCCATCTTGAACTTTTATAACAGCTCTTGTTTTTTCAGTGTATAGTGTTGTACCAAAGTCTAGAAATTCTTTTTGGTACATTACGTCTGTAACTTTAGAATTGTTTATATTCCCAAAAGTGACAGATTTCCCATTTGGAAACGTCCCTAATGGGAAATTTTCTATGTAGTCAGCTATTTTGTTTTTCTCGTTAGTTCCATATATTAAGTCTATTTCAGGTATTTTCTCTAACTCTTCCTTCGCTACTTGTGCATAGCAACCACATGCTACTACTATGGCTTCACTATTTATTTCTTTTACTCTTCTTAGCATTTGCCTTGATTTTCTATCTGCCATATTTGTTACTGTACAAGTGTTTATGATATATATATCTGCCTTTTCTTCAAAATTTACTATTTCATATCCCTTTTTTATAAATTGCTCTATCATTGCATTTGTTTCATATTGATTTACTTTGCAACCTAGTGTGTAAAATGCTACTTTTTTCATTTCTTTCTCTCCTTCTTTATATACTTACCTATTTTAACATAAATTTTTATATTTTTAAAGAGAAAATTTGATTTTTATGTTAATTTATGTTATAATTTAAATATCCATAAACTTTTTTATACAGAAAAGGAGATTAAATTATGAGCGACAACAAGAACATTGTAACTGAAAGCGAGAGAAATGCAATATTTACTGTTTTAACTCCTGAAGAGGGCCGTTTGTTTGATGAGTACTTACCATACCTTTGCTACAGATATGAAAAAGAAGAAACTTTGCCTTTAGAATGCGTTATTCCGATTTTGGGTAATCCTCCTGTTATTTCCCATACACATGATATGGATGCAATGCTTGAGGCCGCTGATGATAAGGCTAAGTACGCTGAAAAGGTAAAGGGTATTGAAAATTTTCTTAGGTATGAGTCACAACATGGTCACATTTAAACGAGAGCTTTGCTCTCGTTTTTCTATATTTATAAATATTTTTACATTAAACAAGATTTATTTTATTGGTCAACAAAAGCGTAAACTTATTCATACAATTTTTATATATAACTAATCATATATTTTTTGTTAATCTATTTCTTTTTTTCCAAATTTATGCTATACTTATATTGTGAGTAATTTATATGAGGAGGTTTATTATGTGGTATGTATGGCTTATAATTGCTGGAGTGTGCTTCGTAATTGAAATGGCAACTGTACGGCTTTTTCGTATTTTGGTTTGGTGTGGGTGCACTTATCACTATGTTTTTTAGTTTGTTTTGTCCTGATAATATATTACTTCAAGCTATTGTATTTTTAGTTTCTTCTGTAATATTATTATTTTTAACAAAGCCTCTTGTAGATAGATTTACTAGAAAAGATAAGAAACTTGAAACTAATGCATATTCTATAATTGGTAAAAAAGGTTTTGTAATTCAAGATATTAATAATACATTTGGAGTTGGACAAATTAAAATTGCTAATGAAGTATGGTCTGCAAAAACTGAAGATGATACTATTATAGAAAAAGGTACAGAAATTAATGTTGTTAGAATAGATGGAGTTAAAGCAGTAGTTGAACCTATTGTTGTTAATTCAAAAATTACAAATTAGTTATTATATAGATGTTAGAGGTTAGAAGTTGGAAGTTAGATATTAGGGTTAATACTTCATAGAAATTACCCTATATTCCAACCTTTAACTCTAGTCTCCAACTTCTATTAAATAAATGTCAGGAATTTAAAGAGGTATTTTAACCTCTGACATCTGACTTCTAAAACAAAAAAGGAGGATATTTTAATGGAAGGATTTATAGTTTTAATTATTTTACTTGCTATTATACTTTTAATTGCATTTAAAACAATCAAGGTTGTTAAACAATCTGAAGTTTATATTATTGAAAGACTTGGTAAATTTCATAAAATAGCTGATGCTGGTCTTACAATAATTATTCCATTTATTGACCATGTTCGTAGTGTTGTAAGTTTAAAACAACAAACTATGGATATACCACCACAAGGTGTTATTACTAAAGATAATGTTACTATTACAATAGATACTGTAGTTTTCTATAAAATTACAGATCCTGCAAAGGCAGTTTATGAAATTCAAAGTTTAAAGAAAGGTATTGAATACCTAGCTATTACTACAATTCGTGATATTGTTGGTAAAATGGACTTAGATGAAACTTTTAGTTCAAGAGATGCTATTAATGATAAATTAAGAGTAATACTTGATGAAGCTACTGATCAATGGGGATGTAAAATTGATAGAGTTGAAATAAAAGACATTACTCCACCAGCTGATATTAGAGATGCAATGGAAAAACAAATGAATGCTGAAAGAAATAAAAGAGCTTTAATTCTTCAAGCTGAGGGTGAAAGACAATCTGCAATTACTCTTGCTGAAGGTAAAAAAGAAGCTGCTATATTAGAAGCAGAAGCTGACAAAGAAGCTAAAATAAGAAGAGCTACTGGTGAGGCTGAAGCTATTAAGAAGGTTGCTGAAGCTAAAGCAGAAGAAATACATATGGTATATGATGCAATGATGAAAGCAAACCCTAACGATAAGTTAGTACAATTGAAATCTTTAGAAGCATTAAAAGAAGTAGCAAATGGTGATGCTAATAAAGTATTTATTCCATTTGATGCAACAACTGCTTTAGGTAGCTTAGGTGCTATTACTGAAGTAGTTAAAGATGGTAAAAAATCTAAAAAAGAATAATAAAAAAAACGCATTGGAGAATGTCTCCAATGCGTTTCTTTAGTTCATATAATCTCTCAATTTTTTAGAACGTGATGGGTGTCTTAGTTTTCTTAGGGCTTTTGCTTCTATTTGTCTTATTCTCTCACGAGTTACCATGAATTCTTTCCCTACTTCTTCTAAAGTACGTGCTTTTCCATCTTCTAGTCCAAATCTTAATTTTAATACTTTTGCCTCTCTTTGTGTTAATGTTCCCATTACTTCTTCTAGTTGTTCTTTTAGAAGTGTATATGCTGCTGAATCTTGTGGTGCTGGGCTGTCGTCGTCTTGAATAAAGTCTCCTAGGTGACTATCATCTTCTTCTCCTATTGGAGTTTCTAATGATACTGGGTCTTGTGCTATTTTTTGTATCTCTGCTACCTTTTCTACTGGTATTTCCATTTCTTTTGCTATTTCTTCTTGGGTTGGCTCTCTACCTAATTGTTGTAATAAGTGCCTTGAAGTTCTTATTAATTTATTTATTGTTTCTACCATGTGTACTGGTACCCTTATAGTTCTTGCTTGGTCTGCAATAGCTCTTGTTATTGCTTGACGTATCCACCATGTAGCATAAGTACTAAATTTGAAACCTTTTGTATAGTCAAATTTTTCTACTGCTTTTATTAACCCCATATTTCCTTCTTGAATTAAATCTAAAAATAGCATTCCTCTACCAACATATTTCTTAGCTATACTTACTACTAATCTTAAGTTAGATTCTGCAAGCTTTTGTTTTGCATATTCATCACCTTCTAGAACTTTTTGTGCAAGCTCTAGCTCTTCTTCATAACTAAGTAGTGGGATTTTTCCTATTTCTCTTAAATACATTCTTACTGGGTCATCTACATTTACTCCATCTATTCCTGCATTTAAGTCTATTTCTTCTAATTTTATATCTTCTACTTCTTTAAGGTCATCTATATCTGGCTCATCTAGTTCATCTTGTAATAAGTCTACTCCTATTTCTTCAAAAGCGTCGAAAACTTTATCTAATTGTTCAGGATTTGTATCTTCTAATTCTGTTGCTAGTTCTCCTATTGTCATTTTTCCTTCTTTTGATTTTTCTACTATTTTATTTACAGTTTCTTGTATTTGTGTTTCTTCTTTATTTTCTTCTTTTTTACTTACATTTTTTTCTGTTTCTTCGCCTGTAAGATTTTTTTCTTGCTCTTTGTTATTTTTTACAGATTTAGCACCTACTGTATTTTCAGTTTTTGTAATTTTCTTTTTATTATTTGTTTTTCCTTCTATTATTTCTTCTGAAGTTTCATTTTTTTTCACAAATAACCCCTCCTATTTCATTTTAGCAAGCTTAATTATTATTTCATTTAACATGTTTCCTAATTGCTCACTTTCTTCTTTGCTTAAGTCTTCCCTATCTAATGCTTTTATTATTTCATTTCTTTGATTTATTAAATTTTGTTTTGAGTATATATTTATTAAGTCTGTTATACATTTATTAACTTCTGTTATCTCAAAATCATATGCTAAAATCCAAGAAATATAATTAATTGTTTCTTCATCTTCAAACCAATCTAAAACATTATTAATATTACTGTTTCCTTTTTCTAATTCTTCATACAGTTTTTTAACAATATTTCTATTTTTTTCACTTCCAAAGTCATTAATGTCTATGTTTTTTCTAATTGTTTGATAACTTTCATTTGGATAATTAATTAGCAAGTATATAGCTAATTTTTCCCTTTTATCTACTTGTTCATTAGTTACAACTTCTTTTTTTCCTTCTGCTCTTGGTTTAGATTTTTCTAATATTTTGCTTCCTTTATTATTATTTTTATCTAATTTGTTTATTTCTGCATAAATTGCTTCTTTAGACACTTTATATTCTTTTGATATTTTGTCTGCATATACTTCTTTTTCTATGCTATTGTCTATTTTTGATACCACGTTTGCAATTTCTTTTAAGAATTTTATTTTGTCATTTGGTTGTTCTAAATTCAAATTACCTTTTAGAACTTTTACTTTATATTCAACTAGTGAAATGGCGTTATCTACTTGTTTTAAAAACCTTTCTGGGCCATATTTTACTACAAATTCATCTGGGTCCTTTGCTCCTTCTATTTGCAGAATTCTAATATCACATCCCATGCTTTGAAGTATTTCTAAACCTCTCATTGTTGCTGCTTGTCCAGCTCCATCTGAGTCATAGCCAATAACTACTTGTTCACTATTGTTTCTAAGTAAGTGCCCTTGTGCATCTGTCATTGCAGTTCCAAGTGATGCAACTACATTGTGTATTCCTCTTTGATGAAGTGATATTGCATCCATATAGCCTTCTACAATTATAATTTTTTTCATTTTTGTTTCGTATTTTTTTGCAACATTTAGCCCAAATAGATGTCTTCCTTTACTATATACAATATTTTCTGGAGAGTTTATATATTTAGGTTTACTATCATCTAATACTCTTCCTCCAAAAGCTATTACTCTATTTCTAACATCTTGAATTGGAAACATTAATCTTCCACGAAAACGGTCTATGAATTTTCCTTCTTTAGTTTTATTAACTAAACTTGAAGCTAATATTTCTTCTTCTGTAAAACCTTTTTCTTTAAGCATATTATATAGCTCATTGTAGCTATTGTTTGAATAACCTATCATGAAATTTTTTAATGTGGTGTTATCCATTTTTCTTTTTTTAACATATTCTTGAGCTGGCTTTGCATTTGGTTTATATAAGTTTCCATGGTAAAACTCTGCTGCACATTTATTTATTTCATATACTTTTGATTTTAGTTGTAAAAGTTTATTGTCTTCATCTGAATCTATTGTTGGAAGTTCTACTCCTGCTTTTTCGGCAAGTGTTTCTAATGCTTCTCTGAAACTTATATTTTCTATCTTGCTTACAAAATGAAATACATTTCCTCCAACTCCGCAACCAAAACAATGAAATATTTGCTTATCTGGCGATACAGAAAAAGAAGGTGATTTTTCTTTATGGAAAGGACACAATCCAAAAAAGTTTCTACCACTTCTTTTTAATACTACATATTGTGATATTACATCTACTATGTCATTTCTATTTCGGATTTCATCTATTAATTCATCACTATATCGCATTAACCTTATCTACCTTTCTATTTTATATTTATATTATTCGACACAATATACATAAATCCTTCTTAATTAGTCAAAGCTATCTGTTAAATTCTTCGTTCCCAGTGAGTAATATATTTTATTTTTTCTATTTCGCCCTTCAAGTTAACAGGTATTCAACTGCCTTAGAATGGCTACCTAAGTCTTCATTACAAAAATAAAATATATTACTCACTTTACGCTACTCTATAACTTAAAATAACGTACTTTTTTATAAATATAAAAGACGACTTTCTTTAAGTCGTCTTATGTATTGTTTATTTTTATAAATTTGTTGTTCCATCAAATGGAATAAATTTCTTAACTATATCTTTTCCTATTTCAGCTTCTTGACTTGGTGCTTTAAATTCTTGGAATGACATTGTTATTTTGTTTTCTACTAAGTTTTCAACATCTTCTTGTGAAGCATGTTCTGCTAAAACTAGCTCACTTACTAATATTTGTTTAGCATTATTAAGCATCTTCTTTTCGCCTGTAGATAAACCTTTTTCTTTTTGTTTGAAGCTTAAGTTTCTTACTACATCTGCTACTTCGTAAATGTCGCCACTTTTCATTTTTTCCATATTATCTCTGTATCTTTTATTCCAATTATTAGACATTTCTGTTTCGTTTTCTTCTAAAATTTGTAATACTTTTCCTGCATTTTCTTTACTAATTATATTTCTAACTCCAATTTCTTCCGCTTTGGTTGTTGGTACCATTACTTTTACTTCACCTGGCATTTTTATAATATAATAGGCTTGTGTTTGACCTAAAATATCCTTTTCTTCTATTGCATCTATTGTACCTGCACCATGCATTGGGTATACTATTTTATCACCTACATTGAACATGTAAGACACTCCTTTCACTGCTAAATTTTTATTAGTTAAGTTAAGAAAGGTTTCGATTCTCTTTTTCAACTACCATTTATATTATACTACAAATTTTGGCAAAAGTCAAAACATTTTCCAATATTTTTTTAAAAATTTTATGGTAATTTTTCTATAAAGAAAAAGGCCGATAGCCTTATTTCCGTATAATTATATTTAGTTTACATTTTAATTATTTTTTAAGTTTTCTTTAGCCCATATAATAAGCCTTGTAGAACTGTTTGAAGTACATGTAGATAATGATATTTCTCTTTTTCCTTCTGTATTTCTTGTTGCATAACTAAAGTCTGAATCTGTTGTGGTATATTTGTTATAAATAGTGTATTCAACTTTGTTTCCGTTTACTATCTGTTATATATATTTTATCACCATTTTGTAGTTTTTTATTGTTACCAAAAAATCCACCATTTCTGTAATTATGACCTACTATTACTGTGTTTCCTTCTTCATTCAGTCCTGGTCCATATAGCATTACTATTGCTGTATCCATAGCTGCTGGCTCTGCTGAATTTACAATAGGATATTTTACTTTTGTTTTTGGTATTTGTATACTTCCTATTACATCATATCCTTTATGTTTTATTTTTGATGAAGTTTTGTTTTCTGAAGTATTTGAATTTGTTGGCGCCTGTGTTTCTCCATTAACTGTATTATTTTCATCATCTATTGCTACTGTAATTACACTATTTTCAAATTCATCAACTATATCTGATGCTTCTTTTGTAAGTATGTAATTTGAAATGTATTTATATGCTAAAAAGCTGATTAAACCAATTGTTATTACTATTGTAATTGTTAATAATATTGAAAAAAATTTTCTTCCTTTATTCATTACATACTCCTTTCGATTTTGAATAAATTTGTATATAAGCACTATTCTTAAAAAATAAAAATAGTAGTATTTATAATTAGTAGAGTAACCTTGTGTGTTTGTATATATTAACTTTTAGTCTGCTTTTGCACAGATTATCAGTCTACTTTTTGTGTCGTCTGTGCATGTTACTAAAGTTACCTCTCTTTTCCCCCCAGTATCTCTATCCATATAGTCTGAATCTTCTGGTCCAGTTGTGAATATATTGTATATTGTATATTCTACTTTTTGACCTAATTCATCTGTAATATATATTTTATCTCCTTCTGATAAGTTTTTGTTGTTTGAGAAGAATGTTCCATTTCTATAATTGTGTCCTATTATTATTGTATTTCCTACTTTATTTAGACCTGGACCACTATTTACTGCAACAGATACTTCTATTGCTTTTTTACTTGCATCTTTTAATATTGGATATTCTAAATTTATTTTTGGTATTTGTATTGTTCCTACTTGTGGAAAACCTTTATACATTTTTTCTCCATTATTTGAGCTTCCATCTGGAACTGTTATTATATTTTCTATTTGAATATTTAAAGTTACATCATCTATTACATTAGTTTCTGGTTTTTCTTTATTTTCTACATTTCCTTCAAATTTTCCTACTGCCTCTGAAGCATCATCTTTTATTTTTGAATTTCTTATATAATCAAATGTGAAGAATCCTATAATTCCTATTATTACTACAATTCCTATTACTAACCCAATAGTTAATATTTTACTATATTTGCCTTCAAACATATTATTTCCTCCTTTAAAACTCATATCTAATATAATTATACCATAAAAAAAGTCCTTTTTCTAGTAAAAAAGGCCTTTTTTTATGATTATTCAAATTATTTATTACAGTTCAGTAGTAAAAAATTTTAATGTAGGGGCAATTAGTAATTGCCCGAATCTTCAACGAAATTGCTTAAATATAATTTATTTTTTTGTAATTTCTTCGAAGTGCAGGTCGCCGAAGGTGGCGACCCATACAACAAAACGAAACACATTATATTCCTGCTGCTGAGAACATGAAGTTACCCATATATACTTCTAGTATTGGTACAAGTACTACTAACACAAAGAATATCAGTACTATTCCTACTATTGAGTATACTAGTTGTGGCAATACTTTCATTATCTTATCTAATATATTATCTATATCTATTTCCATGTATTGCACTAATTTTTCCATCATTTCTGGTAAATCTGTTTGCATACCTATCTTTAGCATTTCTGTTATCATTGATGAACATAGACCTGATTTTTCAAATGGGTCTATCCATGATTGTCCTATTAAAATATTATTTATTGATGTTTCTACCATTGATAGAAATACGTAATTATTTACTACGTTTTTGCTAACATCTAGTGCATCTTGAATTCTCATTCCATTATTTAGGTTTAATAGCATTGCTTTTAAAAATCTTGAAAAATCTAAACTAAATATTAATTTTCCAAATATAGGCATTGTGTATTTAAAATAATGGAAGTTATATTTTCCTTTAGGTGTATTTATATAAAATAGTACTGTTGCTACAACTGCTACAATTATTGTTACTGGTATATACCAATATACCATAAACCCTTTTAAAAAGTTAAAGAACCATATTGTTATTGGATTAATCTTATCTGTACTTCCTACTTGGTCATATATTCCTTGTATTGAAGGAACCGCTACTAGTGTTCCTACTACTAATGCTAATAATATAAATGCAAATTGTAAAATATTTGGTATTAATATTTTTTTTACTTTTTTTGTTATATCTGCTGAGTCATCTAGATATTTTACTGCTTGCTGAAGTGAATTTTCAAGTGAACCTGAAAGTTCTCCAACTTTTATCATATTTATATATATATATGGAAATACATTTGAATAGTATTCCATTGTTGTATACATATAGTCTCCTGCTTGAACTCCTGCTAAAATATCTTCTAATATTCCTTTAAATGAAAGATTCTCTGTACTTTGTATTATTGTGCTTAATGCATGTATATTATTGAAGTTTGCTTTTTTTAGTAAATAAAAGTTTTGTGTAAATATAACTAAATCTCTTGGTGTTATTTTTTCTGTTGCTGCTAGTGCCAAGTTTATTTTTTCAATTGTTGATATTTGCTTTGCTTGGTTTTTGTTGAAAATGTTAGTAGTATTTGCTGTTTTCATTATATCATCAATATTGGTAACATTCTTTTTTTGCTTTTTCTGGCTTTTACCAATTTTACCTATATAGCCAACTTGTACAATTTGAATAGGCATTAATTCATTGCCTTTTAGCTTTTTTATTAATGCCTGTTTACTAGCTTCTTCAACTTTATTTTTTACTATTAAACCATTTTTAGTTACTGCCCTATATACATACTCTGGCATAGTTTATTTCCTCCAATTTAAATATTGCTATTTCCTTTTTTTATTTTTAATTGCATTATTGTTCTATTTAGTATTTCCAAATTCTTTTCTTCTATTTGTGATTTTGCTTGTTCTAGTGTAATTTTATCATCTACAAATAATTTTGCAAGGGAATTTATTAAACCTATACTTCCTTTTTCTGAATTACTTTGAATTGCATCTTCTATCTCTGAAACACTTATTTTTTCTTTTCTTATTATACCAGAAACTATGTTATCTACTACCATTACTTCTGGAACTAATACTAGTTTTCCATCTTTACCTTTTAATAGCCTTTGTGAAATTACTAGTTTTAATAAAGTTGACATTAAGTATTTTATTTGTGATTGGTCTGATATGTCATAAAAGTTTATCAATCTATCTAATGTTTCTGCACATGATTTTGTGTGAAGTGTTCCTATTACTAAATGTCCTGATTCTGCTGTATCTATTGCTGCATCCATTGTTTCTCTGTCACGTATCTCTCCTACTACTATAATATCACAGTCTTCTCTTAGTGAGTTTTTAACACCATCACTATAACACAAGCAATCTCTACCTCTTCCTATTTCTTTTTGTACTATCATTGATTTTTTTGATGTGTGCTTATATTCAACTGGGCTTTCTAATGTTAGTATTTTTTTGTTTTGAGTTTCATTTATATCATTTATTAATGCATTAAGTGTTGTTGTTTTTCCTGAGTTTGTTTTTCCTGTAACTAACATTAACCCTTGTGGTTGATATGTCATTCTTCTTACTATATCTGGAACTCCTAATTCTTCATATTTTGGTAAAGTACTTTTTATAAGTCTTAATGTACATGTAGGTATCTCATTTGAATATGATATATTTACCCTTAAACGAATGTCTTCAAATTCATAAGAGGTATCCAATTTTTTTGTTTCTCTAAATACAGCATCTTTATCTAAGTTTCCTCTTACAAAATAATCATATATTTCGTACATATTATCTTCTTCTAATATATCCATTTCTTCTATTGGTTTTAATTCTCTTGAAATTCTAATCATTGGCTTTAAACCACATACTAAGTGTACATCTGATGCATCTAATTCTTTTGCTTTTTTCAATACTTCATCAATGTTTATCATTTGTTTCTTTTCTCCTTTTTTATTTTATTATATTTTGTAGAGGTCGCCACCTTATCAAGCGACCCGTTGGTGTAAATCTAACTTTATTATTTTTTAGGGTAATTCCTTCGAAGCACGGGTCTGCGACGGCTGTAACCCCTACAATTCTAATAAATTACTAGTTGATTGTTTAGTTCTTTTAATGTTGTCATTCCTTCTAATACTTTATATAATCCATCTACTAATAAAGGTTTATATTCTCCTTTTAATGCTTCATTTCTTATTTCCATGCTAGAAGCGTTATTTACTATTAGCTCTCTTATTTTATCGTCTATTGGTAATACTTCAAATACTGCAATTCTATCATAATAGCCTGTATGATTACAATGTTCACATCCTGGTGTGTCAAAGGTTTTCTTGTCTTTAAAGTCTAATTTTATATTATATTTTTCTGCTAATTCGTTCATTATTTGTTTTTCTTCATCTGTAAATTCTCTTTCTATTTTACAGTGTGGGCATACTTTTCTAACAAGTCTTTGTGAAACTGTTGATGCTAGTGTACTTGAAATGTCGTAATTTGATATTCCCATTTTTCTAAGCCTTGTAATTACTTCTATGCTATCGATGGTATGTATTGTTGATAATACATAGTGCCCTGTTTGACCAGCTTGCATTGCTATTTCTGCTGTTTCTTTGTCTCTTATTTCTCCTACTAGTACTATGTCTGGGTCTTGCCTTAATACTGTTCTTAGTGAATCTGAAAATGATGTTTTTGAATCAATTTCTATTTGGTTTAGTCCGTCTATTCTTATTTCTACTGGGTCTTCTATTGTTGTTATATTTATTTCTGGCCTATTTAAGAAATCTATAATACTATATAATGTGGTTGTTTTACCAGCTCCTGTTGGTGCTGCTATTATTGTTATACTATTTCTTTTATCAAAACTTTGCTTTACAAGTTTTTCATCTTTAGGAAACCCTAAATCATATATTTTCTTTATTCCTGTATTTTTCTTTAGTAACCTTAAAACAAATTTTTCTCCATATACATTTTTTTGTGAAGAAACACGTATGTTGTATTCTGGATACATTAGAATTCTACCATCTTGTGCTTCTTGCTTTTCTTGGTGCATATTAGATATTGCTTTTAGTCTTCCTATTATTTGTGTTTGTTTATCGTTATCTAACATTATTGCTGTAACTAATTGTCCATCTATTCTGTATCTTATTCTTAGTTTATCTTGCATTGGTTCAAAGTGGATATCACTTGCTCTTTTTTCCATCGCTGTTTTTATTATACTATCTACTAAACCTGTTATATCTCCATTTGGATTAATTGTTTCAGATGCTAACCCTTCTATTTCTGTTAGTATTTTTTCTATATTTGTCTCAAATGTAATATATTTGTCCATTATCAAGCCTTTATTTAATAGTAATAATCGTATTGTTTCTATTGCTCTTCTATTTGAAGTATCTGCAAAGCATACTTTTACACGTCCTGATTCTTCATCAAATGGTATTGCTTTATTTCTTTTCATTATATCTAAAGATATATAATCTTGTATGTCTATTTTTATATCTGATGTTTTTAATAAAATTGCTTTTTCTTCTAATATTTCTCCAATTGCTTTAATAAGTTCTTCTGAGTCACATATATTTAGTATATTAATTATATCTCCTAGTTTTTTGTTTGGATGATTTTTTTTGTAATCTAATGCTCTTTCTATATCTTTTTCTGTTATCAAATTTCTTTTTGCTAGTTCTATTCCTATTGGTTGTTTTGATGCCATATTTATTCCTCCTCTTTTGTTCATAATAAATGGCAAATAGCCACCACTATATATTAATTATACTATATTTTTTATTAGATTTATATAATTTTCGACTTTTACCAGAAATTACATATTACCAATACTTCAATATGTAGTTTATCTCTGTTTCAAATTTATTTTCTCCTGCTATTGATAATTTTACATTTATTATTTTCTTAGTAAAATTATTATCATCTGTTTCTTCTAGTTTAGAAAATACGCAATTTTCTATGTTTCGACATAATTCTACTTTATTTCTATATATAGATTTTTCTGAATACGTATATATTGTTCCATCTTCAAATACTATTTTATTTTCATCTACACTATATGTTTCTTTATTATTTTTAACATCTTCTATAAAGTACATATTGAATTTATCAAACTGTGAAACATATTTTCCATTATCCATTAAATATTTTGTATTAGAGTAAAAATGTGTACTTACTATTGATAAAGTACTAACTACTAATATTAATAAAACAACATATATAATTAAATAAGTTAAAGTAATACCTTTTTCTGATTTCACGTTTTTATCCTTACCTTTCTTTTATTTTCAACTTTTGTACTGAATAGTTATGTTCTTCCTCTGCTATTTTATAATTTACTGTTACTTTAACAATTTTAATAATATCCTCTTTTTGTTCATCTTCTTTATTATAATTTTCTACTTCTAATTTTGTATTAAAATTATCCTTAATACTAAATTTTTCTTTTATTATATTGTTTAATTCATTTGTAACTTCTTCATATTTTATTCTATCTGTATATTCTAATATTTTTATTGTATAGTCTACTGCTTGTGAATTATATTTTATTAAAACATTATGCTTATATATATTGTAAAAACTTGTTGTTAAAATTCCTGTAAATAGTATTAATATTAACACACCCGTTACAACATCTGTTATTGTTGCACCCCTATTTGATTTTATATTTCGCATTTTTCCCTCCTCAAAACTCGAAGAGTTTTGTATTATTCATTATTCACTATTCATCATTCATTATTCATTTCAGTCATTTCTTCGAAGTGCGGGTCTCCGATGGCTGCGACCCCTACAATTATTTTAAATAATTTATATTCTAAATGCTAGCATATTTATAACTATTATTGCTATTATGTTTGTACTACATAAATAATATGCTATTGGTAATTTTTCTAAGTATTGTTTGTCTTTTTTTAATATTTTTCTTATTACTATTTCTATTGCAATTGTAAATAGTACCATTACAGTTGTTATTACAAAACCATAGTTGTATGTAAATGTAGCTTGTATTATGCATAATATAATAATTTGTACTAAATAACTATCTACTTTTAACTTTCTTAATTTTACTGTATCTATTAATAATAAAATAAGTATCGCAAATAAATATATAACATATCTATATATATTAGCCTTTTCTACTATATATAGATAAATCATATATATTGATACTACTACTATTTCATATGTAAGTACCCCTTTTGATATCTTCCTATTTTCTTTATCTATTCCTGCTATTATTATTAAACCTGCAATATATAATATTCCAAATATCAAGTATATAAATTTACTTATTTCTATATATACTAAATTAATATTTAAAGACATGGCAAATAGTAGAAATACTATTCCTGTAAATATTTCTAATAATAAATATCTTATTCTAATTTTTTCTTTGCAATATCTACATTTCCCCCCTAAAAATATATAACTTAATATTGGGAGCATATCCCAAAATTTCAGTTTATGATTACACTTTGTGCAAAATGAACGTTCATGAGTTATATCTTTATGTAGTGGTAACCTGTATACTGCAAGTGTTGAAAAACTTCCAAATAAGGTTCCTATTATAAAAATTAGTGCATAAAAAATTATTGTTTCCATCATTCACCTATATTATAAATAAAGGTTACCTAAATACATCTTTAGATAACCTTATATTTAGTTTTAATAATATTATTAAAATACATTTTTAATTATTCTGCTTCATTTTTTAATTCATTTGCCATAAATTGGTCAACTTCGTTAATCATGTTTCCTTCTGCTCCTGCTGCATTTGAATACATATCTCTAGCTTTTCTTGCATTGTTAAATATACCGTTATCTGATAAAGTTAATGATATTGCAACTCCTGCTAAGATTATTAAAACTACAATTGTAATTACTAGTGCTATTAAAGTAATACCTTTTTGTTGTTTCATAGTATTAATTCCTCCTTACTTAAATTATTCTTTTGTATATATTTATTTTATAAATATAACCTAAATTAATTATTTTCTTCCAGTATTATTTAAGAATTTACCTGTTGAATCTGGATTCTTATTAGTATTTGTAGTTACATTTCCTGAATTAGGTTTTCCATTTGTATTTGTTACTGGCTCTTCTGAAACTTCAGCAAATGGGTCTACTTTTCCTGGAACATAACTATTGTTCTTTTTATCTATATTTAAATCTAAACCATCAATACTATATACTATATTTATTCCACCTTCAAGAACATCTTTTACTTCACTTTCTTCTATTTCATTTTTTACTTCTTCTGGTGTTTCATATGCCACTTTATTTGGTACTATTTTTGATAATGGATTATAATCATAAAATATAATACCTAGTATTAATAAAATGGCTATACATAGTACTAATGTAATTATAATTTCTTTTAAGACTGATTTAACCATATTGGTTTTACTCCTTTATATTTTTTAATGCTTAGTTGTACTTTGAGTATCTGTATTTTGCCCTTCAGTTGTTGTATTTACCCCGCTAGAACTTGGCAATGATTCATTTAATGATGAAGATGTTATTCTTACATCTTTAACTATAAATGTTGCTTGTAGTATTCCATTTTGATATGGAAGCATTTTATAGTTGTATATTCTAAATTTTAGTTGATCATCATCTTCTATATCATAAATAAAGTTTGTTATTCCCACATAGCTACCATTTACTGTAAATGATAAATCTTTTGTATCTGTACTTCCTGAAGAACTCCTATTTAGAACAAGTTTTAAATTAACTTCTTCTGCTCTAGCATAATTTCCAAGTTTGGTCCATAATTTTTCTATGTCAAAACTTTCTATTTCTAAAGCAGCTTCTAATTCTTTATCACTACTTGCGTTTGTTTCAGCCACATATCTTTCTTCTGCCTCTCTCATTTTATCGTTTGCTTGCTTTAAGTCTTCTCTTTTTTTAGGATAGTCTATATCTATCTTATTATTAGCTTCTGTAATTTTTTCATCTAGTAATTTACTATTTTCATCTATTTGCTTTATGCTAGATATTTTTAAATTTCCTATTTCTATTCCTTTGAACAAAGAAAAATATGTTATAACAAGTAGTAATACAATTATTATCGACAATAGTATTTTTCTCATATTTTTTCCTCTTTTTAAATTTTATTCTGGGAATAAGCTTCCCTCTATAACTACTTTTATAATATCATTTTGTTTTACCCCTGAAGATGAAGTAACATTATATAGTATATTTTTTGTTTTTAAATTTCCAATTAGATAACCTAATTGAGAATATTCTTTTGATTGAGCTTCTATTCTTATTGTATAATCTGTTGTATTTGTAATTGAAGTTATTGTTACACCTTGTGGCATTGTCATTAATGCTGTTAGGAAATTTGGAATTGAATCTTTTATTTTTCTGTTTTCACTACTTTCATTTTTATATTCTTCTAAATTTCTTAAAACTTCTTCATACTTAGTTGTTTTATTATTTACAGCTTCTATGTCTTTTTCTACTAAATTTATTTGCTCTATAGTGTGCCCAGTAACATCTGCTACTTCTTTTAGTTTTTTATCTGTTTGACCTTTTAAAAATAGTGCGAACCCACTATATATTATTACAAATGCTAATATTGCTGATAAACTTCTTACAAGCCATTTTTCAATATTATCAAATTCTCCTTTTAAGTCAAATGAAAGGTTCATTTTACCTAAATTTATTTTTTTACTTTTTTTGCCATCTTCTTTTTTACCACCTATTTCTATTTTCATCCAATCAGGTAGTTTATCTGTTAATGATGGCTTTTTAAAGTTAAGTGTTTTTATTCCATATCCTAAGCCTTGCATTCCTAATGCTATTGCTGAATTTACTTCAATATAATCTTTCATATTTATTTTTACTGTTTCAGGTATAAAATATGGTTTTAATATTTCGCATTTGCATTCTGGAAAATATTCTTGGAAGTATAAATCTACATTATTTATCATTGAGCCTGTTCCTGTAATATATATTTTAGATATTTTTTCTATTGAATTATCTACTATATTTCTTACAGATTGAACTATATTATATAATGTTGGCATTATATCTTCTAAATATAAGTTTTCTTCTTGTATTAAGTCTTTACCTTCCATTGTATATATAGTTGTATTTTTACATATTTCATATGCTTTTGAATATGAATTTTCTTTTTGGCTTATACTATTTAATATAGTTTCTGCACCTTGTTCTATTTTATCTACATTGTATATTTTTTGGTCTATTATTGTAGTAACTGTTGTTTTTTCTTCTATATTTAAAATAATTGCATTTTCTTTTTCTTTTATATCTGCTATGTTTGTTATTGCTATTGGAAGTGGCGAAATAGTGCTTAATGTATTTCCCTCTAGTTCTTGCATTTTTTGGTTAACTTCAATTTTATTGCTAGATATATGAATAACCTTTATTTTTTGTTTATCTTGTATGTCTGGTACTAATGCATATCTAGTTTCTAATGTATTTCTATTATAGCCTTTTTCATAACAAAAAGAATCAAATTCTGTGTCAATTGATTTTTTTAGGTCATTTTTGTTAAGTAAACTAAACATATAGAAGTAATTATAACTTTCTTCTGATAGATTTGTACTAATTGGTGTTTTATAGCTATATGTTTCAGAAACAATTTGATGAATTGCTTCATTTATATTGTCATAAAATTTTACTCCAAAAGCTTCAACCTTTAAGTTATCACGTTCTTTAGTTACTTTTGCATATTTTATTAAATTATTTTGTATATATAAACCTAAGCAACTTGACATTTTATCTCCTTTGTTATTTTATTTTTTGAGAACTATCTAATTTTAAAATTAGATAAATACATTATTATTTTTTACTTTTTTTGATAAAAAAATACTTAATTTTTTATTTAATAATATATATTGTCATATTTATAGCACAATAATATATTATGCTATAATAATATCGTTTTTGGGCGAAAAGTCAAGGTTTTTAATATAGTTGTAAAGTAAATGTTAAATAATTGTAATATTTGTATCTTTTATATTTTTACAAAATTCGACATTAATTTTAAAGTGTTGTTTTTAACATATGTGTTAATTCTTCAAAATAAAAAAACAAGAAAAATTTTTCTTGTTTTTTCATTTTATCCTAATATGCATTTTGCTATAATTATTATTCCAAAAATTACTCTGTATATTGCGAAAACTTTGAAGCTTCCTTTTTTTAGGTATTCAAGTAAGAATTTAATTACAAAAATTCCTATTAAAAAACTTGCAAATACTCCAATGAAAAATGGTATATTAAATACAAAATCTTTAAATTTTAATACTGTTGCTGCAAATACAATTGGTGTTGATAAAAGAAAAGAATATTTTGCTACTGATTCTCTTTCTATTCCCATAAGTCTTCCTGTAGTCATTGTTATTCCTGATCTTGAAACCCCTGGAATGAATGCCAAACATTGTGAAAAACCTATTAAAAATGTTTGTTTAAATGTCATATTTTCATATTTTATATTTGATTTCGATTTTTTATCTACTATGTATAAAATAATTCCCATTACAATTAATGCAATAGCGATAATTATTGGTGTTTCAAGTACATTTCCTGCAAATTTATCTAATATTAAACCAATTATTCCACCTGGAATTGTTGCTGCTACTAAATACCAAAACATTTTTCCTTCAAATGTTTTTTCTTTTTTTAAAACTTGTTTATATCCTCCTTCTATTAGCTTTAGCCAATCTTTAAAGAAAAATATAACAATTGCTAAAAGTGTTCCAAAATGTAGTGCTACATCGAAGCCTTCAAAGCTCATTTTGAATATATCTGAATTAGTCCAACCAAACATCCATGGTATTATGGTTAAATGTGCTGAACTTGATATTGGTAAAAGCTCTGTTAAGCCTTGGATTACTCCTAATATTAATGCTTGAATTATTGTCATTTTATTTCCTTCTTTCTTTTTTATTCTCTTTCTTTTTCCATTTGTTTTCTTTTTAGTTCTTGTATTGTGCTTATATCTCTTTTGCTTAAGTTAGCTATAACTTCGTTTGTTTTTCTTAAATGTTTCATTGTTGCAAGTTCCTTTACTGTTATTTTGTTTTTGTTTCTATGTTTTGCGGTATTAGTTGGTTTATTTATTTTGCTTATAATTGGCCTAAATATATCTTCTTTACATGCTCTTTTATATAATTCTTCGTTTTCCTCAACTGCTATGTTTAAATATTGTATAGTTTTTTCTTTATCACGTTTCATCATACAAATGTAGGCTAAGTAATAATATACTTCATCTGATAGTTCTTCGTCATTAATACATTCTTCAAGGTATTTTTCTGCTTCTTCTATTTCATTATACAATAAAGAAATTTGCGCCAAGTCAAACTTTGCTCTATATAATAATGAGTTTAGTTTTGCCGCTTTATCATAATATTCTTTTGCACTTTGGAAATCGTTTAACCTTGTAAACATCATTCCTATATTATAATATAAGTCATATTGTTCAGGGTGATATGCAAGAGCTGCCATATATACATTTATTGCTTCTTTATAATTCTCTTGGTCATATAGTATATCTCCAAGTAAGCAAGATGCTTCATAACAGTCTGGCTTTGTTTTTAGCAAGTCATTTAATATTCGTATTGCTTCATTTTTTCTATCAGTTGTACTAATTAATTTTGCTACTTGCATTGTTAAATTATAATCTTCTTTATTTATATCACTTGCTTTTATATATTCATCTATCGCAATTTCTATTTCTCCTAATTGTTCACAAATTTCTGCTAATTTTTTATGTAAGTAGTAGCTATGTGGATATTTTTCTAATTTATTTATTAATAATTGTTTTGCTTTTTGAGTTTCTCCATTTTTCAAATATATATTTGCCATATTAAATGCTATAATTTCTGAAAGATATATTCCCTTTCTTTCAAATATTACTATTGCTAATGGTATTAATATAGCTATTATATATGTAAATATTATTATAAACATAGGTAAATTTATTCTAAATATAAGACCAATAAACCCTATTGCAATTCCGAGTAGCTTGCACGGCTAATATATATGTGTAATTAGTATCATTTTTATAAATCATTTTTAAGAATATAATTACAAACAATGCAAAGGCTATAACATTAAATATTATTCTTTCTATAATCATTTTCTTCCTCTCTTATTATTAATATTATTACATGCCTTTATTTTAAATTATATTTATTTAAAAGTCTATACATAACAAAAAAATAATAAAAATTTCTTCTTAATTTTAAAAGAAGAAATTTTTATTAATTGCTTTTCTTATTTGCCTGCATAAACTATTAAAACCATCTTCATACATATACCCGATGGTTTTACTTGATAAACAGCCTTTTTTTATTGCATACCTATTCCATTTAATTTCACTAGGATTTTCTTTGTTTGCTTTCATATATTCAGTTAAAGTTATTATACTATGTAAATAATAATTTTGAAGTGATTTATTATTATATTTTTTGTCATTTTCAATAGATAACATTTTACAAATTTTATAATTTTTTTTATAATCTATTCCATATTTTTTTATAGTATTTTCTAATTCATTTTTCAACTTGTCTTTTAATTCATGTTCTACCATTGTACTTTATATAACTCCGTAATTTCTATATCTAAAGCCTTTGATAACCTAACCATTACAAATAAACTAGGACTTTTTATATTGTTTTCTATGTCATTTATATGTGTTGTCGATACACCACTTTTTTCAGATAATCTATTTAAAGTTATATTTTTTTCTTGTCTGACTTGTTTTAATAAAATTTCTATACGCATTACTCCTCACCAAAGCTTAGATATATTTTATTTCATTTAAACACAGAATCTATCCGCTATGGCGGAATTATTAAAAAATACTACTTCTTTTAAAATTTTTTTACTACTACTTTTGCATTCTATGCGGTTTTTTTACAGTTTTTGGTATATTCTTACTTTCTACAAAATTTAATCTATAACATCTGTTTCAGTTTATAAACATACGTTTGTATTATTCTATAATATTTTTTCTTTTTTGTAAATATTATTTGTAATATTTTATATAATTATACGTTACACTTTTTTAATTTTTTTTATAAAAAGTATTGACAAACCTCATATTTCCATATTATAATTAAATTCGTCGTAAGACAAATGCCAGTAAAATGCAGATGTGGCGGAACTGGCAGACGCACAGGACTTAAAATCCTGCGGTTGAATAAACCGTGCCGGTTCGATTCCGGCCATCTGCACCATAACTTGCTTAGCAAGAATAAAGAGATAAAAAGTAAGAATGAAAAGTAAAATGGAAGACGTATTTACTTTTTGTACTTACTTTTTTCTTATTATAAAATAATAAGAAAAAATGGAGGCACAAAATGGAAAATTATCCACCATATAGTATCACTGATAAAATGCTAAACTTAGCTACAAAAATAATGGAAAAAATTGGAGAAGCTAATTATTTTGAAAGCTTAAATAGATATCCAGAACTAAGAAGAAAAACAAGAATTAAATCAATTCATTCTTCTTTAGCTATCGAAAACAATCAATTATCGCTATTTGAAGTTGAAGCAGTAATTAATGGAAAAACTGTTATGGGAGAACAAAAAGATATTCAAGAAGTTAAAAACGCTTATAATGCTTATAAAGAAATAGATAATGTTAATCCATATTCAATAGAAGACTTAAAGAAGATACAAGGAATGCTAACTTTTTTGATTGAAGAAGATAGTGGAAAATTTAGAAATCATGGAGAAGCTGTTTATGATGGAAATGTGCAAATTTTTATGGCTCCTCCTCATACAATGGTACCAGTATTAATGGATAATTTGTTTAATTGGATGAATACAGTTAAAAAGGATGTTAATCCATTAATATTATCCTCTATTTTTCATTATGAATTTGTATTTATACATCCTTTTTCAGATGGAAATGGCAGAACAGCAAGGCTTTGGCAAACGGCTATACTTGCTAATTGGAAGGATTTATTTAAATATATTCCTATTGAAAGTATAATAAGAAAACACCAAGAAGGTTATTATGCTGCAATTCAAAATTGTAATAATGCTGGTAATTCAAATGAGTTTATAGAATTTATGCTTGGTATTATTGATGAAGCAGTTGATAGAATTATTATAGATCAAAAAGAAACTACCCAAGAAACTACCCAAGAAACTACCCAAGAAAATTATGCAGTTTTGAATGAAACTCAGCAAAATATTATAAAATTGATAAAAAACAAACCATCAATAACACAAAAAGAAATAGCGAAAGAATTAAATATAACAAGAGATGGTGTAAAGTATAATATAAATGCTTTAAAGGAATTAGGTATAGTTGAAAGAGAAGGTTCTACTAAAAAAGGAAGTTGGAAAATACTAAAATAATTTTTTGGTTTAAGTATATTCCAATGCAAGAAGTATTAGAAAAGGCGGATTTTATCGATGGATTGCATCCAAATCATGATGGACATAAGAAGATTTTTGAGTATATTAAAGGAGTGATAGAATAATCTACCACTCCTTTTGTTTTTTCAATAATGTACTTTTTTCTGTACATCTATTTTATAACATACCCTTATAATATTTCCAAGCAATAATATTTTTTGCTTTTCTGTAGATGTCTTGCTTGCTAATTTTTCCGCTGGTTATTCCATTTTTTACTGCTTCTATAATATCGTCGTAACTTTCTTTTGATGCTTTATTTATTGTAACTATTATAATGTCATTTCCGGCTGAAATAGCATTTATTATTGCTTCTTCTGTGCCATACTTATTTACTATTGCTCCCATGTTCATTGCGTCGGTAATAATAATTCCTTCAAATTTTAAGTCTTCTCTTAATAATTTATGTATTTTAGGAGAGAGTGATGCTGGGTTTTGTGGGTCTATACTTGTTACTACATTATGGCTTATTAGTATAGCTTCTGCACCTTCTTCTATTCCTACTCTAAATGGTTCTAAATCATTGATATATATATCGTCATACGTTCTTTCATCTATTGATGTAGTTTTATGTGTGTCTACATTGTTTCCATAGCCTGGAAAATGTTTTAGTGTATATGATACATCACCTTCTTTGCTTGCTTCAATTACTGTTTTTGCAAATGTAGATGTTAATTCTTTTCCTTGTTTAAAAGACCTTTTATACATATAATCTGTTTCATTTTCGCATATATCTACTACTGGAGCTAAATTTAAGTTAATTCCTAAATTACTTAAGAATTTGCTTTTGTTTATTGTATCTTCTTTAATTCCTTCAAAACCTGAATTTTGATACACTTCACTTGAATATTTAAATGGCTCACTTATTAATTTTTTATTACTACTAACTCTTACAACTCTTCCACCTTCTTCATCTACTGCTATTAAAAGTGGTGTCTTTGAAGCTTCATTAAATTTATTTATCTCATTTTTTATTTGTTTCTCTGTTTTATCTTTAAAGAAATCTGCGAAAAACAAATATCCTCCAAATTGCTTTTCTTTTAACTTTTCAAAATCACTTGTTGCATGTGTTCCTACTAAAAACAACTGTGCTATTACTTCGTCTTCGGTTAATTCTTTTAATTTTTCTTCTGCTTTTTCCATATAAGTATCAAGCTTTAATTTATTAGAATTATCCTCTTTACTTTCTAACACATTATTATTTTTATTCGCCTCCTCTTGCATTACTTCTTGGTGTTTTGTTTTTATTACTATATTTGCAAATAATATTCCTATTAAAAATATTATTGAAAATATAACAATTGTGCTTATTAATGCTTTTTTGTTATATTTTATTAATTTATTTTGTTTTTTGTTCACTCTTATTTACTCCTTTAATAAATTATAGTTAGAAGTATAAAATTTTATACTTTCATAAAGTATAAGGCACGGTGCCCCGTGCCCCTACGTGAAAAAATAAATAACGATTTTTATTGTTCAATAATTTGTTAAATTCTCTTAGGCATTCCTTTTAGATACAATTTCAACTTGAAATAACGTACTTTCTTAGAATGCAAAGAGTAATTCATATTTAGCTATTTTTTACTTTCTTTATTTTTTCTAATATTTGTTTTCTACCATCAAATAAAAATTCTATTGATTCTTTTTTGTTTAATGTGTCTATAATAGTTGCAAGTTGCATTGAGCAGTCTACTTCATGGTACCATTCTTGTTTTTTTATCATTTCTGGAACATATGATAAATTTGTAGAATATAGTTTTGTAAACATACCTTCATTATATGAGTTTATAAATCCTTGCATTCCTTCTGTTAATAACGCAAAACTTGCTATTAAATAAATATGGTTTGCACCACGCTGTTTTAGCTCTTTTGCTACTTCTAACATAGATTGTCCAGAAGCTATCATGTCATCTACTACAATAATATCTCTACCCTTTACATCTGCCCCCATATATGTATGTTCTATTATTGGGTTTTTCCCATTAACAACTTTGCTTAAGTCTCTTCTTTTATAAAATACACCTACATCACAGCTTAACATTTCAGCATAATATCTTGCTCTTTCCATAGCTCCCATATCTGGGCTTACTACTAATATGTTATCTATATTTTCGCTTTCTTCTCTTATTAAATCATTAAGTATTGTATGTGTAGGGTAAAAGTTTTCAAATGGTAACCTTGGAATTGCATTTGATACATTTGGGTCATGGGCATCAAATGTAATAATGTTATCTACTCCCAACCTTTCTAATTCTTGCAAGGCAATAGCACAATCTAAAGATTCTCTCCCTTTTCTTTTATGTTGCCTTGCCTGATATAATAAAGGCATAACAATTGTTATTTTAGATGCGTGTCCACTTGTAGCAGATATTACTCTCTTAATATCCTGAAAATGTTCATCTGGTGACATATTATGCTTTACTCCATGCATTTCGTATGATACATTATAATTTCCAACATCTGATAATATGTATAAGTCTTTTTCCCTTACAGTGCTTTCAATGCTTACTTTTCCTTCTCCATTACTAAACCTACTATTTTTTAATGGAATAATATAGTTTGTGTTTTCTTTTCTTAGTATATTTAAACTTTTTTGCAATTTTTCCCCTAACTCTTTTGCATTTTCTAGCACAATTATTCCTAAGTTATTTTCCATATCCCTTCTCCTTTCCATTTTTCTTAATTTTGCTATTTTTATTATATATTAACTTATGTTTTTGTGCAATGAAAACAAGTTTATTTTTTTGTATAATATAAAAGGTCGGTTACAATTCGCATCCAAATTTTATTATGCACTAGCGCGAAGGGTTTAATATATTTTTTTGTAATGAAGACCCGACAGCCCATTGAGGCGGGGAAATACCCCTTGTCTTGGAGGGCGAAATGTAAAAAATAAAATATATTAAACCCTGGGAGCGGACTTTAAATGATAGCTGTGAATAGTAACAAAGGGCGTAATTCGGTAAATTCCTTTAGGTATTCCTTACCGATTAAGCCCCTACAATTTAAAATATAATATTTTTTATAATATGACCTATTTATTCTTCTGTAACTGGGTCTATTATATTGTATTTTCTTTGGTAATCTTTTGTATCTTCATATTCCATATATACTTCTGATTTGTTCTTTTTCAAAAAATTAATTATAGAATATACATCTATCCAAATTTGATTTGTTCCATCTTTTTGTGATTCATCAAAAATTAATTGCATTCCAAAATGTAAATGTGGAACATTGATATTATTTACATTTTCTTTTGCAGAATATCCTGTCATTCCTAAATACCCTATTACATCTCCTGCATTTACTATACTTCCTTCTTTTATATCTTTTGCATATGGGTGGTCTTTTCGTAAATGTGCATAATAGTAGTATCTCTTTTTATCAAAACTTCGTATTCCTATTCTCCAACCTCCATATTGGTTCCATCCACATGCTTCTACTGTTCCACTTTCTACTGCAATTATTGGTGTTCCAATAGAGCCCATTAAGTCATTCCCTAAATGAACTCTTTTATACCCATAACTTCTGCTATTACCGAAATCATCATAATGACTAAAATTATAGTTTTTTGCTATTGGCAGAAATGCTTTTATTCCATATTTCTTTTGAAATACATTTTGGCCATTATTATCTACTTCTATTTCATATTCGCCTATGAATTCATCTAATATTGCTGTATATGCTTCTATATAATAAGAATACAATTTTTTATTACTAACTATATTTTCTATACTTTCTCCATTTTTTAATTTTTGTACCAAATTATCTAAATCTACCTGCTTAAATGATTTAAAGTTTCCACCATATTTTGCTCCCAAGTATGAAAGTAGTTCAATCCAATCAAGTTTCACCTTTTCTTCATTATTGTGTGATTTAATATCTAATGAAGCTGTTTTTTCTAATAATTCTAATGGAACATTAAAATCTACCCATTTAATATATTCTTTTTGTTCTACTTTTTCCTCTTCTTGCTCTGCTTCTTGTATTTCATTGTTATTTTCTATTTCTTGTATTTTTTGTATTTCTTCTATTCTTAGTTTCTCTTTTATTTTAAAGTTTTTATATAAATTTATACCTATACATGTGCCTATAAATAGAATAATAATTGCTATCATTATAATTATATATTTTTTTCTTACCTTTATTGCTTTTAATATCACTAATTTTCACCTCTATACAAATATATATTCACAAATGTATATATTATGCACGTTAAGGACCGTCCCTAGTGTGTGTCGTTTCTAACTTAATTTGCATACTTGGAACAAAAGTAACTTTGACATGCGGGCAGACTCAAGGCTACGCCCCTAAATTTGAAATCGATTTTTTCTATGTTACACACAAAAGGCACGTGGCACTGTGCCCCTACACTGAAAATCAAATTATTATTTTTTCTACTAGACAAAAAAAGAACGAAGGGTCACTTCGCTCTTTTATATGAATTCATATAATTTATATTGAAATCATCATTAATTATTTATTGTTTACTAAATCTTTTAAAGCTTTTCCTGCTTTGAATACTGGTGCTTTAGAAGCTGGTATTTTGATTTCTTCTTTAGTTTGTGGGTTTCTTCCTTTTCTAGCTGCTCTTTTTCTTACTTCAAAAGAACCAAATCCAACTAGTTGAACTTTGTCTCCTTTTACTAAAGTTTCTGTTACAACTTCAACAAATGCGTTTAAAGATGCTTCAGCGTCTTTTTTTGTTGAACCAGTTTTTGCTGCGATAGCTGCGATTAATTCTGATTTGTTCATTTAACTTACCTCCTATAAGATTTCATCAGTAGACTTATTTCATTCTACTACTAACATTATTCGCCAATGTTTTTCAAAATCCTTCTTTTTTTTATTATTTTTTTCTTTCAAACCTTTACGGCTCTAGGTTTTTAACTTATTCATATTCTAAAAACCGCTATTTTGCTGGGTTTGCGCCCTCCCTATATATTCCTATTCTTTCTAATAATTTATATAATTTATTACCATATGGTATCATTAATAGTTCTTCTTTTGTAAATAATTTTAATACTATTATAGATAAACTGTACATTATTACTGCTACTAAAATTGCTATTATTGTTACCACTTTACTTGCATTTATACCACCTAATAATAAATAAACTGCATATGAACATACTGCCATAATAAATGTTGCTAGAAATGGTTTTACTATAAATTTTGTAAATGGTAGATCTATTTTCATACTTTTCTTTAATACATAAAAACCTATTATAAATGCTATTGCGTGACATGCTACTGTCGCAAAGGCTGCTCCTGCTGCACCTATCCATGGTATTGGTACTAATATTAAGTTTAGTATAAATTTAACTGCAACACCTATTGTTAATGCAATTGCTGGTATGTATATTTTCCCCAATCCTTGCAAAGCTCCATTTACAGTTTGTTCAAGTACTGTAAATATTATAGTTAAACTACTAACTTGAAAAATAAATGCTCCTTCACTTGCATTAGGAAATAATAAATTTAAAATAGGCTGTGCAAAAATCATCATTCCTATCATACAAGGAAGACCTATTAACATTGTTACTAATAATGAAAATGATACTCTTTTATTAGCTGTGTGCATATCTCCTTTGGTCTTTGCTGAAGCAATAGCTGGCACTAATGCTGTTGCAAATGCTATATTAAATGATAAAGGTAATGAAACTAGTGTATCTACCTTTCCACTTAAAATTCCATATTGTTTTAAAGCTTCTCCCTCTGTCAAGAAAGTTTGTAACCCTCTTTTTACTGTCATTGAATCAATATTTCTATTTAGCGAAGTTAATATTGAACTTAATGACATTGGTATAGAAACCATTAATATATTTTTAACTGTTCCTAATATACTTTTTGTAGGATAATTTACTGATGATACTATTTCTTTTCCTAGTTCAACCCTTCTTACTTTAAAGTACATATATAAGTATAAAAAGCTTGCTACTGTTGCTAAAGTTGTTGCTAGGTTAGCCCCTGCTGCCATTAAATTTGTATTTACTCCTGAACATATTGCAACAATTTCTACTACTAATACTGTGAATATAGTTTTAGCTAACTGTTCTAAAGTTTGTGAATTTGCCGTAGCTTTCATGTTTTCTCTACCATTAAAATATCCCCTAAATACAGATATTATTGCTACAAAAAATATTGCTGGTGATAGTGCTACTAATGTAAGCTCCGCTTCTGGTATTGCAAGCCATACATTTGATATATAACCTGCTCCTAAGAATAATATTAGTGTTCCTATTAAGCCAATAATAGCAAATGTTGCAAGTGATATTTTAAAAATTCTATGAGCTCCCCTATAGTCTCCTTTAGCAGTATGTTCTGATACTAATTTTGAAACTGCATTTGGAACCCCTGTTGATGAAAGTGTTAGTAATAGTGCATAAATAGAAAAACCAGCACTATAAATTGCATTGCCTTCATCACCAAAACCTTCTCTATTTGTTAAATACCATTTATATATTAAACCTAAAAGTTTTATTAATACTTGTGCTACCATAAGAGATAACACACCTTGCATAAAACTTTCCTTCTTAACCTTACCTTCTCTTCTATGTTTTCCTTTTATCATAATTTTTCCTCTTTATTTATTCTATTATGTATTTGTATTAAATTATATGCATAATATTAATATTATTCAAGTATTTTTTGAAATTTTTGCTTTGCATTTTATTAATATAATTGTAGGGGGCGATTATTAATCGCCCATGCTCCAACGAAATTGCTTATAACGTAAATTATTTTCAGGTAATTTCGTAGAAAGAGTAGGTTCCAAAGACTATGACCCCTACTTTAATTTTCTATTATATTTCCAAATAAATTTATATATAATTTTATTATACTATATTAATTAATGTTATTGAATTTTAATAGTATTGTGATCTTCCAACTTCTTTTTTCACAAATTTGTCAAAAAAGCTTGATTTTTTGCGTATTTTATAGGATAATATAGGTGCAAATATTTTAATTATTGAAAGTGGTGAAAGTTTTGAAACTTTTTGATAAATTCTTGAAAATATTAAAAACGGATAGAAATACGTTTTTCACATATATATTAACTTTATTATCTGCCTATTTTTTAGTAGACAGAGTTGTTGAAATACTCTTAATTATATTTAATGGTGTGGGTGTTTCTTATTGGGGTCCATTCATGTACACCTTTGCTCTTGCTTGCCCAATATTTGCATTTTTGTTCTCTGGTGGTTCAAAATTTGCAACATCTAATAGAGTTAAAGTTAATTTATTACATACATATGTAGTTAGTTTATATATTATAGCAATTTCAATGGTAGTACAATGGATGAATATGAGCATTTGGGCTAGTTTAGTTTCACTTCCTGGATATTCAAATTTAGCAATAAATTTCCCAGAATTATTTAGACCAGCACTTTCTGCTATTGCAGTATTCTTACCTCTTACTACTATAAAACCATTATTTGACTTCTTATATAAGAAAGTTGAAGATACTAAACTTATAAAAGAATCAATTGCTGATTATGGTGGTATAAAACTTGGACCTGATAATAAAGAAGGTACAGGGCCATATTCTTGTGAAATGTATGTATGTAACGATAAGGAAGTAACTAGAAAATGTATTATTCCAGAAAGTAGCAGATTTAATCAATTTTTAGTAGTTGGTCCTTCAGGCTCTGGAAAAACTTCATTAGTTTTTGAACCTTGTATGGCTAGAGATTTAGAGAAAAAATATTTCTTCTATGAAACTGCAAAAGAAATGGGATTTACAGCATTAAAAACTGGTATAGCAGTTCTAAATGCACCTTTTAATAATGAATACTTAAATAATAATTTTTCATTAAATATGTTAGTTCCTGTTCAAGGTAAACAAGGCTTATATGATACATATATGAGAAAAATGATTATTGGTAAAAACGGCGATACATATATTTATAGAAACTTAGGCTTAACATCTATTTCTCCTGATTATGAATCTATTGGACATATGATAGAAGTAGCTAATAACTACAATATTAAATATAATATTGTAGACCCTAATAATGATAACTCAGCTGGCTTAAACCCATTTGTATATGAAAACCCTTTAAAAGCTGCTAGTGTATTTACTTATATTCTAAAAGCCATGTATCAAGGTACTATTGAAAATATAGATAAAACTAATATGGAAAACTATGCTGTTCAAGCAATTGAAAATATTTGTATATTATTAAAGGCTACATACCCTATAGTATATAAAGATAAAGATTATCTACCTACATTAGAAGATGTTGTTAAAATACTTAACAATTTTGATTTAGTAGAAAGCTTATGTAATACTTTAGAGGCTGTTCCTGAAATTGCTGAACAATATAATGTACAATTATCTTACTTTAAGAAAAACTTTTATAAGAATTCTCCGGGAAGAGAAAATATGGAGAAATCTGCATTATATGCTTCTTCAGTGTTTGAAAAATTAATAAGATATAATGGTGTTAAGAAAATTATTTGTAATAGAAAAAATAATATTAACTATGATAAAGCTTTAGCAAATGGAGAAGTTACTTTTGTATGTACAAGAAGAGGAGACTTAGGTCCAACTATGCATAAGAATTTTGGATTATTCTTTATATTATTAATGCAAAATTCTGTACTTTCAAGACCAGGAAACGAATCTACAAGAGTACCACATTTCTTATATATAGATGAATTCCCAGAGTTCATTTCAAAATCAACTGAACCAATATTTACTTTATATAGGAAATATCGTGTTGGAACTACAATATCTACACAAACATTAGCACAACTAGGAGCAGTAAATGAAAAATACAAACAAACAATTACTTCAAATTGTATGAATAAAATAGTTTTTGGTGGTGGAGACATTGTTGAAAATGAATGGTGGTCTAAGGAATTTGGAAATATTAGAAACTGGAAATTCTCACAAAGCTATGATACTGAAAAAGGAAAATATAGTTCTTCATTAGGAGGTATCGAATGGGCATGGGGTGCAAAATTTGCAGTAGATAAAGTACGTTCTTTACCATTTAAGAGTTGTTTATTTAAATGGAAAAATAATAAAGGTGTTATGGATTTATGTGATGGTAAAATAGATTTCATGGAAGCAAAGCATAAAGAAAAACATACTGATAAACAATATGACTTTGAAAAGTTTACAAATGGTATTGTAGAAGAAGCAGAACCTAAAAAGAAAAAGTCTAAATCTTGGAAAAGTGAAACAAAATTTGAAGAAGATGCAAATGGAGATTTAGATCCAATAAAAATGGATAATGATGATATTAAGTTTGTATATGATAATGAGGATGCAATAATATTTGACCTTAAAAAAGGAAACCCGAATGGATAAAAAAATGAAGAGACTTCGTGCTCTTCATTTTTTGTATCCAGTGAATAGTGAATAATATTTAAAAGAAATAATTGGGACGTGTCCCAAACTTTACTTTCTCTTAATTTTTTCTTTATATTTTATGTAAATATAATAATATAATTATAATAGTAACTTTTAAATTGAACTAGGTTTATAGTTCTTTCACATCAAAGGAGGATACATTATGCAATTTGAGTTAGTACCTTTTTTAATCGGATTTGTAATTGGATTTGTAGATATTAATGTGATTTAGCCATTCGGAGTCATTTCCGTAAAAAAAATAATCAACTAAAAAATGCACTTTTCAAAAGTGCATTTTTTAGTTGTTATTTTTAAATTCCTAATAATTTAACTTCAACATCAACTAATTTATACTTATTGCTTTCTGGGTCTTTTTTGAATTCTACTAGGGTTTTTGCTAGTGTTTCTTCGTTTTGTCTTAGGTCTGTTGAAAAGTATAGTTTTAATTGTGGTATTTCTACTTTGTTTACTACTATTATTTTGAATGTTTCTGCCATATGTTTTTCGTCTTCACATATGAATATTAATTGTGGCATTGACATGAAACCTGAGTCTGCTGGTACGAAATTTCCATAGAAGTCTTGATATAGTTTCATTTTATCTACTAATTTTTTCTCCCAGTCATCTTCTCTTCTTACTACTTCAAATAGGAATTGTATTGCTTTTCCGTTTTTTGTAAGTTTTACACTTCCACCTGTAGCTTTAAATACTTTACCTGCCATTTTTGCATTTATTGATGGCTTTGGTACATATGAGTCAAATGCTTTTACTTTTCTTAAATATGCTATTATTGTTTGGTTTCCTGCTAACCTTTTCTTTATCATAGGAACTGGTTTTGTATTATCTGTTGGTTGCCATTTAGAGTCAACACCTCTTGAATTTAATAGGTATTTTCCCATTTTTTCTAAGCAATAAATTCTGTATATTCCTTTTCCTTCTTCTGAACTAAAGTAATATCTTGTTAATATTTTAGATTTTACTAATTGTTCTAATTTATTATTTAATTTATCTTGTGAACCTACTTCTACACCTTTCCATTCTAGTAATTGCATAATTTGTCTTGATGTCATAAATTCAAATTCATTTACTAATTCTAATATTTTAAAATGTAAGTCATTAATATGGCCTATGTTTATTTTGTGAATAATTTGATTCATAGAAACATATCCATCTTTTCCATCAAATACTTTAATTTCTCCTTCTCTTATTGCAAATGGTGATACCACCGCTTTAATTTCGTTATCTTTTACCATTTTTAATTCCTCCTTTAAGATATTAATCTTTAAATTTTATACTATAATAAGTTTTACTTTGTGCTTTTCTGGTATAATTTTCTTTATATAAACATCTACTGGTTTTCCATATTCCATTCCATCTTTATATTCTGCAAGCCCTACTAAATTCGGTGCAAGCTCAATAAATATACCGTTATTGCACTTTTCTGTCTCTCTTATGATACCTTTAACTGTAACTCCTTCTTTAAAGTTTTGGGCATTTTCTTCCCAGCTTCCTAATAGTTCTTTATATGAAAGAGTTATTCTTTTTAGGTCTCTATCTATATATTTTACCACAACTTTTACATTTTGTCCAATTTTTAGTCTTTCTTCTGGTGATTTTATTCTTGCAACAGATAAATCTTCTATATGAATTAGTCCTGTATCGCCTTGTTCTAGCTCTACAAAAGCGCCATAATTCTTTATTCCTATAACTGTTCCATTTATTATTTGTCCTTCTTTTAAACTATCTCCATTCCAAAATTTTTTATATTGATTTTTAGAAAGATTCTTTCTATCTTCAGAATTTAAATTTTTGACTTCAATACCATATTTCAATTTTTGCTTCTCCTTCTTCTTTTGTTTAGTTACATTATATAAATAAAAAAATTTATTGTAAATAGTTTTTATTAATTTTAGCAATCTAGTTTTGTAATTTATAAAAGTAAATTTTATATATTTATTCATAACTATTGACAAATATGTGTATAATATATAAAATATAACCTAGTTTTTATATTGCTATGAAAATGAAAGTTTATTATAAATTCCTAAACAGAGAATAAGGGTGAATGCGCTGAGAGCCTTTTTAGAAGAATGTAATAAATGAAACACATTGGAGCAATTTTTATTTAAGTGGAAAGTAATGTTTATAGCATTTATCTTTCAAGTTAGGGTGGCACCGCGGAAAATATTTCGTCCCTGCATTTATGCAGTTGGGCGACTTTTTTGATTGTTTTAAAGTCTTTTTTAGCCAATCAATAAAATTCGTCTATTCCTGCATGGCTAAAATTAAAGTAAATTTAATTTTAGTTGAAGTTTAAAAGTTAAAGTTGTAGGGATTTATATTGGTTATCCATTTCTAACATATTGTTAAAATGAACTATAAATTTTCTAACCTCTAACTTCTAACTTTTAGGCTTCTAATAAGAAAGGAGTGTTTTTTTATGAGTATTTACAGAACTCACACATGTGATGAAATTAGTTTGGAGGATGTTGGCAAAAAAGTTAAAATAGCCGGATTTGTTCAAACTATTAGAGATTTTGGAGGTTTAGTATTTCTAGACATTAGAGATATGTATGGAATTACACAAGTTGTAACTTCTGCTGATAAAACTGATGTAGACTTTGCCTCACATATTCCAGTTGAATCTTCTGTTAGTGTTGAAGGTATTGTTAGAAAAAGAGCACCTGAAACAGTAAACGAAAAAATTAAAACTGGTTTGGTTGAAATTGCAATTGAAAATATTGAAGTTTTAGGAAAAAGAACTAAAAATTTACCATTTGAAATTAATTCAAACGTAGATGTAAGAGAGGACTTAAGGCTTCAATATAGATTTTTAGATTTAAGAAATGATAAATTAAAAAATAATATTATTTTAAGGGCTAAAATTGTTCAGTATTTAAGAAGCCAAATGGTTGAGCAAGGTTTTTTAGAGGTTCAAACACCTATACTTACTAGTTCTTCACCAGAAGGTGCTAGAGATTATTTAGTACCAAGTAGAGTGCACCCACGGTAAATTTTATGCTCTTCCTCAAGCACCTCAACAATTTAAACAATTGCTTATGGTTTCTGGAATTGATAAGTATTTCCAAATTGCACCTTGTTTTAGAGATGAAGATGCTAGAGCAGATAGAGCTCCTGGAGAATTTTATCAATTAGATATGGAAATGAGCTTTGCTACTCAAGAAGATGTATTTAAAGCTATAGAGCCTGTAATTTATAATACTTTTACTAAATTTTCTAGTAAAAAAGTAGCTGAATATCCATTCCCTCGCATTAGCTATAAAGAAGCAATGCTTAAATATGGTAGTGATAAACCTGATTTAAGAAACCCTTTAATTATTATAGATTTATCAGATTTTTTCAGCAAATGTACTTTTAAGCCATTTATAGAAAAAACAGTAAGAGCTATTAAGGTTTGTGGACACATGAGTAAAGGTTTTCATGAGAAAATGCTTGATTTTGCTATGAACATTGGAATGGCTGGACTTGGTTATTTAGAGGTTGAAGAAGACTTAAGCTTTAAAGGTCCAATTGACAAATTTATACCTGATGAACTAAAAAAAGAGCTTTTAAGTTTGGCAGATTTACAACAAAATGATACTATATTCTTTATAGCTGATAATGAAAAACGTGCTACTGATCTTGCTGGTCAAATTAGAACAGAACTTGGAAAACGTTTAAATTTAATTGATGAAAGTATGTTCAAATTCTGTTGGATAGTAGATTTTCCAATGTATGAATTAGATGAAAGAGGTCAAATAGCATTTAACCACAACCCATTTTCAATGCCACAAGGTGGAATGGAAGCATTAACTATAAAAAAACCATTAGATATTCTTGCTTATCAATATGATATAGTATGTAATGGAATTGAGCTTTCTTCTGGTGCTGTAAGAAACCACGACCCAGAAATTATGGTTAAAGCCTTTGAACTTGCAGGATATAGTAAGGAACATATTGAAGAAAAATTCCCTGCACTATTTAACGCATTTCAGTTTGGAGCACCTCCACATGCAGGTATTGCACCTGGTGTTGATAGAATGATTATGATTTTAACTGAAAGTGAAACAATACGTGATGTTATAGCATTTCCTATGAATAGTAAAGCTCAAGATTTAATGATGGGAGCTCCTGGAATTGTTACTAAAGAACAGTTAAGAGATGTGCATATTAGATTAGACATTAAATAAAAATGTACGTAATTCGGTAAATGCTCTTAGGTATTCCTAACCGATTAAGCCCGTACAATTCTAACCTGAAATATCATACTTTTTTATAAACCAAGAAAGCAAGGTGCATTTACACCTTGCTTTCTTATTTTAGTATAATACTTTGTATGCTACTACTACAACTCGGGAGTCTTCGGTATAGGCTTCAAGCATAATTGTGTAGTCTTTAGTATTTGTGAACACAAAGTTTTTGCTAGGATAGCTTACCGTTGCATCCATCCCCTCTTCTACATACGAAGATGTTAAAGAGTGATGATGATGCTCTGTTGGCTCTATGCCTATTTTGTATATGCAGTTATATACTGCTGTACTTACCTGGCAAACGCCTCCGCCGTAACCAGTTGTAGATTTCTTATTAACAATAACTGGTGCTTTTTTGTAGCCATTTGCCTTGCTTGCACACCCTACTACCCCTTCAGAGTTTTCAGTAGAGTACCATGCAAATTCATCGCCTGGCTGAAGTGTAACACCATTAACAGAATATGCAGCTCGTCTCATATTGAAGTTTCTGTTTTCTGAGCTTCCATCTGTTTTGGTTATTACTGCCGCTGAAAGTATTTCGTACTTGTCTCCTTCTGAAAATGCTATGCCTAAGTATTCACTACTTACAAAGCCTACTGTTCCTTCATCAGTCTGTACTTTTGTCCAGCCGTCTTCTCCAAACTGAACAATTGCAACAATTTCACCAGGTGCAAGCTTTTCAAGAACAGCACTTTCATCGTATGCATCTTCCCTTACATTTAAGCAAGTGTTAACCTTGGCATAACCCTTCTGCGGAACATTGTCCACTTCTGCCGCTTTTACCTCAATCCGTGTAAAAAGCATGAATATGCAAAGAACCATTGTTAAAACTTTTGTACCATTGTAATTTCTTTTCCGAGTATTCATTTGAATATCCTCCCTTTTTAATAATTTCAATTTTTTGTTACTTCTTTATTATACCACTTAATTTATGTAAAGTCAATTTATTTTATTTTTCATTTTAATTGATACATATATAATAGTTATTATTAATGTTATTAATAATAATATAGGTAGTTCTGTTTTGCTTCCTGCTTCTGGAAGTATTCCAGGCGCTATATTTTCTATTTGCGCTTTTTGTTTTTCATTATATATTATTCCTTTAGTATTATTTATAAATGTTACTTTTCCATCATTTTCTATTAATACTTCATATTCTATTTCATCTATTATATATCCATCTTGTGTACTTATTTGTTTATATTTATATTTTCCTGATTTAATATTTGTAAAAGTAACTTTTCCATCTTTATCAGTCTTACCTTCTATTATATTACCATCTTCGTCACTTATACTAACTGTTGATTCAGTTATTGGATTTTTATCTTCTTTACCTAATACAGTTATTGTAAATTTTAATTTTTCATTTATTACACTTAACGAAATTTCTTCGTTTGTATTTATATCTAACACTCTTCCATCATTTGTTACTTTAAATGTTATTGTATTATTTTTAAATGCATAATTTAATGGTGCTTCTATTTCTTCTAAAGTATATATACCTTCTCTTAAACCATCAATCACATAAATACCTTCTGAATTTGTTATACCACTTCTTATAACTTCACCATTATCATCTTTTACTTGAAATTTTGCACCTTCTAATGGTTTTTTATCTTCATCTATTTTTAATACTGGTATTTCATAATCTTTAAACTCTATTGTAAATTCAAAAAATCTAATTTTACTTAATATTGAGCAATTGTGCTGTAAATATGAAGAGATTAAACCAAAATTTTCTCCACTATGTTTAGAATAGTCTAAATCTAAATTTAATATTTCTTTTTCATTATCTATTACATTAACATTAGTAGGAGATACCTTTATAATTAAGTTATGTATTGTACTTGATGATTTATTTACACTCTTTAATAATTTTCCATATGTTTGTATTGTTGTATTAGCTGTTGTTTCAAATTTTGTTGTATTTATATTATCTAATCTATAAATACATATATCTTTTTGCCTTATTAATAGAACGTAACCTGATAATAAATTATTTTCTTTCTTAGCATTAAACATAAATCCTGCGCCATCTAATGTATGATAATTTGCTTTAGTTTCATCTATTTTAAATTTAAATGTTTTTTCACCTGCATTAGAATATTCTTTATATAAATAATCCTTATAAGATGTTACTCCATATCCATAAAAATCTATTGACTTGTCTTTATTTATAACAATGTGATTTCCATTATAAGCTTTGTCATTAGTAGTAGTTCTTGTATGCCATTCCCAATAATCTGGTTCAAAATAATTTTCATTTTCTTCTTGTAATGCTTTTATAGCTGTATTCTTTGATTCTTTTAATATTATGTTTGCCTTATTACTATTTAAATATATGTTAGATATTAATAAAAATATTGTACCAAATATCAATATATATATGGTTAATTTAAGTTTATTTACCCTTTTATTCACATTTTACCTCCTTAAATATTTTTTCAATCATATATAAATTATTTTTAATAGTATTTTTATCTTCACAAGTTTTCCATAAAAATTCCTCCTTAAATCTTAATTACTACTAATAATTATCAAATTATACTATAATAATTATACTATTTAAATACATTAATTTAAAGTTACTTTCTTTGTATTATTATTTAAAATATTATACAATACTAGGGATTATTAAATTATAGAATTTTAATTTTTATATTATTTTTATATTACTTTTATGTTACATTTTTGCAGTTTTTTCTATTTTCTTTACGCCTACTTGTTTTTATACAAATTAAAATTAATTTAAGTTTGATAAAATTCTAGAAATTATAGAATAGGAAAAAACAAGGTATATTTCTACCTTGTCTTATTTCTACATATTTCCATAGTAACTATCTATCAAAATTTGCCTAATCTCTTCTACTAACGGTAAACGTGGATTAGCGTTAGTACATTGGTCTTCGAAGGCTCTGTCTGCTAACATATCTACTTTTTCTAGCCATTCCTTTTCATCTACTCCTTGCTCTTTGAATGATAAAGGTATTCCTAGGTCATTGTTTAGTTTTTTAATTTCTTCTATTAGTGAGTTTACTCCTTCTTCATTTGTGTATGCTGGGAAGCCCATTCTTCTTGAAAGGTCAGCATATTTTTGGTCTGCTATAAAGTATTCATATTTAGGGAATGATACAAATTTTGTTGGCTTACCAGCGTTATATCTTATTACATATGGAAGAAGTATTGCGTTTATTCTTCCGTGTGGCAGATGGAATTCTCCTCCTATTTTGTGTGCTATTGAGTGGTTTACTCCTAAAAATGCATTTGTAAATGCCATTCCTGCTATTGTACTTGCATTATGCATCTTTTCACGTGCATGTTTATCGTTTCCATTGTTATATGCTGTTCTTAGGTTCTTAAATACTAATTCTACTGCTTTTTCTGCTAAACCATCTGTGTAGTCTGATGCCATATTTGAAACATATGCCTCTATTGCGTGTGTTAGTACATCCATACCTGTATCTGCTGTTATTCTTTGTGGAAGGCTCATTACTAGGTCTGGGTCTACTATTGCTACATCTGGTGTTAATTCGTAGTCTGCTAGTGGGTATTTTTTATTTATTTTTTTATCTGTAATTACTGCAAATGATGTAACTTCTGAACCTGTTCCTGATGTTGTTGGTATTGCTACCATTTTTGCTTTTTCTCCAAGTCTTGGGAATTTGTAAGTACGTTTTCTAATGTCCATAAATTTTAGTTTTAATCCTTCTACATCTGCATCTGGGTGCTCGTAGAATAGCCACATTCCTTTTGCAGCATCTATTGGGCTGCCTCCACCTAATGCTATTATAACATCAGGTTTAAATTCATTCATCATTGCCACTCCTCTTTTAATTGTATCAAAAGAAGGGTCTGGCTCTACATCTGAGAATATTTCTGAATGAACATATTCATTTCTTTTTCTTAAATGATATAGTATTTTATCTACATATCCAAACTCTACCATAGACTTATCTGTTACTATAAATGCTCTTGTTATGTCTGGCATTTTTTCTAAGTATGATATTGAACCTGCTTCAAAATATATTTTATCTGGAACTTTAAACCATTGCATATTAACTCTCCTTTTAGCCACTTTTTTAATATTAATTAAGTTTACACTTGATACATTCGATGTTGTTGAATTTCCACCAAATGAACCACAACCTAATGTTAGTGATGGCATATTTGTATTATATATATCACCAATTGCACCATGTGTTGATGGAGAATTTACAATAATTCTTCCTACTTTTACCCTTTCAGAAAATCTTTTTATTGTTTCTTCATTTTCTGAATGTATAACTGCGCTATGGCCTAAGCCTCCAAATTCAATTAATTTTTCTGCTAAGTCAATTCCTTCATCTTCATTTTCTACAATGTAATATGCAAGAACTGGACTTAATTTTTCTTTTGAGAATGGGTATTCAATACCTACTCCATTTTCGTGTAATACTAATACTTTTGTATCTTGTGGTACTTCTATACCTGCACCTTTTGCTATATTATATGGGCTTTTTCCTACTATATCAGCATTTAAAGCGCATCCTTTTTCTTCTATAAACATACTACTTCTTAATTTATTTGTTTCATCTTCGCTTAAGAAGTAACAGCCTGCTTCTCTCATTAATCTTTCAAATTCTTCGTGAATATCATTATCAACAATTACAGATTGCTCTGAAGCACAAATCATACCATTGTCGAAAGATTTTGAAAGAACTAAGTCATTAACAGAAGTTTTTAGTTTAGCTGTTTTATCTATATAACAAGGCACATTACCAGGTCCAACACCTAAAGCTGGCTTACCTGATGAGTATGCAGCTCTAACCATTCCTGTACCACCTGTAGCTAGTATTAAATCAACCCCTGGGTGATTCATAAGTGTTGAAGTAGCTAAAATTGAAGGCTCTTCAATCCATAAAATACAATTTTCAGGTGCTCCTGCTTTAACTGCTGCCTCTCTTAAAATTTCTGCTGCCCTTGTGCTACATTTTTGAGCTGATGGGTGAAAACCAAAAATAATAACATTTCTAGTTTTAGCTGAAATTATAGATTTAAACATTGTTGTAGAAGTTGGGTTAGTAACAGGAGTAACCCCTGCAATAATACCAATAGGCTCTGCAATTTCTTCATAGCCTTCTTCTTCGTTATCTTCAACAACTCCAACTGTTTTAGCATATTTTATACTATGGTAAATATATTCTGTTGAAAACATATTCTTAGTAATTTTATCTTCATAAATACCACGGCCAGTTTCCTCTACTGCCATTTTAGCAAGTTCCATATGGTGTTCTAAACCTGCCATAGACATTGCCTTTACAATATTATTAACTTGCTCTTGGTCTAATTTCATGTATTCTTCTGATGCCTTCTTAGCCTTCTCAACTAAGTCATCAATCATAGCTTTTACTCTAGCTTGTTCTTCTTCTGTATACTCTGCCATATTTAATCTCTCCTTCTTTTGTTTTTGTCAACTAAGGGCTGTCCCAAACTGACCCATTTTTCCCAATTGGGGACTGTCCCTAATTGGGAACTTTTTTCTATTAATATTATATATTAACATGAAAAAAAGTCAACACTTTTTTGTCGACGTTTTTCTTTATTTTATGTTGTTTTTGTATATTACACTTTTTCTAAATTTAACTGTTGTTTTAAATTTTCTAAAGCTATTTTTCTGCTACTTATTTCATTTTTTTCTTCACCTGTTAGCTCAGCTAAAGTTTTTCCATTTTCTAGTTCTATTATTTCATCAAAGCCAAAACCATTGTCTCCTTTTCTTTCTTTTGCTATGTTGCCATTTACTTCTCCTCTTGCTACTAATTTTTTGCCTTTTTCTTCATCTACATATGTCATAACTGTAACTACTGTTGCTTTTCTATTGTCTTTTCCTTCTAATTTATTTATTAGGTAATTATTTCTTTCTTCTTGACTTGCTTCTTCTCCTAGAAATCTTGCTGTTAGCACTCCTGGGAAGCCCTGTAGTTCTTCTATACATAGTCCACTGTCATCTGCTATACATGGCATTTTTAGTAGTTTTGAAATTTCTGTTGCTTTTTTTAAACTATTTCCTTCAAAAGTATCTTGGTCTTCCTCTACTTCAATGTCACACCCTAAATCTTTTAATGATAATATTTCATAATCTTTTAATATTTCCCTTACTTCTTTTAATTTTCCTTGGTTGTTTGTTGCCATTACTATTTTTCTTTTCATATCGTTCTCCTTTTCCTTTTCCTTTTCTTTAAATTTATATAAATGCATATAGTAGTAGTACATCTTTTTAATTTATTTTATATTCATTTATAAACTTTCTTTCACATAAAAATACAATTCATCATCATTAAATTGATTTTCAAATACACGTCTGTAACCATTTTTCTCATAAAATTGATAATCACAACATGAATCAGTATTAACTCCTATATTTCTAATTTTCTTCTGTCTCAAATAATTTTCTGCTTCTTTTAATAGTTGTTTTCCTATTCCCATTTTTCTTTTTTTAGTATCTATCATAAATAAAGTAATTGAACTTTCTTGTATAGGCTTTCCTCCATATGCTTTTTGTGTACCATAATAATACTCGTATATTCCATTCCTTTGTTCTTTTGTTAAATGTAAACAAAACATTTTTATTGCTATATTTGCTAATATCTGCTTTATCTTTTTTCTTTTTAAATAGTCAATAGCAATAATTCCTAATAGATTATTTTGTTCATCTAGTGCTACTATTGTTTTATCACTATTGCATAGTTCTACAAAAATATATAAATCTATACACTCATTTTTATTTAGTCCACTTTCGTGTGCACCAAAACTCCATCTTTTTTCATTTAACAATAATCGTTTTAACTTTTTATAATCTCTTATTCTTTTATATTTCTTTATAATAACCATTTTCATTTACTACCTACATTTTTCCATATAATCTGATTTTTCTTTTTTAAATTCATTACTTCTTATTACTTTTATTTCATCTTCTGTAAGCTTCTCTATACGATGTTTCTGCCCATATTGTTTTTGTTTTTCTTCTGGTAGTTCTCCAATTAAATCATCATATTCTCTTGTAAAAAGTTTACCTTCCTGAAATAAATTTTTATATACTACTAAATTATCTAATGGCTTATTTGCTGACTCTCCTGTATATGTAACGTCTACTGCGATGATTTCATATATATTCTTTTCTAATAAACTATTTCCTTTAAAATGCTTGCATAAATCTCCTACTTTTATATTCATTTCATTTTTTCCCCATTTTTTATTTATATATATTTTATCATATATATTTAATTTTTTCACTACAATTTTAACAAATAAAAAAAGTTGTATAATCTTCTAAATTTAGTAAATTATACAACTTTTTTACATTTTAAATTCTTGCTACTGCTTCTCCGCCACTAATTCCAAGTTCTTTACACAAAATAGCAAATTGCTTTGCGTCAAGTCTATCAATTACCTTTTGCATCTTCCAATCTCTAATGTATTCAACTTTCAGTTCAAACTCTTTTCCTTCTGGATATTCATACATTTCATCTGGTTTGCAATATTTGCGATAGGAACTCCAACCTTCAAATTTTTCTCCCCAGCCTTCTGATTGTGCCACTTTTTCTTTTATTTTTTCTTCAATAACTGATTCTACTTCTGATTCATCACATATAATTGATACTCCTGTGAGCGCATATATAGGCTTTTTTACGTAATTAGTTTTAGCAAATAAATGTGCTCTTTCTTTAAAATATGCGTATCCTTCAAGTACTAATGATTGACTTGCCCATACTAATGCCATATTCGCTTTCTCCTTTACAAAAAATAAATTATTATTTATAGTTACTAAAAAATCAATATTAATATTTTACCATAGTTTACCATAATTTGCAACTAATTTTAATTTTTCCCTTCCATTTCCCCAAATAATGTAGTATAATACCAATATTATTAAAAGTTCCCAAAAGTGACAGATTTCCCATTTGGAAACGTCCCCAATGGGAACAAAAAAGAGAGGATGATTTTAGGTGGCTTATAATTTTAATGAAATTGAAAAAAAATGGCAAAATTATTGGGATAAAAATGAGTCTTTTAAGGCTGTTACGGGTAACGCTAAAAAAGACCCTTATTATATTTTAGTAGAATTTCCTTACCCTTCTGGAGCAGGCTTACATGTTGGGCATGTTAGAAGTTATACTGCGCAAGATGCTCTTGCTAGAATGAAGAGAATGCAAGGTTACAATGTTTTATACCCTATGGGTTGGGATGCTTTTGGTGCTCCTGCTGAGCAATATGCTATTAAAAACCATATTCACCCAAAGGATGCTGTTAAGGAAAATATTTCAACTTTTAAAGGGCAAATGAAGGATTTAGGCTTTTCTTTTGATTGGTCTAGAGAATTTTCTACTACTGACCCTGAATATTATAAATGGACTCAATGGCAATTTTTACAATTTTATAAACATGGTATGGCTTATAAAGATACTATAGGTGTTAACTGGTGCCCTACTTGCAAAAGCGTTTTATCTAATGAAGATGCTGCTGGTGGCATTTGTGAAAGATGTGGAAGCCAAGTTGAGCAAAAAGAAAAATCTCAATGGATGCTTAGAATGAGTGATTATTCTGAAGACCTACTTAAAGGCTTAGATAATACAAACTTTGCTCCTAGAGTTAAACTTGGTCAAATTAACTGGATTGGTAAATCTACTGGTGTTGAACTCGACGTTAAAATTAAACAAGGTGGAAGTTTCTCAATTTTCACAACTTGTATTGAAACAGTTTATGGTATAACATTTTTTGTTATTGCTCCAGATGGTAAACTTATTAAAGAACTTATGCCTATGGTTACTAATAAAGAAGAGGTTAATGAATATATTAAAGAAACAGCTAAAAAGAGTAGTATGGAAAGAACTGAGCTTAATAAAGGTAAAACTGGTTGTAAGCTTCAAGGTGTTAGTGCTATTAACCCTATTAATGGAAAAGAAGTTCCTATTTTCTTAGGTGATTTCGTTTTAGGTGATTATGGTACAGGCGCTGTTATGGCTGTTCCTTCTCATGACCAAAGAGATTTTGAATACGCTGTAGAGCATAACCTAGATATGCTTCAAGTAATTGATGGAAAAAATACATCAAATGAAGCTTTTGAAAAACAAGATTATTTAGGTAAAGGTTGTAAACTAATTAACTCAGAAGAATTTACTGGTTTAACTGTTGAAGAAGCAAAAGATGCTATTACTGAAAAATTAGTAAATATGGGTATTGCAAGAAAAGTTAATAATTATAAAATGAGAGATTGGATTTTCTCACGTCAACGTTTCTGGGGTGAACCTATTCCTATGATTTATTGCGAAAAATGTGGATGGCAACCTATGAAAGAGGAAGACCTACCTTTATTATTACCAGATGTTGCAGAATATGAGCCTACTGAAGATGGAGAAAGCCCTCTTGCAAATATTAAAGACTGGGTTAATACCACTTGCCCATGTTGTGGTGCCCCAGCTAAGAGAGAAACTGATACAATGCCTAACTGGGCAGGTTCTAGCTGGTATTTCTTAAGATTTATGGATGCACATAATGATAAAGAATTTGCTTCTATGGATGCTATGAAATATTGGAATAGAGTTGACTGGTATAATGGTGGTATGGAACATACTGCAAGACATTTACTTTATGCAAGGTTCTGGGTTCAATTCTTATATAATATTGGTTTAGTACCTAATAAAGAAATGATTTGGACTCGTGTAAGTCATGGTATGGTACTTGGTTCAAATAATGAGAAAATGAGTAAATCTAAGGGTAATGTTATTAACCCTGATGATATTGTTAAAGAATATGGTGCAGATACTTTAAGAGTTTATGAAATGTTTATGGGAGACTATACTCAAGACGCACCTTGGAGTACAGATTCTTTAAAGGGATGTAAGCGTTTTATTGATAAAGTTATTCGTTTGAAAGAAAAAGTTGTTGATGGAGAAGAATATTCTTCAAAACTAGAAAGTATAATTCATAAAACTATTAAAAAAGTTCAAACTGATTTAAGTAATATGTCTTATAATACAGCCGTATCAGCTTTAATGATTTTAGCAAATAGTTATGATGACGAAAAACAAATATCTAAACAAGATTATAAATTACTTTTAACATTATTAAACCCAATTGCTCCTCATATTACAGAAGAACTTAATGAAGAGTTAGGATTTAGCCCAATATGTGAATCAACTTGGCCTATATTTGATGAAGCTAAAACAATAGATAGTGAAATAGAAATTCCTGTTCAATTTAATGGAAAACTAAAAGCTACAGTTACAGTTCCTTTAAATTCAGAAGAAGAAACTGTAAAAGAAGTTGTTCACAAAAATGAGACAGTTTGTGCATTGTTAGAGGGGAAAACTATTATTAAAGAAATTTATGTTAAAAATAAAATTTATAATATAGTTGTAAAATAATAAAAAACTGGTAGATTTCTACCAGTTTTTTCGTATTTCTTTTTTGTGAATCTTGGGTTTTAGCAAACATTATTCAACGCCGCTACAGGGTCATCAGATTCGAGTACACTTTTGATTTCGTGATACCTCAAATCTTCAAAGATATCATTTAAGTTATCAATATCATATCTTTGAAGCAGTTTCACAATCGCATCGTCTGCATGCTCTACCTCTTTATAGGTATTTTTCTTCCATGTAGGAATTATTCTTGCTTCGGTTATAGTAGCCAGTAAAATTGCTACTTCTCTTTCTCCTGCATATGGTGCTTTTCTTGTTATTTGTTCTACCTGACTTTCTTCTACTCCGAAATACAAGTCATCATACTCTGATACTAAAAATTCGCCTTTCCGATTTTCAACCTTAGCTGTTGTCATGTTCATAGAAATACCTCCTAAATTATGATAAATTTATAGTTATACAATAATTATACACCATTTACATAATTTTGTCAAATTTTTTTTACTTGTTATATTTTTCTTTTTTTGCAATAATCTCTCTATCTAATATATTTATTTGCTCTTTGTATACACTTATTAATTTTCGTATTTCGCTTATTTGCATGTCGTCTTCTGTTATTTTGCCTTCGTCATACATTTTTTGAGTATTATATATTGCTGTGTTTTCTATTAGCTCTTGTTTAAAGTTTGTTTGTTTTACTTCGGTTTTTAGTATGCCTTCTTCTAGCAAGCTTTGTTTTTTGAATAATCTTTTTAATATATTTTTTATTTTTTCAAACATAATTAAAGCCCCCTATCTAGAAATTTCTTGTTTTTCATTTAGTTGTTTGTCAAGTTCTTTATTTTCTTTAACTTTTTTGTTTCTAAGTTCTTTTAATTCTCTTAATTCTTTTATAGCTTCTTCAATTTCTATTGATTCATTTAAAAAGTCTTTTCCACTTTCACAAGTCTCTTTAATCCATCTTGTTTCTGGTATATCTGGAACTGCTACTCTTCCTGTTTGGTATTGTATTCCTTCTTTTTCTGCGTGATGGTCATCACTTCCACCTGAAGCTTTAATTCCATGTTCCTTTACTTTTCCTAGTAAAAATTCTCTAAGCTCATCTGTATGGTCTGGATAGTATACTTCTAAGCCATCTAGCCCTTCTGCTATCATGTCATCAATATACTCTTCTACTGGCATTTTGTCTTTATATCTTCCTGCATGTGCTAAAAATGCTTGTCCACCTGCTCTATGAATTGCATCTATTGTGTCTTTTAATGTTGGCCTTGTACTTGACATATCTACAAATAAAGGAGATTTTTTATTGTATAAATGTTTATTTATAAATAATTTCAATGTTTCTGCTTCTTTTTCTTCTCCGTTTTCATCTGTATATTTTAGTAATTTTTTATTTTCTTCATGTTTTATTAATTCATTATAGAATGGACCAACTACTCCACCTTTTCCTTCTGTCTTTATTTTTTCATATGCTTCATCTAAAACTGATTTATCAAATTTTAAACCTTTTTCATCTATTATTTTATTGAATCCTTTATATAAAGCTTCATATGGCTTTTCTTTAACAGTAGTTCTTAAATTTGCTATTTCTTGCTCCATTTTTTCAATATCAAAGTTATATCCTAGAACTTCTACAATAACACCATTATATGAAGTTATTAATTCTGTACCTTTTAATACTTTCATATTTTCTAGCATTTCTAATATTCTTGAAGTATCATAAGATTTATCTTCTCTTATAGTACCCATAACTGAATATATGTCTTTTTCTAAATTTCTAAACCCTCGTACACTATCATGGTCTGTTATTGCTATTGTATTAATTCCTTTATTATACGCTCTGAGCATAGTTCTAAATGTTGTTTGTCTTCCATCTGAGCCTCTTGTATGATTGTGTGCATCTGTATTTAGTTCTATTGGCATTATCTCAAATTCTTCTTCCATAGTATTTTCTCCTATTTCATTTGTTATTTTAATATTATATAATGTAAACTTGTTTGTCAATATAATTATATACTAAAAATGGAAACAATTATTTTGTAACTGTTTCCATTTCTTCATTTTTTAATATTGTATTCCCCAAACTACTAAATGTTTAGCCTCTTTTCCACATACTATACATTTATCGTGGATTGGTTTTTCATTTTCTAATATACATCTTGATTTTGTTCCTTTTATTTCTTTCATTTTAAGTTCGCATTCTTCGTCTCCGCACCACATCGCTTTTACAAAACCTGGCTTTTCGTTCATTATTTTTTCTACTTCTTCTAAAGATGTACATTCATATGTTAATTCGTTTCTTCTTTCTAATGCTTTATTATATAGATTATTTTGTATATCTTCTAAAAGTTTTTCTACATATTTTGCGAAGTCTACATCTGCTGTTTCTACTAGTTTTTCTCTTGTGTCTCTACGTGCAAATGTTATTTTGTTTTCTTTTAGGTCTCTTTCTCCTATTTCTATTCTTACTGGAATTCCATTTACTTCACTTTCTGCAAATCTGAAACCTGGTGATTTTTCTGAGTCATCTATATATACACTTATTCCTGCATTTTTTAGTTCATTATATGCTTTTTGGCTTAAGTTTTTAACTTCTTCTGCTCCTCCAATTGGTACTATTACTACTTGTCTTGGTGCTATTTTAGGTGGAAGTACTAAACCTGCTTCATCACTATGTACCATTATTAGCCCACCTATCATTCTAGTTGAAACTCCCCATGATGTTTGATATACATATTCTTGCTCATTTTCTCTGTTTGAGAAAGATATATCATATGCTTTAGAGAATTTTTGTCCAAAGTAGTGTGATGTTCCTGATTGAAGTGATACTCCATTATACATTAGGGCTTCTACTGTTAATGTGTATTCAGCTCCTGCAAATTTTTCTTTTTCTGTTTTTCTTCCTGTTATAACTGGTATTGCTAAATATTCTTCAAAGAATTTTTTATATATTTCTAGCATTTGTCTTGTTTCTTCTTCTGCTTCTTTTGCTGTTTCATGTATTGTATGTCCTTCTTGCCATAAGAATTCTCTTGAACGTAAGAATGGTCTTGTTTCTTTTTCCCATCTTAGTACACTACACCATTGATTATATTTTAAAGGTAAGTCTCTATATGAGTTTACTACTCCTGCATAGTAGTCACTAAATAGTGTTTCGGAAGTTGGTCTTATACACATTCTTTCGTCTAGCTCTTTTTCTCCTCCTTGTGTTACCCATGCTACTTCTGGTGCAAAACCATTTATTAGTTCTCCTTCTTTTCTCATTAGGTTTTCTGGTATTAACATTGGCATACATACATTTTGATGCCCTGTTTCTTTAAACATTTTATCTAAAGTTGCTTGCATTTTTTCCCATATTGCATAACCATTTGGTTCTATTACTACACATCCTTTAACATTCGAATATGCTGCTAAACGTGCAGCTTTTACTACATCTGTATACCATTTTGCGAAATCTTCATTTCTTGGTGTTATTGCTTTATTTTTCATTTTTTTCTCCTTTTTATCTTTTTCTTATTGGCTTCCGGTTGGGGACAGTTCCTAATCTATCCAGATTATTTTAGTTCTTTGCTTTTTGTTCTTCTCTATCTTGTTTCCGATTAGGAACCGTCCCCAACCTGCCATTCTGCTATTTATTATTTTTCCTCATTTTCCCTTTCGGGCATTGGAGCCTCATTTGGCTGTTCACTTAATTGTTCTGTTTGTTCTAAGCACGGTGCCCCGTGTTTCTTCGTTGTTTTCGTTGTTATCTATTTCTTGATTTTTTTCTTCTTTTATCTCTTCTTGTTCTTTATTTTCTTCTATTATTTCATCAATAACTATTTGTTGATTCTCATCTAATTTATACCTTGGAAGTTCTGGTAGTTCTTCCATGTTTGAGAATCCAAACATTCTGTAAAAATCTGGTGTTACTTCATACATTGTTGGTCTTCCTGGGGCATCTGCTTTTCCTACTGCCTCTATTAGGTTATATTCTAATAGCTTATACATTGTTCCATCTGAGTTAACTCCACGTATTGCTTCTATTTCTGGTCTTGTTATTTTTGGGTTATACGCTACTATTGATAGTGTTTCTAATGCTGCATTTGTTAGGTTTGGCTTACTTCTTTTATCAAAAATTGGATATATGTATTCATAGTATTCTTTTTTTGTAGTTAATTGAAAACCATCATTTACTTTTATTATTTCAATTCCTCTATTATTCATTTCATAGTCAGCTTTTAGACTTTCTATTATATTTAATACATCTTCTCCACTAAGTTCTAGTGCAGACATTAATTCATTTATTTTTACTTCTCTTCCACATGCAAATAATATTGCCTCTATTATTGCTTTTAATTTTTCTATTTCCATAACTAAAATTTCTCCTTTTATACCACATTATTATCGCACTAAAATATTAGAATGTCAAGGAATTTCACCGTATTTATGTACCTTTGAATAATAGTTTTGGGAACAATTTTATATAATTTTAATGTCATAATTATTTCATGTCAAAAAACATAGTTGCTATTTTTAACAACTATGCTTTTTGTATGTTATTTAATATTTGCATTTTCCTATTATATTTTCTATTCTCTAATATAACTAAATACCATAAATATCCAAGTATTAATAATAATGCTACATTTTTTATATATAAAATTGCTATACTACATATTCCTGTTAATAAGCAAATTGTTATTTTTGATATTTGATTTGTATACTTATATGAATTTTGTAATCCTAATATAATATGTAAAATATTCTTGATAACTCTTCCACCATCTAATGGATAAATTGGTATTAAATTGAATATTCCTATTAAAATGTTACTGTATATTACTAACTCTCTTTCAATTCCGAAAAATTTTATATTTGCCATTAAAAATATTATAGTTATTATAAAATTAGTTAATGGCCCTGCTAAAGCAATTATTAGTTTTTTTATGGCTAACATATTTCCATTTTTTATTTTTTTGTTGTAGTCTTCACATTTAACATTAAATCCCACAGATACCCCGTATGGCATTATTTCTAACTTGTCAGGTTTAAAGCCTAATAATATTCCAACTATCATATGCCCTAGTTCATGAATAAATGCAAATAGCATTAATATTCCATATATTTTTATTTGTTTTGTTACAATAAAAATTAATATAAATAAAAATATTTTTAAATTAATTCTAATTCTCATAATCAAATTCCTTTTTTACGCAAATTGTAAAATATATTCTGGGTCTACAGTTCTTCCACTTTTTCGTATTTCAAAGTGTAAATGTGGTCCTGTTGCATTTCCTGTTGAACCTACTTCACCTATCTTCTGACCTTGTTCTACTTTGTCCCCTGGTTTTACATATAGTGTTTTACAATGTGCATATACTGTTATAACATCTCCATTTTCTATAAAAATATGATTTCCATATGATCCTTCTCCAGATGCTATTGTTACTGTTCCACTCATAGCTGCAATAAATACTGTTCCTTCATTTGCCCCTATATCTATTCCCTTATGATTTGCTGAAACAATATCTGTTGGTGTTCTTGGGCCATATCTTGAAGTAGTTGTATAGCCTGTAAGTGGTAAAATCATACTATATTTTTCTTTAATTTCTTTTGCATCTAATTCCATTTGTGAAAGCTGTACTACTGGCTCATTAGAAGTCTCTTGAACTTTATTTTCACTTTCTTGCAGAAGTTCATCTTCTCCTCCTCCTATTCCTCCTTCTTGTATTTCATTTGTTGTTTGCGTATTTTCTTGTACTTCATTAGTTATTGTGTTTTGCTCTTCATTTTCTTTTTTATCTTCTACTATAAAAAAAGATTTTATATGGTTATTATAATACTCAACTACTGAATTATAAGCATTTCCAAAGTTTATATCATATGATAAAAATTCTCTTGTTTTATTTATAAAATTTTCTGAAAATATGTAATTAGAATTTTTTATTAAATAAAATATAAAATATAGTACAAAACAAATTAATATTTGTAAAATCAATTTTTTATATAATGTAAGTTTCGTTTCTTTTTTTACATTTACTCTAGAAGTTGATACTCTAACTCTATTTTCAGTTCTTCTTCTATTGTATATTTCCTCAGCTCGTCTTATTCTTTCTTCTGGGCTTAGTACTCTTTCCAATTAAAACACCTCTTTTTTCCTTTGCAAATTTACTTGTTAATTTATATGCCCATTTTTTATATATATTCCTTAAATTTTTAGTAACATAGCCAAAAACGTAATTTAAAATTTGACATAAAGTAGATTTAGGTGTATAATAAAATAAGTAACTAAGTGTAAATAATGATATCCAAACTATAATTAGGAGGAAAAAATATGAAAGAAACAACATATTGGCCTAAACAGAAAGATAAAATTGATTTAACATTTGTTATATTTTATTCTCTTATTTCTATCTCTTTTCTAGCTCCTTTCATAGGGATGCTAATATTTATTCCACAAAATGAAGTTAAAAGTTATACTTCAACTTTAACAGTAATTGAAAAATATGAAAAAGAAGATATCGAAACGGATTTGGTTTTTAATCCAGCAACAGAGATGTCTCAAGTAAAGTCAAACAGTATAAAGAGATATATAATTGTTGTAAATTATGCAAATGCAGAGGAGGGGAAATCAGAAATTAAAATTGACAAAGATAGTTATAACAAAATTAATATAGGCGATAAAGTAAATGTAAAAATTAGTGAGTCATATCCTTCAAACGAAACTAACTTTGAAAGTGAAAAGATGTTATATTATAAAATCTCTTATATTAAATAATTATCAATAACTAAAAGGGACGGGGGAAAATCAAAAATTTTTTTGATTTTCCCCCGTTCCTCTTAGTTGATTATCTTATTAAAAGTGCAATTGTTGCTAAGAAAGAGAACATCGAGAAGAATATTGTTGCATATTTTAGTCTCTTACATTTTTCTTCTAGTTTTATCTTTTCTTTTGCTACTTTTGTTTGTTTATTTTCTATTTTTGAGACATAATCTTTAACAATCATTTCCGCTTCTTTTATAACATAATCTCTATTTTTACTTTTCGGCTTGTTATCTTCTTTTTTATTTCCTGCTAATTCTTCTTTATGTACTTTTACATTATCTTTTAGTACCACAAATGCCTCTTCTATTAAATTTGAAGGTAAGTTTTTTAGCACTACCATATTTTTCATATTTTGTATATCCATATAAATTCCTCCTATGTATGTGAACTATTTATATAGATTTTTTCCACTTTTTTCTTGTTTATACTTATATTTTTTTGATTACCTCAAATATTCCTTCTGACACAATATTTGCTAATGTATTTACTACATTTAGCGATATATTTTGTAAGGCTTTAAAGTTGCATTTTGCTATTTTATAGTCTTTTGCTACTACTGATTTTATGCTTATATCTCCTATTTCTATTTTATCTCTTTCTAGACTTTTTCCTAATATTGTTTTACCTTTTTGTACAAATATTTTTCCTATATTTTCTTTTTTTGAAAGTGCTGCATCTATTACTATTATTATTGATTGATTATTTATATGTTTTATTATTCTATTTATATTTTCGTAATTTAAATTTTGCTCTAAAGTTCCATATATATTTACATTCGAATAATTATATTCTTTTAATAATTCTATTAATTTGCTTCCTACTAATGGTCCAAAACAGTCTCCTGTGATTCTATCTGTTCCAACACATAAAAACGTTACTTCTGGGTATTCTTTTTGACTTTTTACTTTATTAAATACATAACTAAAATCATTTATAAACTTTTCTTTTATATCTATGTTTTCTATTTTTTCATAATTTAACAATACTTTCTCACCTTTGCCATTTTATATTTGTATATTAATATGCTATTTTTTCATTTTTATACTTGTCTTCTGGGACTTATAATTATATTTATATCTTTATTATTTTGATATTTTTTTATAATATCTTCTGAAAAACCAGCTACTTCATTTGAAAGCACTATTGTTTTGTAATTGTTTTTTACTAACTCTTCCATTTTATTATCTACTTCTTCTGGAGTTTCTATTCTGTATACATCCATCCCTAATCTTTCTGCTATTTTAAAGTCTTTATTGTCTTTTTCATATTTTATCCAAGATATTTTCATATTTAATCACCTAATTTTATTGTTTCTTATTTTCTTGTTTTTATGCACTAAAAAGCAAACCTGAATTTTTTTAACAAATGGAAATTAAGGTTTTCAATAATTATTTAATAATAAATTTTCTCCTTCTAGTAGAAATTTACTAGTATATAAAAAAGAAGCAATTTATATTATTGCTTCTTTTTGACTTTTTAGTTAATAGGAATGGTACATTCTAATTTTTCTACTCTTTTATCTAACTTTTCTATATCATTTCTATTTTTATAATTTGCATTCATGAAAGATACTGTATTTTCATAAATTACATCTATTTTTTTGGTGTATTCATGTTCTAATACCATTACAGATTTGTCTATTCTAGTTGTTTTTTCCTCTAGATTATTTACTTTCCCTTCTAATTTAGTAACCTTATTATTTAATTTTACTACATCATTTTTTACTTCTTTCACATCCGCTTGCATTACTTTTATGGAACTTTGCATTACTTTCATGGAACTTTGCATTTCTTTCATAGAACTTTGCATTTCTTTCATAGAACTTTGCATTTCTATTGTAGATTTTAGAAGTTCTTTTAATATTTCCTCGTTGCCCATTTATTTCTCCTTTCGATATTATTTTCTCCAACTTCTTTTATTTCCTCTTATTATTTATATTTATTAGTACATGTATTTTTTTCTTCTGTAACTCTCTAATTGCCCTATACATATTAAATCATTTTTTATTTACTATGTCAACCAAAAAGTTTTGACAAAATTCTTCATTTTTTATAATTTTTCTATCTCTTTCTTATTTAAATATCTCCATTCGCCAATTTTCAAATCTTTAACATCTAAAAAACCTATTTTAGCTCTATGCAATGCTAAAACTTTTTTACCTACTGCCTCACACATTTTTCTTACTTGTCTATTTTTTCCTTCATGTATTGTTATTTGAATTCTTGAAATATTTTTTTCATTATCGATTTTTAATATTTTAACTTTTGCAGGTTTTGTAATATAGTCTTCTATTTTAACACCTTTTTCTAATTCTTCTATTTGGGTGCTTTCTATTATTCCTCTTAAAGTTACATTATATGTTTTTTCTATTTCGTGTTTTGGATGTGTTACTCTGTATATAAAGTCTCCATCATTTGTTAGCATTAATGCTCCTGATGTATACATATCAAGCCTTCCTACTGGAAGTAGTTTTACTTTTACTCCTTTTATTAAATCTGTAACTATATCTCTATCAAATTGGTCTTTTACTGTTGTTACATATCCTATTGGCTTATTTAATAGCACATATACTTTTTCTTCTTCAGGTTTTACAAGCTTTCCTTCATATTCTACTTTATTTATTGTAGGATTTATTTTTGTTCCAAGCTCTGTAACTATTTTTCCATCTACTTTTACTTTTCCTTCTAATATTGCCTCTTCTGCTTTTCTTCTTGAAAGTATTCCGTTATTTGCAAGATATTTTTGAAGTCTTATTTCACTTTCCATATTTTTATCCTTTCATCTTATATTTTAAATATATGTAGGGGCAGCTAGTAGCTCGTCCGCCCTCCGAAGAAATTACCCTAAAATTAATATTCTATTTAAGCAATTTCGTTGAAGAATGGACGACTAATAGTCACCCCTACAATTCTTTGGATATCCCATTTTCTTGTATTATTATATGCAGTTCCCAAAAGTGACAGATATCCCATTTGGAAACGTCCCTAATGGGAACTTAGCTCTTCTAAAATTTCCGTGAAGTACTGTGGCAGTGGTGCTTCTAGGCTCATTTCTTTGCCTGTTATTGGGTGTTTGAATTGTAGTTCTTTTGCATGCAAGCATTGGCCTTCTACCTTGAATTCGTTTTTTCCATTTGAGTATACACTATCTCCTATTACTGGGTAGCCTATTTCCGCCATATGTACTCTTATTTGGTGTGTTCTTCCTGTGTCTATTTTTATTTCTAGTAGAGTATATGAACCATTATTTGTAGTGTATCTTCCTAATACTCTGAAGTGTGTTATTGCTTCTTTTCCATTTTTGGTAACTGCCATTTTCTTTCTGTCTTTTGTGCTTCTTCCTATTGGCATTTTTATTGTGGCTTCATTTTCTGGGACAATACCTCTTACTAGTGCTATATATGTTTTCTTTACTTCTCTATTTTTTATTTGTTCACTCATCTTTATATGTGCTATATCATTTTTAGCAACTATTAATAAACCAGATGTATCTTTATCTAATCTATGTACTATTCCTGGTCTTATTTCTCCACCTATCCCTGAAAGACTTTCCTTGCAAATTGCCATTATTGCATTTACTAATGTTCCATCTGGATTTCCATTTGCAGGATGTACTACTAATCCCTTTGGTTTATTTACTACTATAATGTCATTGTCTTCATATATTATTTCTATTGGTATTTCTTGTGCTTTTAATTCTATTTCTTTTGGTGCTTCTATTTCTATTTCAATTTTATCATTTAACGAAGGTTTATAAGATGCCTTTTGTACTTTTCCATTTACTAAAATTTTACCTTCTTCTAATAATCTTTTTACTGTCATTCTAGATATTTCCACTAAATTAGCTACTATATATGCATCTAAACGCATAGTTTCACTTTTTTGTACAATTAATGTTTTCTTCATTTACTGCTCCTTTTAAAACTTATTTAAGTAACTTTTTTGAAGTACAGGCGATTACTAATCGCCCCTTAATTTATATAATTTCTTCAAAGTATGTCTAAGTACCAAGTCTGTCCCTACACATTTCTTTCATAAATAACAAAATTATCATCTGAATATAGTTCCTTATAATCTGAATTTCTTGATAAGAACATATTTAATTTTGCTTTTTTTACTACTATTACATGCGTAATATCATATTCTTCAAATTTTGTTTCATAGTATGTCCCTATTGATGATATATTTATATAATCTGAGAAGATATTTCTTCCTTCATATTTTCCTTCTTCATTTTTAGTTCCATTAAATTCTGGTGCATATAAATCTGCTCTTGAATCTATAAATACTGGTATTCCTCTAAATAGTAAATAACTTCCATAATTATATTCATTATATAATCTTATATTTTGTACATCTAAATTTTCTAATATCCATGTTGAAGCTTCTACTGGATAGCTTGATGTATTTATATATTTGTTATTCATTTTTGGTTTATAAATTGCAAATGCTACTAATATAACTATTGCTATTGTGCATACTCTTCCTATTATTGTGGTCATGAACTTTGTAAATTTCCTACAGCCTTCTTGGTCATATTTTTCTACTAAGTATGTTAATAATTTTGAGAATATAAATCCTCCTATTAATATTAGTAAAGAAATTTGCCTTCTTGACATGAATGATAAATATATTAGCCCAGTTATCATAAATAAATCTCTTAGTTTTATTTTTGTGTCTGTAAATATCAATATGAATAATAATACTACTAATACTATCATTGTATGCTTATCATTATATAAAGTTAGTGGTAAGTGTTCACTAATGCTTGCTGTTGTATTTCCTTGCATTGTTTTTACTAAATATGTGTATGGGGTGTCCCCTAATGGTGTTAATAATCCTGTACAAACACATATTATCATAGCCAATATAAGCCATAAAACTGCATTTTCTTTTCTTACCTTTATTTTATATGGGTTTTCACGTAATTTTTTTCCTTTTTCTTTTATAATTTCAAGTTTTTCTTGCTCTAATATTAGGTTTTCTTTTGCCTTTTCTAATTTTTGTTTTAGAAATTCTTTTTCTAATTCATCTGTTTGTTTAGACAACTTCTTTTCTAAATTTTTTACTATATCTTTTTTATTAAATATTTTAAATCTTTGTATTACATTCTTCTCTGCAATCCAAGCAATTACATATTCTGCTATATATGGTAAAAATAGTACGAAGAAAAATGGCCATACTGCTACATGCACATTTGCAATTACTATTGAAATTAATATTATCCCTAGCAAGTACCACTTTTTTTTGCTTTCTAAGAAATTTTCTATAAATAGAATGGTTAATGCAAATAATATAAATGTTACTAATTGCGCTCTTGCTGCAATGAAGTCTTTTAATAAATACATAGCAAACATTGTTATAAAGAAAGATACTAATTTATTTTTAGTTAACTTATTATTTATATAGTAAATTAATATTCCTAGTATGCAAGCAAGTATTATTGTAGATGCATATATAAATAACATTCCCCCATCTGAAATACCTGTTAATTCTCCTAAATGATATATTAAATATATCCCTGTATCATAGGCCCAGTGTGGATATGTGTATGGTAAACTTTCATGCCATGAAAAATGATCCTGCATATCTATTCCATTATTTAGTATTAGTTCTCCTATTCTTATTGTATAAAATGTATCATTTTGCAATGTTTTTGGACATAGTGCAAAACAAAATATAATTATTGCAATAATTGCTAATACATTAAATTTAATACTAATTTTTCTTTTTTCTGAATTCATTTTTTTACCTCTTTAATTTTTTTATTATGCTTGTATTATATAATAAACACCTTGTTTAAGGCAAGGTGTTTATTATAATTTTAATACTAATATGTGATTATTTTAATATTCTTACACTATTTAATACTGTTAGTAAACTTACTCCTGTATCTGCTACTATTGCTAGCCATATTGGTGCTATTCCGAATAACTCCTAATGTTAAAACAATAGCTTTTACTATTAGTGAAAATGCTATGTTGAATTTTATTATTCTCATATTTTTCTTTGCTGTTTTTATTATATTTGGTAAGCCTCCTATATTGTTTGATATTAGTAGAGCGTCTGCACTACTTTCTGCTATTTCTGAAGCATTTCCCATAGCTATTCCAAAGTCTGATTCTGCTAAAACTGGGCTATCATTTATTCCGTCTCCTATAAATATTACTTTTCCATTTTCTTTTAGTTTTCTTACCTTTTCTAATTTTTGTTTTGGTAGTAAGCCTGCAAATACCTTATTTATTCCTACTTTGCTTGCTATTTTATTGGCACTTTCGATGTTATCTCCTGTAAGCATTACTGTTTCATTAATACCTATTTTATTTAATTTTTCTGATATTCCAAAACTGCTCTCTCTTATTTCTTCTTTAAAAGTTATAATAGCTTCTAATATTCCATCTACTATTAGATAATTTGCATTTTTGTTAATCTCTTCTTTTATATTATTTTTTTCTAGCAATTTTGCATTTCCAAATAATACTTCTTTTCCTTCTATTTTTCCTTTAACACCATATCCTGCAATTTCTTCATATTGATTTGCAATTATTTGTGTTTCTAAACCTTTGCTTTCCACTTTTTGTTTAATTGCTGTAGATATTGGGTGATTTGAATTCTTTTCTAATGCATACATATATTGCAGTGCTTGTGTTTCCTCCATATTTCCACTTAAATCTAATTTATCTATTTGCATTTTCCCTGTTGTTATTGTACCTGTTTTGTCAAATGCTACATATTTTGCCTTTGACAAATTTTCAATATGTTTGCTTCCCTTTATTATCATTCCTTTTTTTGAAACTTTTCCTATGCATGAAAAGAATGCTAAGGGTACTGATATTACTATACTACATGGGCATGATGCTACTAAGAATACTAGTGACCTCATTATCCAAGTTTTAAATTCTTGTTTTAATATTAGTGGCATACATACTGCCATAATTATTGCTAGAATAATTACAATCGGTGTATATATTTTTGAAAATTTTGTTATAAAGCTTTCTGTCTCTCCTTTATTGTTTGTTGCTTCATATACTAAGTCTACTATTTGGGTCGTGGCTGAGTTTTTATAGTCTTTTTGTACTTCGCATATTAAACTTCCGGTTTAAATTTATGCTTCCAGATAATATTTCCTCATTTTCTTTTACTGCTACTGGCATGCTCTCACCTGTTAGGCTTGACATATCAAGGTTTGCTGTACCTTTTAAAATTTTACAGTCAAGTGGAACTATTTCGCCTGGTTTTATTATTATTTTTTCACCTATTTTTACTTCTTCTACATTTACAACTTTTATGTTTTCTTTTTCATCTATTATATTTGCTGTTTTTGCTTTTATTTCTACTATATTTTTTATACTTTTATTTGATTTTTCTACTGCCTTTTCTTCTAAGAATTCGCCTAACCTAAACAATAATACAACCATACAACTTTCTGGAAATTCGCCTAGGCAAAATGCTGCAATTACTGCTATTGTCATTAGGGTATCTTCTTCAAAGTTTAGTTTGAAAATGTTTTTAATTCCTTCTATTATTAGTTCATAACCTGATAATATTATTACTAGTAAATAGCCCAAAATTTTATAATTTTCTAGTATTGGTATAAATGTTAGTACAAATATTATAATTGAAACAATGTATAAAATTATATCTTTTTTATTTAACTTTTCTCTTGTTTCACTTTCCTTTGTGTTACAGTGGTGACAATGATTACAAGTATGATTACTCATTCTAATTACCTCCTTTTATAATTAAATCTTCTTTTCTTCTCTTATGTGCTCTAAGATCATCGTTATTATTTTTTCTATATGTTCATCTTGGAGACTATAATATACTTGTTTTCCTTCTTTTCTATATTTTACTAATTTTGATGTTCTAAGCAGTTGTAATTGGTGTGATACATTTGATTGTGTAAGCCCTAAAAGTTCGCATAAATCACATACACATAACTCATTATTTAATATACTACATATTATTTTTAACCTAGAACTATCTGCAAATAGTTTAAATATATCTGCCATTTCTATTATTTCATCAAAAGAAGGCTCTTTACTTTGTACTTCTTTTATTTTATTGTAATGTGGACACTTTTCGTTACAAACTAAATCTTTTTCTTCCATTTACTTCTTCTCCTTATTAATTATATATGAATATATGAATATTTATTCATATATTAACTCTAAAAAAAATTTCTGTCAATATTTTTATAAAATTTAATTAGTAATTTTTACAATTTAATAAGAAAATTTCCTCATCATACTACTAAGCAATCTTATCTGCTTTATAATTCGGCTTAAAATAGTATTCTTTCTTACTATACAAAAAAGTTTCTATATAATTTATATAGAAACTTTTATTTTACTTATACAAATATTTTTGTGGATTTATTTGGCTTCCGTTTTTTCTTATTTCGAAATGTAGGTGATTTCCTGTTGAGAAACCTGTTGAACCCACTTTTGCTATTTCTTCCCCTGCTTTTACTTCTTCCCCTACTTTTGCTATTAATTTACTACAATGTCCATAATATGTTTGTATTCCATTTTCATGTGTTATTATTATTAGGTTTCCATATCCACCCATCGTTCCAGAATAAGTTACTTTTCCATCTGCTGCTGCTACAATTGTTGTTCCATATGGTGCAGCTATATCCATTCCTTTATGTGTATGATCTCTTATACTTTCATTTGCTCCATACCTTGAAGTTATAGTTCCACTTACTGGTTTTACTCCAAAATATACTCCGTTTAATGTTGAAGATTTAATTTTCTCTTGCTTATTTACTATATCTAAAACTTCTACTTCTGCTGTTTCTATATTTGATGCTATTTGTATACTTTTTTCTATATTATTTATATCTTGCGTATAAATTTCATTTACACTTATACTTACTTTATCCATTTTAGCTGTATTTTCTTCTTTTAATTTAGCTACTGTTTCCTCTGCTTCTTCTATTGAATTTACATATACAGCTACATTGCCCTCTACAGCTATTTCGTATAACTTATAAGTAGTAACCGCTTCTTCATTTATTTTTTTAAAAATTTCTTCTTCATTAGTTTTCTCAGAATTATTTGCTAAAATAATTTGATATTTTGGAAATTCTGAAATATTTACATATGCTACATTTACTTCGTTTTTATTTATTATTTGCTCATCTATTAATTTTTCAAATTTATATTTGTTTGAAACATATCCAACTTCTTCACCAGAAATTGTTACTTTATATACTATTTTATATTTTAATGACATTATTGCAAGAATAATTATTAAGGAACATATTACTATTGTTAATAACTTTACTATATCTTTAGTATAATTTCTTACTTTCTTGTTTAAAATATATATTCACTCTCCTTTTAAAATTATGTTAATTTTTACCACATGCATCTTTTATTATAACATATATTTTATACAATTGCAAATTTTTTATTCTGAAATTTTATAGGCATTCCTTCGCAAGATATTTGCAAGTATCTTATTTATATATTCTTTTTATATTAAAATTTTTTTGAAGGAGGACTTTATGGTAAATTTTAATATAGAAGAACTATTAAAAAAGCAGAATAAGTCGAAGTATTGGTTGTGTCAACAAATGAATATTACAAATAGGAATCTAAATAGAGTAATAAATGGCGAAACAGATTCTATTTCCTTTAAATATCTAGAATGTTTTTGTAAATACCTTTCATGTTCTGTTGAAGATTTAATTAAGATTGTTTAAAAAAGTAAGCATAAGCTTTGATACTATTTAATTATGGTATTATAAAAAATCCAAAAGAGGTATATTACATTTCTTTTGGATTTTTTAAATATGTTTAATACACAATTCAGCAAGTTATTTTTCATATTACTTACTAATTAATTTCAATTTTCTGCCTACAGTTTTATATAGTTGCTTATTTCTTTACTAATTTTGCAATTAAATCATAATTATCTGTTTCTATAATTTCGCATTCTATGAATTTTCCTTTAAGTAGCTCATCTACCATTTGTATGTAAATAAGACCATCTATATCTGGTACATCCATATAACTTCTTCCTACATAATATTTACCATCAAAAGTTTTACTTTCTATTAGTACCTCTAATTTCTTTCCAATTAATTCTTTTTGTTTTTCTATTGCTATTTGTTGTTGTAAACTCATTATTTCATTATATCTACTCTTTTTGGTATTTGTATGAATTTGATTTGGCAGCTTTTCTGCTGGTGTTCCTTCTTCTTTTGAGTAGCTAAAAGCTCCTAGCCTATCAAATTTTGTTTCTTTTATAAAGTCATATAGTTCTTCAAAGTCTTCTTTTGTTTCTCCTGGGAAGCCTACCATTACTGTTGTTCTGATTACTACATTTGGTATTTCTTCTCTTAATTTTTTTATTACTTTTCTTATGCTTTCGCTATTGCTTTTTCTATTCATTCTTTTTAGTACACTATCTGATATGTGTTGAATTGGTATATCGAAGTATTTGCATATTTTATCTTCTTTTTTAACAACTTTTATTAATTCATCTGTTATTGTTTCTGGGTATGAATATAAAAATCTTATCCATTTTATACCATCTATTTTGCATAACTCTTGCAATAGTTCTGCTAAGCGTGGCTTTCCATATATGTCTATTCCATATTTTGTTGTATCTTGTGCTATTACTATTAGTTCCTTATACCCTTCTTTAGCAAGCTTTTCCGCTTCTTCTAATACATCTTCTATCGTTCTACTTATGAATTTTCCTCTTATTTTTGGAATTGCACAATATGTACAGAAATTGCTACAACCTTCTGCTATTCTTAAATATGCAAAGTTTTCTCCTGTTGTTATTGTTCTGTCCAAGAAATTTAATTCATTTTGTTTTGTTACTTCTGGATTTATAACCTTTTTAATTTGCTCCCATATTGTATTATAAGAATCATATTTTATCCATAAATCTACTTCTGGAATTTCTTTTTCAAGTTCTTCTTTAAACCTTTGCACTAAGCAACCCATTACTATTAAATATTTGCATCTTTTCTTTTTATATTCTGCCATTTCAAGTATTGTATTTATAGCTTCTTCTTGTGCACTTAATATAAAACCACATGTATTTATTATTAAAATATCAGCATCTTCTGGGTTATTTACTATTTTATATTCGTTATTTTTAAATAGACCTATTGTCATTTCTGTATCTACTAAATTTTTGCTACAACCTAAGTGTATAAATCCTACGTTCATTTTCTACCTATCTTTCTTCTACATTACTACTTTTATAAGTTTGATTAGCTCTTTCCATATAATCTATTATTTGTGATACACATCTATCTATATCATAATTGTAAAAAGTTTCTTTTGAAGTAATTCCACATTTTCTTAAATTTTCTTCTGAAAAGTCTATATTATCTGCTTTTATTCTTCTTTCTACTTCTGCATAGTTTGGCTTAATTTGCCCTTCTTCCCTTTTTATAGCTCTTTTTCTTCTTTCTTGTTCATCTATAGCTATATAAATAGGTACTAGTTTTGTATCTATTTTATCTTTATAGTATTCCTTTATATCTCTATAAGATTCCAAAGTTCCTACTGTAATAATGTTTCCTTCTTGTTCTAATTGCTCATCTGCTATTGTAGCATATGTCCATGGACCTGCAACAGTTTGATATGTTCTACTTTCTAGAACTTTTCCTGTGTTTATTAATTCTTGCATTTTTTCATTTGAGATATAATGGTAGTCTACACCTTCTTTTTCTCCTTCTCTTATTGGTCTAGTAGTATATAGTATATATGTATTTATATCAATTTGTTCTTTTATTCTTTTGTATATAGTATCTTTTCCAGTTGAGCTTTTACCCATTATATAAAAAAAGTTTGACATATTTCTACCTCCTAAGTGTTTTTATAATTATAACTTGTTTATATGGAATAGTCAATTATAAGATTTAATTTTATTGAAGTCACTAGAACTAATTTATAGAAAAATTGTAGTTTTGTTATTGCTTTTTTAATAATCTGTATATAATAAAAATGTATAAATTTTGTCAAAATTTTTTTGAGTTTTTTTACCTTTATCACCTCCTTTTAAAGAAGTTCTGAGATATACATAATTATATATTGTTGTCTATTATTGTAAATATTTTTTACTAAATCTTTCCATAAGTTTCCATCAAAATTAGACATTTTTCGCCCTTGCAATTTAATATATAATGGTGTAAAATAAGAGCATAAATTTAGAAAAGAGGTATTTTACTTTGGAAGATAAAAAAAGAAAATTATACAAAGGCAGAACTCTTAATAACTTTAAAGAGTTGATTGAAAGATACGAAAATGAATACTCTGAAAAGATTGCATTTACATATAAAGAAAATCCCAAATCTAAAGATTTTATAAATATATCTTATTCAAAATTTGCAAGTGATATTAAAAGTTTAGCTACATCTTTAATTCATTTAGGCCTTTCTAAAAAAAGAGTTGCTATTATTGCTTCTAACCGTTATGAATGGTGTGTAAGCTATTTAGCTATAACTACTAGTGATATTGTAGTTGTACCTTTAGACAAATCTCTTCCAGATAATGAAATTGAAAGTTTAATTAAAAGAAGTGAAGTAGAAGCTATTATATTTGATAAAAAACATATTGATGTTTTAAAAAATTTAAAAGCTTCTAATACTACTAATTTGAAACATTTAATTTGTATGGATAATACTGAAGATAAAGATGTTATTAATTATTCTATATTAGTATCAAAAGGTAATTATCTACTTGAAAATGATGACCAAAAATATCAAAATATAAAATTAGATAATGATAAAATATCTATTATGCTTTTTACATCAGGAACTACTGCAATTTCAAAAGCCGTAATGTTATCACAAGCAAATATATGTGCAGATATTTATGCACTTTCTCAAATGACTGATATACGAAGAGAAGATATATTTTTATCTTTCTTACCTTTGCATCATACCTTTGAGTCAACTTGTACATTTTTATATGGTACTTCTTGTGGTATTACTGTTGCTTTTAGTGATGGATTACGATATGTTGCAAATAATTTGAAAGAATTTAATATTACTGGTTTCGTATCTGTTCCTTTAATGCTTGAAATTATGTATAAAAAAATTGATAAGGCAATAGAAGAACAAGGTAAAAAGAAATTAGTAAAAACTATGAGTTCTGTTTGTAACTTTTTGTTAAAATTTGGAATTGATATAAGAAGAAAAGTATTCAAAACTATATTAAATAGCTTTGCGCCCAATTTAAGAGTTTTAATTGCAGGTGGTGCACCTATGAGTAAAGATGCCATAGAATGTTTTGTTAATTTAGGTATAAACTTACTTCAAGGCTATGGTTTAACTGAAACTTCACCTGTTCTTGCAGGAGAAAATGATAAATATAAGAAAGCTGGCTCTGTAGGTTTTGCCCTTCCTGGTATAACAATTGAAATAGATAACTCAAATGATGAAGGTATTGGTGAAATAAAAGCAAAAGGTCCTACAATTATGAAGGGTTACTATGAAAACGAAGAGGCAACTAATGAAGTTTTAAAAGATGGTTGGTTCTATACTGGTGATTTAGGTTATATTGATAAAGAAGGCTATTTATTTATTACTGGTAGAAAAAAGGATGTTATTGTTCTTAAAAATGGTAAGAATATTTACCCAGAAGAGCTAGAAATATTAATTAACAAATTACCATATGTTGCTGAAAGTTTAGTATTTGGTATGCCAGATTCTAAAAAAGATGATTTAGTGTTATCTGCAAAAATTGTTTATAATAAAGATGTTATAGAGGAGATGTTTAAAGATAAAAAAGTTAATGAATATCATGATATTATATGGCAAGATATCAAGGCACAAATTAATAAGCAACTGCCTGCATATAAGTCAATAAAAGATATTATTGTTACAAATGAACCTTTGATTAAGACCACTACTCAGAAAATTAAGAGACATGAAGAGATAAGGAGAATATTAGGAAATTAAAAACACAAAATGCGAGACTACTTTAAAGTATTCTCGCATTTTGCCACCTTTTAATTTCTTATTTAAGTTGTACTTCACGTGATATTGTTCCATATGGTACGTGGAATGTATATCTAACAGGTGTGTTATCCCAACCTAGTCCTAATGTCCATATTGTCCTCTTTGGACTTTTTCTTTCTACTATAAGTTCTGGGATTTTGCAATTTTTGTCTTCCCTTTCAATAATATTTCCTGAAATTGTATCAGTTATATAGTCTTTTACATTATCTGTATTATCTTCTTCGTTTGTTTCATATCTGTATGTATATACATTTTGACCATAAACATTTACATATAAAAGGCCCCTACCTTCTGATACCGTGCTATTTGAAAGACTTACAAGTTCTTTGCTTTCAACCACTTCCCATTCTCCATAATCAGTTACTCCGAATATTCCATATGATATTCCAGCTATACCAATAATTGCCCCTAATAAAAATAGAGGGGGAAAAAACGGAAGATAATTATACTCTTTAACTTCTTTTACGAAATTAATAGAACTTTTTAATAATGCTATAGCTATAATTGCACTTATTAAAATTAGTAACATATTCGTTTTCTCCTTTTCTTTAATTAAAGACATTGTTTAATAGTTGTATATCTATGTTAAGCCAATATTATAATTGGGGTAAAAAGGAATTTATAATTTTTATTAATACTAATATTAACATAATTTCTATTAATAGTCAAGTATTTTACGTATTTGTTGCATTTTATGGTATCTTTTAATTTTCACTAAACATATGCTTTCTTGTCATTTCCAACAAGTTTAACTTTGTAAACTCTATTACTTGTGTTTTTGAGCGGTCTTTTTTTAAGGCTTGTTTTAAGGTTTCTAAAACTTGTTCTCTGCTTTTGGTTTCTTGCATATCTATGTAATCTATTATTATTATTCCGCCTATATCTCTTAAGCGTAATTGCCTTGCTATTTCACAGCTTGCTTCTTCATTTACTTTTAGTACAGTTTCTTCTAAGTTCTTCTTTCCTGTGAATTTTCCCGAGTTTACATCTATTGCTGTTAGTGCTTCTGTTTTATCTATTGTTATAAAACCTCCACATTTTAGCCATATTTTTCTAGCACTTAATTTTTCTATTTGGTCATCTGTGTCATACATATCTAGCAAATTATCTGTTTGTTTTAGTTCAACATTTACTTTGCTACTCTCATCAATGTTTTTTAGTATTCTTTTTATATCTTCAAGCATTTGTGTGTCATCTACAATAACTTTTTGTATTCCATTATCAACAGTATCTAGTAAAATTTTTTCTATTATTGAATCATTTTTGTATAATACTTTTGGAATTTCATTTTCTTTTAAGCTTTCACTTTCTTTTTTTATATCATTCCACTTTTTAATAGTTTGCTCTATATCTTTTTTTATAATATTTTCATCTTTTCCTTCAGCAGCAGTTCTAATTATTAAACCTATATCATTTTTTATAGTTTCTTTAGCAATATTAATTAATCTTTCTCTTTCATTTTCATCTTCTATTTTTTGAGAAACTGTTATAAAATTATCTTTCGGCATAACTACAACAAATCTGCCTGGAATGTGTAGGTCTGTACTTATTTTTGCTCCCTTTAAACTTGTAGCATCTTTTTTTACTTGTACTAAAATGCTAGTATCTTTTTTTATATAGTCTTTTATATTGTATTTATCTAAATCTTCATTTTTATTTCCAGTAACTTTGCTTACTTTTGGAAGTACATCTTTAATGTGAATAAAGGTGTTCTTTTCTTCTCCTATATCTACGAAAGCAGCCTGCATACCTTGCAAAATGTCTTTTACTTTTCCTAAATATATATTACCTTCAAGCCTTTTACAATCTTCTTTTTCTTCGTATACTTCCTCAAGTTTTCCGTCTTCTAGTAGGGTTATTATTTTTTTGTTTTCTTTTTTTGATATTAGTATTTCTTGCATTTTTGCTCCTTTCTTTCCCTTCCCATTGGGGACGTTTCCTAATGGGAAGTCTGTCACTTTTGGGAACTTTCTTTTTCTATTTTACATATTGTTTTTGTACTAATTCCTATTATTCTTGATATCTGTACTTTTGTTATTCCTTCTATTTTAAGAATTTTTATTACTGCTTTGTCTTTCTCTGGTTTATGATAGTGTTGTATTTTTAATGGGTTATCTTCTTTTACTATATTTTTTATCATTTCTATTGCTTCTTCATCTGTTATTCGAGTTAAAAGCTCATAATCTTTGTCATAATCTTGATATTTACAATAGTTTCTATGAAAATACTTAAAATTATTTATTGCATTATCTTTGTCTTCTCCAAAAGCTTTTAGAATTATCTCTTTATTTATTAATTTTTCATTGTATAAATACTCGTTGTAACTTGTCCACTCATATTTTTTTAATCCTGCATTTTCTGGATTCTTATGAATATATCTAACTACATTTTTTAAATATTCTTCGCTTTCTATTGCTTTACTTTTAAATCTATTTTCAAAAAGATGACCTGTTCTCTCATATTTTTTATTAAAATATGAAGAATAGCTAACATTTAAGCTTTGCATTACTATTGACATATTATAATTTTTATCATAAATAACAAAATGAACATGGTCATTCATAAATGAGTATGCATAAATTTCATATTTGTACTTTTGTTTAGTTCTTTCTATTTCTTTTATAAATTTAAAGTAATCTTGTCTATCTAAAAATATATCTTGCTTATTAATTCCTCTTATTATTACATGATATACTTTTGATATTGATATTTCTCTTTTTAAACGGGGCATTGAACCTCACCTTACCTTTATATTAGATTCGTTCTTTACCCCTATAAGAACATAATAGAAATATATCACATTTTTATGTAAAATACTAGTGTTTTTTATAAATTTATGATACAATCTTATATGTAACTTATTATTAGTAGTTTTTTCAGAAAGGAGATTTTCTATGCTGACCTTCAATTTTATGTTATTTCTTTTAATTGCTATTTTTGCTTTAGGATTTTTTATTGCAATAATTGTAGATTTGTGTACTAATAAAAAAAATAAAGATATTTCAAAATCTTTTTCTGAGAATAAAATTTACAGGAAATTTACAGATGAAAATGATCCCTGTATTGATGACGTAGTAAATGATTTTAAACTTTTAGATGATTAATTGATCGAATTTCAATTAGGTAAAACACTTCCTTATTATAATTGGAAGTGTTTTCTTATATATTTGTAAGCAATGTAGTAAAATATACTGTAACTTTATATTCCCAAAAGTGACAGATTTCCCATTAGGAAACGTCCCCAATGGGAACTAATTAAACTTATTCATAGCTGTATCAATTCTACTTTTTAATATTTCTATAACCGCTTCTTTTGCTTTTTCTACTCCTTTTTCTAATTCTTTTTGCTCTTCTTCTGAAACTGCTCCTATTACGTAATTTATCATATCCCCTTCGTATTTTGGTTTCCCTATACCTACCCTAACACGTGCAAATTCTTCTGAGCCTAATTCAGCTATTACAGATTTCATTCCGATTATGTGAGCCACTGCTTCCTTTTTTGCGTATTCTAATTAAGCCTGGCTCTATGTCTATATCATCATATATTACTATTATATTTTCTAATGGTATTTTATAAAAGTTTACAACTTGAACTATTGATTTTCCACTTAAATTCATATAAGTTTGTGGTTTTAATAAAATTACTTTCTCGCCTTCTATTATACCATCTCCACATAGTCCATCGAATTTCTTTTTGTTTACTTCTATTCCATATTTACTTGATAATTTGTTTATTACATTAAAACCCATGTTATGCCTTGTTTTGCCATACTCTTCTTCTGGGTTTCCTAATCCAACTATTAAATACATTTTGGCCCCCTAACAGAGGTCAGAACTTTAAGTATTTCCTCGAGGAAACCTCTTAAAGTCCGACTTCCGACTTCTTACTTATGACTTTCTTTTTTAACTTATTTTCCCAAAAGGAAACGTCCCCAATGGGAACTAGTTAATCAAATTTTTTAATTCTTCTTCATTAAACTCATATTTATTATTACAAAATTGACATACTGTTTCTGCTTTTTTGTCTTCTTCTATAATTTTTTGTAGTTCTTCTTTTCCTATTGTTCGTAAGCCTCTTGCCATTTTTTCTTTGCTACAATTACATTCATATTTTGGCTCTTTTTCTTCTTGATTTAATACTTGTATATTTATATCTCCTGTAATATCTTTTGCTATGTCTAACAATGTCATATCTTCTTCTAACATTTTGCTTATTGGCATTGCTTCTTTTAGGCGATTTTCTAATATGAATAGTTCATCTTCTGTTGCATCTGGCATGGCGCTTACTATGAAACCTCCTGCCTTTTTTACTCCGTTTTTATTTACTAATACTCCTAATGCTACTGCTGTATTTTTTTGTTCTGATGTGTAATAGTAATTTGCGAAGTCTTCTGCTATTTCTCCTGTTACTATTTTTGACATTCCTATATATGGATCTCTTAAACCAATATCTTTTATTACATATAAGAAGCCGTCATTTCCTACTGCTTCTCCTACATTTAGTTTTCCATCTTCTCTTAATGGTACTTCTACTTGTGGGTTTGCTACATATCCTCTTACTTTTCCGTGTGCTGTCTGCTGTTACTGTTATTGCTCCTATTGGTCCATTTGCTCTTATTTGAAGTGTTACACTATCTTCTTCTGATTTAAATCCACTTGCCATAAGAGCTCCCATAGTTAATACTCTTCCAAGTACTGCTGTTGCTACTGGGCTTAAGTCGTGTACTTTTCTTGCTTCTTCTACTAAGTTTGTAGTTTCTACACATGTTATATTTATTTTTCCATTATATGCTAAAAATTTTTGTATTTTATTCACTTTGTTTCCTCCTTAATGTTCTATAATTGTTAAAGTACAATTATTCGATTTATTATTTAATATCTTTAATTACTTTTTTGAACATTTCTTTCCAATTTTCAAATGTTAGTGTATTTAAAGCTTCGTCGAAATCACACCATTTAATATTTTGTATTTCACTTTCTTGTATTATTATTTCTTCACTTTTTGGTGTTGCTATATATAATACTGTAGTTTTATCTATCTCATCTTTTATAATATAATTTAGTGTATATCTTTTTTGCTCATCTATTTCAACCTCTAATCCTACTTCTTCCTTTACTTCTCTTAATGCTGTTTGTATCTCATTTTCTCCTTCTTCCATATGACCTTTGGGAAATCCCCAAAAATTTCTATTTTTTTCATATACTAATAAAACTTTTCTATTTTTTATAATAATGCATCCACAGCTTTTTTCTTTTCTTAATTTCATAATATCTCCTAGTTATTTAATGTTTTTTAATATGTTATTGTCTAATCTTTAAAACTGAAATTAATGTTCTATAACCTATTAATACTATTATCTATAACACTTTACTATTTATTATAAGCTCTTTTTAGTTTATATTTAATTTATATAAAATGTAGCCAGCTATAACTGAAATTATAACTCCTACTACTATTTCAATAATTATTTTAATAATATTGTTACTAAATTTATCTTTTTCTAATTCAATAAAATTATTATTTTTGCTTATATCCGATTTTTCTATATACTTGTCTTTTAATATATCTATATTGTTCTCTTTATTCATATTAATATTAATCGAGTTACTACCAAAATTAGCAATACCACTTATTGAGCCATTAATATTTATTTTCCTTTTATCACTCATACATTTTGTAGCTCCTTTCCTCCATTAATATTTATATTATCATCTCCAAAATTAACAATTCCTTCAACATCTCCTTCAACTTTTACATTATATTCATTCATATTAAACACAGTTTTTTCAGTTTGTATATTCGCTTCTTTTATATCCTCTTGAAGTTTTTTTAAAGCACGTACTCCGTCTTGCCCTTCAGCTGTAAATACCGTAATATATCCAGAATTCATTTGTATTCCTAGTCCAAACTTATTTGGAAACTCTTTTTCTTCTGGAGGTGCTATATTATAATTAATATTTTTTTTATATTCTCTAAATGCTGCCAGAGCACATACTGCACTAATAACTAATGCTAATACCCCCCAAATGGTAGTACGTAAAAGATAAATAGAAAAAACTCCTATAACTATGCATAAAATAATACATTTTATTATTTCTTTATTTTTTTTATATTTTTTTATTGATTCATATCTTTTTTTATCTAATTCATAGTTTATTTTTGCTATTTCATAAGCTTTTTTTCTTTATTCTGAAACTTAAAAATCCAAGTTCTTGATATATTTGAAATTTTTAAAACTTCATTTCCATAACATATACTATTTTTATCAATCTCAATATTACTATTATAGTTTGGCATATTTATTTCCTCTAATCTATTCTTATTTGTTTTCTTATCTATAATATTATTACATATTTTTACAATTTTGTAAATAATTCTTTTTTATTCTTATAAAATGCTTTTAATTTTATGTGTTATATATTTTATAGCTTTGCTATATTTTTATATCATATACTAATATAAATTCTTATTCTTTATATTGTTTTAAAAATTTTTTCACAAAGTTATTGACAATTTAATATACTTAGTATTATAATGTTAATATCATAAAGTTAATAAGTATATTTTGAAGGAGGAATTATTATGAATAATAAATTAGAATTAGTTGCGGATTTTTACGAATTTACCATGTCAAATGGTTATTTTGTAAAAAACATGAATAATAAACTAGCATACTTTGATGTATTTTTTAGAAGAATACCAGACGGAGGTGGGTATGTTATAGTTGCTGGTTTAGAGCAAGTTATTAACTATATTAAAAATTTAAAATTTACAGAAGATGATATTGAGTATTTAAGAAAACAAAATAAATTTTCAGAAGATTTTTTACAGTATTTAAAAAACTTTAAATTTACTGGAGATATTTGGGCTATTCCTGAAGGAACTATTGTATTTCCTAATGAAGCTTTGCTTACTGTTAGAGCTCCTATGATTGAGGCTCAAATTTTGGAAACAATGCTTTTACTTACTATTAATCACCAAAGCTTAATTGCTACTAAAACAAGTAGAATTGTAAATGCTGCCAAAAATATTCCAGTTATGGAATTTGGTGCTAGACGTGCTCATGGAATTGACGCTGCTGTTTCTGGTGCTAGAGCTTCTATTATTGGCGGAGCTGTTGGAACTTCTTGCACTATTTCCGCAAAAGAATTTGATGTTCCTGCAAGTGGAACTATGGCACACAGCTGGATTCAAAGTTTCGACTCTGAATATGAAGCTTTTAAGGCTTATGCTGAAATTTACCCTACTGATTGCACACTTCTAATTGACACTTATAATACAATAGAAAGTGGTCTTCCTAATGCTATTAAAGTATTTAATGAAGTATTAAAACCACAAGGAATTCGTCCAAAGGCTGTAAGGTTAGATAGTGGAGATTTAGCTTATCTATCTAAAAAAGTTAGAAAAATATTAGATGAAAATGGTTACCCTGATTGTAAAATTTGTGCTACAAACTCTTTAGATGAATATTCTATAACATCTTTATTAGAACAAGAAGCAAAAATTGATAGCTTTGGTGTAGGTGAAAACTTAATTACAGCTAAGAGTGAGCCTGTTTTTGGTGGAGTATATAAATTAGTTGCTATGGAAGAAGATTCAGTAATTACTCCTAAAATTAAAGTTAGTGAAACAGCTATAAAAGTAACAAACCCTGGATATAAAAAAGTTTATCGTTTTTATGATAAAGATACCAAAAAAGCTTTAGCAGATGTTATAACTTTAGCAGATGAAGTCATTCCAAAAGATAACTATACAATATTTGACCCACAAAATCCTTGGAAAAAGAAAACACTTAAAAACTACACAGTTAGAGCTTTACATGAAAAAATATTCGAGAATGGAAAATTAGTTTATAAAAACCCTACATTAAAAGAAATTTCAAAATATGCTAAAAAAGAACTTGATACTATGTGGGATGAAGTTAAAAGATTAGAAAAGCCACATGAATACTATGTTGATTTATCTAAGAATTTATGGACTCTTAAGAATGATATGCTTAATAATATTTACTTTTAAAAAATAAGCTCTCCTAAAATGGGGAGAGCTTATTTTTTATTTAGTTTTTTAATCCTCTTAATGCTTGACTTAATGGTATATCATCATCGGAAAATTCTGGTTTAATACTATGATTGTCGAGTATAATATTCTTCTTATTCTTTCTGAATTTTAAATTAGAAAGAACTTTAATAGAAAGTATTATTGCGAAAATTACTGCAAATGAAATAATGATTTTCATATGTTTTATCCTCCTTTTTATTAAACGATTATAAGTTTTTATTATTTGGATAATACTTTTCAAATTTCACATTATCTAAATTGACATTTTCATTATCTTCAAATCCTAATTTATCAAATACATTTCCTCTCATATCGCAATATACAAAGTATAAAACAATGCTAACTGCTACTATTACTCCAACAATTAATAATCCCATATTGTTACCTCCTTGCAGTCATTTTTCTCGTTTATGCATAATAGTCAACATTTTTTAATTCTACTTCTAACTTAGGAGTATTTTTAATTGCTTCGGTAACTTTTTCCTCGCTATTATCTTCCTCTTTATTGTTTTGTTTAGATACTTCATAGTCTAAGTTTGAACTTTCAAAAGCCTTATCTAAAATTTCCTTAAGTGTTTTCTTTTCTCTCGATGGATTAATAAAAGCGATAGTTTCCTTTTTCATATTCTTCCTCCTTCAAATAATTATTCTCTGGTTATTAAACAACATATCTCTATTTCATAAGCTATATTTTATCATATATACTCAAAATAAGCAAGGATAAATATTAGTAGTATAATGTTAATAACAGTACAATAAAAGCATAAAAAAACGTAGTCAATATTTAAGATTGACTACGTTTCTTTAAATTATTCTTTACTTATAGGGCAAATATTCGGAATTACTGCTGTAAACGAACCCGTTTGATAGAAATTAACATGGATGGAAGGGTCATCAACTTTTACACAAAAAACACGCCATCCGTTAGGATATATTTCTGAACCACTAGGTGTTCCCTGAACTCCGCCACCTCCAAAAGAAACATATTCTACTATATATTCGCCAGCATATATGGAGCTATCAAACTCTTCCTCGTCAAAGTTAAGGCAAAGAGAATCGATAAAAGTTTCCATCTCTTTTCTTGACATATTAATCAATTTATCCGCTGATATATGGACGATTCTAGCAATAGCTTCTATTGACTGGATTATCAATTCTTCCTTTGTAACCAATTTCTTACGGTAGTATTTCCCAATTTCAATGGCTTCTGACTCATACACTTCTGTAGAGAAAGGGGTATTATCAAATAAAAACTTGTTAGGTATTGGAGCATACACTTCATGCCTTTCTCTAACCGGATTTTTTCTCCTTTTTGCAATAAATATTTTGCCATAATTAGCCCTCCTAATTTTCTTAGATGTACTACATCTTTGATGAATTGTTAACAGTATCTATATTAGATTATATTCTTTTTTACATAATGTGTCAATATATTTCTAAAACTTTTTCTCCTTATCGTATAATTTGACTTGTTTTATTCTTCTATTTATGATATTATATTTATGTAACTTTAATTTTAAATTTTGTATATAAGGAGATAAAGTATGATTAAACTTGTTTCTAGTGATATTGATAGTACTTTAATTGATAATGTGCATCCTATTTGTGAAAGGAATGTTCAAGCTATATCATATTTAAAGGAAAAGAATGTTACTTTTGTACTTTGTACTGGTAAGAGCTATGCTATTAGTAAGGATTTTTGCAAAAAGATTGGTGCAGATTTCGGCATTTTCGGAAATGGTTCACATTGTGTAGACTTAACTACTAACAATGATATTTTTAAAAGAACTCTTTCTATAGATACCCTTATAAAATGTTTAGAGCTTGCTAAGGAATATGGAATGCATATACATGCGAATACTGATACTGGCATTATAAGTGAAAAGCTCGAGTATTTGGATTTAAGAAATTCATTATTATTCCCTGGTAAAATAGAAATTAAAGAAGTTTCTGATATTTATAATACTTTAGTTACTGAAAATATTGAAATTTTACAGTTAGTTCTTTCTTCAAGTTGTGACTTGTCAGAAATGAAAAGCAGATTACAGCAAATAGCAGGAATTAGTATTACACATATTAGAAAAAAAGGAAAATATCGTGATAATATTATCGATAAGGATTATGAATATTTAGATATTTCCACTTGTAATGTTTCTAAAGGAAATGCAATTAATACTTTAAGCAATTATCTAAGCATACCAAAAGATCAAATACTTTCTATTGGCGATAACATTAATGATATAAGTATGTTTAATTTATCTGGCATTGGAATCGCTGTTAATAATGCATATGATGAAGTAAAAGTAGCCGCCGATTTTGTTACTGAAAATTCTGCAGGAACTGGGGGCTTTGCAGAAGCAATTTATAAGTTTATTTAAATTATCAATAGGGACTTAAGTTTTGACAATTTCAATGTCAAGTAACTTAAGTCCCTATTGGCACTATTTATCTCCATTTATCTTCATTTATATATTTAGTTAAAGCCATAATAAATGCCATTTCTGTTAAGTCTATTCTTGATATTATTCCATGTGTTAGCAGTTGTATTCCTCCTCCATTATTATGTCTTTCTTCATCTTTTGTAAAGCTTCTGTCCATTACTTCACTTAAATTTGTATCTATAACCTCTTGTACTAATCTTTCTGGAACTGGAAATGATGGGCTTGTGCCATAACTTTCAAAACCTGTATTATCTTCAACTACTGCAATGTTAGTAATCATCCATCTTCCTAATAAATTAGTTATTCCGCTTTCTACCCCTAAATATAAATCTGCTTGTTTCTTATTTCTTTTTGCATATTCTTTTAAATTTTTAACTCTGTTTTTCGCTCCATTATATATTTCATCATTAACTGGTTGTTCACTTACATTTGATTCTACTGGTATTCCTTCAACTTCTATATTGTCAAAGTAATTTAATAGTGCCTTTCTTGCTCCTTCAATTTTTCCTTGGTTTTTTGTTGCTATTAATACCTTCATAATATTTTCCCTTCTTCTTTTTTATATACAAATAATTTTATTAAATTATTTAAGTCCCAAAAGGGACAGATTACCCAAAAGGAAACGTCCCCAATGGGACATTAAAATACATGTGGTTGCCAATTTGGGTTGAACTTGTATAGTTTTGATGGTCTGTGTCCTGCATTTTCTTCATATTCCTCAGTTTCTATTACCATATCTGCTATTTTTCTTCTAAAGTTTGCCTTTAATAGTGGCTTGTCTAATAGTATTTCATATACTTGTTGTACCTTTGTTAATGTGAATTTTTCTGGCATTAGGTTGAAGGCTATTGTTGTATACTCCACTTTGTTTTTTAATCTTTCTATCGCATATATTAGTATTTTTGCATGGTCAAATGCTAGGTCTGATTGCAAAATTTGTGTATATATTACTGTGTTTCCGTTTACTAGTTCTTTTACTACTTTTACCCTATTTTTTAATGTTACTTCTTTGTTTTCTAGAATTATTTCTATTTCTTCTGTTTTATAGTATCCATCTTTCTTTTCTTTACTTTTTTCTTTTATAGTATTTAGTTTTATATTAAACCATTCTATGTCTTCTACATTCTTTCCTGCTTTTATTTGAATGTCTCCTGTATCTACTAATCCCATATATGATGTACTAATTATTCTTTCTCTTGGGTCTCTTTGTGGGTCTCCCCATGAATATAGTTGTTCTAGGTATATGTCTTTAATATTTGCTTTTTCCTCTAAACACCTATTTACTGCTTCTTCAAATTTTTCTTCTTTTCCTACAAATGTGCCTGGTAGTGACCATTTATCTTTATATGGTTCTCCTGCCCTTTTTACTAATAAAACTTGAAATTTTTTTTCTGGTAATTTTCTGTAGTTATCCACATTTAAGTCTCTAACTGTGAATATTATTGTATCTACTGTAACTGATGGTTTAAAAAATTCTTCTTTCATATATTACCTCCGGTTGGAAGTTGGAGGTTGGAAGTTAGAAATTGGAAATTAATTAATTTCCCGCATCTAACTTCTGACCTCTGACTTCTAATTATCATTTTAAGAATAACATTAACTTTTATTATTGTCAATGTTTTTATAACGCATAAATTGGACTTATTTAAGTCCAATTTATGTATTAATATTTTGATTAAATGCCTCTTAAAAATTTTTGAATTTCATCTGATGCCTTTCCTAAAACTGTTGGAAGTGTCGCCTTTAATTCAACTACTTCATCTACTAACTTTTCACATAGTTTTTGGTTTTCTATCGATATCATTCCATCAGCATTTTTATCTAACCCAAGATATTTTCCATAATGCCTAAAAAAGGCATCAGTTGGATTAATGAATATTCCTTTTGGACATGTTGCTGTTATAAGCATTGTATGGTGATAACTTAGGTAAGATAAATCCAATTCTTTTAATATGAAGTCTGAATTTATTGACATGTCACAATCTATTGGTCTCCTACTTCCTATTGTACGCATTACCCATTTATATAATGCTATATCTGGTGTAATTAAAATTCTGTGAATGATATTTTTACTTTTTTTATATTCATCTAATGTTTTTATCATTAATTCTTCATTTCCCATTATTGTTCCAAATGTTGGAGCAATCAATAGCATATTAGTATGAATATCTAATGGTAAACCTGCAAAAATTAGTCCCCCTTTTGAATGCCCTATTAGTGCATGTTTTTCGTAATTGTTTACTATATTATCCTTTATAAATTGTGCTAATTCTTTTTGTAGTTCTTTTATTCCTTTACATTCGGGCTTTGCATATAGTGAGTAAACATTGCAGTCGGTTTCTTCATAAGGTTTTAATACATCACCTGTTTGTTTAGCTATAACGGGGTCTGGTAAGTGTGAACGATCTTTTTTGGGTAATGTTCTTAATTGCGTGAGTATCCAAGGCTCAGTTACAGCTTTTTCATCAATAGTATAACCTGATGACCTTATAACACAAATTGCTTTGTTACCTTTCCGTGAAGTACGTTCTTTTACTAATATGAAGTTTTCTCCACTGATGAATTTTGGCATATTTTATTCCTCCTAATATAATTTTATACATTATATTTTACTTTATTTTACATAATTTGTCAATGTTCTATTTTCATGTTTTTAAGCTATTCTTGTACATACCATTGTTGCTTTAAATTATAGTTCCAATTTCATATCTCCTTCTTTTATTATTCCTTTCTTTCTCATAAAAGTGCTAACTCCCCATGCTATTACTCCTGGCAAAATGAAGTGTAATAGTGCTATTTTTATGGCTAATGTTACTGGGCTTTCTGTGCCTGCCATTGTTTGCCAGGTCATGAATTGCCCTACAAAACCTGCTGTTCCCATTCCTGCTCCTGAGGCGTTGTTTGTCATGTGGAAAACAATAGTAGATAATGGTCCTAGTATGGCGCTTGCTATTATTGCTGGTAGCCATATTACTGGTTTCTTCATTATGTTTGGTACTTGTAACATACTTGTTCCTATTCCTTGTGATAATAAGCCTCCTACTTTATTTTCTTTGTAACTTGCTATTGCAAATCCTATCATATTTGCACAACACCCTACTGTTGCTGCCCCTGCTGCTAATCCGTTTAAATTTAAAATAATTGATATTGCTGCTGAGCTTATTGGTAAGGTTAATATCATTCCCATTATTACTGACACTAATATTCCCATTATAAATGGCTGTTTTTCTACTGCCCAGTTAATCATATTTCCTAGTAGTGCCATGAAATTTGAAATTGCTGGTCCTATTAGTAAGCCTATTGCTCCACCTATTAAAATTGTGGCTAATGGTACTAATATGATATCTACTTTTGTTTTTCCTGTTATTAGTTTTCCTATTTCTATACCTATTAAACTTGCAATAAATGCTCCCATTGGTTCACCTGGACCTGTTAATACTATGCTTCCATTTACCAATACACTTCCCGCTAATATTTTGCTGGCAAATGCTCCTATTAAACCTGCCATTCCTGCTGAAATTGTTACGAATGGAGATGCTTTATATTTTACTGCTACCCCTACTCCTATTCCTGCACCTGTTAACACGCTACAAACCTTTCCTATTAAAATTAGCATATTTCCTATTTGATTGTTTCCTATTAGTTTCCCTATTTGTTCTATTATTAGTCCTATTATTAGAGTTGAGAACAACCCCCAAGCCATCCCTGTTAGTCCATCTATGAAGATGTGATTAAATAGTTCTTTTCCTTTGTTTTTTATTGTTTCTAGTTTTTCGTTCATGTTTTTTCCTCCTTTTTTATATTTAATTTAGAATGTAGGGGCGATTACTAATCTCCCTATATCTTTGTTATTATTATTTTAATACTATCAATAATTGTTTTTTTAAGCATATTTCTATGCTTAATTTTTTTCTTTTTCAATTAACCCCTGTCCCTTTTTGTGCTTTTTTCCCAATTGGGGACTGTCCCCAATTGACCTGTTATAGTCTTTTATATATTGGGATTGGTTTTCGTTTGTGGGCTGATGCTTTTTCTTTTCGTTTTATTATTTCCATTGCTTTTTCTTCGGTTTTTCCGGTTTCTATATATTCTGCTATTTGTTTGTAGGTTACTCCTAGTTTTTGTTCGTCTGTTAATCCTCCTAACCCGTCGTTTGGTGCTTTGTTTATTATTTTTTCTGGTACTCCTAGGTATTTTGCTATTTGAAGTACTTCTTCTACTGTAAATTCTCCTATTGGGTTAAAGTCGCTTGCACTATCTCCCCATTTTGTAGTGTATCCTACTGTCGCTTCACATTTGTTACCTGTTCCTGCTACTAGGTAGTTTAGATTCTGGGCCACATAGTATAGTGTTGTCATTCTTAAACGTGGTTTTGTGTTTATCTTTGCTTCTCTTCCTCTCCATTCTTCTTTTCCTTCAGTTAGTTTTCCTATTGTCTTTTCGATTTCGTCTTCTAATGTTTGGTAAGTGTCGGTTAAATCTATTTTTAATAGCTTAACTCCAAATGCATCTGATACTAGTTTTGCATCTTCTATATCTGCTTTTATAGAATTACATGGCATTGCTATTGTTAGTACATTTTCTTTGCCTAAAGCTTTTTGTGCCAAAGCTATTACAGTAGCACAATCTTTACCTCCACTGTTTCCTATAACTACACCTTCTGCTTTTGTTTCTTCTACATAGGCTTTTATCCATTTTGTAATTTCTTCAACTTCCTTTTCAATGTTTTTAATCATATATATCACCCTTTCTCAAAATTTTTGAATTTTGTACTATTCACTTTTCACTCTTCATTTGAGTAATTGCTTCGAAGAGCGGGCGATTGCTAATCGCCTCTACAATTGTTATTCAATATATAAATTATTTATTTTAATATATTCATACACTTCATCTGGCATTAAATATCTTACACTCTTTTGTTTCTTTATTTGTGAGCGTACATAAGTTGAACTATAATTGCTTCTTATTTCTTCATTTAATTTTATTATATTTTCCTTATAGCAATTTAATAGTTCATTTTTTACAATTATCTCTTCTATATTATCTTTATTTCTTTCCATTACTAAAACTTTATATTTAGAAACTAAATCTTCTGCTCTTTTCCATGTATGAAGTTCTTTTAGGTTATCACTTCCTATTAAAAACCATATTTGTTCATCCTTATATTGCTTTTGTATTTCTTCTAATGTTTCTATTGTATATAATGAACGACTTCCATTCATATCAATATTAGATACTGTAAAATTTTCGTTTTTATCTGTAATTAGTTTTAGCATATTATATCTGTGCTCATTTTCAAGCAATCCATCTTTTTCATATTTTTTGTTTACAGGTATGAATATAATTTTTTCTACTTGTTCATATTCATTTAATACCTGCTGTGCTATTCCAAAATGTGAATTTATTGGTGGATTAAACGAGCCTCCAAATACAACAACTGTATCTTGTTTTCTCATATACCTCACTCCCTTTATTTGATATTATCATTTTATTAATAAGTATTGCTGTTATTATTATATTGATAATATCATATTTTGTCAATAGTTTTTATATTTTTTTTAAATTTTTTTAATATTATACACATATATTATTATTTTTAAATAAAATTTAAAATTCAAAATTAAAAGAGTAGAAATATCTACTCTCTTAATTTTGAATCTTTTTAAATTAGGTTTTAAAAGATAATATCTTCCTTGTTCCAGCCATCATATAACTTGCAGTCTGGCCGTATTACAAAATACTTTGATGCTTCTTTTTCTGTCTTTGATTCATTCATACAGTCTTCATCAATGACAGTTGATATTCCATTTACAGAATACTGGTTATAACCATATGGAAGTGTCCCTATTAATCTTCCCTCTGCTTTTACATACTGATGCAAAACCTTAAAGAATCCATCTGGTACAGCATTTTGTTTTATCCATCTACTTTGCTCGTTGTTTCCACTGGTATAAAATTTCCGGAAAGTTATTTGATCTGCGCCTAACTCTTTTGCCTTTGAAAATATTGTAGGAACTAATGTAGGATACCAACCTTCTCCTATGCTTAACAGCATCTTTTCACTCATATTAAGGCTAAGCCTAAGAGTAAAGTCATATTCTTTTGCCACTGCACATACTTCACTGATATTTACTTTCATATTTTTGGGCATGCCTACAATTTCTGCATTTACTTCATTATCAAAACTTGATAACGAAAGTGAAAGTACACTTACACCAACTGTATTTCTCAAAAACCTTGCACAGTTTCTGTCAAAACCTACTGCCGATGTTTGGACTTCAATCCAGTTAAATGCACTACAGCCTCTTTGTGGCAGTACATACTTGTTAATCATTGCAAGTGTTTGCAAAAAGTGACGATTCTGTAGTGGCTCAATGTCTCCTGTAATCATCATTATGTTCGCATCATTTTCTTTGGCGAAAATCATTCTTTTTACATAGTCCTCAAAGTAGAGGTCATAAAAAGGAAGGTTTTCATCCATCTGGTTTTTGTAAGCATCTGCATGCATACATGATACACAAAACTTACACTGATTAATACATCTCTTACCTGGTACACAAATACTTAAACTCTGAGCATTCCGTTTCATATTAGTTTCCTCCTATTAGTTTAATTAAAGTTAATAGTTTGTATGTAGCAATACATACATTATAACATATTATGTGAATTGTTGCAATATATTTAAAATTAATATATCATACTTTTTATAAATAAAGAAGTAAGAGATAAACTCTTACTTCTTTATTAGTTTGTATCTTTATAAACTTTATTATTCCTTATTACAACAATAGAATATTTTTTGATGCTTGAATCTTTTGTTAAGTAAAATTTAAAAAATTTTCCTTCTAGATATACCTTGTGTTGCCCTTTATTATCTTTTACTACTTTCCGTACAACATACTTTTTTTGTTGTTTAGGCATAGTTTCTCCTTTCTTATATATTAATATAAGATATTAAACTATAGTTATTTAGTATTTATGAATTTATTATAACATGTATAACGCTAAATGTAAATAAAATAGGCTTAATTATAATTATTCAAACTAAAATTAGTAGTAATTATATAATTTTTATCCATTAAATATTTGGTCAAATTCATCTCCGTCAATTTTTTCTTTTTCTAGTAATACCCCAGCTACTGCATGTAATTTATCTATATTTGCTCTTAATATTTCTTCTGCTGTTTTATAACCTTTGTCAACTATTTTCTTAACTTCTGAATCGACAATAGCAGCTGTTTCTTCTGAGTATTCTTTTGATTGAGCGAAATCTCTTCCTAAAAAGACTTCTTCTCCACCTGAACCTAACATTATTGTTCCTAATTTTTCACTCATTCCATACTTAGTTACCATGCTTCTTGCTATTTTAGTTGCTCTTTCTATGTCATTACTTGCTCCTGTTGACACATCATTTAATATTAAGCTTTCAGCAACTCTACCTCCTAGTAATGAAACAATATTTTCTTCCATTTCTGTTTTAGACATAAAGTTTTTGTCTTCTGTTGGACGATACATTGTATATCCACCTGCCATACCTCTTGGTACTATTGAAATTTGGTGAACTGGGTCTTGTGTTGGTAAATATCTACTTACAACTGCATGCCCTGCTTCATGATAAGCAACAAGTTTATTTTCTTTTTCACTTCTTACTCTTGTTCTCTTTTCAGGTCCCATTGTTACTTTTACCATTGCATCTTCTATTTCTTTCATACCTATTTCTGGTATATTTCTTCTTGCTGCAAGTAATGCTGCTTCGTTTAGCACGTTTTCTAAGTCTGCTCCTGCAAAGCCTGATGTATTTTTTGCTATTATTTTTAAGTCTACATCTGGTGCTAATCTTTTCTTTCTTGAATGTACTTCTAATATTTGTTCTCTTGCTTTTACATCTGGTGAACCTACCATTATTTGTCTATCAAATCTTCCTGCTCTTAATAGCGCTTTATCTAATACGTCTGGTCTATTTGTTGCAGCTAATACTATTACACCTTCATTTTCTGCAAATCCATCCATCTCTACTAGTAATTGGTTTAGGGTTTGCTCTCTTTCATCATGTCCTCCACCTAGTCCTGCACCTCTTTGGCGACCAACTGCATCTATTTCATCTATAAATATAATACATGGGGCTTTTTTCTTAGCTTCTTCAAATAAATCTCTTACTCTTGAGGCACCAACACCTACAAACATTTCAACAAAGTCTGAACCACTTATAATGAAGAATGGCACTCCTGCTTCTCCTGCTACTGCTTTTGCTAAAAGTGTTTTACCTGTTCCTGGAGGTCCTACAAGTAGGACTCCTTTTGGTATTCTAGCTCCCATGTCTGTAAATTTCTTTGGATTTTTTAAGAATTCTACTATTTCTTCTAATTCTTCTTTTTCTTCATCAACACCTGCTACATCTTTAAATGTAATTCTTGCTTTATCTTGTGGGTTTAAAACTCTGGCTTTACTTTTTCCAAATGTCATAGTTTTATTTCCGCCATTTTGGTTTGAACTCATTAAAAAGAACCAGAACAATAAGAAGATTATTAATATTCCAAATGGTGTAAGTAAGCTTAATATTATCATAAATATTGGTTCAGATTTTTCTGTTACCTTTACACTTTCTGTTTTCATAGAATCCTGTAGTGTATCCATTAAGCTATCTATACTTGGTATATTAACTTCTTTTGGGTTATTCTCATTTTTTAAAGTAACTTCTGCCTTTGTACCATCTGATGAAATTTCAATTTCTTTGACATCACCAGTTTCTATTTTTGATACTAATTCTGAATAGGCAAGTTTGTTACTGCTATTGTCCATAATTGATGTAATTAATACAATAAATATTATTGTTATAATTAACCACATTGCTAATGTTTTTATACTATTTTTCAATTTCCTTCCTCCTTTGTTGTAATAGAAGTTAGATATTCTAATTTTTCTTCTATTTTCTTCTTTTCCTACCTTTTATTATTTAACACTATTTTATATAACATATATTTTTCTTTAATTCAATAGTTTTTTATATGTCTTTTTCTTTACAAAAATGCGTGTTTTGTAAGTACTTACGGATGCTAGTTTTTGTTAAAATTTGTATTTTTCATTTTATTTTTTAATATTATTGTTCTGTAAAATAAATTTTCCCGTTATTTACCATTACTTTTATATTTTTATTTGGTGTTAAATATTTGTTTCCTATATTTTTACCACATAATTTTACTAAATCTTCAATATGCACTCTTTCTATGTTTTGGCTATTTCCAAGCACCTTACCAATAGTATATAACATTAGTCTATTTTTTATTACTAAATCTAATGAATTAAACTTTTTTAAGTCTAATATAATACTATTTTTTCTTTCTTTTATATTATTCCCTAAGTTTTGCTCTATTAATACTTTATCATAACTTTTTTTAGTTTCTTTTTCTATATATTCATTTTCTAATTTTGCAAGGTTTGATAATCTATTTAATGAAGCTACTATATTAGGGTTAAAGTTTTCTTCTATAAAAGGAATAAGCATATTTCTTACTTTATTTCTTGTATATATGTTTTCACTGTTTGTTTTGTCTATTCTAGGCTCTAACTTTTCATTTTCGCAATATTCTTCGATTTCAGACCTTGTGCATTCTATTAAAGGTCTAATATATTTTTCTTCCCTTTTAGGCTCTATTCCCTTTAAACCTGTTGTTCCTGAGCCTCTCATTATATTCATAAGTACTGTTTCAGCATTATCGTTTGCTGTATGTGCAGTTGCTATTTTATTTGCTTTGACATTTTTTACTACCTCTTCAAAAAAGTCATATCTTAATTTTCTTCCTGCTTCTTCTGTTCCTATTTTTTCATTTTTTGCTATTTGCTCTACTTTTTCTTTTTTTACAAAACAATTAATGTTATGTGCTTCGCAAAAGTTTTGAACATACTTTGTTTCTTCATCAGCTTCAGGTCTTATCATATGGTTTATATGTGCAACTGATATATTAAAATTTATTTCTTCTTTCAATTTTAAAAGTATATTTAATAAAGCCATTGAGTCTGGTCCACCAGATACACCAACGACTATATTATCTCCATTTTTAATTAAATCATACTTTTTTATCGTTTTTAAAATTTTTTGTTCTAACATTTTCTGTTTCCTTTTATTATATTTTTAATAAGAGTAAGAATTGTCCTTTATATATTTAAAATAGTAGTAATTAAAATCTGTAGAGTAACCTTATGCGTTTGTATATATTAAAATCAAATTTGAAGCCCGACAGCCACAGATCACAGCGGAATACCCCTTGTCTTGCAGGGTTTGATTTTTATTTTAATATATACAAATGCATAAGGTGGCTTATTTTAACCATTTCTTCGAAGGCGGCGACCCCTACAAATATCTTTTTATTCCCTATATCTCTCTATGTTTGCAAATTTTGTGTAGCTTCCTAGCCATAGTAGTTCTACTGTTCCTGTTGAGCCCGCACGGTGTTTTGCTAGTATTACTTCAGCTATATTTTTCTTTTCACTATCTTCATTATAATAGTCATCTCTATATAAAAATGTAACTATATCTGCATCTTGCTCTATTGCTCCTGATTCACGAAGATCTGATAGCATTGGCCTATGGTCTGGACGTTGTTCAACAGCTCTTGATAACTGAGATAACGCGATTACTGGAACATTAATTTCTTTTGCTAGTATTTTTAATGAACGACTTATTTCTGAAATTTCTTGTTCACGTGAAGCTCCTCTTTTTCCTGAGCCTTGTATTAGTTGTAAGTAGTCTATTACTACTAGCCCTATGTTTTGCTCTAATTTTAGTTTTCTGCATTTTGCTCTTATTTCCATTATTGATATACCTGGTGTGTCATCAATAAATATTTTAGATTCTGAAAGTATTCCTGAGGCATCAGCAAGTTTTGCCCAATCTTCTTCATCTATTGTACCTGTCCTTACTTTGTTACTGTCTACCATTGCTTCACTACATAGAATTCTGTTTACCATTTGCTCTTTTGACATTTCTAAGCTAAATATTGCAACTGGTGTATTTCCTCTTGTAGCAGCATATGTTGCTATGTTTAATGCAAAAGCTGATTTTCCCATTGCAGGCCTTGCCGCAACAAGTATTAATTCTGAACCGTGTAATCCTGCTGTTTTGTAATCTAAATCTGCAAAACCTGTAGGTACTCCTGTAACATGTTGTTTTTTATTATATAATTGTTCTAACTGAGTAAATGTATCTACTAATATATCTTTTATTGATGAATATCCTTTTTGGTTTTTAGCTTGAATAGTATTAAATATTCTTTGTTCCGCTTGATCCATTAAAACTTCTACTTCTTGTGTTTCATCATATCCAAGTTTGATAATATCATTAGCTGTTTTTATTAAATTTCTAAGTAATGATTTTTCTTCTACTATTTTTATATATTTCTCTACATTAGAGGTTGTTGGAACTTTATCTGGAAGCTCTGCTAAATATTCTAGTCCACCAACGCTATCCAATTTTCCCATTGAAGAAAGCTCAGCTTTTAAAGTTATAATATCAACAGGCTCAGCCCTATTATATAAATTCATAATAGCTTCATATATTGTTTTATTATCTTCTCTATAAAAATCATCTTCTTTTAGTACTTCTAACGCAGCTATAATAGCTTCTTTGTCTGTAAGCATACTACCTATAACTGCTTGCTCAGCTTCTGTGTCATGTGGTGGTACTTTTCCTAGTTCCATTTGACTGCTCCTTTTCTATTTTAGTAGTTCCTTTAAAGTGCAGGTCGCTTAATAATACTGCGACCCCTACAATGTAATTTTTAAAATAGTCGTAATTAAAATTTGTAGAGTAACCTTATGTGTTTGTATATATTAAAATCAAAATTGAAGCCCTGACAGTCCTTTTTTGGCGGGGAATACCCTTTGTTTTGGAGATTTCGACTTTTATTTTAATATATACAAATGCATAAGGTGGATTATTTTAACATATAGTATTTATTTTCAATTTTCCTATTACACCCTCATACAATTTAATATCTACTGTTCTTGTTCCTATAACTTTTATTGTTTCGCTTAAATTTATTTTCTTTTTGTCTACATCTATGGCATATTGTGTTTTTAAGTTTTCTGCTATTTCTTTGGCTGTTACTCCGCCAAATATTTTTCCATTTTCTCCTGCTTTTACTTTTATTGTTAATGTTATATCTTTTATTTTATCTGCTAGTTTTATTGCTTCTTCTTTTTGCATATCTTTTCTATATTGATTTGATTCTTGTTTTGCTTTTAAATTTCCTAAATTTCCTGTTGTTGCCTCTAACGCTAACTTTTTTGGAAATAAATAATTTCGTGCATATCCATCATTTGCATTTATTATTTGATCTTTTTTTCCTACCCCTTTTATATCTTGTAATAAAATAACTTTCATATTATCTACCTCCATTATTCTATATTGTTCTAAACTGTACTGTATGTTCCTATATTTTACCTTAAAAACCTTAATTTTTCAAGAGTTTCATTATAATTAATTTAGATTAATATTTCTTATAAAATAAAAGAATGAGTAATACCCATTCCTTTATTTACTTTATCTGTTTATTTTTAAAATGTATTTTTGTTTTTTAACTGTCATTTAATTCTAATTAGGTAGTTTCTTCGAAGGGCGGGTCGCCGATGGTGGCGACCCCTACAATTAATCTTTTTATTTAATTGAAAAGAGATGTCCTTATTGTGCCTATTTAACACAATAAGGAACATCTCTTGTATTTTCTAATTTAGAATTTCTTCAAAATATTCATCTATTTTTGCTATTAACTCTTGTTTTACCTCTTCGATGTTCATTCCTTCTACTTGGGCTCCTGCTAGGGTTATGTGTCCGCCTCCGCCCATTTTTTCTAGAATTATTTGAACATTTATATCGCCTATTGAACGGCCACTTATGCAAATTTTATCTCCTAAGTTTCCTATTACAAATGAGGCTGTTATATCACTTATTGTTAATAGCTCGTCTGCTGCTTTTGCACATACTATGTTGGCATTTTTGTCATTTTCTTCGTAGCATGCTATTCCTATTGTTCCTTTTATTATTTGCGTTTTATTTACTATTTCTGCTATTTTGTTATATGTTTGTAAATCGCTTTGGAACCATTTTTTTATTTTTATAATATCTATTCCGCATTTTCTTAAGAAAGCTGCTGCTTCAAAGGTTCTTACACCTGTTTTAAATGTAAAGTTTTTTGTATCCACCATTATTCCTGCATATAGTCCTTCTGTTTCTATTGGGTTTAAATTTATATCTTTTTCTGAATATTCTATAAGCTCTGTTACTAGCTCACATGCAGATGATGCATATACTTCGTGGAAAGTAAGTATTGCATTTTCTATAAAGTCTGTACTTCTTCTGTGGTGGTCTATTATTACTATTTTGTTTGTTTTTTCTAATAATTCTGGTGCTTGTACATAACTTGTTTTGTGGGTATCGACTACAACTAGTAATGTATTTTCATCCATTAAACTCAAAGCTTTATCTTTACTAATTATAAGGTCTTTATATTCATCACTTTCTTTTGCTGTTTCTATAAAATTATCTAACCCAATTCCAGAAGTTTCATTTACTATATATGCTTCTTTTCCTATGGTTTTACACATACGATATATACCAAATGCAGCTCCCATTGCATCTATGTCTGAATTTGAATGTCCCATAATTACTATATTTTTAGCTTCAAGCATTAATTCTTCTAAGGCATGTGCTACTATTCTTGCTTTTACTTTTGTTCTCTTTTCTAGTTCTTGCGTTCTTCCACCAAAGAATGTATATTTACCTTCTTTTCTAATTATTGCTTGGTCTCCACCTCTACCTAGTGCTATATCTATTCCGCCTTGTGCTAATTTATATTTTTTATAATTTGTTTCTCCTTCATTTGATATAGCAATGCTAAGTGTTGATTGTATTTTTCCTGGTATTGATATTTCTTTTATTTTATCTAGTATTGTAAATTTTTCTTCTTCTAGTTTTTTTAAATATTCTTGTTCTAATATTATTATAAATGTATCTCTTTCTGATTTTACTATTAAACCTTTAAATTCAGTTGCCCAGTCATATAAGCTTTTTTCTATTGTTGCTGTAATTATGGCTCTATCTTCTGCGCTTACTCTTTGCATTATTTCTTCATAGTTGTCTATCATAATTATTCCTACACATATTTGGGAATTATTATATTTGTTTTGTAATTCTATATTTTCTGTTTCATCTATGAAGTATAAGCTAGCCATATATTCGTTTTCTTTTTTGTCATCTTTAGAATTAGTATATTCGCCTAATACATTATAAGTTTTTTCTCCTATAATAACTTGTTTTTTTATTAATTCTTTTAATTCTTTTTTGTTTTCTTCACTACTATTTTCTATTTCTAGTTTTAATTCTTTTACTATATTATTTAAGTATGTATTTATATCTATATTTGCAAATTCTTTAATGAATTTTGAACTTTTCCAAATTATATTTCCATCTGTTTCCATTACTATTAATGGAAATGGTGAATTTATTAGCGTACTCTTTGCTGCATTATCTACTGTCAAAGTCAAGTCCTTAATATGACTTGATAATTCTGCTTTTCTTTTATTATTAGTCCAGTATGCATACATTATAATTAATACAAATATTAATATTGATGGCATAATAAAACGATGTTCATAAAAACATATTGTTATTAATAAAATTGCAATTATTAATAAATATATTTTTGTTTTTGAAACTAATTTATCAAAAACTTTTATATTATTATTTTTTTGCATAAATTTCTCCTTTACCTTTTTATACATTATAATTGTACTATTTTTTGGGATTTTTGTCAAATAATATAAAAATGAACGATTTGTGCAAATCATTCATTTTTATATTATTATTTTATTCTTTCTATTATTTTTTTACATTTATCATATATATCATTTTCTTCTATTTTCAATTTATTATTTTCCATTAGTATTTCTCCATTTACTATTGTTGTTTCTACATTATTTCCTTTTACGTTATATATTATGTCTGATACTAGGTCATTTACTGGTTTTGTTACGACCGTGTCTAAGTTTAGTATTATTAAATCTGCTTGCTTTCCTTCTTCTATTGTTCCTATTTTTTCTTCTAAGCTTAGTGCTTTTGCTCCATTTATTGTTGCCATTTTTAATACTTCATATGCTGGCATTTGAGTTGGTTCTTCACTTATTCCTTTTTGAAGAAGTGCTGTAAATTTCATGCTTTCGAATAAGTCTAGATTGGTTCCACTTCCTTGTCCATCTGTTCCTATGCTTACATTTATTCCTTCTTTTATCATTTTTGATATATTTGCTATTCCGCAACCTAGTTTTAAGTTACTTACTGGGCAGTGTGATACACTTACGTTTTTGTTTTGAGAAAGTTTTGCTATTTCTTCTTCATTTAATTTAACTGCATGTGCCAATGTTATTTTTGTATCCTTAAATTCTTTGTTTAATACATCTATTGGCTTTTCATTATATGCATTTTCAATATCTTCAACTTCTTTTGTATTTTCACAAAAATGCATGTGTATTGGTAATTCATTTTCTTTTGCAAATTTAATACATTTTTGCACATATTCTCTACTTGATGTGTATAATCCATGTATTCCTACATTTAAACTTATACAATCATTATAGTTTTTATATTTCTCTACTAATTTTCTTAATTCTTCGAGTCTTTCTTCTCCTAATTTTTCATTTCCTGCATCCATTAGTGTTCTTGTTGTTTGAAGTCGTATTCCGCATTCAATAGCTGCTTTTATTATATCTTCTGTCATGAAATACATATCATTTATTGTTGTTGTACCTGTTTTAATCATTTCTAAAAATGATAGGTATGATGCATAATATATATCTTCATTTGTTAATTTATCTTCCATTGGCCATATCTTTTTTGTAAGCCAGTCTTGCAGACTGTATCCATCTACTGTTTCCCTAAATATGCTCATTGGTACATGGGCATGTGTATTTATTAAACCTGGCATTACTATTTTTCCTTTTGCATCTATTACTTTATCTGCACCTATGGTTTCTATGTTGTTTGTTATTTTTGTTATTTGGCTATCTATTATTTCTATATCTATATTTTCTTCAATCTTTTTTCTCTTTTCACTCATTGATATAAGTGTTGCATTTTTAATGACTATTTTCATATATTTTCTCCTTACTTTTTATTATTTACCTTTTTCATTAGGAATTATATTATTTTATCACATTTTTGTAAACATTTTCTTTAGTTTTATCACATTTTTGTAAATTATATTATTATAATGTTAGCAAAACTCACTTGAATTACAAGTGAGTTTTGCTATATTTTTATTCAGTTTTCAAATTAAACATTTCTCTTAATTTTTCTTCGGGTACTTTTGTTTCTATACATTCTCCATCATCTACTTTAATTGTTATGTTCATGGTTTCTTCTTCGGCTTTTTGTATTTCAATGCTGTGTATTATGCTGTTTACTATCTTTCTTTTCTGCTCTTTAGTAAGTTCTACTGTATCTTCTCTATTATTTTTCATAATGTTTATTACAGAATCAGCAGAATAATAATAAAGAATAGTATTTACATATTTTTCATTTCTGAGAGTAACTTTTTCTTTGATATTTCCTTTCCCTGCCATTTGCTTTATTATACTGTTTTCATATTTTTCTGTCGCACTCTCAAAAGCACATGCAATAATACCAAAAAATATTTCAATTATAATACTTGGGATAAAAATGTTCAAAAACGTTGTTGTTATCCCCAGTATATCATATACTATAATCAATATTGACATTATTACAAAAATTCCTATCGTTGCCATAATAAAAAAGAATTTTTCCATCCATTTTGTTACTTTTGCCCTATTTTCTAACTGTTTAGTAGTGAGCTCCCGCTTCTTTTCTTTCTTCATTTAAATGTCCTCCTTAAAATATTAATTTTGCTTAGTTTTCTAGTTACTTTCATAACTCTCCATTTTGGTGCTAAAATAGTAGTTTTATAAATTTTATGCTATCATATTACATTTACATAATTTCAGCAACACTTTATTATAAAAATGAGATTTTTGGGTGCATCCCAAAAATCTCATTGTTTTTTTATTCTGCTACTACTTCTTCAGAAGTTTCTTCTGCTTCAGTTGTTTCTTGCTCTTCATTTTCTGTGCTTATTTTTGTGTTTTTGTATTTTGCTAGACCTGTTCCTGCTGGTATTAGTTTTCCTATTATTACGTTTTCTTTTAGTCCTATTAGTTCATCTACTTTTCCTTTTATTGCGGCTTCTGTTAATACTCTTGTTGTTTCTTGGAATGATGCGGCTGATAGGAAGCTGTCTGTTGCTAGTGATGCTTTTGTGATTCCTAAAAGTACTCGTTTTCCTGTTGCTGGGCGTTTTCCTTCTTCTATAGCTTTTTCGTTTATGTCTTGGAATTCGTACATGTCTACTAGTGAACCTGCAAATAGGTGTGTATCTCCGTTGTCTTCTACTCTTACTTTCTTAAGCATTTGTCTACCTATTACTTCTATATGTTTGTCGTTTATATCAACACCTTGGTTTCTATAAACTCTTTGTACTTCTTGTACTAAGTAGTTGTATACTCCTTCTGGTCCTTTTATTAAAAGTAATTCGTTTGGATTTATTGAACCTTCTGTAAGTGGTTGACCTGCAACTACTTCGTCTCCTTCTTTTACTTTTAGTTTTGAACCAAATGGTATTACATATGTTTTGCTGTCGTCTTTTGATGTTACTACAAGTTCTTTCTTTTTCTTGTTTTCTTGTAGTTTAACTTTACCATCTATTTCTGTTATTATAGCAACACCCTTAGGTTTTCTTGCTTCAAATAACTCTTCAACCCTTGGAAGACCTTGTGTAATGTCGGCAACACCAGCAACACCACCAGAGTGAATTGTTCTCATTGTAAGCTGTGTACCTGGCTCACCTATTGATTGTGCAGCTATAATACCAACTGCTTCACCAATGTCGGCTTCTTTTTGGCTAGATAGACCCATACCATAACATCTTGAGCATACTCCGTTTTTTGTTCTACATCCAAATACTGAGCGCACTCTTACTTTTTCTATTCCAGCACTTACTATTTGGTCTGCCATACTTGCTGTAATCATTGTGTCTGGAGTTGCTATTACTTCTTTTGTTTCTGGGTTTATTATATCTTCTAATGGGTATCTTCCTGTTATTCTTTCTTCTAAGCTTTCTATTACTTGGTTTCCATCTTTTATTGCTGTAAGTTCTATTCCGTCGTGTGTTCCACAGTCATGTTCTCTTACGATAATATCTTGTGAAACGTCTACTAATCTTCTTGTTAAGTATCCTGAATCGGCTGTTCTTAACGCTGTATCTGAAAGACCTTTACGAGCACCATGGGCAGATATAAAGTATTCTAGAGCATCTAGACCTTCCCTGAATGATGACTTGATTGGTATTTCTACTGTTCTACCTGTTGTACTTGCCATAAGTCCACGCATACCTGCTATTTGTTTTAATTGGTCTAAGTTACCACGGGCACCTGAGTCTGACATTATATATAATGGGTTTAATGCATCAAAGTTGTTTTTCATGGCAACACTGACATCACTTGTAGCTCTTTCCCATATTTTAATTACTGATTGGTATCTTTCCTCTTCTGTAATTAAACCACGTTTATATTGTTTTAATACATTCTCTACTTGACTAGCTGCATCTTCTAATATTGTTTTCTTTTCTTCTGGAACTTTTGCGTCTTCTATTGAAACTGTTATACCACTTGTTGTTGAATGTTTGAAACCTGATGCTTTAATGTAGTCTAATAGTTCTGCTGATCTAGATAAACCATGTTTTTCTATACATTTTCCAACTATTTTTCCTAACATTTTCTTATTTGTTACAAAGTTGATTTCTGGTTCAAATTCATTTTCTGGATTTGTTCTATCTACAAAACCTAGGTCTTGTGGTATTTCTTTATTGAATATTATTCTACCAACTGTTGTTTCAACTTTCTTATGTCTTTCATTTCCTTCTTCGTCTACTTTACTCATTCTTACAAATATTTTAGCATGCATTCCTACTTCTTTATTTTCGTAAGCCATTATTGCTTCTTCTGGAGATGAGAAGTAATTTCCTTCTCCTGTTTCTCCTTCTACTTCCATTGTTAGGTAGTAGTTTCCTAATATCATATCTTGTGATGGTACTGTTACTGGTTTACCATCTTGTGGTTTTAATAGGTTGTTTACTGATAACATTAGGTATCTTGCTTCTGCTTGTGCTTCTGGTGATAGTGGTAAATGTATAGCCATTTGGTCACCGTCGAAGTCAGCGTTGAAGGCTGTACATACTAATGGGTGTAATTTTATTGCTCTACCTTCTACTAATACTGGCTCAAATGCTTGTATACCAAGTCTATGTAATGTTGGAGCACGGTTTAGCATTACTGGATGGTCTTTAATTACTTCTTCTAATATATCCCATACTTCTGGGCGTAATCTTTCTACCATTCTTTTTGCATTTTTAATGTTGTGTGCTAATCCTCTTTCTACTAATTCTTTCATAACGAAAGGTTTGAAAAGTTCTACTGCCATTTCTTTTGGAACACCACATTGATATATTTGAAGTTCTGGTCCTACAACTATAACTGAACGTCCTGAGTAGTCAACACGTTTTCCTAGTAAGTTTTGACGGAAACGTCCTTGTTTACCTTTTAGTAGGTCTGATAGAGATTTTAATGCTCTATTTCCAGCACCTGTTACTGGTCTTCCTCTTCTTGAGTTATCTATTAAAGCGTCTACAGATTCTTGTAGCATTCTTTTTTCATTTCTTTTTATGATTTCTGGTGCCCCAAGTTCTATTAATCTTTTTAATCTGTTATTTCTGTTTATAACTCTTCTGTATAAGTCGTTTAGGTCTGATGTAGCGAATCTACCACCATCTAATTGTACCATTGGTCTTAACTCTGGTGGAATTACTGGTACTACATTCATTATCATCCATTCAGGTCTATTTCCTGATAATCTGAATGATTCTACTGTATCTAATCTTTTTATTAATTTTGCTTTCTTTTGCTCACTAGCTTTTTCTAGTTCTTTCTTTAAGCTTGCTGATAATGCTTCTAAGTCTATTTCTCTTAATAGTTTTTCTAATGCTTCTGCTCCCATTTCAGCTTTGAAACTGTCATAACCATATTTTTGAACAGCCTCTGTGTATTCTTTTTCTGTTAATACTTGATATTTCATTAATCCTGAAGTACCTTTATCTGTTACTATATATGAAGCAAAATAAACTATTTTTTCTAGGTTTCTTGGTGAAATATCTAACATTAAAGCTATTCTACTTGGTATACCTTTGAAGTACCAAATATGTGCAACTGGCGCTGCAAGCTCTATGTGTCCCATTCTTTCACGTCTTACTTTAGATTTAGTTACTTCAACACCACATCTATCGCAGACAATACCTTTATAACGAACTCTTTTATATTTACCACAATGGCATTCCCAGTCTTTTGTTGGTCCAAATATTCTTTCACAAAATAGTCCATCTTTTTCTGGCTTTAGAGTTCTATAATTAATAGTTTCTGGTTTTTTAACTTCACCTTTTGACCATTCTCTAATTTTTTCGTCTGATGCTAATCCAATTTTTATTTTATCAAACATCTCTAATTCATCCACTATTTTTAGCCCCTCTCTAATTTTAATAATGAATAGTGAAGAGTGAATAATGAATAGTGAATAATCTTCGCCCACAAACTACGTAAGATCCATATTCAAACATTCATTATTAAAATTAATTATTCATTATTAATTATTCATCATTCATTCTTCATTTTCATAATTTCTAATTTTGGCTTTCATTAAAATTCAAAAATAATCCACTGCTGTGCAATTCCTTTTTGTCTATTTTTTTATTTATTTTGAAATATTCAATTATTTATTTTTTATTTTCGGTGTGTTTCCGATTGGGGACAGTTCCTAATCTAGCCAGATTATTTTTGTGTATCCCTTAAAGTTCTTCTCTATCTTGTTTCCGATTACGAACCGTCCCCAATCTACCAATCTATCAGTCTACTTTCTTATTCTAATCCATCATTTTCTAAGTTGTCTTCTGCTAAGTCTGTGTCGAAAATTTCTGCATCGTCGTCGTCATCTAACTCTGTGAATAATTCGTCGTCGTCCATAGCTTCTTCGTCAACATCTAAAAGTATTTCCTCTGTGTCTTCATCTATCTCTATATAGTTTTCGTCTAATTCATTTTGTTGTAATACATCTTCTCCTATTTTTGCTTCTTCGTAGTCTATTCCTTCATCTATATGTTCTTGTAGTTCTAATTCTTCGTTTTCTTCTGAATATAAACGTACGTCTAAGCCTAATGATTGAAGTTCTTTTATTAATACTTTGAAACTTTCTGGTACGCCTGGTTCTGGTACATTTTCTCCTTTAACAATTGCTTCATATGTTTTAACACGTCCAACAACGTCATCTGATTTAACTGTTAACATTTCTTGAAGTGTATATGCTGCTCCATATGCCTCTAATGCCCAAACTTCCATCTCTCCGAAACGTTGTCCACCGAATTGTGCTTTACCTCCTAGTGGTTGTTGTGTTACTAGTGAGTATGGTCCAGTTGAACGAGCATGTATTTTGTCATCTACTAAGTGATGTAGTTTTAACATGTACATTACACCAACTGTTACTGGGTTATCAAATTTTTCACCTGTACGTCCATCTATCAATATTGATTTTCCGTCTTCTCTTAGGCCTGCTTCACGTAGTAATTCTTTTATTTCTTCGTCTGATGCACCATCAAATACTGGTGTTGCAACTTTCCATCCTAGTGCTTTTGCTGCCATACCTAAGTGAACTTCTAAAACTTGACCTAAGTTCATACGTGATGGTATACCTTGTGGATTTAATACTATATCTACTGGTGTTCCATCTTCTAAGAATGGCATGTCTTCTACTGGAAGTATTCTTGAAATAACACCTTTGTTACCATGACGTCCAGCCATTTTGTCTCCAACTGATATTTTTCTCTTTGTTGCTATATAACAACGTATTACTTGATTTACACCAGGTCCTAATTCATCTGAATTATCTCTAGTGAATATTTTAACATCTACTATTGTTCCTGCTTCTCCATGTGGTACTCTTAAAGATGTGTCTCTTACTTATCTTGCTTTTTCTCCAAATATTGCACGAAGTAATCTTTCTTCTGCTGTAAGTTCTGTCTCTCCTTTTGGAGTAACTTTACCTACTAGAATATCTCCTGGTCTTACTTCTGCACCTATTCTTATAATTCCGTTTTCGTCTAGGTCTTTTAGTCCATCATCACCAACATTTGGTATATCACGTGTTATTTCTTCTGGACCTAATTTTGTATCACGACATTCACAATCATATTCTTCTATATGTATTGATGTGTATACATCTTCTTTAACTAATCTTTCACTAATTAATATAGCATCCTCATAGTTGTAACCTTGCCATGTTGTAAAGGCAATAAGTACGTTTCTACCTAATGACATTTCACCGTTCTTTGTAGCTGGCCCATCTGCTAATATGCTTCCTGCTGTTACTTTTTCTCCTCTTACAACTACTGGTCTTTGGTTTATACATGTACCACCATTTGTTCTTTTAAATTTACGAAGTTTATATGTGTCTATTTCTCCTTTTTTATTTTTAACTTTAACTTCGTCACTGCTTACTTTTTCTACTACACCGTCATTTATAGCTGTTACGGTAATTCCTGAGTCTTTTGCTGCTCTATATTCTATACCTGTACCTACTATTGGAGATTCTGGCATTAATAGTGGAACTGCTTGACGTTGCATGTTAGATCCCATAAGTGAACGTTTAACGTCATCATGCTCTAAGAATGGTATCATGGCTGCTGCAACAGAAACTAATTGTTTTGGAGATACATCAACATAGTCTACTTGTTCTCTATCTACCTCTGTTATTTCTGTTTTGTTACGTACTTTAATTCTCTTGTTTACAAATTTTCCATCTTTATCTAGTGGCTCAGATGCTTGAGCTATGATGTAATTATCTTCTTGGTCTGCTGACATGTATTCAACAATATCTGTTACTTTTCCTGTTTCTTTATCTACTTTTCTATATGGTGTTTCAACAAATCCATATTCATTTATTATAGCAAATGATGAAAGTGCTGAAATTAAACCGATATTTGGTCCTTCAGGAGATTCAACTGGGCAAAGTCTTCCATAGTGTGTATAGTGAATATCACGAACTTCGAAGCCTGCTCTTTCTCTTGATAAACCACCAGGTCCTAAGGCTGAAATTCTTCTTTTATGTGTAAGCTCTGATAATGGGTTTGTTTGGTCCATAAATTGTGATAATTGTGAGCTTCCAAAGAATTCTCTAATTGATGATGTTATTGGTTTTGTGTTTATTAATGTTTGTGGTGTTACTACGTCTAAGTCTTGTATTGTCATTCTTTCACGAACAACTCTCTCTAATCTTGTTAAACCAATTCTAAATTGATTTTGTAGTAATTCTCCAACACATCTTATACGTCTATTTCCTAAATGATCTATATCATCTATTGTTCCTATTCCATTGTCTAAGTTTAATACATAGTTTATTGAAGCTATAATATCTTCATTAGTAATGTGTTTAGGTACTAATTCTTCTTTTCTTTCAGATATTACTTTGTGTAAATCTTTTTTGTCAGTTGTATCTAATATAGATTTTAATACTTCGTAATTTACTTCTTCTTTGAAGTGTAAGTCACTTATATCAACATCTGTTACAACTTTATAAATATTTACTGTTCCATTTCCTATAATTCTTACTTTTTTATCATTTACTTTTACATCTACTATATTTAAACCTGTATTTTGTATTTCTTCTGCTATTTCTTTTGATATTGCAGAATCTTTTTCTACTAATACTTCTCCTGTAGATGGATCTATAATATCTTCAAATGCTACTTTTCCAGCTATTCTTGTTGCTAAACTTAATTTTTGGTTGAATTTGAATCTACCAACTTTTGCTAGGTCATATCTTCTTTCATCAAAGAATAGACCATTAAATAAGTTTCTTGCAGCGTCTACTGTTGGAAGTTCACCTGGTCTTAATTTTTTGTAAATTTCTATTAATGCTTCATCTTGAGTTTTAATAGTGTCTTTTGCTATTGTAGCTACTATTTTAGCTTCTTCTCCAAATAGAGAAACAATTTGCTCGTCTGTTGTTAAACCTATTGCTCTTAATAAACATGTTACTGGTATTTTTCTTGTTCTATCTACCCTTGCCCAGAATACGTCGTTTCCATCTGTTTCATATTCTATCCATGCTCCACGAATTGGCATAACTGTTGATGTAAATACTTTTTTACCTGTTTTGTCAAATTCATATGCATAGTAACATCCTGGTGAACGTACTAACTGACTAACTACAACTCTTTCAGCTCCATTTATAATAAATGTTCCGCTTTCAGTCATTAATGGGAAATCTCCAAGATAAATTTCTTGTTCTTTTATTTCTCCTGTTTCACGGTTAATTAAACGTACCTTTACGTGTAATCTTGTAGAATATGTAGCATCTCTTTCTTTTGCTTCTTCTACTGTATATTTAGTTTTTTCTTCCATGTAGTAATCGAAAAATTCAAGAACTAAATTACCTGAGTAGTCCACTATTGGTGAAATATCTTTTAATACTTCTCCTAACCCTTCTTCTACGAACCAGTCGTATGAGTCTTTTTGGACTTTAATAAGATTTGGCATCTCAACAAAATCGCCAATTTTTGCAAACGTTTTACGTGTGCTTTTTTCGTTTTTGATATCTTTTATCAAAACAATCACTCCTAAATAAAATTTAAGCAGAAAAAAAAATTTGTCAGGGGACACCCCTTACCCTTTTGTCACTCCCACTTGGGATAAGGAATGTCCCCTACCCTTGTGAATAAGTGTTCAAATAGTTATAGTATTCTCCTAACTTATACTTTAGTGAATTGAATTTATTATAAAAAGAAGTCCTTCTCGTAATTAATTTTATATTATAAAAACCTCCCCTTCCTGCTCATAAAAAGATTGATTTTTACATATAGAATTAATACAATTCCTCTTCTTTTTAAATTACGTAAACATTAAAATGGGCAAATAGCCCTATACTATTTTAGTATACTTTAAAAAGTATAAGCTTGTCAAGGGTTTTTGGGGATTTTTTTGGGGATTTGACGTTTTTTTAATACAAAAAAATTAAAGCTACTTTTTTTGATATAAATTAGCTTATTTGTTTCTTATTTAATTTCTTTTTATTGGATTTTTGATAATTGAATTTAATTTTAAAATTTGAATTTTAAGATATCTGAATTTTCTTTTTTATAATTTGATTTTTGAGGTAATACTCTGAGAATAAAAACTTTATTTTTTTCTATTTTATAAATTATTGCATATTTATCTATGAAAAATCTTCGCAGTTCATTATTCTCTTCTATATATTGATACATATATGGATTTTCTTCTAAGAATATTACTTTTTTATCTAATTTACTTTCTAGTTTTTTTGCCGAATTCATTGAAAATATTATTAAGTTCTTATGAATTTCTTTGATATATCTCCTAGCCAATTTGCTAAACGTAACTGCATATTTCTTCTTTTTATATATAGTTTTCTCCTCCTATCCTTTTTTAATTCTTTTTTAAGTTCTTCCCAAGATATTGTTCCATTTTCTTCAATATCTCTTTCTGCTTCTTCTATGAAAGGTTTATAATATTCCCATTCTTCTTCATTTTTCATTTTTCTTTACCTCCGATTTTAATTAATAAATTTAATTGTTATTAGTATACTATGTATAGCCATAAACTTCAATAAAAAGTTTTTTGACAAATGTTGACACTTTAATTGTCTATCTATATTTTTAAGAAATTACCTATAATTGTTGACCTACACTAAAAAATATGCTATTATACTTTCAATAATTAGTAACTTAAAATTCTCTTATTACAATTGTTAAGGAGGAAAAATATGAAAAATGAAAAAAATTTTGAATTACAACAAAAAGGTAACTTATATTCTATTCGTGTTGTAGATGGAATTATAATAGGTATTTCTTATTCTTCTCAATTAGATTTCACTCCAAATAATAATCCATATGAATTTCTATATCATCTTAATGATATAGTAAACATATGGAAAAAAGAAGATTCAAATACATATGAAGAATTTATGAATTCTTTACGTGATTCAGAAAAAGAAAAGTACATTAGTAAAAATTCAGAACTACCTTTAATATTTTCAGGTTCAGGTATAAAATATCCTGAATATAAATATTATACGTCATCTACGGTAATTGAAATTATTGTATTTAATTCTAAAATTTTTTCTATTAGTAAGATTTGGCGTCATTTTAAGGAGACTCCTTTAGATGATTCTCCAGATTTTTATGCATATCTTCACTATTTTGTTAATTTTTTATTAAATAACAATAGTTATGACTATTATTATGAATTCTTAAATAGTTTATGTGATGAAGAGAAAGAAAAATATTTTCAACCATCATATTTACCAAAGAATTATAAATAATTTAATGATAGAAAAAACAAGAAGCTTAAATTTTGCTTCTTGTTTTCCTTGTATACATAATATGGTTTTGCTTTGGACATATTTTTAATTTGTAAATGGTTCTAAATTTGATAGTACCCAACCGTGCTCGCCTGTTACTATTACACTATCACAATATTCACATTTTCCCGCTGATGTTATTTTTGTTGGTGCTCCACAGTTTGGACAGTTTGTTGTTTTTATTTCGTCTGTTTCTTCTGGTGTTTGTGCCCCTTTTGTTCTTTCAAATGTTAATTTATAAATTGTATGTCTATCTTGTGTTTTACTTCCTTCTAGTAGTTGTTTCGTTGTAGCATCTATAATATAATCTTTCATTGTTGATTTTAGTGCTACTTCTAATATTTCTTTTTCTCCTTGTATTTTAAAGCTATATAAGTATGCATAGTTTACTGCTATTCTATCCATTACATTTATTCTGTTTGTATCTATATACCCTTGTACTTGGTTTTTATGTTGTTCAAATAGTTCTGGTGTTTCAAATAGTCTCATTGATTCCCAATCTCTTGCTGTCCATGAATTTTGTAATTTTACAAATAGCTCTTTTGTAAAGCTTATAAATTTTTCTTCTGAGAAGTTTTTATCATTATTCATTATTTCTACTGCTACTTGCATTGACCTGTTTACATTTATATTATTTGTGTTTACTGCATTGTTTGCATTTGGTATATTTCTTGGTATGTTTTGTATTCCTTTTCCTTTATATTTTCTAGAATATACTACTATAAATATTACTAAAATTATTAGAATTACTCTTCCACCACTACTTCCAAATAAGAGACCTATTAAAAAGCCTAAATCTCCGTCTGAAGAATAATTATCATCCCAGTCCCAACTGCTAGATGAACTTCCCCAATCACTTGAACTCCAGCTTGAGCCTGAGTCCCAACTTGGACTATCATATCTATCAAAACTTCCTACATCTGCAAAAGAGTAGTTATATATTGATATTATTATTAACGTTAAAATTAGTGATACTATTTTCTTTATATTTTTCATTTATTATCTCCTTACTATTTTGTGCGTAATTCGGTATTTCTTACCGATTAAGCCCCTACATTAAATTTCTAATTTGTGCTTTTAACAATTTACTATTTATTTTTTACTATTTGTAGTATTTTCCTTGCCATAAATCACGTGCTCTAAATCTTTTTTCAAAGCCGTGTAATATCCACATTTTATGCTTGTTCCAATATGGTGCTAATAGAATGTCTTTTGGTGCGTCTCCTGATATTCTATGAATTATAAATTCAGGTCTTAAATGTGTCATTATATCAATTAATGTTTCTATATAATCATCTAAATCTAAAGCTTTATATTCTCCATTTTTATACATATCAGCAAGTTTTGTGTTTTCTACTACATATGTTGAGTGAATTTTAACTCCTTCTAGTTTATGACTATTTATAAAATTTACTGTGTCTTCAATATCTTGTTTTGTTTCAGTTGGTAAACCTACCATTATGTGTGCTACTACATCAATATCATATTTATTTAGAATATTAACTGCTTCAGTAAATTGTTTGCTTGTGTATCCACGATTAATTAAGTTTCCTATTTTGTCATTACTTGTTTGAAGTCCTAATTCTACACATACATAATATTTGTTTGTATATGTTTTTAATAATTCTGCAATTTCTTCAGTAATACAATCTGGCCTTGTTCCTATTGAAATTCCTACTATTCTATCATCTACTAAGGCAGAGTCATACTTTTTCTTTAAGTTTTCAATTGTATCATATGTATTTGTAAAGTTCTGAAAATATACTATAAATTTATTAGCCCTTTCAGCTCTATATGTTGTGAAATAGTGTTTTACTTGTTTTTCAATGTCACCACAATTGTTTATTAATTCACCAGAGCCTTTTTCACTACAATAAATACAACCTCCATATCCTTTGCTTCCATCTCTATTAGGGCATGTAAATCCTCCATCTACACATATTTTTAGAGTACGCTCTCCAAACTTTTCTTTATAATATTCATTTAAGTGTCTATATCTTTCCATATCATTCATATTGTTATTATATTAGATTTTTAATTAACGTGCAATATATTTTTTAAGTCGTTTAAAATTTTTCTATAGCTATCTTCTATGACAACATATTTTATTATGTAAAAAGATATAGATAGAAGGTTAATCTTCTATCTATATCTTTTTTATACTTCAGTAACCATATGAATTACAAAAGTGCCTTCTAAGTATTTGGCTGAAAAGGAATACCCTTCTTCTTCATTCTTGCCAATTTCATTAAAAATATTGACAATATCTTTTATAACATCATCAAATATTTCTCCCTTAACATATTGTGACATATATCCTGATACTCTACCATGATTTAATAATACTTTTTCATCCTTATCCCCTCTTGTTATATATATTATTAAATCATGATATTTTTTTGCTGGCCAACAACCCTGTACATGCCACTCAAGTCTACTCATAATCCAATAAAAAAGTTCATCTGTTTCTTTTTCTTTTAGGCTATAATTTGTGCTTAGCCGATTTTTATTTCTTTCTGCTAATTTTTTTGCTGCTAATAAGTATTTTTCATTTACCATAGCATATTCCTCCTCCAATATTAATTGTGTTGTTTACTAGTTACCCATGATACATTGCAGAGAAGCTTTTAGAATTTATCTTTACAAAAGATATCATATTTTTATATATACTGCAAGTATTTTTAATATAATTTTGCAATATATTTATATAATATTTAAGAGATTAGTATAATTAATATTGCATTTCAAATATTAATTATATTTATTGCTTGCTTTTTTATTATTCATTTTTCATAAAAAAACATTCACTTATGTGAATATTTCTATGGCTGGGCTGGCTAGATTCGAACTAGCGCATGCCAGAGTCAAAGTCTGGTGCCTTACCGCTTGGCTACAGCCCAATGTTTTATTATTATGATCAAAAATAATCATATTATTCTTTTTAAAATAAATGGGGTGGAATATGGGACTCGAACCCATGGTCTCCAGTGCCACAAACTGGCGCGTTAACCAACTACGCTAAATCCACCATGTTACAAGCACTTTATATTTTAACTTATTTTGAATAAAAAGTCAACCACTTTTTTTAAAAAACTGTATTTAATTTATGATAATATCACCTTGATAGTTTATAAACGAATATTTCACCCTAACTGTATAAAAATAGGAAATTTAGTAATAGTAGGAAGGTGGATGTTTAATGTTAAAATAAAAAGATTTATTTTCTTTTTTAAAAAGTTAACGACCACATAACTTTAGAAAAACAGTTAAATGGTCGCAATTAATGAATTTTATCTAAGAAATGCTAAAGTATATTAAATTAAATTTATTACCTAATGATAGTATTTACAAAAAATGATTTTTTTAAGGAAATTAGGTTCTGAGCCTGCCTCCATAGAGAAGATGGCAATCCAAAATTATACATAGTTCAAATTTTCACTAAATAAATCTATTATTTAGTGAAAATTCAAAATGCATTGACGGTTTATCTATTTTTCTTTTATTATTTTCTCAATAGAATCCTCTCTCATTTTCTTTATTAAATTACAACTATTATTTAGTTTTCCTTGTTCTTCGTTATTTAATTCTAATTGCATTAATTCCCTTACTCCATTTTGATTAATTACTGCTGGAACTCCTATATATACATCATTTTGCCCATATTCTCCATTTTCTAAATATGTTGATACTGTTAATATTGAATTTTCATTATCTAATATTGCCCTTACTAATCTATTTAGGCTCATTCCTATTCCATAATAAGTAGCTTTTTTTCTATTTATTATTTCATATGCTGCATTTATAACATTTTGATGTATTTTCTCTAAATCTTCTATTGGTCTTCCTTTATCTTTTACTATATCGGTTAATTTCTTACATCCTACATAGCAATGTGACCAAGGTACAAATGATGAATCTCCATGTTCTCCCATTATATATGCATGAACATTTTTACTAGAAACATCCATATAATCTGCTATCATATATCTTAACCTTGCTGTATCTAGTACTGTTCCTGAACCTATTACTTTATTTTTAGGAAGACCTGAAACTTTATAAACTACATATGCCATTAAATCGACAGGATTACTTGCTACTATTATTATTCCATTAAACCCACTAGCCATTATATTTTTAGTTATTTCTTTTACTATTTTAGTATTTACCTCTGCAAGTTCTAGCCTTGTTTGCCCTGGCTTTTGAGCAACACCTGCTGTAACAACTACTATTTCTGCGTCTTTACAATCAGTATAATCTCCAGCTTTTATTACCATTTTTTGTGGTGCAAAAGGAAGTCCATGAGATAAATCCATTTCTTCACCTACAGTTTTTTCTTTATCAATATCTATTAAAACAAGTTCTCCAATACCACCTCTGTTAAGCATCGAATATGCCATACTCATTCCAACAAAGCCTGTTCCTACTAGAACAATTTTTCCATCTTTCATATTAAATCTCCTCTTTCCTCTTCTCTTTTTTCTTTCTTATATATTATACCACTTTTTTTATTTTATAACACTAAAAACATTTTATTCTTATAGGAGATTTGAAGTTGGAAGCAGACTATTTTATATGTTAATATTATTTATTTAAGTAATTTCTTCAAAGAACGGATAGCCGATGGCAGCGACCCCTACAATAATTTAATATATTCTTTTAATCTTTAATTATAGTAACTAAAATGTAATAAAACTTTAATACAGCTGTAACTCTATATTCTTAATTATATTGTATAATATATAAGAAATAAATTAATTTCATTACTTAGGCGAGTTATGCTCGACCCTACAAAGGAGAAATATAATGAATATAGAAAAAGACTTAAAAAAGGATGGCATTACAGTTATTAAGCCTTTAGATACCTTAAGTATAACTTTAATTGCAAAATATGTTGCAGAAAAGCTTATATCTGCACTTCCTTTTTATGGACTAAATTATCACAATTTATTTATAAAAATTTCTAACACTCCTATGTTTATAGCTGATATTCCTAGCAGTATGGGAGAAGCAAGCTATTTTTATAAAAACTCTTCTATATATTTTAAAAATGGGTTATCTATTCATGAAATGAAAAGATATGCAGTTCATGAATTCATACATGCTTATCAAGAAGTAAAAGATAAAAATAATTTATTATACAGACTTGGACTTTGTGATTTTACAGGCTTTAGGGTTCATGGAATGGCTTTAAACGAAGCAGCCGTTCAACTAATTGCTGCAAAAGCATTAAATAACGATGTTGAATCTGTAAAATATTATGATATTGAATTTAATACTAATACACCTAGCTTATACCCTATAATTTGTAACTTAGTTAACCAACTTTCATATATAACAGGAGAAAATATTCTATTTGATAGCACCTTAAATAGTAATTTTAAATTCGTTAAATCATTAATTTCATTATTAGGCGAAAAAAGCTTTTATAAAATTAATGCAAATTTAGATAAAATAATAAAAATAGAGGAAAAAATGGTTTCTCTATCAAATAAATTAGAAAAAGATTTTCTTAGTGATACATTTATTGCAAATGCTTCTACTAAAATTGGAATATATAAAAATTCTATTAAAAATATATTCTTTGAAACACAAAACCTTATCATAAAATCTTATTTTGATAGAGCATTAAGTAATGTTTATTCTTTACAAGAAATTGAAGATTATAGAAAGAAATTATACCATTATAGAGATTTACTAGGTACTACTGAAAATTACACATTTTTCAATGATTATTATATTAATATGATGATTAAATTAGATGAGAAATATGAAGCAGTATCTAACATAGAACTTGCACTTGTTCCATATACTAGAAGTATTTTTGAAATTATACTTCAAAAAATACGTGCACTTATTGGTATTAAACGGACAAGAAATGGACTTTATAAAAGTAAAATAAAAAAATGCAGTTTATGCATTTTTTTATTTTACTATTTTTTTTATTTCATTATATATTTTTTGTTCAACATTTTCTACTGAATTTTTCTTTGCCTTTATCCCCATTTCTTTCATATGTTGTGAGTTATTTATTATATTTTCTATTTCATTATTTAAATTCTCTGCTTTTAAATCTTTATTTAGTATTATTTTTGCTGCTCCTATTTTTTCTAATACTTTTGCATTATATAGTTGGTGGTCATTACTTACGTTTGGTAGTGGCACTAATATAGATGGTTTTCCCAAATTTGAAATTTCAGTTATTGTCATTGCCCCGCTTCTTGCAACTATTATATCTGATATATTCATAACTTCTTCCATATTATAAATATATGGAACTATTGTCATATTTTTTATTGTTTTAATATTTAAATTTAAATCTTCAAATTGTTCTTTTATTATTTCATATTGTTCTGGCCCTGTTGCCCACATTATTTGATAAGCTTTATTTAATTTTCTATTTGCTATTTGTATTATTGCTTCATTTATAGCTTGTGCTCCTTGGCTTCCTCCAAAAACTAATACAATTGGTTTATTTAAGTCTAAGTTTAATTTAGACTTTATATTTATTTTTTCACTTTCAGTGTAGTCTTCCTTTTTTATTTTTACTGGCGTACCTGTATGTACTACTTTTTTTGCATTTTTTATTCTTTCTTTTGCTTCTTTGAATGATACTAATATACAATCTGTTTTTTTTGCAAGCATTGTTACTGCTTTTCCTGGAAATGCGTTACTTTCATGTAATAGTGTTGGAATACCTAATTTGTGCGCAGCTGTAATTGTTGCTCCACAAATATAGCCTCCTGTTCCTATTACAATATCTGGTTTAAATTCCTTTATTATTTTCTTTGCTTCTCCATAACCTTTAAAGGTTTTATATAATTTTTTTATATTTTCAATTGAAATTTTCTTACTTAAACCATATGCTTGTATTGTTTTTAATTGATACCCTGCTCTTGGTACTAAATCATTTTCTAAGCCTCTCGATGTACCTATAAACATTATTTCAGAATTTGGCTCTTCAAGTTTTATTTTATTAGCAATTGCTAGCCCCGGATTAATATGTCCTCCTGTACCAGCCGCCGCAACAATTACTCGCATAGCTTTCCTCCTATCCTAAACATTATTCACTATTCATTATTCATTTAAGCAATGTCTTCGAAGAGCGAGCGATTGATAATCACCCCTACAACAAACCTCAATTTTATACTATTCACTCTTCGCTTTCAGCACCCCCTACACCTTAGAACTAGAACGTGATATGTTCAATAATATTCCACAGCTACATAGTAATATTACTAGTGCTGTTCCACCATAACTGAAGAATGGTAGCGATATACCTGTTGCTGGCATTGATGATGTAACAACTGCTATATTCATTATTGCTTGAAGTCCTATTAATGATGTTATTCCTACTGCTAATAAACTTCCAAAGCAATCTTTTGCTTTCATTGAAATTACTATTCCCCTCCATACAAATATTGCAAATAGTGCAATAACTGCCAAGCATCCAATAAATCCTAATTCTTCTGCTAATACTGCAAATATAAAATCATTATGTGGTTCTGGTATGTATAAATACTTTTGTTTACTATTTCCTAAGCCTACGCCAAATAATCCTCCTGAGCCTATAGCATATAAACCTTGTATTACTTGCCATCCATCACCTGTTGCATCTGCCCATGGGTCTAGAAAGGTTGTTAGCCTTGCTAAACGGAAGTCTCCCTTTCCTGTTATTTGTGCAAGCATTAACATTCCAAATACAAGTGCCGAGCCTCCTGCTACACCAGCTGTTAAGAAATATTTTGTTTTACTTCCTGCCATTATCATCATTATACTTACTATTGCTATAATTATAATTGATGCACTTAAATGGTCTTGTATAAAGAATAATATTGCTATTGGTGGTATTAAATATATAAGTGGTTTTACAAAACCTAGCCAAAATGAGTTTAATTCTGTTCTATGGTCTGAAAGATATGTTGCATAAAATACAATTAACCCTATTTTTGCAAGTTCTGATGGTTGAAATCGCCCAAACCCTAAATTTATCCATCTTTTCGCCCCTTTAACTTCTACACCTATTTTAGGTACAACAACTAATGCAAGAAATATTATTGAAAGTATGTAGGCTACTTTATATAATTTCTTATAAATTCTATAATCTATTTTAGATATTATAAGCATTAAAAATACGCCTAATACTGCAAAAAATACTTGGTTTATTACATAATGATAGCTATTTCCGCCATTCTGAAAGTGACGAAGGCGCACTTGCTGATAGTACCATAACAATACCTAATGCTAACAATAAAAATATGGTTATGCATAATATAAAATCAAATTGTTTTTGATTTGTCTTTCTTTTATTTTCTACCTTTGTATTAGGCATCGTCTTTTTCTCCTTTCAAAACTCGAAAAGTTTTGTACTCTTCATTTTTTATTATTCACTCTTCTCTCAGGTAATTTCTTCGAAGGGCGGTCGATTGATAATTGCACCTACAATTTAAAATAAGTAAATATATATTTTTAATTTTCTGTTTTTCCGGGCGTAATTCGGTAAATTCTTTTTAGTATTCCTTACCGATTAAGCCCCTACAATTTAACTATTCATTTGGGTAGTTTCTTAGAAGGGCGGGTCACCCAAAGTGCGACCCCCTACAGATTACTTTTTATATTACAAATTAAATTGCAAATATTCCTATTATGCATGCAACTAGTGTTACTATGCTAAATACTGAAACTACTTTATTTTCTCTCCATCCTGATAATTCAAAATGATGGTGTAGTGGTGCCATTTTAAATATTCTGTTTCCAGTCCTTTTATAGTGTACTACTTGTAGCATTACAGATAATGTTTCTAATAATGGTATTATTGCTATTATTAACAATAATAGCGGCATTTTTAAGTATAGTGCCATTGCAGATACTGCTCCTCCTAAAAGTAGTGAACCTGTATCTCCCATCATTATTTTTGACGGATATAAATTAAATAATAAAAATCCTAAGCAAGCTCCTGCTAAACTACTACCAAATAGTGTTACTTCTTTTAAGTCAAATATAATTCCTATTACTGTTAAACATGTAAGTATTATTGTTGTAACACTGCTTGATAACCCGTCTATTCCGTCTGTTAAGTTAATTGCATTTGTAGTTGCAAGCATTACAACTATTGCAAATGGTATGTATAGCCAAATTGGCATTGTTACTGTGGTTTTAACAAATGGAATATATATGTCTGTTCCATTACCTAATATTTTAGCTAAAAATATAGTATATGCAACTGCTACTATTAAAAGTCCTATCATCTTTGACATAGGTCTTAAGCCTTTTGTATTTTTTAATATTAATTTTTTAAAGTCATCTATAAAACCTACTAATCCAAAACCTACACTTGCTAGCATTAAAACGAGCATATTTTTAGCAATTTGTGGTTCTATTGTTTTGTGTGTATAGTAATAGTATAAACCTATACATATTACTACTATGCTAATTGCGATTATTATTCCTCCCATTGTTGGGGTTCCTTGTTTTTTTAAGTGTGATTCTGGTCCATCATCTCTTTCAATTTGTCCTACTTTTAATCTTCTTAGTATTGGTATTATTACTAATGATAGTGCTACTGTTATTATAAATGATAATATCAATACTTTTACTTGAAATTCCATTTTTAACCTCCTGTTGGAAGTCGGCACTTAGAAATTAGAGGTCGGATTTTAGGTTAATTTCTCTGGTGCGCGGGTCGCCGATGGCTGTGACCCCCTACAATATTACTTTCCGACTTCCTACTTTCTGTCTTCTGACTTCCATCTTCTGTTTATATTCTATTCTCTATAATGTCATTTACTATTATTCTTTCGTCAAATGGGTGTTTAACTCCATTTATTTCTTGGTATGGCTCGTGTCCTTTTCCTGCTAGAAGTATAATGTCTTTTTTGTCTGACATTTTTATTGCTTCTCTTATTGCTTCTACTCTGTCTACTATTACAGTATATTTTCCTTTTGTTTTCTTTATTCCTTCTTCTATTTGGTCTACTATTTTTTGTGGCTCTTCAGTACGTGGGTTGTCTGATGTTATTATTGTATAATCTGCTATTCTTCCTGATATTTCTCCCATTATTGCTCTTTTGCTTGTGTCTCTATCTCCTCCACAACCAAATACTGAAATTACTCTTCCACGTGTATAGCTTTTTACTGCATTTAATATACTTTCTAAGCTTTCTGGTGAATGTGCATAATCTATCATTATTGTTAATTCTTTACTGTTATTTACAAGTTCACTTCTTCCTGGTACTCTTACTTCTTCTAATGCTTCTTTTATTTGGTCAACGCTAGCTCCTAATTTTTCTGCTACACATATTGCAGCTAGTGAATTGTATACACTGAATCTTCCTGGTATTCCAGTTTTTATTCTTTCATTTCTCATTCCTAGTTTTACTTTAAAATCTACATATGAGTTTGTTATTGTTATATCTTTTGCAAGCATATTGCAGAAGTTATCTATTCCATATGTTGTTATTGTGCAGTTTGGAACTAATTTTGGCAATTTTGCTACGTGGTAGTCGTCTGCATTTATAAATGCTGTTTTACACATTTTGAATAGTTCTACTTTTGAGTTGAAGTAATCTTCCATATCTGGGTGTTCCTTTTCACTTATATGGTCTTTTGAAAAGTTAGTAAATACTCCTATGTCAAATTCTGAACCTGCAACTCTGTGTAGTTTTAAACTTTGAGAAGATACTTCCATAACTACTGCTTCACAACCTGCTTCTGCCATTTTAGCAAAAATTGATTGTAATTTATTACTTTCAGGTGTTGTTCTGTCACTATCTTCTAGCTTTTCCTCTCCTATATATGTTGCTATTGTTCCTATTAATCCTACTTTTTTTCCTGCTTTTTCTAGTATTTTCTTTATCATAAATGTTGTAGTTGTTTTTCCTTTTGTTCCTGTAACACCTATTAATTTAAATTTTCTTGATGGATTTCCATAAAAATTACATGAGCAAATTGCTAAAGCATATCTTGTATCTTTTGCAACTATTACTGTTACTTCTTTTGGAATTTTCTTTATTAATTCTGCACTTACTCCTTCTTCTAACATTACAGCTGTTGCACCTTGGCTAATTGCTGTTTCTACATATTCATGGCCATCTTGTGTAAAACCTTTTACTGCTATAAATAAATCTCCTTCTTTTATACTTCTAGAGTCTTTGTCTAAATTGTTAATTTCTATTTCTAAATTTCCTCTTACTTTTAGGCCTTCTAGCCCTACTAATACCTCATTTAATTTCATAAACTTCCTCCATAATATATTTTGTATGTACATTATATCGCTAATAATTGTATTTGTAAATTATATTAGAAAAAAAAGCATAACTAAAATTTTCTAAGCTCATCCTTCGCCAAGAAAATATAAGTTTTGCATAATTTATTTACTAAAGCATAACTTATCTGTAATTCACTACGTTCAAACAGCTAAGAAATCTACGTCAAGTGACTTATAATATATCTAATGTTTATGTAAAAATCCACTTTCCTAGAACTAAAAAAATAATCATTACAAATATAATTGTAAAATTATGAATTGCAGTAATGATTAATTTTATACTAGACAAATTTGTTCATTTATAGTAAGATATTTAATAGTTACAATTTTAATTTTAAGGAGAAAGTTATGTTTATAAAATATTTAGTAATTTTTTTAGTATCAATGGTACCACTTATTGAACTTAGAGGATCTGTACCAATTGGTTTAAGTCCACTTTTAGGTGAGGCTCTTCCAATACTTCCTCTTTATATAACTTCTATTATAGGAAATATGCTACCTGTACCAATTATTTTCTTTTTTGCAAGAAAAGTATTAGTATGGGGAGCTGATAAAAAATATATTGGTAAATTTTTTAAATTCTGTTTAGAAAAAGGCGAAAAGGGCGGAAAGAAATTAGAAGAAAAAGCTGGACGCGGTTTATATGTTGCATTATTCCTTTTTGTAGGTATTCCACTACCTGGAACAGGAGCATGGACAGGAACACTTGCTGCAAGTCTTTTAGATATGGATTTTAAAAAGAGTGTAATTGCAATTATAGCAGGAGTTATATTAGCAGGTATTATAATGGGCTTAGCTTCAGCTGGAGTGTTTGGCGCAATTGGAGTAATGTTTGCATAAAAAAAGCTGAGAATTTTCTCAGCTTTTTCTTTATTATTCTTTACCTTTACATATTACTCTTTTCCTTAACAAATTATTATTTACTAGTTACTATATTCATCAAATTTCTAAAATTTAAGTTTATACCATCATTTTACATATATACGTTAATAATATAAATGCTATAATCAGCCAAATAGATGCAAAAAGATTTTTACCTATACATAGATATATTATTCCAAGTAAAAGTAATATAACAAATATAATTATAAGAATATAGATACTCATTTGTTTCCCTCCTTAATAAATTATTATTTACGAGTTACTATGATACTTGCATTTAGCAATACACTTATTATATATTATTTTTTCGTTTTTGTCAATTAGTTATGTAACTTTTAACTTAGCTTAAATGCAATATTATATTTTAAAAGTAATTTTACCACACAGATGGACTTAGAGTCTACGCCTCTATATTTGAAATTGATTTTTCGTATATAAAAAGTGTGTCAGTTTTTTTATTTTGACACACTTTTTATATACTATAACATAAATTCTATTACTACTTTAAACAAATCTCCATCTAGGTGTATACTAAAGTTTCCACCTTGCAGTTTTGTTAGGCTTTCTGCTATTGATAGGCCTAGTCCGCTTCCTTCTGTGTTTCTTGAGGTATCTCCCCTAACAAACCTTTGCATTAGTTCTTCTGCATTTATATTTAACTTTGCTTTTGATATGTTCTTAAGCTCAATTTGTACTTTATTTTCTTTTTTTATTATATCAATATATACTCTTGAACCTTCTAATGCGTATTTTATTATGTTTGTGTACATATTTTCTATTACTCTGTAAAGGTACCTACTATCTGCTTTTATATTTATTCTTTCTTTAGGCATTTGAAGAATTAATTCTAGATTTTTCTCTTTAAATTTATCTTCAAATTCTCCTGATATTTGCTTTATTAGCTCTTTTAAATTTATACTTTCTATATTTAGTTTTATATTACCTGAAGTTGCTTTTGAAGCTTCTACTAGGTCTTCAGTTAACCTCTTTAACCTTTGTGATTTATTATCTAATATTTCTAAATATTCTTTTGCCTTTTCATTAGGCATTTCTTCTTTTTTTAGTAAATCTACATAGTTTATTATTGAAGTAAGTGGTGTTTTAATATCATGTGATACATTTGTTATAAGCTGTGTTTTCATTCTTTCACTTTTTAAGCTTTCTTCTACTGCTTTTGTAAGTCCTGTTGATAAACTATTTACGTATTCTCCCATTTCTTTTAAATTCTTTTCTAGGTTTGTAGTATCTATTTTTGTATCTTGTTTTCCTTCGTATATACTCTTTAATTGTTGTTTTATATTATTTAGTTGTTTGCAATAATTTAGTATTACATATAATGCTAAAGACCAGAATATTAATAGTAATAGTATACCAAAAAAACCTATTATAGTTATTGTAATTACTAGAAAAGCTGATATTATTAAAAATCCCATATAATATATTATTAATTTAGTAGTAATTTCTTTGTTCCACAATACTAAGTTAGTGATTTCATTTATTTTTTCTTTTATCCATTTACATATTTTATATGTTAAAGTTGTTCTTATAAAGTTCCTTGCTTTTATTCTTTTTATTGTTGTTATTCCTATAACTGCACATGATATATAACATATTAAATATGCAATAAGACCTATTACTAATGTATATATATTTGCATTTGATAAACATTCTTTTCCTATTAATAAAAATGTTACAATTACTATCAATCCTACCGCAAATATTATTTCATAAGAAAATTTATCAAAATTACTTAAGTATATACCTTCTTTATTTTTTTTATGGCCTATTGACCATATTAAGTATATTCCTATTATAAATAAAATTAGTATTGAATATGACATTGCATATACTGGCATACTTCCTACATTTGCAACAAAATTGTATATTGATACATTTACTTTATATTCTAATATTGATGATTGCTCTTTATCAAATGTTGTATATATAGAAAATTTATTATTCTTTACATCCTTTAAATTTTCTAGTCCAAAATTATATGCAAAGCCTGTATCGTTTAGTTGTTCTAAATTTGTATTTATATTTGAAGTTTCTTTATACCAATAATATTCACTATTTTTAATTTGTTCTATTTTTTCATTATAATTTTCTACTTTTATATTTGTAAATATTGTTCCTTTTTCATCTACTATAATATACTTAAAGCCATTGTAATAGCCTCTATATGTTTGTGAATAGTATATTTTAGTTGGTGTTTCTTGTACTAGTGTATAATTATCTACAAATGAATTATAATACTCTCCTTGCTGCCTAATTCCTTCATTTATATTTTCACATATTCTAAAAATTCTTTGTAAATTTGGGTAATATTCGTTATATACAAAGCTATCTGTTTTATAGTAATCTCCTCTTGACAGATCTTCTTTATTATAAGAATTGTACTCTATATATATTGCACCTAATATTATTGATAATACTAAGAATGGAATTAGTATGTATGATATTATCTTTAGTGTGTCCGAATTTCTTAAATTTTCCATTTTTTCCTCCTCTTCCCATTGGGGACGTTTCCAAATGGGAAATCTGTCCCTTTTGGGAATCTACTATTATTTTCTTATTTCAGTGAAGTAATAATATTTTAACTTGTGTAAACGACGTCTTGAGAATAAATTAAAATATTATTACTTCATTGAAAACTAGTCTATTTTTTCTATTTTGTATCCAATTCCCCAAATTACTTTTAGATATTTTGGCTCTTTTGGGTTTATTTCTATTTTTTCTCTTATATGCCTTATATGTACTGCTATTATATTATCTGCCCCGTATGCTTCATCTTCCCATACATTTTCATATATTTGCTCTATTGAGTATACTTTTCCTTTATTTTTAGTTAAGAATTTTAATATGTTGTATTCTGTTGGAGTAAGTTTTATTTCTTTTCCTTCAACTGTTACTTGTTTTATATCATCTTTTATAATTAATTCACCTGTTTTAAATATGTTTGCGTTTTCATCTTCTTTATCTGCTATTGTTCCAAGTCTTGTATATCTTCTTATTTGTGAATTTACCCTTGCTATTAGTTCTATTGGGTTAAATGGCTTTGTAACATAGTCGTCTGCTCCATTATTTAAACCTGCCACTTTGTCATAGTCTTCAGATTTTGCAGAAAGCATAAGTATTGGTATACTTTTTGTTTTTCTAACTTCATTTGCAACTTCCATACCATCCATTTCTGGCATCATTATATCTAATATTATTAAATGGATTTCATTATTTTCTAATAGCTTTAGTGCCTCTTTTCCATTATAAGCTTTTAAAATATTGTAGCCTTCTTTACTTAAATAAATTCCAATTGCATTAACTATTTCTTTGTCATCATCACATACTAAAATATTATACATTTTGCTTTCATCTCCCTTTTCTCTTATATTAGTATAACACATATTTATTAATAAAAAATAGATAGATTATTAATTTTTTATTAATAATCTATCATAATTTGTTATAATTCACAGTTAATTGTACTGTAGGGGTCGGATCCATGGGCGACCTGGTGACGCTGAACCACCTATATTCTCTATAATATTGAATATACAAATTTATGGGTAATTTCGTAGAAAGAGAGGGTCACCGAAGTCCGCGACCCCCTACAGCGTAAATTTATTTTGAAATATTAGTGTTTATTTTGTACATTTTTCCACTCTATGAAATCTTCTATTATTAACATCAATACTGCTACTACTGGTACTGCTAAGAACATTCCTAGTACTCCAAAGTATGCTCCACCTACTGTTACCGCAAATATTACTAGTAATGGACTTATTTTTAATGAATCACCTACTATTTTTGGGTTTATTATGTTTGCATCTATTTGTTGAAGTATTGTTACTACTACTAACATCCATATTGCTTGACTAATTCCTCCTGTAAAGAAAGTTATAATTACTGCTATTATTACTGCTATTATTGCTCCAAAGTATGGTATTATATTTGCTAAACCTATCATAAATCCTAATAGTACTGCATATTTTACTCCTAATATTGACATTCCTATTGATGTTAATATTCCTACTATTATTGCATCTAATATTTGACTTGCTAAAAATTTGAAGAATATTTGATTTGTTCTATTAAAATATTTATCTATATTTTCATAGGTTTTTTTCTTAAATATTGCTCCTAGTAATTTTCTAAAGAAATTTATTATTTGTTTTCTACTATTTAGCATATATACTGATACTACTATTGATACAAATATATCAAATATTCCACCAAGCATTCCTACTATACTTTGTACATAGCTTGTAAGTGCATCTGTATTAATTACTTTTGTTAAGTCTATGTTTTGTATTTCTTTTATTACTTTTTGTGCTATTTCTGACTTAAATATTGAATCTTCTGGAAGTGTATTTATTTTTTCAACTGCTATATTATAGTACGTACCAAAATTGTTTGCTAAGTCTACTATACTTTGTATTACTGGTGGTAAAATTACATTTATTAGTATTACTATTAAAATTAATGCTATTAAATATACTGTTAATACACTTAATGCCCTTGCCTTTTTATTTATAAATTTAGGCTTTTTTACTTTTTTGTATAGCTGTTCAATTTTTTGACATGGCACATATAAAATATATGCTATTAGTATTCCTACTAGAAATGGAGATATTACTCCTAAAAAGCTTTTTATTCCTATGGCTATTGCTTCAAATTTATCTAACACTTTGTATACAACAACTACTGCTATTGCTAGTGAAAACCAGAATAACCATTTTGTCCAATTTCTATTTTTGTTTTCCATTTTTCTCTCCTTTAATTTTTATTTATGTTATATTTCTATTTGTAGCTCTACTGGGCAGTGGTCGCTTCCCAGTATTTCGGGGTGAATTATGCTGTCTTTTATTTTTTCTTGTACCCTGTTTGATACTATAAAGTAGTCTATTCTCCAGCCTACATTTTTTTCTCTTGCTCTTCCCATGTATGACCACCATGAATAGCAATTTTCTTTTTCTGGGTATAGGTATCTAAATGTATCTGTGAAGCCTGCTTCTAGTAAGTTAGTCATTTTGTTTCTTTCTTCGTCTGTAAAGCCTGCATTTCTTCTGTTTGTTTTTGGATTTTTTAAGTCTATTTCTTTGTGTGCTACATTTAGGTCCCCACAATATATTACTGGTTTTTTATCATCTAATTTTTTTAAGTATTTTCTTATTTCATCTTCCCAAATCATTCTATATTCTAAACGTTCTAGCTCTCTTTTTGAATTTGGTGTATAACAATCTACAAAATAGAAGTTTTCAAATTCTAGTGTTATTATTCTACCTTCTTTATCATGTTCCTCTATTCCTATTCCATAGCTTACGTTTATTGGCTTTTTCTTTGTAAATATTGCTGTTCCTGAATAGCCTTTTTTTTCTGCACTATTCCAATATTGATAATACCCTTCTAATATAAGTTCTAATTGTCCTTCTTGCATTTTTGTTTCTTGAAGTGCAAATATATCTGCATTTATTTCATTAAAGAATTCCATAAAACCTTTGCCAACTGCTGCTCTTAAACCGATTTACATTCCATGATATACATTTCATATATTTTTTTCTCCTTGTTTTTTGAATATTGCTATTATAGCATAATTTATTTGTTTTGTATAGTATAGGTTTTATAATTTTTTCTATATAAAAATAGCCTAGTAAAATTTCGTACTAGGCTATTTTTTAAACTTAATCAAGTTATTGTTTGTACTAATTGTGATATATAATATCTTTGACATATTGATATGTTTCTAATTCTTCATATACTTCCTCTTCAAGTATTACATATTCAAAGGTTTCTGCAAAAAGCTCTTGGTTTGAACTTATACATGTAGTTTTACTATTCAAACTATTTTTTTCTTTATCATATATATTTCCATATTCTAATGTACAACTTGGCCATCCATTTACTATATCAAATTGATGTCCTACCTCATGAATTATTGTATTGTCTTTTATTGTCATACTATTATATACTAAATATATTGTTTTATCTTTAATTTTTGTATATCCTTTTATAAATTGATTTTTGTCTACAGAATACATTTGAAGTTGATGTTGCCCAACTATATTATATATTTCTTCTTCACTTACTATACATATTTTCCAGCCTTTATTATCAAAATCATTTAGTATCTTACTTGGAATATAGCTTAATTGTCTAATTACTGCATTAACAAAGTTTTTATCATAGTCTGCATAATTTACAATTAGCTCTTTGGGGCTTAATTCCGCAATCTCCTCTGTCATTTGCCTTTCCACTTCTTCCTGTTCTTCTTTTTGTATAGTTTGGTTACTTAATTCATTATGTCTTTCTTGTTCCTTTGTATTATTGCTATCATTTCGTACTAAACTACTTTCTATGCTAGCTCTTTTATTATATTGTGATTTAGAAATTTCATATTTATTTCCATATTCCTTAAAAATTAACATCACAATTAAAATAATTAATATTAACATAGAAAACATTAGAAAGTTAAATAAAAAGTCCTTTTTCCTCATGTATATTTTCCTCACTTTCTATTATAAAAATTGACATAACGTTATTATAACATTTTATTTTTACCTTGTAAACAAATTTTGTCATAATAATGAAATAAATTTGCTTTTTTATGTAAAATATGGTACAATATTAGTATATAACGTATATTGAACAGGATAACCAAAATGAAAAGGAGAGATCATTATGAGGAAAACATTTTTATTAGTAGTATCCATTCTTTTAGTATCCATTATGCTTACTGGCTGTGGTAAGAAGCAAAATACCTATACTCAGGATGATATTGATCGTCTCGAGCAACAGGTAGACAGAGAAATTGAAAGAACAAACGAGTACAAAGAAGATTTAGAAGAAGCCGAAGACGAAAATGCGGAGCAACTTGCTACCATTACTCGGTTAGAGGCTGAACTTGCTGAAAAAGATTCAAATATATATTCTTTAGAATCTCAGCTTGAAAGTTCTTCTTCGGAATCTTCGGCGGAAGCCTCTTGTTCTAAGGTCTACTCGGTTGACCCTGGCGATTCAAACTCATACTTAGCTAAGAAGTTCTGGTTTGACGGCTTTAACTATTCTGCTGATACCACTTGGTATTCAGATATCTCCTGCAAACCCGAAACTAAGATGAACTGCAGCGTTATTATTATCTCCCCCATTGTTGATAAGATGGAGCAGAGTAATGGCTACATAGTTTATGTATGTATGAGTAGTGGAGGGCTTGTTTACTCGACCAGCTATCCGTATTTAGTTAAAATTGACAATTAACCACATTCCTGTTCAAAAGAGGCGCACATTTAAATTGTGCGTTTCTTTTTTTATAATATATGAAAAATCATTGTTTAATTTTCACCATAGGGGCACAGGGCACCATGCGTTTTGTTTTAATTAATCAATTTTATCAAAAATTTTAAAAATAATTTGCTTTTTTATGTCAAATATGCTATAATCGCAATATATATAGTACATTGAACAGTAAATAACCAAGTGAAAGGAGAAAAAAGTATGAAAATTGCTAAAATTTTTGTAGTACTCTCATTAATCATTTTAGTTGCACTATTAGGTTACAGTTGTGGAGAACGGAAAAGTATCGAGGACTATGAAGATGCTTTAAGTGACAGTAATTCAGAAGTTGCACGGCTTAGTGAGGATCTTTCTAAAGCCAATATAGAATTAGAAAAATGTCATACTAATATTTCAAGTTTTCAAACAATTCAGAATAAGCAGGCTGAGATTATTGCTGAATTAAATACTAATATTGCAAATAGAGATTCTACTATTTCTTCTTTACAATCGGATCTTGATAAGAAAGAAAAAGAAAATGTTTCTTTAAAGGCTGAAATTTCTGTGAAGAGTGAACAGTCTTCTTCTTCTCAAACTGATATTTATAAGAAAAATGAGGAAATATCTTCATTACAGTATCAGATTTCTAATAAAAATCAAGAAATTGCTTCTTTAAAATCTGATAATTCTAGCAAGGATAAACAGATTGCTGATCTAAAGGACGAAATTTCTGAAAAAGATAAAAAGATTGCTTCATTAAAACCAGAAGATTACAGTAGAGATAAGGAAATTAACTCGCTAAAATCGGAGCTTTCTAAAAAAAATGAAAAGATATCTTCCTTAGAATCTGACGTTTCTAAAAAGGAACAGGAGATTTCTTCTTTGAAGTCAAGCGTTTCCACAAGAGATCAAGAAATTTCTTCCCTGAAGTCTACCATCTCTACGAAAGACCAAGAAATTTCTTCTTTGAAGTCTAATATCTCTACAAAGGACCAAGAAATTTCTTCTTTGAAATCTACCATCTCTACAAAGGACCAAGAAATTTCTTCTTTGAAGTCTACAATCTCTATGAAGGACCAAGAAATTTCTTCTTTGAAATCTACAATCTCTATGAAGGATCAACAAATTTCTGAGAAGGATGAAGAAATAAAAGCTTTAAAAGATGAACTTAAAAATGTTTCACCTACCGTAATAATTTACTCTGTTGACCCAGGTGATTCTACCTCATACTTAGCTCAAAAGTTCTGGTTTGATGGTTTTAATTATTCTTCTGATAGTATTTGGTATTCGAATATTTCTTGCAAATCTGAATTTGAAGTAAGTAATGTAACTATTATTTCACATATCGTTGATAAAATAGAATATAGTGATGGATACAATTATTATACTGTTTATGCATGTATGGGTAATAACGGATTAATATATACTAATAACTATCCAAGTTTGTTAAAAATTGACTATTAATCTATTCTGTTCAAAAAAAGCGCACATTTAAATTGTGCGCTTTTTCATATTTATTTAAGGTTCATATACATAGCATTCTACTGTTTTTCTACCATATTGTAGAGCTTCTCTATGTGAATTCATATATATGTCTAATTTACTATTTGATATTGCTCCACCTCTATCTTGTACTTTAAACCATCCTCCGTTTGGTTTATTAGCTAGAGCAGGTATATATATTACTGTTCCCATTTTGTATCCTTTTCCTGCTGCTACTGTGTACCATGCAGAAGCTCTTGCTCCTGAGGCTGTAATTCCTGTTGATTTTCCACAACATTTTGAGCATGAACAATATGCTGATGTATTAAAGTTTTTTACTATTGGTGTTATTCCTTCTACTGACTTAGCAAGTACTGTTGATGCTGTAAGTGCTGGATTTGTAGTTGCCACTCTTTCTGTGCCTCTTGATGTTACTTGTATTGTTCTAACTTCAACTATTTTATTTACTGGCTCTTTTATAATTTTTGTAGACATTTCAATTCTTTCTATTTCAGTGTCATTTTGATACCTTACTTTATAAGTTACTTCTTTTAAACCATTAATACCGTTTTGTATTATTTTATTTTGCTTCGTTCCTTCTCCTGTTGCTTCTTTTGTAATTGTTTCATATGGTATTACTATCTTTTCAACTATTATTTTTTCTTTAACACTATTATAGTTTTGCAATATTTCTTCAGTAGTAACACTCTCTTCGGTTTCTGCTACTTGTTGTTTTACTTCTGAAGCTTTAGTTATTTTTATCGTTTTATTGTCTGAAATTTCTGCTTCTAAGTCTGGAGAAACTACTTCATCTTCCAAAACTGTTATATGATTTTCTTCTAATATATCTGCTACTTTCGTTTTTGCTGTTAAAACTGTCATTTCATAATTGCTTGAAAGTATTATTTTTACATTCACAAATTTAGCATTAGTAGCCATTACACCAATACCCATTATAAATATAAATATTAAACATATAGCTAATATTTTTCTTACGGATACAGATGCTTTGTCCGTTTTGTTCATAAAATTAACCTCCTTTTATGTAACAACCAAATTATACCATTAAAATATAAGCTTGTCAAATTTTTAAATCCCTTTAAAAATAAGGCTTTCATCCTATTAAACATAATATTTGATGACTAAAATGCATAAAAAACAAGCCTTTACTATATTATATTCGGCTTGTACAAAAAAATGATTAAATTTTATATTTTTATTATTTAGTAATTTCTTCGAAGAGTGGGTCGCCGAAAACTGCGACCCCTACATATCTTTTATTTTAAATATCTTAATGGTATTTTCATATGTATGTTTTGCTATTTCTTGTAGTGTTATTCCTTTAAATTCTGCTATTTTTTCTGCTATATGTTTAACATTTCTACTATCATTTCTAGTTCCCCTTTTAGGCTCTGGTGCTAAATATGGGCTATCTGTTTCTATAAGTATTTTGTCTAGCGGAACCATATTTACTATCTCTTTAGCATTTTTAGAGTTCCTGAAAGTTACTGGACCTGCAAATGATATATAAAAACCTAAATCTAGCCCTTGTTTTACAAGTTCTCTATTTAATGGGCAACAATGAAAAATCCCTTCGTTATTCGCACTATTTTCTCTTAAAATTTTTAAGGTATCATCTACTGCCTCTCTAGTATGAATTACTATTGGCATATTATATTTATTTGCAAGTTTAACTTGTTTTATAAAAACTTCTTTTTGTATAGCTTTATTTTCCTTATTCCAATAATAATCTAAGCCTATTTCTCCTATTGCTACTATTTTATTATTTTTATCTTGTTTTATTATACTTTCTATTTCTTCTATCATTAAATCAACTTCACTTAGAGTTTCAGGGACATCATTTGGTGATATTCCTACTATAGAATATATAAAATTATACTCATCTGCTATTTTTAAGCTTAATTTTGAAGATTCTATATCGTAACCTGCACATATAAGTTTTGTAACACCTGAATTGTATGTTTCCTCTATTATTTTTTCCCTATCTTCATCAAATTTCTCATCATTATAATGCGAATGTGAATCAAAAAATTCCATATATTTTTCCTCTTTCTTTTATTATCCATTTAAATTATATAGGTCACCCTAAGTGGACCCCTACGTATGTTATTCACATATTTGAGTAACACAATTTGCTATTGCGTATTCTTTTATGTGAGATATGCTGATATCAATTTGTATTTTCTTGTCTATTTTTTCTTTATTTAAGTTTGCATATGGTCTTCCTTGTTTATCATTTAATATTTCTATATCTAGCCAAGTTATATCATATTTATTATTTAGTAATGGAGATATTGCTTTAAATATTGCTTCTTTTGCTGCAAATCTTGCTGCATAATGTTCAAATTTGTTTACATTTTTGCTCTCGCAATATTCAATTTCGTTTTTTGTATATATTTCATTTAAAAATTTACCTTTTTTTGTTTCTATTGCTTTTTTTATTCTATTTACTTCTATAATATCTGTTCCACAAGTAATATTCATTTCTTTTCTCCCTTTTAATATAGGGCACGGTGCCCCGTACCCCTACATTTATTTAATTGTTAACATTCATTATTTATTATTTTGTATAATAATTTGCATTTATATCTTCTGATAAATGGTATGTTCCTATAAAGTCTATAACTAAGTTATTCTCTAATTTGTATTTTGGTTCTACTATTACTTTACCTTTTTGGTCAATAGCTCCCCATTTTCCATCACTTTTTACTGCTACGTAGCCATATTTATTTTGCTCTGTTGCATCATCATAAATATAATCTACTATAACAATTCCTTTATTATTTACATATCCGTATTTTCCATCTTTTTTGCTTAAGAATAATGTTCCTGTTAATATCGCTGAGCTTTCTTTTTCTTCTAATTTGAAGTTATAATATTTGTAGTCTTCCCCTACTCTTATACGTATATAATTCTTTTGAGTATTAATTTCTGATATTATTCCTGATGCTTTTACATTAAAGTCTCTACTATATAAATCTGTCTCAGCATTTTCTTTTTGTGCTCTTATAAAATCTGCTTGTGAAACATATTCTATATATTCATAATTAAATGGTATTTTTTCTTCATTTTGTATTGTTATAATTCCATATTTGTTAGCTTTTTTTGCAATATATGTATCTGTAAATGCAAATATTAAATCATCATATGTAGCTTCTATTTTTGTTTCCCCTGAAAGTGCCACAACTCCATATTTACCAGCTTTTTTGATAATCACATTATTAGAGTTTATTTGTTTTGCTTCTTCAAAACCTTCTTCTAAATATGTATTACCTTTTGAATCAACTATTTTTTGTTTTCCATTTTCTTTTACTACATAACAATTATTACCATATACATTTTTTATTTCATCATATTTTGCTTCTAAAACTGTTTCTTTACTTGTAGATATTACTCCATATTTTCCATTTTCTGATTTTACTATAAATCCATCTTCATATTTATTTGTTATTGAAGTAATTTCATTATATGAGTTTTCTATAATAACATTTCCTATATTATCTACTAGCCCTTGCTTTCCTTCTTTAACTGTTATTACTACATTTTTCGTTCCAAGAATTGGTTTTATATCATCATATGCACAAGCTAATATTTGTTTTCCTTCTAAATTTATTAAACCGTATTTTCCATCTTTTTGAACTTTTAATATATTTGCTTCATACCATAAGTTGTTTGATTTATCATTGTTGTATATTACTTCTACTTTATTATAATCTTTATATAATTCTTGTTTCTTTTCATTATATACTTTTGTTTCAAATGTATTTGTTTCATAATTTACATTTGATGTACATATAAATATAGGTTTTGTATTATCTGGTATAATTATCATTTCTTCATATGTAGGCTCTAATATTACTTTTTGGTTTGTATCTATAACTCCCCATTTTCCGTTTTCATATATTGTATAATATCCTACTGGGAATACTTTATCATTTATAGAAATATCAGTATTTAGTAATTTTTTTATTCCTATTACAAACATAATAATTACTAGTATTGCAATTATTACTGCCATAACTTTTTTCATATTTAGCTTTGGTTCGTTGTCATATCTTTTACCACGACTCATATTTTTTCTCCTTACCATGTTTTTGTGCTTATACTATATCATATTATTGACTATAAAGCAATGCAAATTTTATCTTTTAATCTGATTTTTAAATTTATATCAATTATATAGATCAAAAGTAGATTCGCCACGCAGGTCGTACTTTAATAGCGACCCCTACAATGTAGAATATATTTTTAAAGGTAATTTTTCCTATACTACAAATAATGGGCAGACTCAAGGCCTGCCCCTACAATGTAATAATTAACATTATTTATTATCAATTTTTGCTACTATTACTGTCATGTCGTCTTTTGGTATTCCGTAGTTGTTGTCTATGGCTTCTTGCAGAATTATGTCTGCTATTTTTTGTGGATCGTCTGTTTCTAGCTCTTCTAGTAGGAATTTTAGCCATAGTTCTTTGTTCGTGTATTCTTCTGATGATTCTAATATTCCGTCTGTACACATTACTAGTATGTCTCCTTCACTTAAGTCTTTATCATATACTACTAAGTCTATATCATTTAATATCCCTGTTGGTAGTGATAGCGATTTTAATACTTGTACATTTCTTTTATTTTTAACAAATGTTGGACATGCTCCATTTTTTATGAATTCTAGGTTTTTAGCATATAAGTCGAATATTGCTATGTCTAATGTTGCATACATGTCTTCTTCATTTATTGCTCCTAGTGTTGAATTTATTAAGCGTAATGATGTGTCTTTATCAAAGCCTGATGATAGTAGCTTGTTTAGCATTGCTATTGCAATATTACTACTTTTTCTTGCTTCTTTTCCTGAGCCCATTCCATCACTTATTGCTACTAAGTATTTACCGTCTTCAAGTTTTGTTTGTATACTGCTATCGCCTGAAGCTACTGAGCCTGATTTTGTAGCTTTTCCTATTCCTATTTCTATTTTCTGTTTATCTTCTGAAGTAAATGTGTATAGGCATTTATCTTTATTTAAGCGTAAGGCGCATTCTTGCTTTTGTAAAATCATATTTTGCTCTAATGATTTTGATATTATTTTTGCCGTTTTTTTAATATTACAGTTTGGCTTTTCCACATTTTCACATGTATTTGTGTATAAGTCTAACCTTAACTTTCCTGATTTTTCACAAGTTATATTTATTTGTGTTACATCAATTTGAATTTCTTTTAATAGTAACACAATTTCTTCTTTTTTTGCTGAATATTCATCTTCTTCTTTTATTTCTATATCTTCTGCTAGTTTTCCTATTGCCTTTGAAACTTCTTCTAATTGGTTTGAGACTGCTTTTTTATTTTCGTCTAATTTTTTCTTCCATATAAAGTTTAGTTTACTTACTCTATAAGAATAATTTATAACTTTCACTATTTTTAATATGTCTTCTTTTATTTCTTCATTTATAATAATGTAGTTATTATGTTTTGCAAATATTTCTATTAGGTCTTTTTCTACTATCATTTCTTTTTCAAGTAATGTATTAAATATGTCTTCTATTAAATCGTCTTCTGGAGAATATATATCGTCAAATAATATATTATTTTCTATACCTTCTATGTTGTTTTGAAGCTCTTTTTCAAATATTTTGAAGTTATCTTTTTCTTGCTCTTTTAACTCTTCTTCATCTACTATTGTGGCTGCCGCTTCTTTATAACTTTTTGCTATTTCTGATAATGTTTCAGACATTGCTCCTAATTTATATATTGTTTCTTTATTTTCTTCTAAGTTTCTTCCTGTACTTTCTGGAAGTAACATAGGCGTGCTTATTACATCTTCTATATTTATTTTTACCCTTTTTGGAACTGCTAAAAGCCCAAGAGCTGCTATTAATATTTCTTGTAATTTTATTACTTCTACTGTATTTCCATTTGCTACATATGCAAGTGCTACATTTCCTAATATAAAGCCTATTATTACTCCTATTTTTCCAAATTTACTAAATATTCCTGCTATCATTCCTGAAAGTGCATATGAGGCTACCATATCTATTTCACCTGCACCTATTACTCCTAATACTGTTCCTACGGTTATTCCTGCTGTTCCACCTACAAGTATTCCATTTTTCCAGCCCATTACTAATACTATTAATATGCATAATATGTTTTTTACTGAATAACCAAATATAGCAAAGTTACCTATACATGATACTGCTATTGCTAGAAGCAAACTTGAGCCCATTACTTCTTCTATTGAGTATACGTTTCCTTTTCCTATTTTATTAATTACTGGTATAGCATTTGCAAATATTTTATAAAATATAAACACACATACACTATTCATTATAGAAACTAATATGTCGTATACTACTATTTCTCGTTTAAATATTAATTTTATAATACCTATTATTAAGGTAAATAATAATACTCTTAAACCTAACCTTCTTTGTTCATTACTTTCGTTATTATATTTAGCAGGTTTTATTAAAACACTAAATAATAAAATTAGTGCTGTTAATATATAGTTTAAAGTGCTTGTACCACCAAATGAAATAAAATTTGCAATTCCTATAATAATAAATGGTATTCCTACTGGTACGCTATTACTTAATATTGCTGCAAATATTGCTATTCCAAATGGTGCTAAGTCTTTATTTACACCAAATGATACTAGTGATACCATGAATGATATTATATATAGTAAAACCTTTTGTTTTGTAAAAGATTTTTTTATTATTTCGTTTATTGTTTCACTTTTATTTACTTGTTCATAGCTATTTTGATTTTCTTCAAAATTCTTTTCTATGTTTTGAAACATCCTTATCACCTCATACTTTTAATCTTTTGATTTTATCTTTTGTTATTTTAATACAGTCTTTTCTAATTTTTTGTCGTAATTAAGTATGAAATTAAAAAAGTTTTTTACATTTTGTGATATTTTTTTCTATTTATATATTTTATTGTTTATTATTTTTCAAAAGTTTTATTTATTTTATCGCAAAATGGTGGAAATTACAAGGGATATTTAAAAATAAATATCCCTTAAATAGTTACTTAATATATTATTCTTAATAATAAAAAGACTAAAACATTTCATAGTTTCAGCCTTTTTTTATTTTTTGTGTTATTTTTGTTATTGATTTATATCATACATTTCACTTGTCTGATTATATGTCAAAACAGCATCTTTTGGTAAGCAGACCACTGGGCGAAGCCCAGCATTCTCTGCTGTATAGGCCATGTTAGTAATTGCTCCCACATAACTTATGGAAACCCAAAAATTCAAGTGATAAAACGAAGGAGAAGCAATCATATATTGATGACAGTTTCCGAACTATAGAATCATAAGGAAAATATAACTTATTTTTCAAACCCGAACCGGGTAGCGTCATCGATAGAATATCCGTTTTTCTTTGCTGTCAATTTCAAAGGTACATTCGGATAGGAATCATTCCAACTAGCAACCCACATTTCAGCAGTCGAAGCGCCAACTGCATAAGCTCCAGTAATAGGCACACCATGTGAAGTTCCACTTGCAAAAGGAGACCATGCTATTGTATTTAATAATGCAGATGCACATTTTACATTGGTGTTGCTAGTAACACCATTCCATTTATATAAGAACATATCCCTTATTCCTATATAACCACTTTCTATATCAGTTGGTATATCTATATTTGCATTATACGTTGGTATAGTTGATTTTGACCAGTTTAAGCAATAGTTACCTTTATATAGTTTCATATTTAAATCGGTTATTGGCGATGTATCTTCCATTTCATAATAATTTAAATAGTCACTTGTTATGATATACGTACAGCCATAGTTTGGTTTTGTCTCATCATCCTCTATATAAAATACTTTCCAATCTGTTACTCCATTTGCGCTATAATTTACTCTTTTCCCATATTTTGCTACTTTAGAATTAGATATTGTTACTGTTGCCTCATTACTACTTTGTATACAATTTCCTGCTTTATCATATGCTTTTGCATATACTGTATAAGTGTCATATGCTAGCCCTTCTATTTCATTTGTTGTATAAAATGTTTCTGGATAGTTTGTTTCTGTTGATTTTTTTATGAAATATTCTAATTTATCTATTCCACTTTTTACACTTGTACCATCTGCCTCCGCATCTTCTGCATTTGATGTTATTACTAGCTTATTTTCAACTTGAGTTGCTGTTATTTCAAATTCTTTTGGTGGTAATCTGTCTATTATATCTACTATTACATCTTTTGTTGTAGTTGTTCCTTCTTCATTTTCTATTATAAATTGATATGTTCCATTTTTATCTACTTTATAATCTATTGATATTATGTTTTTATTAGAATATGATTTTAAATTATCTGGTTTTGTTACACTTTTTACTTTTCCTTGTACTCTAAATAGTATACTTACTATATCTCCATTTGTGTATGTTGATGGTTCTAATTTATATACTACTCTTACTCCTGTTGATTTTTGTATGCTTTCTATTACTATAGAATTATTACCATTATATTTCAATTTTACTTCATATTCACCTATATAACCTAATCTTTCATTTTTATCTATATTTTCAAATATATTATTATCTAGTAATTCTTGAAGCATTGATTCTATTGTTATTTCATTTTTTAAATTTTCTTCTCTTGTTTGTACTTCTAAAATTCCTATTTCTACTTTTTCTTTTATTTGTTCAAGCTCATATTTTTGACTTGCTTCTTTTGCCCTTTTTAATATTCCATTATTTCCTAAACTTAAATATATTACTACACCTGCTAATATTATTAATACTACTATTGTTATTACTAATGTAATTAGTGTTATCGCTTTGTCTTTTTTCATTTGTTTTACCCCCTATTTTTATTTTAACCTATATTTACTAATTTAGTATAAAATATTTATATAATTTTTAAAAGCATCTTATTTGTAAATATTTAGTATATAATTTATTTTATATGTAGTATAGTTCATTTACAATATGTTTTATGCAAATTGTTTGTTATTTATTTGAAATAAAATTAGCTTTTTTCAATTATATTTTATTTTAGTAATTTCTTCAAGGATATAACAATCAATACAATATCACCCACTACAATTTATAGCAATATAATAGAAATAAGAAATATCGTAATTTAGTAAATTCTCTTAGGAATTCCTTTTAAATATATCACAACAACTTTAACTTGAAATAACGTACTTTCCTACTAGGTAAAAAGTTAGAAACTAGATGTTAGTTTTTTAATTTCTACCAACTTCTATTATAATACATATTTCTTAATAAATATTACTCCTGTTGATATTATTGCTAATGAACCTGTTGCTAATAGTACATAGCTTAAGTTTATTATTTCTCCTGTTTTTGTAGCTAATATTACTGGTGCATCGTCTATGTCGTCTTCTCCTGGTTTTTTGTTGTTTGGTGTTGAGTCTATATCTGGTGTGTTGCTGTCGTTTTTGTCTTTGCTTATTTCTGCTGTGTTTACTTTTAGTCCCATGTTGTTATTTCCATTTATCCATGTTAGTAATACTTCTACTTCTGCACTTTGACCTGGATTTAATAATGTGTTTTCTAATTTGTTTGTTACTATTTTTCCGTCTACTTCTCTCCAGTCTTTGTTGTCTGCTGCTACAAATTTTAGTCCTTCTGGTATGTAGTCTGAAATTTCAGTTGCGTATCCTGGTATTTCACCTTCGTTTGTTACTCTTATGCTGTACCTAAATTTAACTACTACTTTATCTACTTTATTTTTAGCTATTTCTACTTTTACTACTTCTTCAGGGTCGTCTTCTGCTTTATGCCCTGTATTTGTTACTGTTTGTTTACCATTTTCTATTACTATAGCTTGTGTTACCCATTTCCTTAGGGCTAAATCAAAGTATTTTACTTTTACTTTTTCTATGTCTTGGTCATCTTCGCCTTCTATCCATTTATCTGGAGTTGAATCTTTGTCTATTACTTCGTTTCCTTTTTCGTCTTCATCATCTGCTATTTGTGCTTTGTTTATTAGTATTCTATCAGATGTATTTGGTTCTGTTACTTTGAATGCTATTTTTATATCTCTATGGTCTGGTTCTTCCATTGTTTCACTATTAAATGCTTGTAACAAGTTATTTCTTCCTGTTTCAGTTTCTTGAGCTTTTGATAGGTAGTCTGTTGAAATTGAAACTGCTTCTTCAATATTTTCAGTTACATTTCCTTCTTTATCTAACATTACCCATCTGTATTCTTTATTTAAGTTGTTTTGTGGTAAGAATTCTAAACCTTCTGGTAAATCATCTTTTACTTGTTTTGCATATCCTGCCATTGTTCCTTCATTATATATACGAAGTGTGTATGTTACTATATTTCCATTTTCTACGTCTACTGGCTCTTTTGTATGTGTGTAAATATATTTTCCTTCTTCATTTATACTAAATACTGGAACTCTATTTGTTACTTCAGTTTCGTTTACCCCAGTTATGAATTTTCTTAAGGCTAAATCAAAGTATTTTAATTTAATATGTTCAACATCTATGTCATCTTCTTTTTCGTTATTGTTGTTTGGAGTTGAATCTCTATCTATTATAGGGTTTCCGTTTTCGTCTGAATCATCTGATATTTCTGCTGTATTTGTTATTATTCCTTTATGTGAGTTTGGAGCTATAACTTTAAATACTGCTTTTACATCTTTATGATTTGGAGCTGACATTGTGCTTTGATCAAATTCTCCTAGTAAATTATCTCTTTTAGCTTCTATTTCTTGTTCTTTTGATAAATAATCTGTTGCTATTATTTTAGCTTCTTTTTCGTTTTCTGTTGCTACATAGTTTTTACCATTAAATACTTTTATATCTTCTTGACTAACTTCTTCATTTTCTTTAACTTCGCGGTACATTATCCATCTATATTCTTTATTTGTCTCATCTTCTGGAATAAATTCTAATCCGCTTGGAATATCATCTATTACTTCTTTTGCATATCCTGCGATATTTCCTTCATTAAATATTCTTATTGTGTATTCTACTATATCTGTTGTTTGTACATCTACTGGTACTTTTGTGTGTTCATATATATAGTTTCCATTTGCATCTTTATTTGTAGTAAATACTGGGTATCTATTTGTAATAGGTGTTTCATTTAGCCCAGTTATAAATTTTCTTAAGGCTAAATCAAATTCTTTTAATATTAATTTATCAAAGTCATCATCATCTTGTTGACCTTTATAATGATATTCGCTATCTGTTAATATTGATTTGTTTGAATTATTTCCTTTATAGTCTGGTAAGTCACTATCAGCTGGCAAATTATCAATTTGTACATCATCTGCTGGTTTTGAGTTGTCTTTTGTTAAGCTGTCTGCTGTTGAATCTCTATCTATTACAGGGTTTCCTTCGCTATCTGTAAATGCTGTTATTTCTGCTATATTTGTTATTTCTCTATTTAAGTTTTCTACTGATTTTACTCTACATTTTATTTGTACATCTATGTAGTCTAATGTATCTCCACCATTGTATGCTTTTAGTAAAACTCCATTTTCCCTATCTGCATATATTATATCTCTACTTCCTGAATATTCAGTATTTGGTGATGTTATATCTGTTTTCACAACTCTTCCATTAGCTGACCAACCATATTGTGCGTTAAATTCATCATTTACATACTCTAACTCTGGTGGTAAGTAATCTGTTATCTCTGTTACATATCCATCTATTTCACCTTCGTTATATACCCTTATTGTATATATTACTTCATCTCCTACTGAAACTCCTACTGGTGCTTTTTGATGTTTATATTTTGCTGTTGTAGCTGTTCCTGCTTTTAAGTTTGTAACATCTACTACAGGTTCTTTTATGTATTTACCTTTTTCATCTACTAAGTTGTTACCTTTTACTGATGTTATAAATTTTCTTAATGCTAAATCAAATTCTTTTCCTAGTAATATTAAGTCTTCATAGTCGTCATCATCTTGGTAACCCCAACCTAATGTTGATGTTCCTGGATTATAATTTTTTATTTGAGCTTGTGTTAAATTGCTTGGTTGAGAGTCTCTATCTGTTTTATTTCCATTTATGTCTATATGGTCTGTTATTTGTGCTACATTTTTTAGTATTTGGTCTGAGCTTGTTACACTTGCTACTACTCTACATTCTATTTTTACATCTGCAAAGGAAATCTCTCTGCCTTCAAATGCTTTTAATAATATTGTACTTAATTTACTAGTTGTTATTGTTTTTTTATCTGTTGATGGTACCCATCCGTTTTCTCGGTTTAGAGCACTATCTATATATTCTAATCCTTCTGGTAAATGATCTGTTATTTCTAAAGCATATCCATCTAATTCGCCTTCATTATATATTCTTATTGTGTATTCTACTATATCCCCTACATTTACTTCTACTGGAGTTTTTATGTGTGGTTTTTCTACTGTCCATTTACCTTTGTTTAATGTTGCTAAATTTGTACTTGTTACATCTGGCACTCTATTTGTTATTTCTGTTTTTGTTTCACCTGTTGTTTTTGCTGTTATGAATTTTCTTAATGCTAAGTCAAATAGTTTTTGTTCTGGTATATTTGGTGTCACAATGCTTGCTTTGCTTTCTTTTTTATCTCTTGTTATTTCTACAACTGGTTGATCTGTTTCTGGCGCATTTTGTACTGACCAGTATGTAAGTGTTGTTTCATATGTAGTTGCTTTTACTTCAAATTGTAAGCCTGAAACATATTTTTCTTTTTCTACTGATATATAGAATTGTCCACCTTCTGCCATTGCTTCTTCTAGTGTAATTTCTGTTCCACTACTATTTATAATTTTATATGCTACTTGGCTTTCTCCATTTTTTAATGTTGATGAAAGTTCATATTCTATATTTGTTTTTCCTGTAAGTGCATATGGTCCTAATATGTAATTTCCATTTTCTAATTTTAAACTTGCATTTGTTGAAGTTAAAGAAATTGAATTTTCGGTATCTATTTTAGTTGGAGCTTTACTGCTATTTGCAATTCCTCCATCTACTAAGTAGTTAAATATCGCTATTGCTACATCATTTCTATCTTCACCTTGACGCCCAAATTTTTCACTAATAGACATGTAGTTTGCATCTTTATTTTTTTCTTTTATATCTAATGCAAAACTTCCATTTTCTACTTGATAGTCTTTATCTCCATCGTTCGTAAAATACCATATAGCTAATTGTTGCGCTACATCTATTTCATCATCACTTATATTTGTATTGGTGCTAAGGTCTGTACCTTTTAATGCTTCTGTAATTAATTGTTTTCTATAATTTTCGCTTGTAGAAAGACCTGGTACATAGCAGTGTTCTAATACCCATATTAGAGAATTATAATTTGCTCCACTAGGAATAGCATTTAAGTAGTTACCTGTTATAGAGTTTCTATCTTTTAAATCAAACTTAAAAGTATATTCCCTTACATCGTTTTGTCCTACATATTTTCCACTTTCGTCTACTGAACCAAAACCATCTCCACCTTTAATACAATAAAATGTTCTTGATTGGTCTGGATCGGTTTTAGTTAGACTTTCATATGAAGATATTTTCCACATTATTTTGTCTAATGCTTTATACCCATATGAAGGTGAACCTTTACGATATTCTTCAATTCCTAAGTATAATGTTTGATTTGCTACTGCTGCATTAACTTTTGTTGTTAACATACCTAAAATTATGATTACTAAGCTAATTGCTAAAATACTTAAAATTCCTTTTCTCATTTTCATTTTTCTACCATCCTTTTTTATTTTGGCATATTTATATATAATATATTTTAATAAGTTTTAAAATATAAGTCAATACCAATATTTCCCGGCTTTTTTGTTGTTTTTTTATACACTTTAAAATGCACTACGGAAGCACATTTTCTAAGTATCAGTTTTTTTTAAAGCCATATATTATTATTATATTACATTTTGCTTACAAAATCAAGGTTTTATGTGAATTTATTTAGGGAGAGTAGGGTTCCGAGGAAAAATTTAGTGATTGTTCTAATAATGGATTGTTTTTCATAGAATTAAAGCCTTTCGTTATTTAGAATTTAATTAGTTAATATTTTATAGATTTGAGATGTGAAAATTTTTGATAGTTTAATGAATAATGAAGAATTAAAAATGAATAGTGAATAATTCCAAATGTGCTTCTTTATAAACTAAAGATTATCCATTTTTCATTATTCACTATTAGTTATTCATTGCGACTTGTTAAAGTCGCACATTTGGAGGCGCCACCCGGATTTGAACCGGGGATCAGAGTTTTGCAGACTCGTGCCTTACCGCTTGGCTATAGCGCCGAATACTGGAGCAGGTAACGGGAATCGGACCCGTAACTAATCCTTGGCAAGGATTTATTTTACCACTAAACTATACCTGCGCATGCTTATAAAAGCATATTTATAATAACAAAATTATATTTAAAAGTCAAGACATGTTGGCAAATTTTCAAAAAATTGGAACATATAGCTTATTATATTTTTCTTTTTGACTTCCTCTTTTATGATTATATCTATTGTTTCAATTATTTCTTCTTTATTTTTGACGACTAAACATCCTACCTTCTGGCCTTTTTGTAATGGTGCTTCATGTTCATATATACAGTTAATTTCTATTTTTATATCCTTTGTAGTTCCTTTTTTTATTGGAATTATTTTGTTTTCTATATTTGCTAATTCTAGTTCTATATTTTTCTTTTGTGCTTTATTTATATATATGCGACTTTCATTTATTTGTTTCCAATTTTCAAATTCTTTTTTTATAATTTCTTCTATGTTTATTCTTTCATATTCTTTAAATGCATATTCTATTAGTTTTGTGCTATCAGAAGTTCTTTGCTTTTTTGTGTCTGCTCCTAATACTACTGTTATTATTTGGTTTCCTTCCCTTGTACACGAAGTTACTAGGCACCTCATTGCATTTCCTGTGAATCCTGTTTTTACTCCATTTACACCATTTAAATTTCCTAATAATTCATTTGTATTAGTTATATTTCTACTTGCTCCATTTATATTTATTGTTGTAGTTTTTGTATTTACTATATTTGCAAATTTAGAATTTTGCAAAGCGTAATCGGTTAATACTGCTAGCTCATATGCTGTTGTGTAGTGTTCATTGTCATCTAATCCATGTGGTGTTACAAAGTGTGTATTTTTTAAGCCTAATTCTTCTGCCTTTTTATTCATTAAGTCTGCAAATCCCGGCAAACTTCCAGCTATATGTTCTGCTAATGCTACTGCGCTATCATTTCCGTGAGCGTAACATTAAGCCATATAATAAATCATTTACAGTTACTTTGTCACCTGTATTTAATTTTAGCCTTGAACCTCCTGTATTTGCAGCTTTTTTTGATACTGTTACTGTATCTGTTAATTTGCTATTTTCTAATACTACTATTGCTGTCATTATTTTTGTTGTTGATGCCATTGCTCTTTTTTTATATTCGTTTTTACCCCATATTACTTTTTTTGTAGTTCTATCATATACTATTGCTGACTTTGAATTTAAAATAGGCTCTACTGTTGGCTTTGTTGCTGACTCTACTATTTCTTGTAATTCGATTTCGTTTAATTCTTCCTCTTCTTCATCATCTGCATATATTGTTGGAATACATATATTAATTAATATTAATGATATTAGTATTATTTTTAATATTTTTTTCATGTCGCATGAAATTAAAATTGCCCCTACGGTTTTAAATATATTTTTTCTATGTAACAAGTAAATCACCTTTTATATTTTATTATATAAGATGATTTTTATTACTATTTTTTAAATGTTTTTTATTTTAGTAATTTCTTCGAGGATCGGAGCGCCGAAGGCTGTGACCCCTACATTTTAAATTTAATTTATTCTTCAAAAGGACCATGTTATAATTGGGTAATCTTTTATTTTATAGTTACCCAATTATAACATGGTCCTTTTGGGGTATTTATCTTTCTTCTCTATTATGTGATATTTCTTCTTCTAGTTCTTCTGTTATCATTTCTACTATTTCTTTTTGTTCTTTTTCGGGATATTGTTTTCTTTTTTCTTCAAATAGTTCTTCTGCTTTTTCTATGTTTGGTTTTCCTTGGTTGTAGTACCCCCATTTACTTGCTAGTTCTTCATAATTTATGTTGTCGTGGATATGTGTTTTTGTGTTTTTATCTCCGTCTATATCTTTTGTTTTCATTTCGTCATTTGGTAATATATCTCCACTTTTGTCTTCATGTTGTTTTGCTTCTTGGTAGCCTCTTTCTACGCTTCTATATCCTGTTTTATATTCTCCTGCTAAATCTCTTTCTTCTTTTTTCATGCTCCATACATTGTTTGTTTCTAGCTCCCTATCTAAGCTATGGTTTCCTTCTTGGTCCTTTCCACCTATTGTTTTTCGTGGAGAATGGTATACTTTTATTTCTCCGTATGAGCCGTTTTTTACTGAGAATGTTCCCTTTCCTATATTAAATCTTGATAACACATCGTCTTTTGAAACTTCTCCATCATGATTTACTTGATAGTTTGTTTCTCTTGGGTTATTTCCTTCTTGATGGTCTTGTGAAAGTTCTAGTGGTACAACTGTACCATCTTTTGCGATTGCTACAAATGAATATCTTGTTGTATTTACTCTTGCCCTTTCTCCATTGGTATTTAATAAATTATCTCTATGATCTGATTCTATTACCCCCATTTGTATAAATTCTTTGCCTTCTATTTCTGGCATTTTTCCATTTTGTTCTAATAATTGTCCTAATGTTTTCATATCTGTTACTTTATCATTCATTTCTAATTCTTGCTTTATATTTACATCTTTTAATGTACTTTGTCTTTTTATTTTTGGAATACTTAGGGTGTTTTTTATTCTTTGCATATTGTTATGGCTTTCATTTTCTTCTTTTTCTTCTATTTCCTCTATTTTTTGTTTTAAATCAATAGTTGCTACTTTTGTAATTTCATAATCATTTTCTAATGGCAATATTTCTACTAATCTATTTATTTCTTTTTGCTGTTCTTCTTTTATTGATATTTCCTTTTTTGCTAAATCTATGCTCATTACTACATCTCTTATTTGTTTTCCTATTTCGTCTTCTAGTTTTTTACTTTTAAAAATAATATTATTTTCTCTTATTTTCTTTATGTATGTACCTATTTCTGCTGTTCCTAAATAGTATTTTCCTTCTTCTCCTAAGTCTATCATATATAGACCCATTACTTTTCCTTTTATTTTTAGCCTTTCCATTAAGTAAATATCTTTTACATTTTGAATTTCCCCAATTTCTATTAGTTTTTGCTCTATTTTTTTCATGTCATTTTCAAATTTTCTATCACTTATTAGAAAACCTATTAGTTTATTATTTATAACATCAATAATAAGGCATTCATCTTCTAAACCTATTAATTCTTCTTGTGCGAAATCTTTTGTGTCTTCTATATATATTTTTTGTTTAGAGTCTAAATCTTCTGCTACAAAGTATTTTTTGCTATTTGTTATTCCTATTATTTTTACTTTTTTCTTTGTTCCTATTAATTCTTGTAAATTCATGTTTTACCTCCACGTGAAGAGTGTATTATTAATTATTCATTTTTCATTCTTCACTATTCATTTAAAAAATTTATTTAAAATACGGGTCGCCGAAGACAGCGACCCCTACAATTATTTTTTATTGGCATTCCCAAAAGGGACAGATTTCCCATTTGGAAACGTCCCCAATGGGAATGGGAAGTTATATTTCAAATGACATTATGAAGTTTGTTCCTTCTAGTAGTTTTATTATTACATTGTAATCGTGTTGTTCTTCTGTATTTAGTGCATTTTGTATATTTACTTTGTATGTATATGTGTCTGAATCTATCATTGTGTATGATTCTATATTTATGATGTTACTTTTATATATGCGTTGTTTTATATAATTTTCAAATATTTGTAATGTTGTAAAATTATTGTTTTTAAATGTATTATCTAATTTTTCATATGCTGATTTATAGTCTTTCATATTAAGCATTTGGAAGAATTTTCTTGCATTTTCTGCTCCTTTATCTACTGCTTTTAATTTTTCATATTCTTCTATTAATTCTTCATTTTCTATTGTATAGTTATCTAATTGTACTGTGTAATCCATTAATTCTGTTTCTTTAAAGATGTATACATTTCCATATGTATCTTCACATACATATATAGTGTAGTCAGCTTTTTTTATTATTTTATATTTGCTTATAGTTGTTTGCATATATTCTTTTCCTTGTGTATAAGTGTTAAATTCATTAAATGTTGGAAATCTCTTTTGTTTATATTCTTCATCTAATAAGTTGTATGCTAGCTTTGCGTTGCTTTTTATTAATTTAATATAATTATTTAAATAATATTTAGGCATTTGATTTTCTGATATATTTGTATATTTAAATTGATTATAGTCATTTTTTTCTATACTGTTTTCTGATATTTTTATATCTTTTGTTTGCATATTTTTGCTATAATTATATTTTTCTAAGTAATCATTTAAGAATATTGAAAATGTATTATTTTCTGAATCTGTTTTTATAATTATATTAAATTCTTCACTTCCTATAAATGCATATACTATATAAATATCTATATTTGCTGATTTATCATATATATATACTTTGTCTATAATATTTTGATAATTTGTATATTTTTTTGCCATATTAATTATAATATTATCAGTATTTTTTATTGAATTTTTATATTCATTATCTAACATATAATTAATTATTTGTATACCTTCTTTTTGAAATGCTGCTTTTGCAGTTTCTTCTTCTATAAGTGTTGTATCATACTCCATATCTCCATTTGTTTCTTTTATATAAGAGGTTATTTCTGAAACTATCTTTTCTACTACAAAGTATTTATTTTTATTATCTAATAGCTTAATTTCTTCATTATTCTCATATAATACTTGTTGTTCAAAATTCGTTTCATACTTATGATTATCTGTGTTAAAATATTTGTTTATAACAATTAGCATTATTACACATATTGCTATAATTATAATAGCTATTATACTTAATACTAAAATTTTATTATTATTCATATTCAATATCTCCTATTTTTATGGAACTCTTAATATTTTTACTAATTTATTAATTGTATGACCTGATCTACTTGTTTCTTTTGCTGCAATACTAGAATTTCCTCCGCAATTATAAACTATTGGTTTATTTCCATTCATTGATCCTGCATATATCTCTACGTGACCATTATAACATAGTATATCACCTGCTCTTGCATTTTCAATACCTTTTATTTCTTGCCAACCTTCTGGATTTCTTCTAAATGTTGAAGATGACCATTGACCCATTCCTTCTCTATAATTTGAACTTCTATATCCTGAGTTTAAAATTACCCATGTAACATATGAACTACAATCTATAGTCTTAGTTTTATAATTAGGTAATGTTATTCCTCTTCTTTGTGCATATCTATATCCATTTTCTCTCACATATTTATGTACTGCTTCTGCTGCTTGGACCATATTAGCTGATGCTTCTAATTCTCCTAAAACTGTTTCCCCTAAATAATCATAATTTGTGTAAAAAATATGAGTATTTGGATCTTCAAATAGATATACATAGAATTCGTGTTTTTCTGATTTGCTAGTTGGCATTTTGGCTTCTATCGCAGATTCTTTTGTTCTAAACCAAAATGCACCTCTAGTAGTATCTCCACCTGCAATTACACTATCTACTGCTCTTTTAGTTTTTTCTGAAGGTACAGCTCTTGCTAAATGACCATTAGCTACACAAGCAAATTGGTTTGCTTGATATATAACTCCTGGTATTGTATTTGGAAATTTAGATGATTTTACTCTATTTAAAACTACACATGCTACGTGCCCAATTTCTGGCTCACTACTTGCGCCTGCTTCTGCTTCACATAGTTTATATAATAGCTCTAAATCCTCTTCATCTACATCTTCATATTCTATTTCTTCACCTTCGTATGGATTATAGTCTTCTCTACCATAAGGAATATTTAAATCTTCATTATCTGGAAATGTCATTAAATATTTCATATGGTCAATTAAACCTTGCATTTTTACTTTATATTCGCTTGTACTATCTTCTTCTGCATTTACCGATTCATTTCCTTCAATGTTTTCTCCAAGTATTGAATATAACATATCTGCTTTGTTTAATAGCTCATTTAGTGGTTTATCTTGGTCTTTTGAACTATTTGGTTTTTTGTAGCCTACGTTTTTTCCATCTCTTTGAAATTCTGCAAGATATGCACATAGTGGTGTAGTTATTGAGTTTGGCTCTAATAAGCATGCAAGTTCTATACACTTTCCAGTTTTATTTCTTAATAGTCCTAAAAATTGCTTAGACTTTTCAACTGAGTTCACTAATATTCCTGGATTATATGTTGTAATTGTTGTTGTTGTTTGCGTAGAAGTTTTTGTTTCTGTTAAAAAGGTGTCATACCATTTCTCTGGAATTTCTACTTCTATTTCTACACCTTCATAGCTTATTTCTGTTCTTTTACCTGCTTCTTGATGATTACTAAGAATAGATGGTAATGGAATCTTCTCTATAATTGGACCATTTTCTTCTACTGTCTGTTCTATATTTTTAGTATATTCATACTCCTCATAAAAACTCCAAGTATTTGCATATTCAATTTCTAAATGTGGGTTAGTTGTTGTTGTAATAACTATTTTTCTCTTTTTTTCAGTCTTTTCTTCTGTCTTTGATGCTCCTGAAGTAGAATTGCTACTATGGTTTTCATAGCTTTCATACTTTTCTTCTACTTCTGTAACGACTTTCTCAACTGTTGTATCATCTTGAACTACTAAATCTATTTCTGTTTGCCTTGCAAGCATTGCTACATGGTATACAAATTCTGGACTTCCAGTTATTTCACATAAGCTTACTAAAAATTCATATGGCATAGTATATTTTGAGATATATGATTTATAATCTATATGTTCTTCACCTTCAATTATTACTTCTGTACTATCTGCACCTATTCCAAATTTTTCATTTATCCAGTTTTGTACATCTTCAAACCATGTATTTATTGAATTTGAAATATCTCCTTCGATAGTTTCAACAGTTTTTACTTTTGCAATAACTATGTTTCCATCTTCATCTAAAGTATATCTATATCTGATTTTTTTACTGTTTGAATTTTTCAGTTCTTCCCATTTTTCTGGAGTTACATATTGCATTTGTACATATTCTTCTTTTCCTATTTCCTTTATGTACTCATTTCCATCATTATCTACTTGCAAAGCTCCGCTTGTATCTGTAACTTGTTTAGTTCTATATAGGTATACTCCACCATCAATCCAATCCGTATTTGCTTCGTCAACAAGCTGTGTACCCCTTCTTTTATGTATGCTTTGTGTAATTAAATCTGCTTTTATAAATTCTTTAATATATTTCTGTACATTTTCTTTTTGTTCTTTATATCCATTATCTGTCAATATTTTGTCTATCAATTCTTTTTCTGTTAATTTTCCATCGCCATCTTTATAATCTATATCTCCTAGAAGCCCTAAATCTTTTAATGAGATTCCTAAATTTTCTAGATTTTTCATATACTCATCTACTAAAGTTGCTTTACTTTTCTTTTCTTCACCGAGTGGCTTCATCTATATATGAGAATTCTATTTCTTTATCTAATTTTATCCAATAATCGTCTCTCATCCATTTCCAAAAACTAGAAACTGATGTTGTTACATTTGACATTAGCTTAATTAGTGTATCTTGTACAGTCATCGTTATTGCATAAAATGACAGTAATACTGATAATATCGCAACACTTATTAAAACCACTTTTATTATTTTTTTCTTTAGCATTTTCTTTAATTTAGCTTTAGCTTCTTCTTCTACTTTTTGTTCTATTTTGTCCTTTATTCCCATATTCACCACCTTCTTTATCTTACCACGCCACTTCTATTTTTAACCTTTCTGCTATATTATGACTTTTATATTTTTCATAATCTTCTACAATATCTATAAATGTTATTTTTTTTGTTCTAACACTTGGATTATACTTTTTATTAAATTTTAGATTATAAGTTTTAGATCCATATGCTGTAATTTCATATAAATTACTTGCAATTTCGTTTGCAAATGCTGTGTATTTTATATTATCTATTCCTGTTGCATATATGCTTTTTGAACTTTTCCTTGTATCCATACATATTTCTTTATTTGTATTGTTTTGAACCTTAATTGTATATATTTCATAATCTATATATATTGCTTGCTTTGCTACTTCTAGTGTTATCCCATTTTGCTGTATTTTCTTATTTATTTCACTTGTTCTAATTAAACTATTTATATTTAATTTATTGTTTTCTTTTTCTACTGTTATATAATCTTGATAATAATTTTTATTTGAAACACTTCCTGTTCCTAATACATCTCCATAAAATGTAACTTTATATGTATTGCCTTTGATAGAATTCTTGTAATTCTCAACTTTAATTGTTCTAGGTTCCGAGAAAATTAAATTATAATAATTTTCTATAAATTTTTCTTTTGTTTTAAATAATGTTTCTTTACAGTCATCTGTTAGTAAATTATACGCACTTTCTATATCATTTTCATTACAACTATTTACAAACTCTTCAATTATACTCACATTTGTTTTTGTAGTCTCGGTATTTACCTTTTCTCCTGTTAATATTGATTTATTTGGTATTTGTTCTTCTTCTACCCATAATGTGTTTGTATTGTTATTTTTTTGTTCTAAAGATTTTTTTGCCACCCCATTTAGTGCTCTTATTATAATGAAAAAGAAGACTACTACCAATGCTGTTATTATAATTTTTCCTCTGTTTTGATTCCATATCCTAATTAATCTATTCATTGTAAGTAGCCTCCTATTTTATTTAATTATTTTTACCTTTTGTTCCTTTACTATTTCCATTGTTAGTTGTTCTTGGTGTTCTTGTTCTCGTTTGATTTCCTCCTGAAGGGTTTGTTCTTGGATTTCTTGTTCCTGTTTGATTCTCTCCTGAAGGGTTTGTTCTTGGCTTTCTTGTTCCTGTTTGATTTCCTCCTGAAGGGTTTGTTCTTGGATTTCTTGTTCCTGATCCCTTTGTATTTGTCTCAGAACTATTTGTTTGTTCTCTTGTTGGCTCAACTGGCTTTACTGGTTTAGTAGCACCTTTTTCTTTACCTGATTTTGGTAAATTATGCCTTTGTCCAACTTGTGCTTTCATTACATTTAATACATAATCAGCTTGTTTAGCTGCTTCATCCTCACTAAATCCTTTATCTATAAATTCTTGTGTAAAGTCTTCTTTTCTTTGTTTGTATTTCTTATCATCTCCGAGAACACTTGAATCAATTTTTCTGTCTTGTGCAAGTAATGCAATTTTAGCAGATTGTGATGCATCTACTCCGAAGTTCTCAGCTTTTCTAGCTCTGTAAATTTGTGCTATATCTGTCATTCCTTCATTTGCATATGTTGCAATTGCTTGTTTTTCTTGTCTTAATTGTTGTGCAGATGGTGCTTGTCCATTATGATCTTTAGTCCATTTATCTCTAATGTATTGATCTGTGCTTGCATCTTTCATGAACATTTTTGCTGTATGTTTATCTTGTTGAACTGTATTTCCGTTAAATATATCTCTATTTCTTCTGATGCTATCTGCTGCTCTATATCCAGTATTTCCTATAGTTCTTCCTACTCCGACAGCTGTTCTTCCTATTCCTGTTGCTGTGTTTTCTGCCATATTTACTACGCCTGTTCCAATCTTTCTGCCAGCTGTTGCACCTGCTATTACACCTGCTATACCTTTACCAGATGCTAAACCTCCTGCTGCTCCAATTACTGTTCCTGCTGCTCCTAATGCAAATCTTGATGCGCCAAATCCTGCTTTAGCTGTAAATTTAGCTGCTCTTCCTAAAGTTCTAGCTCCTTTTAGTGCCATTCCTTTTTTACCACCATTTGCATTTGCTATATTTCTTATTCCTTGTCTAAATCTTCCTGGTTCTTTACTTTCTTTATCAGATTTTTGTTCTGACATTCTTCTTTGCTGTTCTGCTGTTTTATCTGGCTCTTCTTGCTCTAATTGTTGCTTTCTAATAGCTTCTTGCTCTTCTGCTAACTGTCTTTGTTGTTCTTCTAATTGTCTTTGCCTTTCTTGTTCTTCTTGTCTTCTTTGTTGCTCAGCAAATGCTTCTGCTGCTTTTTTAGCTGCACTATCCTCATCATTTTTATTGTTATCTTCATTTTCTCCGCTAGGCAATCCACCATTCATTCCTGAATTATCTAAATTAGGATTATTTCTATAATCTATACCATCTGTTCCATGTTTTCTTTCAAATCTTGGTTTATCATTTTCTTCTTTATTAGTACTTCCACCTTTGTTAGATGATCCTGATGAACCACCTTTTGAACTTCCTTTTCCTCCAAACTTAGTTGCTAATGATGCTGCTGTGAATCCTGTAAGTGCTCCCATCATTCCTAGTGGTGCTTTGTCAAATCCAAACATTTTCTTTAATAATTTTTCAGCTGGTAATATAAATGCTATTGCAGCTAAAGCAAATATAAAGTTTGTTTTTACAAGTTCCATAGCAGAACCTACAAATATCATATATATAATTAAATGGAATGGTTGTATTAATGCTGTATATACATATTCTTTAAGCCACATGTTGAATGCTTGCGCTTTTCCATCTCCTATTTTATCTATTGGGTATGTAAGGGCAACAAGTGGCGCTATTATTGTTAAAAATGCCATTGTAAGTACCCTTCTTAAATAATGGTATGTAAAAATTCCTGTATATACTATTAAGGCTATGTATAATATTAAATATGAAAAGCTTTCCATATTATCTTTACTTTGTATCATAAACCTTGCTGCACCCATTACATTTGTTGTAAAGCTTGTTCCATCACTTACACTAACTACAACACTTTCTGAAGCATAGTTATTTCCTGCTATTGCATCATTTACTGAATCTATTAATACAAGTGTAAATGACATTATATAGTGTAAGAAAAATAGTAAGCAAAGTGCAATTAACCAGTCCATAAACATTTGCTTATGTTTTGCTTTATCTGCTGCTGTACTAGATATTATTATTCTAATACCTACATATACTAATACACATAGAAGCCCTACTATTGCTAAATTTCTAAGTGCTATATACCAACCAGAAATTGTCCCTTGTAAAATTGCTGCTGTTCCATCTACTTTATATTCAGATGTTTGCTTGGTTAGTTTAGGGTTAATAAAGTTAATATCTAAATATGGAACTTTGTTACTAAATATTTCTTCTGGTGTATATTCTATTACTGGTACTTGATATGTATCTCCATCTGTATTTTTTCCTAAATCTAAATCATCTACATTAACTTCCATTGTTGTATCACCATTACCTGGCTCTATTCTATTATCGCCTTGCTCTACCATTATTGCAGAATCTCTAAACTTCTCTCCTGCTGCAAATTGACCTGTCATAAACCATTGCATACATGACGCACCTGCATCACCTATCATTGCACATAGGTCTATAAGAGCATTTGCTAAAACTCCACCTACATTAGATATAAAACCTGCTTGTGAATAAGTTGGAACTATGAAATTAATACATAATACTGTAAGTATTACTAAAATTGTCTTTTGTAGTATTCCTTTCTTAGTAAATATTTTCATTACTTACACCTTTCTTTTTAATATTCTTCTCTTCTTCTATTCATTTGTACCAACTTGTTAATATTTGTTTCTACGAATTCAAATTCTTTTGCAGTTGGCCTTATTTGTATTATTGCTGTGTCTGCTCCTACTTTTAGAAGTCCCTCTCCTTTTTCACATGTAACTAGGAAACCTGACTCTCCAGAGCTTAGTTTAAATACTTCTTTTAAGTATTGTATTTCTGATTTATCTTGTGCTAAAAATAGTTTTGTATCTGATGAAGTTAAAACTGCTTGTGCTTCTGGTTTTTCGTAGAAGTCTTGGAACCTTTGTGAAATGATTGCTAGTGAAACATTTCTTTTTCTTGCACGACGTGCCATTGTGTTTAAAAAGTCTACGGCTTCTGGGTATGGAAGTAACATCCATGCCTCGTCTACTAAAACTCTTTTCTTAGAAGCTTTTGTTCTATCTTCACTATTTTTCTTAACGTATTTTTCCCAAATCCATGAAAGTAATATTTGTTGTGCTAGTGGTCTTGCGAATCTTTCTTCTAGTTGAGAAATATCTAAGTTTATAAACAATGTTCCATCTAATAAGTCAAATGTAGATTGTCCATCAAAATATGCCATTTGTCCGTTATATTCCCTTATGTATTGTTTCATAACCTTTATTAAATAACTATAATGGAATTGGTAGTCTGGGTTTTTGTTTTCTTCTGCTTTACGAAGAATTCTTCTATACCATGAACCAATTGTTGGCATTTCTTTCTTTTGCCTTCCAAGTAAATTTCCTGTTGCCATTGAATTTGTAACAAATAAGCTATTAGGGTCACTATTTATTCCTGCTTCTACATATTCTTCTGCTACTGACTCTGATATTATTTGTTTTGTAAGCTCATTTACTTCTTTTGACCTTGTACTTCCCCTTGCCATTGTAACCAATGCATTTGTTACGTCTTCTACTTTGTTTTCAACATTAACTACTGACCTTGATTTTCCTGTTATTTCGTCTTTTATAATTTCTGGCTCTATATCAAATAAGTTAATTACTGTTTGTGATGTTGGGCTTATTACAACATTTATTCCACCTAAACTTTCAGCAACTATTGAATACTCACCTTCAGCATCTAGTGCTAAACTTTGTATTCCCATTAAAACTGCACTACGTGAAATTAATGTTTTCATTGTAACAGATTTACCAGCACCTGATTTAGCAAATATAACCATGTTATAGTTTGTTAATGAACTATGGAAGTTATCAAATAATATTGGTACTCCTGTTTGTTTGTTAAACCCTAGGGGTATACCTGTTGGGTGCCCTACTTCTGATGTTGTGAATGGGAATACTGTTGACATTGAACGCCTATCAAATGTATGTGTTTTATTTATTTTGTTTTCCATTAATGGTATATTGCTTTTGAAGGCTTCTTCTTGCATTCCCCAGGCGCTTTTTATATCTACTAAACTTTTTGACATTTCTGATGCTAGCATTTTTGTATATCTGTTTAAATCTTCTAAGCTATATGCAAATAATGTAGATACTATTGATGCTTCAAATAATTTGTTATACCCTGCTGCAATTTCGTCTCTTAATTGTTCTGCTTCCCATCTTTTTTGCCCTATTGTGCTTTCTCTGTTTATATTTCCTCTATCTGCTGCAACAATTCTTTCTGTTTCAAGTTCGTTAATAACTCTGTTTAATTCATTTTGTGACCTTGACTCTGGTATTGGGTTTATATATATTGATGTATTTATATCTCCAAACATGTACATATCCCTAAATAGTTCTGGGAATGTTGCCATTCTTGGAAGATTTGATACGAAGAAACTACGTGCATACCTTGTAATATTTGAAATTATTTCTAAGTGGTCAATATTACTTGCATCTATTCCAGATGGTGCTATTAATTCTTTAATTGTTTTTCTTTTTAGAATTTGATATTCATCTGGGTTTGTATAGTCATTATTAAGCTGTCTTTCTCTTTCTAGTTCTCTTTGCTTTTTCTTTGACATTCTCAGTTCCTCCTTCTTCATTTGTGTCTATTTTATTAATTGCTTCTTCTGCTATATCTTTACCAATTATTTGTGTATTTTCCTCAATAATTAGTTGTGCAAGTTCTGCAATTAAATCTCTTTTGTTTGCTTTCTTTTCTTCAAGTGCTTTTTGTTTTTCTGACCTTGCTTCATTTACTTTATTTGTTGCAAGTTCTAAAGCTTCTTGTTCTATTTGTTCATTTAATAATCTCATTTGTTTATCTACTACATCTGGTGCTGTTGAATATAACTCGTCATATCCTGCTTTTAATGCTTTTTCTAATCCATAGCTTTCTGCTTCGTCACGGTTGTATGCCATATATAGTAATTCTATAAGCTCGTTAGAGTCCATTACGCTTGAATTTATTCCACATACTGCTAAAGTTCTTACAACTGATTGTGCTCTTGTGTATAATTCTGAAAATGCTAAGTTTCTTTGTTCTTGTTTATCAAATTGATTTTCTCCAAGTTCTTCTACATAATATGGTATTACAACATAATATTTTTTATTAAGAACATTTTTGTTTAAGCTCATTTTCTCTGTTGAGTATATAATATCTTTTCCATATTCATATAAGTTTTTTTGTTTTGTAAGTTCGAAATATGCTTTGTCTAATTGTTCTTTAGTGTATGTTTCAGCTCTTTGCATTTGTTTATATTGCATTTCTTGCTTTTCTACTGCCATTTCTATTTCTTTTATTTTTTCTTTATATGTTTGGATACTATTATCTAAGTTTACTGTTCTTGTTTGTGTATATATTTGTACTGGGTGGCGTAGTGTATTTAGGAATTGAACAAATCCGTCTTCAACACCATTTTTTTCAGCTTCTGACATTAGGTCATAATTTATACCTTGGCACTCAACTACCATTACATATCTTTTTCCGTCTTTTTGTGAAATCATGTTATCTACTACTGTGTCAAATTCCATAAAGTCTAATACAGAACCAGTTCTATAGTCTTTAAATTTTTTAGTTTTAGAATTTTTAACTTCTTCTTTTGGTTTGTTTTCGTTTTCTTCTTTTTTATTGATTTTTGAATATGCAAAAACTATTCCTAGTGCTATTAGCAAAATAACCATTATTACAAGTACTATCATTAGTACCATAGTTAACAAATTTATAGTATCCATTATTTTTCTTCCTCCTTAGTATATAAATAGATTTTATTTCCTTTTTTCTTAAACATTATACCTCTTTTAATAATATCATCTATATTTTCTCCACCTACTGTTTTAGTGAATTTTAGTAATCCTATTTCAGGTATTTTAAAAGTACCTATAACAAAACCGATTAATGCAGTAATAACAATAGCTACTATTCCTATAACATGTAAATTCATTAATGAGAATAGACCATAAAGTGGCAAGCCTACCCCTACCCCTATTACTGTATATATTAAACTTTTTCCTGAGAATATAAATAGTATTCTACCTTCACCTTTTACATTTCTAGGTATGTTATATGTACCCATATATGTTTCCTCCTATTTTGCTTTTGTTTAGTTCCTTTTTAGCGTATAATTACACTTGATTATATTATAACAGATATCTTGCTAAAATGTAACAAAAAAAGCAAAAAAAATGCATAAAAATGCATTTTTAATGTAATTGTAATATGTTTGTTATGGTTTTGTAAAAAATAAAAGGTAGAATTTCGAAAATCTACCTTTTTATTTTTATTATCCATTAAATGAATTTGCTATATTGTATACAACATTTACTATTGTTGTAGAAGCAAATATTAATATTGCACCAACTAAGTATGGTATCATTGTCTTTTTGTATTCTGCTTTTTCTTCTGCACTACCTATCATGTATTTAACACCTAATATTAATAGCACAACAACTGCAACTACTATACCTACTGTTTGCATAATTGTTACTATTGTTTTTCCTAAATTAACTACTTCTGTTGGTTGTTTTCCACTACCATTAGCCATATCTTTTATTTGTTGTGATAAGTCTGGTGCTGCGCATACTACACTAGAAATTGATGCTATAACCATCATAACTATTAATATCATAGATAATATTTTTACTTGTTTTTTCATAGAATTTTTCCTCCTTAATTTTCATTACTACTTTAATTATAATATATATTTTTTTATTTTTCAACTATTTTTTCTATTTTTTGCTTATTTTTTCTATTTTTTATTAAATTCCTTGTAATACTGTAACAACAATTTTCCATATTGTAAATGCTCCAAACACTACAACACAGCCCATTACATATATTATTAATGCTTTTTGGACCTCTGCCTTTCCTTCTACTCCTGATGTCATAAATTTTATTCCTAACAATACACCAATTAATACTGCTGCTATTATTCCTACTACTAAAAGAATGTTATATATTGTATCTGATAATTCTTTTAATTTTTCTTGTGTAATTAGTCCATTAGCTCCTGCTTGTCCTTTTTGTATAAATCCATCTGCTTCTTTTATTACTTCTCCTGCTGTATGGCTTGTTGCATATGTGTAACTTTGCATACTAAGTAATACTACAAAAGTAATTATTAATAATATTATAGATATTATCTTTTTCATGTTTTCACCTTCTTCTCTATACATTAACTTGTGACATTATTCCCCATATAATGCTTACTATTTTACCTGATACAAAAAGCATTAATGTTCCAATAATCATAGGCATTAATGTTTTTTTGTATTCTGCTCGTTCTTCTATACTTCCCATCATGTATTTCATACCTAATACCATAAACATTACTATTGAAATTACTAACCCGACATTTATAATAGCATTAACTATTACTCCTGCTGAACGAAAAGCTGTCGCTGTGTCTGATGCTGTTAAATCTCCTGGCTTAAAATCATCTGGGTTTATTGTTCCTGCTGATGCACCAGATTGCGATGTTGCTTGAGATATTGTTGCAAAACTTGTTAATAACATAGTAACTAATAATATTGTTGTTATTATTTTTGTTATGTTTTTTATTTTCATTTGTTACCTCCGTTTTATTTCTATAGTTTCATTATAACTTATTATTTTTGTTTTTTCAACATTTTTTGATTTTTTTGCATAATATCGCAATTGGTTTGTTATAATTCACATTCAAATATATTTTTATGCTGTAGAGGCTAAATCGGCAAGCAATACCAAAGAGGGATACTGAATTTCGCCCTTAGTAGATTTTCAATATTTTGTGTAAATTTAAGAAATTCGTTTACGGCGTAATTCGGTAAATTTTCATAAGTATTCCTAACTAATTAAGCATCTACAATTTTTATTTGAAACAATGTGCTTTCTTAGAATAGTAAAGGCATGGTGCCCCATGCCCCTACGATATAAAATTTGATTTTTCCTATGCAAAAATTAAAGAACATGTTTCCATGTTCTTTTTTCTTTATTACTACATTTTATTGTTTCATTTATTTACCAACTCGTTTTTAGTATTTCTTTTGTTGCTTATTATATTTTTTCTGTAGTATTTTGCTATCAATTCATCTAACTCAACACTAAGCTTGTAGGTTATAGTATAGTCTTGACCTTGAATTATGCTTTCGTTTAATTTTTCTCTTAATTTACATATTTCATCATTTAACATATAACCACTCTCCTTTTTTCGTGAATTTTTTCTTTTGTATATCTTAAAAATAACATATTTTTACATTTTAGTCAATAAAAAAACGCCAATTTTAGGCGTTTTTAAGCAACTTTCGTATGACAAAATTTGATATTTTTTTTGTTTTTTCGACACTATCTTTTATTTTGATTTTATAACTGACATTACTAAATTTTTTTCGTCAAAAATTTCATTTAATATTTGCTTTGTATATTCAGCTGTTACTGTATTATATTCTTCTATATAATCGAATGAATTTATTCCTTTAAAATAATCTGATAAAAACATTCTGGCTATATCTGCTACATCGTTATATTCTACTACATAATCTCCATATACTTTTTTCTTTATTCTATTAAATACTTCTTCATTCATATTTTCTTTTAAACTTTGAATTTGCACTAATAGTTCATCTTTTACTTTTTGTGGGTCTTTTGATTGACCTGTTAACATTACATGTGCATAATTTTCTGTAAATTCATAATCTATATCCATAGGTGATAATAGCAAGCCTTCTTTATACATTTTTTTATATAATTCTGAGCTCTTTCCTACTAACATATTCATTAGTATTTCTATTGCTATATGATGTTTTACTTTTTCTTCTCCTAAGTTTTCATCTTTAAAACCTATTAAAAATATTGGTTTGCTAACTTGCATTGTGCTTTCTTTGTATTTTTTGTTTAAACCTTTTTCGCTTTGTGGATATATTCTTTGTATTTCTCCCTGGTTTTCTTTTTTTACTATTCTATTTTTTATTTCTTGCAGAATTTCTTCTGGATTAAAGTTTCCGCATACTACTAATACCATATTTGATGGGTTATAGAATGTATTATAACATTTATATAAAACATCTTTATCTATTTTACTAATTGATTCTACTGTTCCTGCTATATCTATTTTTACAGCATTTTCTTTATACATGCAATCTAATGCATTCATATATAATTGCCAACCTGGGTCATCGTCATACATTCCTATTTCTTGACCTATTATTCCTTTTTCCTTTTCTACATTTTCATCTGTAAAATATGGGTGTTGCACGTAGTCCATTAATTCATCTAAAGCTTCATAGAAGTTATTAGTTGTTCCAAAAAGGTATGCTGTATGATTATTGGTTGTATATGCATTTGCGTCTACACCTAATGACATTAGTACATCTAAGCTGTTTCTTCCATTTTCTTGTTCAAACATTTTGTGTTCTAAAAAATGAGCAACACCATCTGGCACAAATACTTCTTCTTTATTTTTAGGTTCTATAAATCTGTTATCTATTGAACCAAAGTGTGTTCCCCATATTACATACTTCTTTTCTGTATTTTCTTTTGGAATTATTATAACTGTTAAGCCATTTTCTAACTTTTCTATATAGGCTTTTTCTTTTATTTTTGTGCTTTCTATTAATTTCATGGCTAAATTTCTCCTCTTCTTCGTAGGGGTCGCCGCCTTTGGCGACCCGATATTCCATTATTTTTTGTATAACATTTATTTTGCATGCGGGTCGCCGAAGGCGGCGACCCCTACAATGGTTATTTTTTATATTCAGTTTTTCAAAAAATAGACTGTATTCATTTTTACTGATTTTGCTACTTCTACAATTTGCTCTTTGGTAACATTTTGTATTTTTTCTTTATATTCTTCTACTGAAATATTTGTACCTGCTAATTCTTGACCTAAGTAGTAGCTTATTTCTGTGTCTTGCTCTTCTGGTATATTTTCTATTGTTGCTATTATTAAATTTTTAGCATTTTCTATGTCTTCATCTGTGAAATTTCCTTCTTGCATATCTTTTAATTGCTCTTTTATTATTTCTAATGCTTTTTCATAGTTTTCTATTTCTATTCCTGCCCTTATCATTATGTTGTGTTTTCTCTTTAGGAAGTTAGAGCCTACTGTATATGCCAAACTTGCTTTTTCTCTTACATTTTGGAACATTTTTGAGTTTGCTCCTCCGCCTAAAATAGTGTTGTAACACATAGTTATATAACTTAAATTTTGTATGTTTGAAGTTACATCTAAGCCTATAACTAATTTTCCTTGTGTTATATCCATACTTTCTTCTACTATATTTTCTTTTTCTGGAAGCTCTTTTTCTTCATCTTTTATTTGTATATTTCTTTCTTGTAATTTAATAATATTTTCATTTTCTTTTACTAATTCTTCTGTATTTTGTGGTAGTATTCCTGAAGCAAAGATATCTATTTTGCATTCATTTATTACTTGTTTATAGTAATTATATAAATCTTGTGATGTTATTTCGTTTAGGTCTTCTATATATCCATATTTATAAAGTCCATATGCTTTATTTTTGTACATTTCTTCTATACATCTTTCTAAAGCATACGCACCTTTATTATCTATTTTTCCTTCTATTATTTGTTTTAAATTTTCTTTTTCTTGTTCTACATATTCTTCTTTAAACTTTCCATTTTCTGTTAGTGGGTTAAATGCTATATCTAATAATATTTCTAAACTCCTTTTTAATAAATCTTCTTTTTGTGGTAGGAATTCATCATTTATTGATTCTAAGTAAAATTTTATAGTATGACTATCTCCTGTTTTTTCTATTCCACAATCAAAGCTAGCGCCATACATTTCTTCTAAATTTTTACTTATTTTTTCTTGAGTTTTCATATTTGCAGTTCCTCTTCTTAGAATTGCTGCAAGTAACGCATTTTTTGTTACAGTTTGCCTTGTTAGTGGCAAGCTAAAAAATACAGCAAACAAATTTGTTTTAAATTTGTTTGTTTCTATTTTGTGAAATTTAATTCCTTGTTTTAATTCTATGGTTTGATTTGTCATTGTTTTTTCTCCTTTATTTCAATATTTATATTATAGTACAAAAAATAAAAAATATACAAGGCATTCTTGTACATTTTTTTTATTTTTTATACTTAATAATGTTAATATTTCTTATATGAAATAGCATTATCTATATCATATATAGTAGTTCGAGGATAGTTTGATTAATACTCTATTAATAGCTTCTAATTTAATTTATTTTTAACTATTTCATTTATTGTTTTTCCGTCTGCTGAGGCTCCTACTTTTTCTTTTACAGCTTTCATAACTACTCCCATTTCTTTCATTGTTGTAGCACCTACTTGTGTTATTACTTCTTCTATTATTTTTTCTAATTCTTCTTTTGAAAGTGGTTTTGGTAGGTATTCAGCTAATATTTTAATTTCTTCATTAATTTGTTCTATTAGTTCTTCCCTTTCACTTTTTTCATAGTCTGCTAATGAATCTTTTCTCTTTTTAGATTCTTTTGCTATTACATCTATTATTTGCTCATCTGTAAGTTCTATTTGTTTGTCCTTTTCTACTTGTAATATAGCTGCTCTTACCATTTGAATTACATTTTTTCTAATTACGTTTTTGTCTCTCATTGATACTTTCATATCTTCTAATAATTTTTCTTTTAACATTTTTCTTTTCCTCCTTCACACGAAGCGTGTACTATTTACTGTTCATTCTTCATTATTCACTTTTAATTTAAGACTTTTCTTCGAAGTGCGGGTCGCCAATGGTTGCGACCCCTACAATAAAAGGTTGAAAATTATTGTTTTTTCTAACCTATAACTTCCAACCTCTACTTTTTATTAAAATTTTCTTTTTCTTGCTGCCTCTGATTTTTTCTTTCTTCTTACACTAGGTTTTTCATAATGTTCTCTTTTACGAACTTCTTGAATAACACCATTTCTAGCGCATTGTCTTTTAAACCTTTTTAAGGCGTCTTCTATATTTCCATTATTTACTCTTACTTCTGACATTAATATTCCCCTCCTTCCAGTATTAACACTTTTATTTGTGTGGGATTTATTTTTTCGTGTACTATTTAACTCTTGTACACGTTTTGTATTATATATTATATTGGTATTATTTGTCAATACAAACACATAAAAAAGATATAAAATTTGCGGGGAGCAAATTTTATATCTTTTTTATATTGCTTTTTATTTACTTGCCTTTTCTGCATAAGAATTGTTTACTATTTTATCAAATGGTGCTTTTTGGCTTAATTCTCCTGCTTCTTGCATTACTTTTTGTAGTAATTCAAATGATTCTTCTTTCATTGTTGGAACTGTTTTCCATGCGTCTATGTCTTTATAGCTTTGTAATACTGTAGCTAGTAAGTCTACATCTGTGTCTGGGAAGAAGCCTTTTATTACTTCGGCTACTTCTTTCATTGTGTGTTCTTCTACGAATTTTTGACCTTTATATATAGCATTTGTGAATTTTTGTATTGTATCACTGTTTGCTTCCATATAACTTTTTTTAGCGAAGTATGCTGTGTATGGTATTTCTCCTGAGGCTTCTCCTACTGAGGCCACTACATAGCCTTTTCCTGCATTTGCTGTCATTGTTGCTGTTGGCTCAAATAGTGTTACATAGTCTGCTGTTCCGCCTGAAAATGCTCCTGCCATTAAGTCGAATTTTATACTGTCATCTAGTATTAAGTCTTTTTGTGGGTCTATTCCATTTAGTTTTAATACATATTCAAATGTCATGTATGGAACTCCACCTTTTCTTCCTGGTATTACTGTTTTTCCTTTTAAGTCTTGCCAACTAAAGTTGTCTGTATTTTCCCTTGCTACTAGGAATGAACCATCTTTTTGTGTTAGTTGTGCAAAAACTTGGCAGTAATCTTCTTTTCCTTCATTATATACGTATATTGATGCTTCTGGTCCTGCAAAACCTATGTCACTTTGACCTGATAAAACCGCAGTCATTACTTTATCTGCACCTTGACCTGTTGTAAGCTCTATTTCTAAGCCTTCTTCTGCCATGTATCCGTTTGCTATTGCTACATATTGTGGTGCATAGAATACTGATCTTGTAACTTCGTTTACATTAATTTTCTTTAATGTAGCTACGTTTTCTCCATTATCTTTTGTTGTAAAATAGATAATAGCTCCTGCTACTATTATTATAAGTACGATTATAATTGCTATACTTAAAGTTTTTTTCACTTTTGTATTCCCCTTTCCTTTTGGTTTTGATGCTTTTTGCATTCTTATATATTGTATTCAATTTAGATTGTAAAGGTGTTACCCTTAACAGTTTAAATATAAATTTTACATAATTTTATTGCATTTTTGTATATTTTATGTTATATTACTTGTCAACAATATAATTTTATTATAGGAGGACGTGTTTATGATTACTAACTTTATTAAGGAAGTAAAAAGCTTTTATGAAACTATCTATAAGACAGATTTGACAACTTTACGATTAGTGGATTTACAAGCTATGCAGAAACAAATGGAAGATTTTTATAGTAGTGAATTGTTAAACTTAAATTCTTCTGAAGATGACAAGTTTTGTAGTTTTCTTGCTTACGAAATTTTAGGGTTTTACTCAGATTTTTGCTTATGGGAATTTCGTTGTCCTGAAATTTTAGAGTTTTTAACTAATTTATCTGAAGCTCAAAGTATAAATGAGTTAAAAGCCATTACTTTAAAGAGATTAAGTAATGTTGCTAGACGTGTTAATTCTATTATTAGGAATAATACTGTTATAGAAACTCCTACTAGAAATGTAGTATTAAATTCTGATTTAAATTCTTATAATTATTTATACTACTACGGCGAAAAGGTTACTAAAAATCATATGCAAATTGTTGATTATTTTAATAGAGTAAGTGAAGATAAAATTACTTCTATTGCTAAGTGTACAGTTGACTCTTTCTTAAGAGGTTTAGAAAAACTTGGTAAAGGTGGAGTAAATATTTCTAAGAAGAACTACGTTTGTTTATTCTACCCTATGGGCTTTGAAAAAGTTGCTAAAAAGTTGTGTGAATTATTAGAAGGAAAATTGGATGTTGTACTTAGGTTATATGATAATACTATGTTTGACAAACAAATTGATTATAACTTTAGATATGATTATAATTTCTACCTTTCTGAAGAATATGTGAATAATTACCTTTCTTGCTTTGAAACAGCTTTGAAAGAAAATAGCGATACTTTTGAAAGATATGCTGGACCTATTTTTATTGAAACATTTGGTGAAAATAGATTCGTTCCAGAAAATGGCTTTGAAATTTTTAAGAAAGATAGTAAACTTGCTGAATTAAATAGTTCATTTGATACAAAATATTCTGTTTTGTATATGAACCATATTAGAAAAGATACTTCTTTTACAATCATTTCTTACCCTTGCCCTGAAATTGGTAAGGATTTTGAAGACATATTTGATGACACTATAAAAATTAATACTCTTGATAATGAGAAGTATGAGAATATACAGCAAAAAATTATTGATGTTCTTGATAAGTCTGATACAGTTCATGTTACAGGTAGAAATGGTAACAAAACTGATTTAGTAGTTTCACTTGCAAAACTTAGTGACGCCAATACGCAAACAAAGTTTGAAAATTGCACAGCAGATGTAAATGTTCCTGTCGGTGAAGTTTTCACTTCTCCTGTTCTTAAAGGAACTAATGGAACACTTCATGTTTCTGAAATTTACCTTAATGGTTGGAAGTTTATCGACTTATGCTTAGTAATTGAAGATGGTTTCATTAAGGAGTATAGTTGTAAAAATTATCCTACTCAAAAAGAAAATGCTGAATATATTAATGAACATTTGCTTTATGACCATAAGACTTTACCTATGGGCGAATTTGCAATTGGTACAAACACTACTGCTTATGTAATGGGTAATAAGTACCAAATTAATGATAAGCTTGATATTCTTATAGCTGAAAAAACTGGTCCACATTTTGCATTTGGTGATACTTGCTATTCTATGGATGAAGAAACAAAGGTATTTAACCCTGATGGCAAAGAAGTTGTGGCTAAGGATAATGAAGTTTCTATTAAAAGAGCTGAAGATTCATATTTTGGATGTCATACAGATGTTACTATTCCATACTACGAATTAGGTGATATTGTAGCTATTGGTGATAGTGAAGTTGCCATTATTAGAGATGGTAAGTTTGTTCTTGAAGGAACAGCAGAATTAAATATTGAAGGAATGTAATGTTCAAAAAGGACCCACAAATTTGTGGGTCCCTTTTTGTTTTATTCTTCTGCATCTTCTGTTGGAAGAGCTGGAGCAGTTGATGTTTCTTCAGATAACTTTAAGTTATCGATAATCTTGTACTCATCGTCAATTATTACCATTGTTCCTTCTGTGAGTGATGCTTTTGTAGCATCTAAGCCTCTTAGGAACTGATAAAAATCCTTCCGTTCAGGTGAATTATATGCGGCCTGTATAATTTTCATATACTCTGCTTCACCTTCTGCAATTATAGACTTTGCGTCTTTTTCTGCATTTGACAGTATTACTCTTACCTGATAGTCTACATCATTGCGGATTTGCTGTGCCTGTGACTCTCCTTCTGCCGTGTACTGTGCAGCTATCTTGTTTCTTTCAGATATCATACGGCTGTATACAGCATCTTTATTATCTGATGGCAAGTCTAAAAGTTTCATTTCCACAGAATTAATTGAAATTCCATATTGATCTGCAGAATTCTTTCCGCTTAAATTATCCATTATCTTAATAGAAAGCGTGCCGTCCTTCCCCTGAATAATTTCATCCTGTTTTGTAGAGGAAATGACGTTTTTCATAGAATTATATACTAACACATCTATTCTGCTTTCTGCATTGGATGTAGATTTGAGCGTTTGGTAGTACTTTAATGGGTCTTCAATTTGCCATATTACATAGCAATCTGCAATCATAGACTTTTTATCTGATGTGATTACATCAGATGACGCCAAGTCATACAATTGCTCTTCTTTTGGTAGTTTCATTACACTTTGTATAAAGGGCTTTTTAAAGTATAGCCCGGCCTCTGCTTTGGTTTCCACTACCTTACCAAACTCTTTTATAAGTCCGAACTCATTTTCCTTTAAAGTGTATGCACTGCTTAAAAACAATATAGCTAAAATTACTGTTACTACGGCTGCTACTATTTTTGCTTTTATCTTCATATTAGTTTTCCTCCTGTTTTGTTGTTTCCTGCTGAACGATAATAGGCTTAATTTCAGAGTCTGTGCCATTTACTATAATCTGTAAATTTGGCATTAATTCTTCCATTGCTTCATAGTACATTCTTATTTTAGAAGTATCTGGGTCTTTCTTATATTCTTCATACATGGCATTAAACAGTGCTACTTCACCATTTGCTTCATTAATTCGCTCCTGCTTAGTAGCATTTGCCTCTTGAATAATTGCATCTGCTTCTGCTGTTGCTTTTGGTATCTGTTCGTTTTGATACTGTTCGGCATTATTTCTGTTTGTATCTGCCTGCTGTTTAGCACTTTCAACACTCTTGAAGGCTTGGGAAACTTCGGTTGTAGGCGGTTCTGCATCCTGTATAGTAACATTTACTAACATTAAGCCTGTCTGCCGCTTTTCTAATTCCTTAATAATGTCTTCTTTTATAACTGCCTGAATTTCGCTCTTTCCGGTTGTAAGAACATCATCTACATTGTAAGAACCTATTGTATTTCTAATAGAAGCCTGCGCAATGTTTCTTAATGTTCCTACTGGGTCAGAAGAACCATATTCGTACATTATGGCATCATTGATTCTATATTCTATATAGAAATCAACATTAACAAAGTTGAAATCTTTTGTTATCATTAGGCTGTCATTTTCCTGTGTTTCATTATCTTCTTCCTGATAACCAATGGCAAACCCCTGAATAGTGCTGTCAAATTTCTTTACCTTCTGGATAAATGGAATTTTGAAATGCATTCCTGTTCCAGAAACTGCCTCTGCCTTACCAAAGGTGGTAATAATAGCAAGGTTTTGCTCTCCAATTACATATATTGAAGATAGAATGGTATTTATAATGATAAAAACACATATTATAATAGAAACTATTCTTTTTGCTTCATGAGCTTTCTTTTCTATTTTTTCCATTTCACTACTTTTTTCTTCATATCTTCCGCATTCATACATACTATATTCACTTCTGTTATTCTTTCTCTCATCGTAATCTAATTTCTTCTTCCGGGCTTCGCTTATCAGAACTGAAAATACAGTTCTTGAACCAATTAAAGCAATGATTACTAGTACAAATATTACTGTCATAGTTTTTTCTCCTTTTCTTATGATGCATGGTTTATAGTTGCTTTTTTAAGGAATATTATTTTATATTCCCTTTAATATATCCTCCTTTCGGTATATACGGGTTATATTTTATCACATTATGTTAATAATTGCAATATTTTTTATACAACTTTTTATAATTTTCACATATTAATAAATTTTAAAATACATTTAGGACATAATTTGGTAAATTTTCTTAGGATTCATAACTGATTAAGCCCCTACGATATGAAATATTTTTAATGTAAAATATAGAATAATCTTATTTTAATTAAATAAAAGACAGCTGATATATTGCTGTCTTTATATATTTTTACTAAATTTATTTTTATCTTCTATCAAAAACTTTTTGTAACAATACAACTGATCCATACATTACTGCTGCTACTATTGCTAGTATTATAACTCCTGTCATTACTAAGTCTAATTGGAATACTTGACCTCCATATACTATTAAATAGCCAAGCCCTGCTTTTGAAACTAGGAATTCTCCTGTTATTACACCTACTAATGATAGGCCTATATTTACCTTTAAGGAGTTAAAAAATGTATGCTTGTTAGCTGGTATTATTATTCTTGTTAGTATTTGAAGTTTGTTTGCATGAAATGTTTGTGCCATTTTTATTAGTTCCTTATCTGTATTTAAGAAACCATTTAGTATTTCTAATATTGTTACTATTAAGGAAATTGCAAGTGCCATTACTATAATTGCTGGCATTCCTGCACCTACCCAAATTATTATCACTGGTCCGAAGAGCTACTTTTGGCAAACTATTTAGTACTACTAAAAATGGCTCTGATACCTTTGATAAAAATTTAGACCACCATAACATTATTGCAATTACTGCTCCTAAAAACGTTCCAAGTAAAAAACCTATTAAGGTTTCTATACAAGTTACTTTAATATGTTCTAATAAGTTATTTTGTGATAAGTTTAAAAATGTCTTTAGTATACGTGAGGGCTGGCTCATAATAAAACTGTCTATAATGCCTTTATTGGCAAGCACTTCCCATAATGCAATAAGTCCAATAATTATACTAAATTGAACTACTTTTACTAATATTTTTTCATTTCTTATTTTTTTTAAATATTTTTTTCTATCTTTTGATATATTTTTTCCTTTATCCATGTACATCTAGTCCTTTCCAAATTGTATCAAAATACTTACTAAACTTTGGACTTTCTCTACAGTTTAATGGTGTTCTATTTTCCATTTCAAAATCTATTTTATGAATTTCTTTTACTGTTGCTGGTCTATTAGTTAGTACTATAACTCTATCTGACATGCTTATAGCTTCTGAAATATCGTGTGTTACTATTAACGCTGTAATGCTTTCATTTCTTAAAATATCATAAATATCTTTTGTTACCATTATTCTTGTTTGATAGTCTAGGGCTGAGAAGGCTTCATCTAGTAGTAATATTTTAGGTTTTATAGCTAATGTTCTAATTAAAGCTGCTCTTTGCCTCATACCTCCTGATAATTGGTTTGGATATTTATCTTTAAATTCATATAAACCATATTTTTTTAGTAGGTTATCCACATATTGTACGTTTTCTGTGGTTTTTAAACTTCTTATTTCTAATCCAAACATTACATTTTTATAAATAGTAAGCCATTCTAAAAGGCTATCCTTTTGGAGCATATATCCTATTTCACCATCTATTTGTATTTCTCCACTAGTTTTTTCTTCTAAGCCTGCAATAATAGATAACATTGTAGATTTTCCACAACCACTTGGTCCAATCAAGCTTACAAATTCGCCTTCATTTATGGAAAAACTAATATCTTTTATTGCTGTTACTTCTCCATTTACTGCTTGATACTTTTTTGATACATTTTGCACTTTTAAAACTTCTTTCATTTTGCACCTACCTTACTTTTTTGTCCCATTGTCCCATTGGGAACGTTATCTCTGCTTAAGCTATCTGTAATTCGCTAACGCTCAAACAACTAACTTATCCTTTTGGGGTATCTGCCACTTTTGGGACATTTGCCTCTTTATGAAATATATTTCTTAAAATTTATCTCATATTATATTTTATGGTAACTCTGTTTGTTTGGTGTAAATTTTATTGTTTTTTGTAGAAATTTTTATGAAGAAAAAAAGCCAACACAATTGTGTTGACTTTTTATAAATTTCATTTTTTTGGCTCAAATTTAGCCACCATATAAATTAAAGGGAAAAATAGTGCAAGTGCAGTTATTCCTACAATAGGCATTATAGTTTGTAATGTACTGCTAATTGGAACCATATTTGCAATTAGCAAAGATGTCATAAATATTGATGCATCTATTCCAAGCAGTGCTACGCAAACATACCATTTTGTATTTATTTTTTGAATAATGCGAGAAATAGAAATAACTACTATTGATAATATACCGAAATATGCAATAAACATACTTTCAATAAAGTCAATACTCAATTTTATAACATTGCTATATAGTAGTATAATAGCAACATTAAGTATAAGTGTTATTACTAAACATATTACAATTTCCCATATATTCGTACCATATTTACAGTCTACTCCATACTTTCTCTTTAACCTTCTAAGTTCCCACTTTGTTGCTGTTTCTTTGGTTGCATCCAAATTCTCATAATCTTTAAATGACATATTGTACCTCCTAACAAATTATTGTTTACAGTTACATTTTTTATAAAACTTGCTTTTGCAATATTAATTTTATGTTAATATTATATCTTTTTTATTACTAATTGTCAATAACGACGGAGCTTTTTAGCAATTATTGTGTCAAAAAGGGACAGACCTTGTTAATTTTAAATTTTTAAAGGTGTGTCCCTAATGACAAAAAGTTGCAAAAAAGCCCCGTCCCTATTGATATTAAATTCTTATTGTTTGGCCGGCGTAGATTAGGTTTGGATTTTGTATTCGGTTTAGTCTTACTATTGTTGCTATTGGTACACCATATCTTCTTGATATTCCATATAGTGTGTCTCCCCATTTTATTTTGTATAGTGTGTGGTTTAGGTCGTATCTGTTTGTTGGTATTATTAGTCTTTGACATACATATATTAGGTTTATATTTCTTATTCCATTTTCTACTGCTATTGCTCTTGCTGTTGTTCCGTAACTTGCTGCTATTTGGTTTAGAGTATCTCCTGCTTTTACAATGTATACTGTTTGCCCTGAGGTCGAATTTCCATCAGTATCATTTGGTGTTTCTCCACTTGGTACTATTAATGTTTGACCTGTATAGATTAGGTTTGGGTTTGCTATGTTGTTTAATTCTACTAGTCTTGCTACTGTTGTATTATATTCTAGTGCTAATCTACTTAAAGTGTCTCCTCTTTGTACTATTATTGTTGTTGTTCCTCCTGCTACTGGTTTATTGTTGTTGTCTGGAAGTGGAATTTCTGATGAACCATTTAATAGTATTCCGTCTGTAAATTTATCTCTATCTACATATCCACTTATTCCTGATACTTCTCCTGTACTTGTGTATTGCCAACCTACCCATGTACTCCAATTTCCGTTTGGTGTTGGCTCATATACTTCATATTGTGCTACCCATAGTGGGTAATTTGTTAGTTCTCCTCTAAACCTATTTGATGCATTACTTGTATCACTATAAATTACCATTTCTTTTCCGCTTAAATTTTGTACTGTTTGCATGAATGTTAGACCTATTTCATTAATTTCTTCTACATTTAAGTTTCCAAAACTTTCAAAGTCCATTGCTAACCTACAATCTGGTACTTTTCCTGAAATAGTGGATACAAAGAACTTAGCCTGATTAATTGCTTCTTCTACACTTCTGGCTGTTAAGTAATGATAAAAGCCTACTTTTAAATTGTTTGCTTTTGCATTTTCATAGTTTTCATTAAAATATGGGTCTACAAATGAGCTTCCTTCACTTGCTTTCATATATACAATTTGTATTCCACTATTTCTTACTTCTGCATAATTTATATTTCCTTGCCAACCACTTACATCTATTCCTTCATATATGGTGTCACTTGAAGGAGAAAATGCGTATACTGGTGCTATTAATATGTACATTGGAGCTGTTAGTATTATTAGAAAACTTACCAATATTTTAAATATACTTTTTTTCATTTTTCCACCTGCCTTTTTTATATTGTATGAAAATAGTAAAATATAGTGAATATCTCTTATTTGTTCTATTCGACAAAACTTCTATTATTTCGCTATTGCGACTTTGTTGATTTTATGTTAATATTGTTTTGTTTAGTATTTTAATTTTAATCTTATTAAACTTTTAGGATATTCTTTCCTAAAATATTTTCCAAATTTATTATAAAATTAAATATAAAAGGAGTTGATTGTATAGAACTACTAAAATTAAAAAACGACTATACTTTTAAGCGTGTTTTTGGCTTTTCTGGAAATGAAGATATTACTAAAGATTTATTAAGTGCTATATTAAAAGAACAAATAAATAATGTAGAACTTAATTGCAAAGAAATACTTGAAAGAGAAGTTTTTGATGATAAACTAGGCATATTGGATATTAGAGCAAAATTAAATTATAATATTGATTGTGATATTGAAATGCAGGTTGTAGATCAAAAAAATATAGAAAAGAGATTACTTTTCTATTTAAGCAAAATGTATGGTCAAAATGTTAAAAAAGGTCAAAAATATAGAGAAACAAATAAGTGTATAGCCATATTATTTACAAACTTTAATATTGAACAACTTAAATCAATTAAAAAATACAAAACAAAATGGAACTTTAGAGAAGAAGATTATTCCAATATAATCTTGACAGATGCTATGGAAATTCATATAATAGAATTGTCCAAAGTAAAAGAGTACTCAGAAAATAAAGAACTTGATACTTGGGTTAATTTTATTAATGAAGTAGGTGATTTTGATATGAGTAAAGCAAACGAACAAGTAAAAAGGGCAAAAAAAATATTAGAAGAAATAAGTAATGATGAACATGAACAATATTTAGCACATTTAAGGGAAAAATACATATTAGATCAAAATAATTTATTAGATACAGGATATGAACGTGGTTTTGAACAAGGTATAAAAGATGGTGTTGAAAAAGGCATTGAGCAAGGTATTCAGCAAGGTTCTAAACAACGTGAAATAGAGATAGCCAAAAAAATGAAAAAACAAAATTATTCCATAGAGGAAATTCAAAAAATAACTAATTTAACAAAAGAAGAAATTGAAAAATTATAATTTGAGTAACTAATTTAAAATACTAAGCACAAGTAAAAAGACCACTTTTAAAAGCGGTCTTTTTACTTTTATTTACATATAATTTTAAGGTCATCAAAAAATGATGTATGTTCATCTTTTGTATTTGCATAATCTACTACGTTAGCTAATATAGTAAATTAGGTGATTTTTTTGAGGAAAGTTAAAGTTTTTTTGCTTAATGGTATTTTACTTACTTGTACTTCTCTTTTACTTAGAAGTATTGGTATGTTTTTTGGTGTGTATATTTCTAATAAAATAGGGGCTGAGGCGGCTCGGAGTTTATCAGCTTATTATGTCAGTGTATATGCTTTTTGTGTGTTTTGCAAGTTCTGGGGTTAACCTTGCTACTTCTAGAATTGTTTCTGAGCAGATGGCTTATGGCAAGGAAGATGGTATGAGACTTGCTGTTAAGAAGTGTATTAATTATAGCTTATTTATGGGAGTGACTTCAGCTGTTTTACTATTTCTGTTTTCTCCTTTTATTTCTACTTATTGGTTACATTCTAAAGTTAGTAGTATGCCTCTTAGAATTATTGCTCTTAGTCTTCCTTTTTTATCGATAAGTAGTAGTATTAATGGGTATTTTTCTGCTATTAGAAATGTTAAGAAAACAGCAATTGCTCAAGTTTTAGAACAAATTATTAGAATTTATTTTGTTACATTTTTTATTAATTACTTTTTACCTTCTGGAATTGAGTATGCTTGCATTTCATTGGTTTTAGGCGGTACTATTTCTGAAATCTGTTCCTTTTTACTTCTTTTATTTTCTTATAAAAGAGATATTAGAAAAAAGAAATGTGTTATCAATAGAGGCGATAATTATACAAAACAAATTCTAAGAATTACTCTTCCTATTGCTTTTACTTCATATGTTCGCTCTGGGCTTTCTACTTTAAAGCAAATTCTTATTCCTATACGTTTAGAAAAGTCTGGAATATCATGTGAAAGGGCTCTTTCGCAGTATGGTATGATTAATGGTATGGCTATGCCTTTAATTATGTTTCCATGTACATTTATTTCTTCTTTTAGTATGTTACTCATTCCTGAATTTTCGTACCTAAATGCTAAAAAAAGTTATGATAAAATTAATTTTGCCATTAATAAGATACTTAAATTTTGCTTTATTTTTTCTTTTTTAATTATGGGAGTTTTTTGGTGCTTTTCTGAGGAGCTTTCTAGTAGTATTTATAGTGAGGCTGATGTTTCTATTTTTATAAAAGTGCTTTCTCCGCTTATTGTTTTAATGTATATTGATAATGTAGTTGATGGTATTTTAAAAGGATTAGATAAACAAGTGGCTGTTATGGGAATTAATATTTTGGATTTATTTACGAGTATAACTTTTATTTATTTTTTACTGCCTATTCAGGGTATAAAGGGTTATATTGTTGTACTTTTTATTAGTGAAATTTTAAATGGTTTAGTTAGCTTATTTTTATTGATTAAAGAAACTAATATTAAATTAGATTTTGCAAATTGGATTTTAAAACCTTGTTTCGCTGTTTTTGTACTTAATTTAATTTTTAAGAATTATATCCCTAGTGGAATTTTAGAATTAATAGTTCAAATTTTATTGTTTTGTATTTGCTATTTTGCTAGTATTATTTTGTTTAGAGGATTAGTTAAGAGTGATTTGAAATTTTAGGAATAGTAGGAACACCCAACAACTTATACTTATTTAAGTACAGTTGCTGGGTGTTATTTTAGTTAGAAATATTTTTCATATAGTGAACTCATAGTATCTGGTATTCCATTTTCTTTGATAGCTTCTTCATATGCAAAAATAAAGTCATCATATAGTTCTTCTCCATTAGGGAATACTTCTCTGTATTCCTCTTCGATATTAATAATAGGATAATTTTTTACGTCACAACTATAATAAAATCTGATAAGTGCATATATTTCTGCTTTCGTAGTTACAATGATTGAGAAGCCATTATCTTTTATTGTATATATAACACTTTTAATAGCTTCAAAGTCTTGCCACATATGATTAGCCCAATAGCCACGTATTTTTCCTAGCTCTTCAATCTTTTGCTCTTCTACTTGTAGCCGTTCTTTCTCTTCTTCTAATTCTTCACGTGAATTTTTATAAATAATATACTTATTTTGTGTACTATCAGCTACTGATATTTTGAGAAGATTATTTACCATTTCTAAATCTTCTTCATTATAACTTTCTCTTAAGTCATCCTCTTCTTTTTCTAACCGTTTTACCTGTTCATATGCAATATAAAAGCTATTGCATAAACTTTTAAAATAACTTTGCAAATCATATGGGTTCATTTTGTAGTCGCTCATATTGTTTTCCTCCTTATAAAGTTATTTGCTTTCTACTATAGTTACTGCACCAAATTATATCATAAGGTTTAACATAATGCAATGAAATTATTTTATTTTATTTTATTTTATGATATTTTCTATCTGAATATATTTTATGTAGAATTATTTTTTATTTTAACTATATTTTGCTATATTACTCTATTTCACTTTTACCAGTAGCATAATCTATTTTTATGCCTGGTTGAACATTGTATATGTATACATTAAAACATATTCCTTTTCCATTATCTTCAATAGAATAGCTTTCTATTTGTACGCCATTTGCTACTAAATTGTTTTCTTGAAATATTGGTGTAACCCTATATAGCACATGATTTTGTGGGTTTTCTTGAATATAGTCTGCTACTTGGTTTTCGAAAGGTAGCATTCCTTGTACGTTCATATAGCGGGTTCCAGTTATTAAGTTTTTTTCGTTTGCATTTTCTGCTGCTAGTTGGTATCCTATTAGGTGACAACGGTTGTATAGGTAGTTTCCTTCTACTATTCCTTCATATTTTATTGTTTGCCAACCTGATGGTTTTATCATTCCTATCGCTTCTCTTTCTTGACCTTCTTTTGGCATTATTTCTTTGCATATATTTGCATATGCTATGGAACATCTTCCTAAATTATCAAGTTCACTATAATTTTCGAATACGCCTAAATTGTAATCTTCTTCGGTAAATGAGGGGATATTATTGTTTATTGTGCAATATGGTAATTGTGAATATTCTGGAATTTCAGAAATATCAAATGTTATAGTATTTACATTTTCAACGTTCTGTTCGTTACTCTTATAATTTAAAAAGTAACTTGTGGTACCTATTATTGTAACTAAAATGATAAGAATTATCTGCTTACTTAAACTTCTTGTTTTTTTCCTACTTTTCATTTCGTTATACCTCACTTTTACTTGATTTTGTATGTTTATTAGTATAGCATAGTATAATAAAATATGAAAGTATAATTTTAATTTTTCTCTTCCTCAAATAACATATCATATCCATTTTGTGAGTATAACTCATATTTTCCATTTTTATATTGAAGCATTGCTCCTTCTTTTGCTATATTTAATAATTCTTTATCAGTTATTTTTTCTTTAAATTCTATTTTTGACTTTTCTGTAAAATCACTTAAATATATTTCATTCATTCTATCTTCTGTTACTAAATATAAATGTCCTTCTTTTCTATAATATTGTAGTTCCTCATCTATATTTATTTCTGATAAATCTTCTTTTGTTTTTGATTGTTCCACATTTTTAAGAAAATTTGTTAATTCTTGTATAAAACCTTTTACATCAATATTGTTTTTTATATCTTCTTTTATGTTTTTTAATATGTTTAAATCCATACTTTTCCTCCTTTCTTGGTACTATACTATATTTAATTTGCGTTTATTGTAGAAATTTGTAGGTTTACTTATTTTTTTTATTTTCTATTGTTATTTTATGTATATTATGCTATACTTACAAAGATACTTGAAGTTTGATTACCCATAGTAAAATTTTTAGTGGGTATATCTTTTCTATTTCCTAAAAGGAGGTATTTATATGGAAATTGGTTTTTACTCTGGTAGCTTTGACCCTTTCACGATTGGACATTTACATGTACTTAAGCAAGCTCTTAGAATTTGTGATAAGGTTATTATTGGAATTGGTACTAATTCTGATAAAAAGCGTAGGTTTGATAAAGACCTAATAAAAGAAGCTATTGAAAAAGTTTTAGTTCGTGAAAATATTTCTAATGTCAGTGTTATAATTTATGAAGGCTTAACTTTTAAGGCTGCTCTTGATAATAATGCAACACTTCTTTTAAGAGGTATTAGAAATAATGGTACAGACTATAATTATGAAGAAAGCTTGGCTGCCACAAACAAAGAGGCTTCTGGATTGGATACTATTTACATTAGAGCTTGTGAATATGGAAATGTTAGCTCTAGTTTGGTTATGGAGTTTCTTAAGAATGATGTAGATGTTTCTAAATATCTTCCTAAAGATGTTTTGGAAGTAGTAATGAAAAGTAAAATATAAATTTTTTTGTAGTAGAAAGCTACCATAAGGCTAAAATTACAAAAAACAAAAAAATCCATTTATTTCAATGGATTTTTTTGTTTTTTCCTTCTTTTGCTAAAACTACTTTTTTGAATTCTTTCTTTGCTTCTTTTACATACTTTCTTGCATTCTCTTCTGGCCAAAGGTGAGTTAGCATTAATTCCTTTACTTTTGCTTCTTTTGCAATTATTCCTGCCTGCCTTGCTGTTAAGTGTGAATTAATTTCAGGAAAACCATATTCTTCTAATAAACTTGCCTCACATATTAGTAAATCTGCTCCTTTTGCAAACTCTATTATTTTTTCTTTTGCTGAAAATGATGTGTCTGAAGTATATACTATATTTTTCCCTTTACTAGTAACTTTTATTGCATAAGTTTCTACTGGGTGGTCTGTTTTGCAAAATGTTACTTCCATATTTCCAATATTTATTTTCGCATTTTCGGAAATATCATGATATTCTGCAAACGAGTTACTTTCTAATTTTATATCTTCATTTATACTGATTGGTGTTTTTGGAACATATATATTAATTGCATTATTACATCTTTTTTGATTATGAAATACAAAAGATGCATATTGTAAGTTATAAATATCATTATAATGGTCTCTGTGCAAATGGCTTATAATTACTGATAATTTTTGCAAATCATTAGGATACCTTAACATTTTGTGAGTTCCACTTCCGCAATCTAGCATTAACAAGTTTTCGCCTTCTTGTATTAAAAATCCTGGGCAATTGTGTCTTTTTGTGTTGTATGGTGATTGTGTTCCTAATACTTTTAATTTCATAGTTTTAATCCTCCATAATTTTTAGACTTATAATATCAATAGTTTCTTTCATTTCTTGCTCATTGTAGTTATTTTCAAAAATATAGTCAAATTCGTTTTCTTCATAGTCAATAGCAGCCAAATCTCTCTTTTTAAAATATTCTTCTGAGATATTATCTCTTTCTAATACTTTATTTCTTCTTTTTATATCATCTGCTTTTACTAATATTTTTGTATCACATTCTTGCCAATATTTACTAATTGGTAACTTTATCCATTCTAGTACAACTATGTTATTATCTTTTCTAGCTAATATAGTATCTATTTCTTGCTCTGCATCTTTTTGTGTTATTTGCATTAGTTCATTTAGCCATTCTTCTTTTGAAAAAACTATATTTCCTAATTTTTTTCTATTTATATTACCATCTTCGTCTAATATTCCATTCCCAAATTTCTTACATAATATATGTATGATTTCTGGTTTTTCTAAAGGCATTCGGCTTACTTTATCTATATCTACATACTCACAGTTCAACTTTTTTGCTAATTCTTTAGCAAATGTTGTTTTTCCACTTCCAGATTTTCCTGTTACTCCAATTATTTTCATAGGTTATACCTCCTTTAAAATTATTTAATTAGGTTTTATTTTTACAAATTTGTTAGTATTATACCACATATTCTTTTTACATTCTACGTTTTTAAACTATTTTCATAGTACAAGTTAATATTTTTTTAAATCAGTTGAATTTTATGTAAATATATGTTATACTTTTCCTGTAATTATTGTTGTTGTCCAATATTTAATTTTTGGACAATTGTCTCCCAAAACTTAAGGAGGTAAATCTATGAGTTATTTTGCAACTACTAAATGCCCTAAGTGTGGAAAAACAAAACAGCACCATCTTGGTGGACTTGGATTTTATACTGCTGAAAATACTCAATGTCCTTCTTGTGGTTATACATATCCAAGCGTTCCTAATTGCTTAGATATGAATGTAGACAGAGATGACCCACCTGTAAGGTCAAAACCTTTAGCTAATGTTTCAACTGGAGAACTGCAAAAAGAATTGGAAAGACGTTTAGCTGATTTTTCAACAGCAGACCTTGAAAGAGAGTTGCAAAGAAGACAGAAAAATTTATAAAAAACTCTAAAATAACCTTCGCTATTATGCGAAGGTTATTTTGGCTATTGTATATTAATATATCCACAGTCTTTTCCATCCTTAATTTCTCTTATCCAACAGTTCTTTGGATTTTTCTCTTCATGAAACCATTCTGGTGAATAATGGAACCATCTTAGTAAAAAGGCTCTTAGTGTAGTACCATGTGTGAATATAAACAAGGTATCTATTCCATGTCTTTTATAATCTCTGTGAATTGTTCCCATAAATTGATGAACACGAACTGCTACATCATATGGGCTTTCCCCTAAAGGAAGCCTTGCATAGAATTTTCCTCCATTTTTTCTTTGCCTCACATATTCTTCATATTCTTTTGGATAAAGATTCCCCCATTGTTCCTCAGGAACAGAATCAAATAATCCAAATTGCTGTTCTACAAGAGTTATATCTTCTCTTATATCTGATATATTAAGAGATTTATTAAACTCCTCTGATGTCTGCCTTGTCCGCAAGTATGGGCTACGCCATATCCGTGCATTTTCTAAGCCAATTCCTTGATTATCACAATAGTTTCTTAGCCATACTCCTCCTTCATACGCTTGTTTCTTTCCTAAGTCCGTTAATTCCACTAAGTGATCTGGAATTCTTTTAATATAGTTATCTCCTACATTTGATATTGATTCACCATGCCGAATAAGAAAAATATGCATACTTTCCCTCCTAAAAATTTTATTTTAAATTTTTACTTTATAATTATTACAATAGGATTATATCAAATTATGTAAAACTTTGCAACAATTTCAAATCATTATATTAAAAAACTTAGTTATTTTTCTTAATATATTTTCTAAAAGGCGAATGGAAATTCCATTCGCCTTTTACAATTATTCTTTTGTGTACAAAAACTCTTCTAAGTCCTTACTAAAGATTTTCTTTGTTATATGTACTTCTCCTTCATTTATTATTTCTGTTAATGTATATTTTTGGACTTTTCCTTTTACTACATCTATTTCTGAGGTTACTTCTTTTTCGACTTCAGCTATTATAGAAACACAAATAGGTTTTTCTAAGATAGTTGATATCCATCGTAATATTGGGAATACATCATAGTAATACCAATGTTTTTCATTAATTTTGAAAAGAAATTCTAAAACATCTTTGTCAAATTCCATATCAATTGTTGGATATTGGATTTTTATGATTCTGTTAGTTACATATGACTTTAATGTAGCCTGTGTAATGTCTTCTTCCAAGTTATATATAAAATCAACTGCTATTTCATCATTTTTACCATCTTCCCTTAGCTTAAGTACAGCTGATCCAATTAATTGAATATTATCTTCTGAAATTTCAAAGGTAAACTCTCTGTCAAGTAGTGGTTCTAGCTTACTGTTTCTTCTTCCTATTGTATATATATTCATTCTATTATAGTCATATAAACTATCTTTTATCATATAATACTCTTTTCCTTGACTATCTGTAAAATCTAAATGTAAACTACCTATTCCACAAAAAACATTTTTTATTTTAACTGGTAGAACGACTTCATTTAAAGGTAATAGTAGGTCTTTAAATTGATTAATCTTAAGCTCTTTATATTTTTGTAAGTTATCACACCATTTTAACATGTACATTTTTAATTCATTACTATTTCCTTTAAAGGTAATGTCTTCATAAAAATTTCCTGTACCTATTTTTGACCGTAAATATAACATTAATTTTTTAGATTTCATATTTTTCTCCTCCTTTTGCAATTGCAAAATGAATATTTAAACGATTTCGTTCGTATTTTAACATAATTATATATAAAAATCAAGCATTATGTTTATTTATAATTCAATAATTCTTTCCCACTCTAATTCTTCTTTTCCAAAATGTCCATAGTTTGTTGTTTTTGCATAAATTGGTTTATTTAAGTTTAAATATTTTATTATTCCGTTTTGGGCTCAAGTCAAACTTAGTTTTTATTTTTTCTACTATTTGTTCTTCTGGTATTGTGTTTGTTCCAAAAGTTTCTACTAATATTGAAGTTGGTTTCTCAACTCCTATTGCATATGATATTTGTATTTCGCATTTTTTTGCATATCCATTTGCTACTATGTTTTTAGCTATATGCCTTAACATATATGCTGCTGACCTATCTACTTTGCTTGCATCTTTTCCTGAAAATGCTCCTCCTCCGTGCCTACTATATCCTCCATATGTGTCTACTATTATTTTTCTTCCTGTTAGACCTGTATCTCCTAATGGTCCTCCTATTACAAACCTTCCTGTTGGATTTATATATATTTTTGTGTTCTCATCTATCATACTTGTTGGTACTATTTTGTTTATTATTTTTTCTATTATTTCTTGTTTTAAGTTTGCGATATCCACATCTTCTTCATGTTGTGTGGATATTAGTATTGTGTCTATTCTTTTTACTTGCATGTTTTCATATTCTACTGTAACTTGTACTTTTCCATCTGGTCTTAGACCTTCTATTTTTCCTTCTTTTCGTGCATTTGTTAGTTCTTTTGATAGTTTATGTGCCATATATATTGCATATGGCATATAGTTTTCGGTTTCGTCACATGCATAGCCAAACATTATCCCTTGGTCTCCTGCCCCTCCTATGTCTACTCCCATTGCTATGTCTGTACTTTGCTTTGTTATATTTGTTATTATTTTGCAAGTTTTATAATCTATGTCTAACTCACTATTGTAATAACCTATATCTTTAATTATTTTTCTTACTAAGTTTTCTATATCAACTTCTCCTTTTGATGTTATTTGCCCTGCTACTACTATTAGGTTTTTTGATGCAAATGTTTCTACTGCTACTCTTGAATTCTCATCTTTTTCTAAATAGCTATCTAAAATGCTATCTGAAATTAGGTCACATAGTTTGTCTGGGTGACCTTCTGTTACGCTTTCTGATGTAAAAAATTTCTTCATATTTTATTCCTTCTTTCTTTTTTCAGAATTTTAAGGTTATATATTTGTAGTCATATTATGTATGTTTATTTTTGATTTGCTCTTAATTTTATACATTTCTTCTCTTATATTACCCCTCTATTCTTATTATTTGTATGTTATTCAAGAATATTTAATATTCAAATTTTCTAAATGGCAAAACCATATAAGAGAATCTGATTATTTCATAATCATATTTTTAGGAAACTAACCTTTTTCGTTTTACTACATATAAGTTATCTGTAGCTCACTAACATTCAAATAGCTAACTTAACTATGGTGGATAGCTTTCCTAATAATATAGAAAACCTCTGGCTTACAACGCCAAAGGTTAATATTTTCGTTTTATGAAAATTATCAGCCAAAGCGTTTGCTTTGTCGGTATTAGCACCTTATTTTATAGGTTGCTGTGGAGTCATTGAGCCGATTCTCTCGTCCACTCTTGATAACATATTATTGCCATTATATTTTTTATTATTTATTTTGTCAATATGTTTTAATTTGTTTTTATAAAAAATGCCTAGAAATTTATTTAAATTTCTAAGCATTTTTTAGTTTAACTTAATATATCAGACATTATATGTTTCATTATATAATTATTTTCACTACTATATGCTGATAAGAATCTATTTACTAATGGTGTATTTGGAAGTTCTCGCTGTGCTGAAATAATTTTATGACCTGCAATATTTCTTTGTGAATAGAAATCTATCAATGCTATTATTTCTTCTTCATTTCCATTTATATTAATACTTATTTTTCTTCTTACCACTTCATGTATTATCTCACTTATTTGGTCTCTTTGAACATATCGCATTCTCTCCCAAAACAGTAACTGATTTTCCAGTTCTTCTTTTTCTTTAAATCCTATCTCTATTTTAGATATTTCTTTTTTTAGTTTCTTGATTTCATTAATTGTTACATTGTGTGACCGAGAAATGTTTGAAAATTGAATTTGTAATGATTCTTGCATATAGTTTTCCTCCTTTTAAGTTATCTATTCTTACAATATTACTTTATGCATTATAGCACACTTACTGTACATAATGCAAGTTTTTTTATTTCTTATATTTGCTCATAAAAAATTCCCAAAAGTGACAGATTTCCCATTTGGAAACGTCCCCAATGGGAACTAATGAGAACTTTAAATCCAATCTTCATACTTTTTAATATACAACTTCTTAACCTCTAAAGCCAATAAGCAATACACAATTGGAACTGCAAATATGAATAATATATATTTTAAAGTAAGTGGTACTAAACCTAAAAACTTACCTACAAATGTGAATGGCACTAGTATTGCTACAACACATATTACTGCTGTAAATATATATACAATTTTTGAGCTATTGCTTTCTATGAATGGCTTTTTAGCTGTTCTTATTATGTGCAAGCCTATTAGGTTTGATATTATTCCATATGAAAACCATATTGTTTGAAATACTGCAGCTTCTCTTATTCCAAATATAAACCATAGTGTCGCAAATATTATTAGGTCGAATATTGCACTTGTTGGTCCCATTACTATCATAAAGTTTTTTATACTTTTTATACTCCATTTCCTTGGCTTTCTTACATATTCATCATCTACATTGTCCATTGGAAGCGATAGTTGACCTATATCATATATTAAGCTTTGTACTAATAATTGTATTGGTGTTATTGGAAAGAATGGCAAAAGTACACTTGCTATTAATATTGAACTTACTTCCCCAAAGTTAAAGCTTGCTGCTAATTTTATATATTTCATTAGGTTTCCAAATGTTTTTCTTCCTTCTATTACTCCATCATTCAATACTTTTAGGTCCTTTTCTAGTAGTATTATATCTGCTGTTTCTTTTGCTATGTCTACTGCTGTATCTACTGATATTCCTACTTCAGAGTTTACTAGTGGAGGGCTATCGTTTATTCCATCTCCCATGTACCCTACTATATTTCCCATTTCTCCTAATACCCTTACTATTCTTGCTTTTTGTATTGGTGATAGTTTTGTAAATATGTTTGTATCTTTTAGTATTCGCTCTAAGGCTTTGTCTGATAGTTTATCTATTTTACTTCCTAATACTATTCTTTTTGTGTTTATATTTACTTTTTCACATACTGCTTTTGTTACATATTCGTTATCTCCTGTTAGTACTATTACTCTTATTCCATTATTGTTTAACATGTTTATTGCTTCTTTTGCGCTTTCTTTTGGTGGGTCTAGGAAACCTATAAATCCCATTAATATCATATCTTTTTCGTGTTTTACTTCAAAATGTTTTATTTCCTTTATATCTGTTTTTTCACATATTCCAAGTACTCTTAGACCTTGTTCATTTAAGTTTTTTGCTATATTTTTTATATTTGTTTTTATTTCTTCTGTAAGGTTTGTTATTTCTCCTTTATATTCTACTTTTGTACATATATTTAATATTTCTTCAATAGCACCCTTTGTTATTAGTTTTTCCTTTTGTCCGTCTGTAACTACTATTGATAGTCTTCTTCTTGAAAAGTCGAAGGGTATTTCATCTATTTTTTTATATTCTTTCGCAATTTCTTTTATTCCTTCTTTTTCCCCTCTTGCTATTATTGCTTCATCTATATTTCCTTTTAAACCTGTTTGAAAATATGAGTTTAAATATACATGTTTTAGTACATTCATATCTTCTTGACCTTTTATATCTAAATATTTTTCTAGTACTATTTTATCTTCTGTTAGTGTTCCTGTTTTATCTGTACATAGAATATTCATTGCACCAAAACTTTGAATCGAGTCTAGTTTTTTTATTATTGTTTTTTTCTTTGACATTTTTACTGCACCTTTTGCAAGACTTGATGATAGTATTACTGGCAGTAAAAGTGGGGTTATTCCTATTGCTATTGCTACTGCAAACGTAAATGCTACTAGTGTTCCGTGGGTATTAGCATTTAGTATAAATATTATTGGTATCATTACTAGCATAAATTTTATTAATAGTTTACTTACACTTTTTATTCCTTTTTGGAAGGCTGTTTGAGGTTTTCCATTTGTTACAGTATGGGCTATTTTTCCAAAATAGGTGTTGTCACCTGTTTTTATTACTACTGCTTTTGCATAACCACTTGTTACATTTGTTCCCATAAAACATATATTGTTTAAATCGGTTATTGTTTCTATTTTACTATTTTCTAAGTTGACTACTTTTCTTGATGCTTCACTTTCTCCTGTTAGTGTTGATTGTGATACATATAAGTCTTTTGCTTCTATTATTTTTAAATCTGCTGGTATTATATCTCCTGCTGAAAGTATTATAATATCTCCTACTGTTATTTGATTTAAGGCAATTTTTTCTTCTCTTCCATTTCTTAATACTAATGCCTTTGTTTCTATTAAGCTTTTTAGTTTTTCTGCTGCTTTATTTGATTTAAATACTTCAAAAAATTCTAATAAAGTACTTACTGCTGTTAATATAAGTATTACTATTATGTTTGAATAGTTTTTTGTTTCTGGCAGAATTACGTCTGTATATATTAAAACCACTGCTATTCCTAATAGTATTAAGTTAAATGGGCTTAGTAAACTTTCAAAGAAATAGTTATACCATTGTTTTGGTTTATTCTGCCTTATTTCATTTAAACCATATTTATTTATATTTTCTTCTATTTGTTTTTCATTTAGACCATTTTTTGTATCTATATTATTTTCTTTTATAAAATCATCTATATTTTTTAAGCTTTCCTTTTCATACATTTTTATAATGTCATTTTTCTCTTCTTTTTCTTGCATTTATGCTCTCCTTATATAAAACTCTTTTTAGAATTATTCCCATTTATTTGTATTTTTATTATGTTTTATTTAGAAAAGGAAAGAAATGGGACGTGTACAAAACTTTCCATTTCTTTCCTTAACATTAAAAGTTGCTTGCAATTTCACATAAATAATGTTATAATTTGAAATGTAAATTTTTCAATCCTATTTTTAGGTTAATATAGATATGCAACTGGTAAAAAATATTTTTTATAGGAGGATGATAAGTATGTTAAATGTTTTGATTTTAAGTTTTATAGGTGCATTTATTTTTACAATTGTAACTTCTGGAATAGGCTTAATTATACATAGGGCTAACCACATGGATTTTGACGAACGGGTAAAATATATGATAGCATCATTTATAATAGATTTTGTATATATGATGTTGTTTTTATATGTATCTTGCTTAGAACTAACCATTCTTGTGGTTTTAAGATGGATGTGGCCAATTTTGTTAGTAGATATTTTCATACTGTCAATATTACGCAATGATGAATATGAAATTAAATCTACATGTGCATTAGCATTACTTTCAGGTGTAATCTGCCTTTCTGTTAATTTTGCACCTGTGCAGAATTTGATATTTGCACATGATATGAAAAACGTTGACATATCCTATGCAGTCACTTCTGATGAAATACTTGCAAAAATTGATTTAAAAATTGATAATTCAGTATATAACCGAGACCGATATAGTGTAGAAAGTCCAGAAATGCGGTTAGTTAATGGTAAATATATTGCTGTATACCATATTGTAGATGCACAAGCTCATACTGGAAGTTCAAATGCTGAATATATTCCTGGATATGCCATTCAGGAAAAAGGTAAACTTCCTGAAATAGTTCCATGTAGAATATATTTTGATATTTCATTTGTTAATCGTAAAGATGCTTTAAGAACTATAAGGAGAAAGTATAAAACTGAAGTTATAGGCAATCATAAGTTTGATATTGACGATGATGGAAATCCATATGAAATTTTCGAGTATCGAGAAAGCTTATATTTTTCTAATGGTAATGACTATGGTTTAATTATTCTTAATTTGAATGATGGAACTTCTGAAAAGTACCCAGTATCGGAAAAACAAATTCCTGAATGGGTTGATTTTGAAACAACTTACCCAAGGTAAAAACATTGTATGAAGCCCCTAGCTAGGGGCTTCATTTACTTTTTATTGTATTTATTTTTCTAAAAATCTCTTATTTACTACATTCCAATTTAAAATATTCCAAAATGCATTTATATATTCTGGTCTTTTTGTTTTGTATTGCAAGTAATATGAGTGTTCCCACATATCTAATACTAGTAGTGGTTTGCAACCCCATAGTGTTAGGTTTTGGTGTTTTTCGCATTGAAGTATTTCTAGTTTATTCCATTTTTGAACCCATACTAATAAGCACCAACCTGAGGCTTCTACTTGAGTAGATGCTGCTGTAAATTGTTCCTTAAATTTTTCGAAACTTTCAAAGTCTTTTATTATTTGCTCCATTAACTCTACACTTGGAGAAGTTGGTATTGCTGGCCCCATATTTTCAAAAAATAGCTCGTGCAATATTGCTCCTGAACCAAAGAAACTTAAATTCTTTTCTAAACATTTTATATTTGAAAAGTCATTTGTTTCTCTTGCTTTTGCTAACTGCTCTTCTGTTTTATTTGTGTTATCTATATAACCTTTATATAAAACATTATAGTGCAAATCTAACATCTCTTTTGTATAATATGGCTCTAGTGCATTTAATGGATATGGTAAATCTATCATTTTTAACATTTTTTATACCTCCTACTATTATTTTTATATTTTATTAAGTTTTTTATTACATTTTTTTAATAATAAAAGCTAAAGTATTTATTTTTATACTTTAGCTTTTATTTTACTTAAAGTTGTACAAGCATTTTTATATTCTAAGGAAAGTCATCCGCAATAGCTATTATGTTTTATTAGAAAATTTTATTCTTGTTTTTTACTTATAAAATCCTAAAAAAAGTGGTCTCTTAATTTAATGCTCCTGACATAATTCTAAACTTTGGCTTTTCTTCCCATATTTTTTGCAGTTTTTTAAAATTTTTATTTGGCTCTAACATAAGCTCTGCTAAATCATCTAGTTCTTTATATTCCTCTTCACTTAATTCAAATTTTTTATCTTGTATGTATTTTGGCATATGTAAGAATATAATTTCATCATTCATTAATGAATGAAAATCGAAAAATAGTCCTCTAATTGCTGCTTTTAAGCCTAGAGTTGGTGGGTCAGAAGAATATAAAATTGAAGCTTCTTCATATTTATTTTTTCTGACCCCTAAGTATGCTTCAGCCCCAAATAAGAATTTATCATATGGAATATTGTTTAGGTCAAATCCCATTTCATGGTCAGGGCAATGTTCGTCTGCATCTACTAGTTTCCATCTTTTTTCTTTTTTATCGTAATATTCTGTAATCCAATGATCATAATATATTCCATCATATAGTATGTATTCAGCAAATCCGCTTCTTGCTCTTGCTGGTATTCCTTTTGCTTTTAATATACTTGCTAATATTATGGCTTGACTTCTACATGTAACATGTACTTTATCTTTTGCTTCTCTTTTTATAGTATAATTTGGATTTTTTCTTAATAGTTCTGCAATTACACTTTGTGCTGTTGGGAATATATCATCTTCATATTCTAACCTAGTAATTTCTACTTTTGTCATATCTCCCCAAAAGCATTTTTGTTTATTTCTAATTTGTTTATCTTTAAATGCTACTGGATGTATTATTTGCATTCTTTGTAGTAAGCATAACTCTTCAATGTTATTTGGTAAATTTTTCGCAAATTCTTTATAATACCCTAAATCAGTATATGAACTTGTTTTTTTATAAAATTCTAATATTTCTTCTTCATTATTATTTGATAATGCCATATTCATTTTTTATTTTCCTCCTAATACCATTTTAATATCTCTTCTAATTTCTTTCTTGGTCTTTGTTTAGGTTGTTCATCTGCATACCCTACTGCAATTGCTGAAATTAGTTCCATATTTTCATAACCTACTAATTTAGCTATTTCTTTTTGACTATATATTGTATCTCTTATCCAAAGTGAACCTAATCCTAAGTCTGTTGCTCTTAAACATATATGTTCTATTGCTGCCCCTACCCCAAGTGCATCCCCTACAGTCCAGTTTTCATTGTATTGTTTAAAAACTAATATGAGTATAGGTGCCTCTTTTATTGTTTTTGCAGTTTCTTTTACACTACTATTTGCTCCAAGTAATTTTTTCTCTAAACTAACATTTTGTCCTTTTTGCTTTTCTAGCATTATATTTGCAATTTCATTTTTTGTAATATCTTTTACTATTAAGAATTCCCACGGTTGCCTATTTTTAGCAGATGGTGCTAGCCTTGCACATTCTATTAATTCTTGTATTACTTCATTTTGTACTTCTTCAGATTTATATTTTCTAATACTTCTTCTATTTTTTATTACTTCTTTTAATTCCATTTTATACTCCTATTTTTCCTTACAACTTTCTATAAACTTAATAAATATATTTCTCATATTTTTATCACTTTTATATAGACTCTCTGGATGAAATCTTACCCCCATATAGAATTTTTTATTCTTTGCTTCAATAACATCTGGATATCCATCTTCACAAAATGCTACTTTATCTAGCATTGGGCAATTTTCTATTGTCCTTCTATGTATTGAATTTACCTTTATTTTATTCTTATTCACTATTTTGTAAAATTTTGATTCTTCATTTATTTTTATACAATGAGCATATTCATAAAATGATTTGTTGTGCTTTTCTGGATTACTAATTTTATAAGTAGTTCCCCCTAACGCTCTAGCAACATTATTTTGACCTGCACATATCCCTAATATTGGTATGTCATTGTCATAACAGTACTTTGCAACTATACATTCATAATTATCTGTTTCAAGGCCTCCTTGTAATATAATTCCATCACACACTTCTATTTGATTTATTAAATTCTCTCTTTCTTCCTTTAATAAGTTATTTTTCCATCCATCACCAGCATAATTTATTTTCTCTTCTGTTGGTAGTATTCCAATAGCTATTCCTCCATTGTCAAATACTGCTTGTTTTAAATCATCACTTATAAATGTATATGTGCTCTCTTCTTCATATGTTTCATGATGTTTTGATACTATTCCTATAATAGGTCTTTTCATAGTTTTTCTATCTCCTTCTATCAAATTACTATATTTCATTTATTTTATCAATAAATGAAGTAAAATATAAACAAATTCTGTATCAGTTTTGTTTATCTTTTTAATTTTATATATAAATAACAATTATTCTTAGTATATAATTCAAAATTAAATTCATGGTCTATATCATAATTGGTGGATTGTAACCATTGTGAATATATCATTTTTTCTTTTTTTACTATATCATTTTGCTCTCTTGAATCAACACTAAATATTGCATATTTTCCTGCTGGAATTATTAACTGTATTGTATTTTCATATTCTTCTTCACTTCCAACATAATATAAGTATTCATTTTCTTTACAAATAGATATTCCATACATTCCATTTTCATTAAATTTTTTGTATAATCCATTATCCTCAGCATCAGAGTATAATTTTCTTATATTATATAGTAAATCGTCATACGTTTTAGCACATGTTTGTATACAATATAATTTTATTTGATTAATTTCTTTTATTTCATATTTTAATTCTTCACATACATTATTATTACTATTAAAAGTAATTATTGGAAATTGTTTGTATTCTATTATTGTTGTTTTACATTCACTTGGAGTCATACCAAACATTGCTTTAAATGCTCTAGCAAATGAAATTTGTGAGTCATATTTGTATTTAATTGCTAAATCTATAATTTTTACATCTGTTGTTTTTAATTCTTCAAAAGCTTTACTTAACCTTCTTTTCCTAATATATTCTGATAACGATATATTTGTTAGAAATATAAATATTCTTTGCAGTGCATATTCTGAAACTCCTACTATTTGAGCTAATTTTTTATATTCTATATTTTCAGTTAAATTTTCTTCTATATATTTAATCATATTATTTAAATATTCAAAGTTCATAATAATTTCTCCTATATTTATACCTTTATAATATCATAATATATTATTTTTCACAAGTTATTTTTATTGCATTATATTTGTTAAATAATTATACTTAATTTTTAAAATTCTAACTTCCAACTTCTAACTTTCAACTTCCGTTCAAAATTTACGTCAATTGTATTGTAAAACTATTTCTTTTATTGTATAATTTTATTAAATTGTAAAGGAGATTATAGAATGGATAGAATTGCAATTATTTCTGATGTACATGGTAATTTGACAGCTTTAAATGCTGTTCTTAAAGATATTGATTCAAAAGGTATTAGTAAAATCTATTGTTTAGGCGATAGTGTTATTAAGTGTGCAAATCCAGATAAAGTAATTGATGTATTAAGAAGTAGATGTGAAGTTATCTTAAAAGGCAATTGCGATGAAGCTATTTGCAAACCTAATGTACAATATGGAAGGTTTTGGAGTAGAGATATTATTGGCGAGGAAAGAGCAAACTTTATATATAATTGCCCTATTAGCTTTGAATTTTATATGAGTGGCCATTTAATTAGGCTTTTTCATGCTTCTCCTTTTAGTTTAGAACATGTTTTTAACCCTATGTATGGAAATAGTGATACAAGGTATAATAACTTAGTTATTAATAACCCTGAAGATCTATTTAAAAATACTGATTTCTTAGGTAAAACTACAAATGATCCTATCCCTGATGTTGTGGGTTATGGGCATTTACATACTCCTAATTTATTCCGTTTTAAGAATAAAACTATTTTCAATGTTGGAAGTGTTGGAGTTCCTATTGAAATGATGAATGATAAGGAAGATGATGAAACTAATAAATTTTCTACTATGGCTTCATACGCATATTTAGAGGGAAATTTTGATTCTAAAAAATTGGAGACTTTTAATATTACTTTGGTTAGAGTTCCTTACTCAATTGATACTGAAATTAAGGCTTTAGAGGCTTCTAATATGCCTAATAAGGAAATGATTATTAAAAGTTTGAGGACGGCTATTCACTAAAATATACTTTTATGTATATTATAAAGTAGGAAAATGTATGTAGAGAATTATTACATTATAAAACAACCTGCAAATCAATTTTAGCTATGTAATAAAAATGTACTTCACTACATGTTGTACCATACATATTAATTTATAAAAAAATATATAGATATTATTGTTTATTAAATTGCCTACAAAATACGTTTATTCCTATAAAACAAACAAGATATTAATTAATCTCTTGTATTATTATTAATAAAGGGTGTTAATTATTTTATGGATAATTTTCTGAAAGCGAAAGAGATTTTAAAAAAATATAATCAAGAACATTTATTATCTTTTTATGATGAATTAGATGATGAGCAAAAGGAGTTTTTAGTAAATCAAATTTTACGTATTAATTTTAAGCAAATTTTTGATTTATATGAAGCTTCTAAAACTGATGAGGTAATTCCCTGTAATTTGATAGAACCTTTGCCTTATTTTGATAAAGCTAGGCTAAATCATGATGAAAAAAATTTATACATGGCTTTAGGTGAAACTTGCATAAAGGAAAATTCATTTGCAGTTGTTACAATGGCTGGTGGGCAAGGTACAAGACTTGGTTATAAAGGTCCTAAAGGTACTTTTGAACTTGATATAGTTCCTAAAAAATCTTTATTTGAAATATTATGTGATAATTTAAAAAAAGCAAATGCAAAGTATAGTGTTACTATTCCTTGGTACATTATGACTAGTATTTATAATGATGAAGCTACTAAAAAATTTTTTGAGGATAAAAACTTTTTTGGATATCCGAAAGATTCTATTAATTTTTTTACTCAATCACAGTTGCCTTTAATAAATATAACTGAAAATTTAATATTAGAGGAAACTTATAAAATTAAAGAAGCTTCAAATGGTAATGGTGATGTTTTTAATGCACTAAAAACACATGGAATGCTTCAAGATATGAAAAATAGAAATATTAAGTGGGTATTTTTTAGTGGTGTAGATAATGTTATTTTAGATATTGTTGATCCTATTTTAATAGGTTTAACTGTTAAAAATAATGCTCACATCTCTTCTAAGACTTTATTTAAAGAAGATGCAAATTCTCCAGATTGGATTTTTGCTAAAAGAAATGGTAAGCCTGCTATAATTAATAGCTCACATTTAAGTAATGATATGAAAATAGCTAAAAATGAAAATGGATATGATTTATATAGAGAAATTAATATGCTTGCTCATCTATTTAGTATTGACTCTCTTGAACTTATTACTAACAAAAGCTTGCCTTATCATAGGGCATTTAAGAAAAATACTTTTGTAAATGATGAAGGAATGAAACAAATACCTGAAAAACCTAATACTTTTAAATTTGAAACATTCATATTTGATGCTTTTTCATATTTTGATAATATGGTACTTTTACGAGTAAATAAAGAAGATGAATTTGCGCCTATTAAAGATTTTAATGGACCACATAACCCAGAGGTTGCAAAAGATTTATATTTAAATAAATTTAAAAATTATTTACAATTATAGATTTTAATAATTATAAAACCGGTATTAAACCGGTTTTTCTATTTATTGTTTTTAATTTATGGCTTAGATACAACATCATATCAATATCTTATTTGACATTTTATGTAAAATACTTTATAATAGAAATATATTATGTGCTAAATGCCTTATCTACGTAGACCTCGTGTTTACAGTAACTATTAATCATTCTTTATTAAAAAAGTTTTTGGAGGTAGAAAATGGGATTAATTGTACGTTACAACGGTGGAATTGAAAGTTACTATGGTTGCTCTGCTCCAACTGACTTGGTTATTGGAAAAGAGTACGAAGTTATAAGCCAAAATGACCGTGGCTACCAAACTGACTATACTCTGAGAGGAGTAACTGGTTATTTTAACTCTTGTTGGTTTGATAAGGTTACTTCTAAAAAAACCTTTTTGGCTTTTGCTAACAGAGTACCAATTATTGGGCAGCGGTTTGATTGTAATAGACTTGAACTAATCAATAATTATATCGTACCAATTAATTGTGTTACAAGCACTGTTAAAGCAGTCATGGATATTGGTGATAACTTTTACAAAGTAGTAACCGCAAATAGCATTTACATTGTTAAAGTTAAATAGTTTCTCCTAAAGAAGAATGCCCTTACAAATGGGCATTCTTTTTTTATTCAATTGCCTTTTTTATATGGTTTATATATGCTTTTCCTTTGCCTAAATATATCTCCATTACATCCAATCTTATAAAGTCATCTTGCAAATTTCTTGAATATAAGTAGTATTGTACAGCTTTCCAAAGGTGCTTTTTCTTTGTATCATTTACTGCTTCTGCTGCTAGTCCATATTTTTTATTTCTTCTCGTTTTTACTTCAATAAATACTATTTCATCCTTATCTAAAGCAATTATATCTATTTCGCCTTGCCTACATTCGAAGTTTCTTTCTATTACATTGTATCCTATACTTTTTAGGTAATTTACTGCTATATCTTCTCCTTCTTTTCCAGTTTCTTGTTTGTAATACATTTTTTAATTCTCCTTTATTTTTATATTATTTCCTGGAAGTACTTCTACAAGTCCTTCTATTTCCATCATTGTAATCTTCATGTTTACTTCTGAAATATTTATATTTAGTGTTCTTGTTATTTCATCAATATTCATTGGTGTTTTTGAAAGTAATTCATAAATTTTTCTATATTCATTTTTCACTTTTATTTTTTTATTATTTTTTCTTTCTTTTTTATTTTGTATTTGCTTTTTATTTTCTTTGGGCGAAATTAGGTATTCCTCTTTAGTATTCCTTACCGATTTAATCCCTACATCAAATTCGAAGAATTTGTACTTTTCACTATTAACATTTAACCTTTTACTTCCTTTATTTGCACTTTCTTTCTTCTTTTGAAATCTATCTTCTACCTTTCCTTTACTTGTCGATTCTACACTTATTTTTCCCTTTACTCGTGGTTTTTCCCCTAATTCAATTAATATTTCGTTTACATCTGTTAATATGTATGCTCCTTTTTTTATTAAGTTATTTGTTCCCTTTCCTGTTTTGTCATCTATTCTACCTGGCACACAATATACCTTTTTACCTTGTATAGTAGAATGCCTTGCTGTAACTGAGCTACCGCTTCTACTCTTTGCTTCTATTACTATTGTGCTATCTGCCAACCCTGCAATTATTCTATTTCTTATTGGAAAATTTGATAAATTTACTTCTGTATTTGGAGGATATTCGCTAATAATAGTTCCACCATTTTTAATTATTTCATTTGCTAAATTTATATTTTCTTCTGGATATATATGTTTAAACCCAGAACCTAAAACAGCTATTGTTTTTCCTTCTTCTAACATAGAGTTTTTATGGCATACTGTATCTATTCCCTTTGCTAAACCGGCTTACTATTGTAATACCTGAATGGGATAACGCCTTTGCAAAATTTGAAGCATAATATTCTCCATATGGTGTACTATCTCGTGACCCTACCATTGCTATGCATTTATTATTTAATAACTTTACATTTCCCATTACATATAATTTTTGCGGGCATTTTTGTATTTTAAGTAAGTTTTGCGGGAAGTTTTTATCATTTTTATCAATTTCATAAATTTTGTTCATGTTACCTCCTCGTATAGTAAACAGAATATTTTATATTTTTTTGAATAAACTATTGATTATTAAGCTAATTTATTGTATAATTAGTTTAATAATTAATTATTGGAAGGTCAGTTGAGAACCCCATTTTTTGGTTCGCAGTTGACCTTCACTTATTTCTTTTGTATACCTTTTCTATATTATTTCCCTTTATTATTACAATTTTATCTATCCATAAATATCTTCTCGAAATATATATACTTTCAATTTGCCTTTCTACTTCTTTAAATTCTATCTTTGTATTTGTTAAATCTATTATGAAGTTGTTAGCTTGTTTTTTCTTTTTCTTAAGATTCCCTTCTATTACATATTTACCACTGCCAGTTATCTCTTTTAAGTCAAATCTTTCATTATTAATAATATAATCTGGTGTCTTTATATTTATTGGTTTATTTATTCTAGGTATAATGTTTACTTTCCCTCCAATTGCTTGTCCTAATAATTCTGCTACTTCTATTTCTCTGTTTGTTGGTTTTAATATTACATATTTACCATCAACATTATATTTAGTTCCATCATTGTCAATAAAATATTTTTTTTTTTTATTTGATATCTCTTTTTATAAACATATTTGTCTGTTATATCTTGATATTGCATGTTATTTTCCTTTTATGCTACTTCCAGTATTTTTTGTCTAAGTTTCTATATTGTATTGCTTCTGAAATATGCTCCATACCTATATTTTCTTTGCCTTCTAGGTCTGCTATTGTCCTTGCTACTTTTAGTATTCTTCCATGTGCTCTTGCGCTTAAGCCTAAAGTTTCAAAGGCTTTTTGTAGTATTTTTTTACTTTTACTATCTAGCTTGCAATACTCTTCTATTAATTTTGGGGTAAGTTGTGAATTTGAATATATTTCTAAATTTTTGTATCTTTCTAGTTGTATTTGCCTTGCTTTATTTACTCTTTGTTTTATTTGTTCAGATGTTTCTGATTCATTCGTATTTTGCAATTTTTCATATTTTACTGGCGTTACTTCTACTTGAATGTCTATTCTATCTAGTAAAGGACCACTTATTCTTCCCATATATTTTTGTATACTTTGCGGTGAACAATTACATTCTTTATCTGGCGAACCATAAAAACCACAAGGGCATGGATTCATTGAGGCTACTAGCATAAAGTTACATGGATATGTTAGGCTTGCATTTACTCTACTTATGCTTACTATTCCATCTTCTATTGGTGCTCTCATTACTTCTAATGTACTTTTATTAAACTCTGGTAGTTCATCTAGAAATAATACCCCATTATGTGCTAGGCTTATTTCTCCTGGTTTTGGAATTCTGCCTCCTCCTACTAATGAGCTTGGCGATATTGTGTGATGTGGTGCTCTAAAAGGTCTTGATGTTATTAGTGGTGTTTGTTTTGTTAATACTCCAGCTATACTATGTATTTTTGTTGTTTCTAAAGCTTCTTCAAAACTTAGGTCTGGCAAAATTGATGGTATTCTCCTTGCCATCATGGTTTTCCCGAGAGCCGGGGTGCACCGAATAAGGATACAATTGTGCCCGACCTGCGGCTGCTATTTCTAAAGCTCTTTTTATATTCTCTTGTCCTTTTACTTCTGAAAAATTTAATAGATATTTATTCTGTTTTGAAAATAAATTTTTTATATCAGTTTTATATGTTGGAATTATAACTTTTGAACTTAAATAATTTACTACTTGATTTAAACTTTCTGCACCTAGTACTTCTATTCCTTCTACTACAGAGGCCTCTTTTGCATTTTCTTTTGGTACTACTATTGTTTCAATACCTAGCCTTTTTGCTTCAATACACATTGGCAGAACTCCATCTACCTTGTTTATTTTTCCATCAAGTGAAAGTTCTCCTATAAATGCGATGTCTTCTAATTGCTTACTTTCTAAATATTCTGTACAATTTAATACTCCTATTGCAATTGGCAAGTCAAAAAATGATCCTTCTTTTTTTATATCTGCTGGTGCTAAATTTACTACTATTTTTCTACTTTGCAGTTCATAACCAGAATTTTTTATTGCTGTTTTTACTCTTTCCTTTGCCTCTCTAATACTAGTATCAGGAAGCCCAACAATTTCGAAGCCGTGGCATACCACCTGAAACATCTACTTGCACAGAAATAAGATAGCCTTCTAAACCAAGTAGAGACATACTTTTTACTATTGATAACATATTATTTTTTCCTTTCATTTTTAGGGTTTTTTAACCTTGAATTAGGTTTTGATTTTTAATTTTTTTGAATTAATTTCTATCTTCTAAGGGAAATCATCCACGATAGTGGTGAGTTCCCTTAGAAGATAGTTATGAAAGAATTAGATTTTCTTAGCGAAGAATGAGCTTAGAAAATTTTATTCTTGTTTTTTATTATAATAGCATCATTTACATAATTTGTAAATAGGTTTTTTGAATTTTTTGCATTTTATGTAATATATTATAGCTTTTCCTTTTTATCTTTGATATAATACTTAAGTAAATTTATTTGAAGAAGAAAATGCTCCAGAATGGACTGAATATTTGGATAATTATTTAAAATTAAATTAAATTAAATTTGAAAAATATATTTATTTAAAATAGCGATAAAATTACATTTTGTAAATTTTATCGCTATTTTATTATTTATTAACAACTTTTAGTATATCATAAACCTTATGAATTGGAAGCCCCATTACCGACCAGTAATTTCCATTTATTTTCTCAATAAATACTGAGAACTTTCCTTGTACTGCATATGCTCCTGCTTTATCCATTGCTTCTCCAGTTGCTATCCAGTTTTTTATTTCTTCATCTGTCATGTTTTTAAAGTATACTTCTGTTATATCGTAATCTAAGTATTCTTGGTATTTTCCGTTTCTTTCTACTAATATTGCTAAGCCTGTTATTACTTGGTGTTTGCTTCCATTTAATTCTTTTAGTATTCTAAATGCATCTTCTTCATTTTTTGGTTTTCCATATATTTTTCCATCTTTTATAACCATTGTGTCTGAGCCAATTACTATTCTATCTCCTATGGTTTCATCAAATATTGTTTTTGCCTTTATGTATGATAGCCTTTTTGCTTGTTCTTCTATTGTAAGCCCTTCTTCTAATATTTCTTCTGCGTCACTTACTATTACTTCATATTTTAAGTTTAACATGTCCATTATTTCTTTTCTTCTTGGTGATTTTGATGCTAGTATTATTTTCATATCTTTCTTCGTGATAAAACACGAATTTCCTCCTTTATTATTTAATTTTTAATTCTATAATATAACCTTTTATATTTATATTATAACTTTTATATAATAATTTGTAAATTTTTTATTCAAATTTTACAAATATTTTTAAGTAATGTTTACTATTAAGTTAATCTTTGTTTTTCTTTATTTTGCAGCTATCTAAGATTTCATAGTTTACTTTTAGGTAAAACTAGAATAGTTCAGTTCCAAAAATATGCCGAAAAGAATTGACAGTTTACATATATGTGCTATAATCTAATAGATATTAGAAAGGAGTATAAAATGAAACAAAGAACGAAAAAAATAGAAGAAATATATAACGATATTAAAAGAGAACTAATTGATATTCCAATTAACAACATACTACTTCCAAAAGATAAAAAGATTATAAAATATGACGCAAGCTACCAAAGAAATTATATATGGAACAGTGCAAAAGCTATAAACTTGATTGAAACGGTTTTAATATATGGTGTAATTCCACCTATTACAGTTATAGATACAAAAGAAGGATTAGAAATAATAGATGGAAGACAAAGATATGAAACTTTATTAAATTTTTATAATAATAAATTTCCTTTGAGACATTTTGGATTAGATATATTAAAAGAGTTAGATGGTTTATATTATAAAGATCTTCCTAAGAACTTAAAAACTCTTTTTTTAGAATACCAAATGAAACTAATACACTATATCCCAAATAATTTCACATCAGAAAAAGATATTGAACTTATTAAACGTGACTTATTTAAAAGGTCTAATTTTGGTATGACTGCTTTAACTACTAGTGAAATTGCAAGAGCAAAATATCTATACGATTTTATAACTAATAAATTGATAGACTTATTTGAAAAAGATAAAAACTTTTATGATAACTGTGTAGATATGTTATTACCAAAAACTAAAAGGTCAATTGATAATAGGGAAAGAATTAATTTATTATTAGTTGCTATAAGAGAATCATTAATAATGACTTACATACCACTTATAGGTGAAAAAACTATAAAAGTTGGCTCTTCAGTTTTTGATAAATACTATTTTACATTTATTACAAACCTAACAGAAAAACAAAAACTAGAAAAAATGGATGAAATTATTAAAATATTAAAAAAATTACATTTAGTAAAACAAAAATTAACTGAGTCTAATAATGATTTACAAGATAATACATTATTTTTCAAATGTTTATACTGGATGTTTACTATTCTTTATAAAGAATATCCTAATAGTTTTTATGATTTTAACATTGATCAATTATGCCACTATGTTGAAAGTAACGGAAGAAATTATTTTGATAATTATAAAAATATTAATGCCATTGATATTGAGGCTAGATATTCATATGTAAAAAATTATATAACTGAAATATTAAAACTAGATATTTCAAATTATTTAAGTAAAACAAAGAAAAACAGAAAACTTGTTTCTTATAAACCTATACCTATTGAAAAGAATCTTGAGGTATGGACCGGTATAGATTCCACTAAACAAGTTATGGCTATTAATGATACTTTAGAAATTAGAGAAATATTAAGATTAATTAAAGAAAATAGATTTATTGTTCGCTCAGCTTATCAAAGATCAGAAGTTAAAAGTAGGAAAAAAGCTTCAAGAATTATTGAAAGTATTATTCTTGGAGTAAAATTACCACCAATATATTTGTATGTGACTAGAGAAGAAGATAGAGTTAATAAATATACAGTTATAGATGGTCAACAAAGATTAATAAGTATATTAAAGTTTATGGGTGAAAATATTACAGATGATAATTATGGTTGGATTCATACTTATAAAAATAAATATGCTCTTTGTGGACTTAAAGATTTAAATGGTTTAAATGGTTATGTTTATGGTGAAGGAAAGGATAACCTTAATCTATTTAAAAAACAGTATATTGAAAATTATAAATTTGATGTAGTGAAAATAGATATGCGAGCAAACCCTGATTTTAACTCTGTTGACATGTTTTTGAGATTAAACCAAAACCCATGTCCTATTAGTGCAAACTCATTTGAAATGTGGAATTCTTTTGATATTATTAATACTTTAAATAAAATTAAATCTATTGCAAAATATAGTTTATTTAATCAAAATGGAAATAAAATGAAAGAAGAAGAATTAGTAACGACTTTAGCTTATATGGATTATTTAGATATAAATATTAATAGTATAAATGATTTCTTTTTAGTTTATTTATATACAGAAAATAGTAATAAGCAGTTTGAGCATACAGAAGTTAAAATGTCTGTAAAAAACAAAAATGCACTTAGTGATTTCTTAGAAGACTTAGAATCAAATAATAATAAAGAGATTGAATTTCAAAAGTGTGTTGATAATGTAAGTACATTTGCTCAAAAATTGAAAATTCTTTCAAACGGTAATGATGATATTTTACTAAAAATTTTTAATCCAAATATAGAAAAACCAAGAAAAGGCAATAAAAAAGATTTCTATATTGCTTGGTTAATTTTACGTGATTTAGATTCACATATTATTGAAACATATAGAGATGAAATTTTAATTGATTTAGAGAAAGCATTTAAATTAATGAAAAATATGCCTAATTCAAAAACTACTGAATCTTTTATAAATCATATTAAAGATATAGTTGAAAAGTATTCTAAATACTCTAGTAATATTTTCTAAAGTTTTATAGTATAGTTTTTAGTTCATTTTAGAGTTATATTCCTAAAATGAACTATTTTTTTATTTTTCACTTTACAATTATAAAATAATATGATAAATTAGTGTACATAATTTAATTCAATGTTTTGCATCTTTACATTTTCCATAGTATAATTATTAAATATAAAAAAGAAAAGAGGTTTTTTTATTGACACCTAATGAAGTTTTAAAAAAATATTTTGGTTATGATAATTTTAGGGCTGGACAGTCGGAAATTATTAGCCATATTTTAGAAAAAGAAGATTGTTTGGGAATTATGCCTACTGGGGCTGGTAAGTCTATTTGTTATCAAATTCCTGCTATGATTTTTGAGGGAGTTACTGTTGTTATTTCTCCCCTTATTTCACTTATGAAGGACCAAGTTGATAGCTTAAATCAGATTGGCATTCCTGCTACATATATTAATAGTTCTTTAACTGAAGGCAATTATTTACAAACTATTCAAAATATTTACCATGGAATGTATAAAATTATTTATGTTGCACCTGAAAGGTTTTTTTCAGATACTTTTATTAGTATGCTTAACTTTCTTAATATTTCAATGGTTGCAATTGATGAGGCTCATTGTGTTTCTCAATGGGGGCATGATTTTAGGCCTAGTTATTGTGAAATTTCGAAGGTTATTAATAATTTAGCTAAAAGGCCTGTTGTTGTTTCTTTTACAGCTACTGCTACTCAGGTTGTTAAAGATGATATTATTAAATTATTAGACTTGCGTAAACCTTTTGTTTTAACTACTGGCTTTAATAGAGATAACCTTTATTTTAGTGTTCAAATGCCTGAAAGTAAAAAGAAATTTTTGCTTAACTTTTTAGAAGACCATAAAAATATGTCTGGTATTATTTATTGTTCTACTAGAAAAACTGTAGATGAAGTTTATGAAAGGCTTTGTAATTATGGGTATAAAGTTTCTAAATATCATGCAGGAATGAGTGAAAAAAATAGAACTATTTCTCAAGATGATTTTGTATATGATAGAACTGAAATCATGGTTGCTACTAATGCTTTTGGAATGGGTATTGATAAGTCTAATGTTAGGTATGTTATTCATTATAATATGCCTTCTGACTTAGAGAGCTATTATCAAGAAGCTGGACGTGCTGGACGTGATGGCGATAAGGCTGAATGTGTATTACTTTTTAGTAGAGCAGATGTTGTTACTAATAAATTTTTAATAGAACATTCTTCTGAAGGTAATCATTCTAACGAGTATAAAAAGTTAAATGATATTGTGGATTACTGTAATAGTAGTAAATGTCTTAGAAGTTATATTTTAGAATATTTTGGAGAAATACCTACTTTTAATAATTGTAAATTTTGCTCTAATTGTAATTCTGAAATAGAAATAACTGATATTACTACTGATAGCAAAAAAATTCTTTCTTGTATTAAAAGAATGAATGAGCGTTTTGGTGCTGGTTTGGTGGCTGATGTTCTTAAGGGATCTAAATCTGCAAAAGTCAAATCTTTTGGTTTTGACTCGCTTTCTACTTATGGAATTATGAGTGAATATAGTAAAGATACTATTAGAGATTTAATTTCATTTTTAGTTGCAGAAGGATATATTAAGAGTATCGGTGACAAATATCCTATTTTGGCTTTGGATGTTAAGGCAAATGATGTTTTATTTTCTGATACTCAAGTGGTTATTAAAAAGAAAATTGAAAGAATTTTAAAACCTGAGAAAAATAGTAAAAATGACTTCGAAAGTCTACCTTTTGATAGCAATTTATTTGATATACTACGAGAACTTAGAATGGAAGTGGCTAAACAAAATAATGTTCCACCTTTTATTATATTTGCAGACGTTTCTTTAAAACAGATGTCCACATATTACCCAACAGATGTGGATAGTATGCTTAAAATAAGTGGGGTTGGTAGCTTTAAGTTAGAAAAGTATGGTGATGTTTTTATAGATGCTATTAGAAATTATGTTCAAGAACATGATATTAAAAATCTTGATATTTTAGAAAAAACTAAAGTTAAGAATGAGCCTACTCCTAAGGTAGATACTAAATTAATTAGTTACGAACTTTATACTAAGGATGGAAAAACTATTAAAGAAATCGCTGAAATTAGAGGACTTACTGAAAGGACGATAGAACAGCATTTGTTGGATTGCTTTGAAAATGATATGGATATTTATTTAGAAAGTTTAGTTAATAGTAAGTTTGAGAATGAGATTTATGAAGCTATTAACAAGTGCAGTTCTGGTAGGTTGCGTGAGATTAAGGATATGGTTTCTGGGGAGGTTAGTTACTTTGACATTAAGTATTATATTATAAAGATGAATAAAAGGTTTGCTAATTGTTAAATTTTAAAAATACTTGATAAAAACTTTAAAATTTTTTATCAAGTATTTGTTACTATTTAATATTGTTCCATTTTTCTTCTTTAAAACCTATTAATATTTCTTTTTCGGTTATTAATATCGGTCTTTTTATTAGCATTCCATCACTTGTTAATAATTGTATCTTTTCTTTATCTGTCATGTTTAGTAATTTATCTTTTAAGTTCAATTCTTTATATTTTAATCCACTTGTATTAAACCACTTTTTTATATCTTGCTTGCTTCTTTTTATCCACTGCGTTAGTTCTTCTACGGTTGGTGTTTCTGTAACAATATTTCTATCTGTAAATTCTATGTTATTTTGTTCTAGCCATTTTTTTGCTTTTTGGCATGTTGAACATTTTGGGTATTGTATAAGTATGTTTTTCATTTTCTCTTTTCTCCTTTATGTTTTGCTTTATTATACTTTGACTTCTATTATACTTAAATTAAAACTTATGTTATTACTTAAAGATATACGTTAATAGAATTATTTGCATTTCACTATATCTAAATTTTATTTTATAATGTTTTCATTACATCTTTTTCTTATTCCCCATTTGCCTTTATTAGTATTAGTAAACAAATCCACTTTACCATTAAAATGTTTTGAATCGCTACAATAACGTTGTAGCATTCCTCTAACAGTTGCTTCAATATTTTTGTTTTTTAACTTTTCAGGGTATTTTTCTTTTATTTGTTTATTTACCTCATTATATATATCTTTCAATTTTGCTTCATTTTCAAGTTTTATTAAAGCATTATATATAATGTTGGCCCAGTTAGAATCATCTTGTATCTGTCCATATTCTTGTAAGTTTGATTCTACAATTAAATCACTTTCAATTAATTCTAATTCTTTTGGTGGATTTTCATTATTTAACTCTATTGCTTTTGTTATACTATCAACTACTTTTAACTTTTTATTTTTTATTCGATAAAACTCATCTTTTAAGAAATTATAATTGTCATTGAATGTTGAATCTTTACTAACAATTATTAAGTTTTCATTACAATATTCTAAAAGAGTTTCCCATATTATTTCATCTCCACATGTATCTTTCCTACTAGTAGGTGGATTTCCTATTATTTTTCTTCTTTTTGCTTTTTCTATAATCTCATTTGTTCTATCATATGATATCTTATTCAAATCTAGGTAAATTTTATATATTGAATCTATCTCTGGTTTCTCTATTAATTTCGCCATCTCATCTATAATATTTTTTGTACTTCTATTAGCTTTTAAGATGCTATCATAATATTCATTATATGTATCTAATGTAGCGATTACGCTATTTGAATGAGCTTTATAATTTTACTTTTTTAGTTCTTCAATAAAGTCTCTCATAGTCCTATCTCTATTTCTTAAAAATTCATCTTGCGATTGCTTCGTAGAAATAAAATATTTTTTATATTTTTTTATTGCACCTAAAATTGCATTAATACTATCTTTATTATTAATTCTATAAAAATTTAAAATAATATTTGTATATATGAATATCTTATACATAAGTTCTCCTCTTTATATTTCTTTTATTCATTTGACTCTTTTAACGTTTTGACTATTAATTTTCCATGTACTTATAATATATCTTGTAGGTTTGTCAAACATATGTCACACTAAATTGATATTTATACTGTTTGAAGTACCTTTCTTAATGACTGCTATTTAACTTTACACATATATTCTTCTAATTTTTCCTTTGGACTTAGCCAGCCTAGTGGTCTCATTGG